>JAWLFE010000196.1:0-3700 GCA_041685735.1 Nitriliruptoraceae bacterium
GCCGCGATCACCACGTCCGCGCGACGGCAGACCGCGGCGAGGTCCCTGGTGCGCGAGTGGGCCAGGGTCACGGTCGCGTCCCGCCCCTTCAGCGTGAGCATGACCGACAACGGGCGACCCACCAGGTTCGAGCGACCCACGACCACGATGTTGGCACCGGCGGTCTCCACCCCGGTGTGCGCGAGCATCTCCAACACGCCGTAGGGCGTGCACGACAGGAACGTGGGGTCGCCGACCGCCAGCCGCCCGGCCGTGTAGGGGTTGAGTGCGTCGACGTCCTTCGACGGCGCGATCAGTTCCTGCACCGGTCGGGGGTCGAGGTGGTCGGGCAACGGCAGTTGGACGAGGATGCCGTCGATCGCGTCGTCGTCGTTGAGGTCCGCGACGAGCGCCTCGAGATCGGCCTGGGTCGTGTCGGCGGGCAGCACGTGCTGGCGGGAGATCATCCCGGCCGCTTCGCTCGCCCGGTGCTTCATGCCGACGTAGACCTGCGAGGCGGGGTCGTCGCCGACGATGACCGCGGCCAACCCGGGGACCACACCGTGCTCGGCGCCGAGTTGCGCCACCTCGGCGGCGATGCGCTCACGGACCTCGGCCGCGAGGGCCTTGCCGTCGATGATGGTCGCGCTCACGGGCGAACCTCCTGGGCTCGGTGTTCAGTGACGGTGATCAGTGACGGAAGTGGCGGCGTCCGGTGAAGACCATGGCGATGCCGTGCTCGTCGGCGGCGGCGATGACCTCGTCGTCGCGCACGGACCCTCCGGGCTGCACGATCGCGGCGATACCGGCAGCGGCCGCGGCGTCCGGCCCGTCCCGGAACGGGAAGAACGCGTCGCTGGCGAGCACCGCGGCCACGTGGCGTTCGCCGGAGCGCTCCACCGCGAGCCGGACGCTGTCGACGCGACTCATCTGGCCCGCCCCGACGCCGACGAGCTGTCCGGCCTTCGCGAGCACGATCGCGTTCGACTTGGTGTGCTTCGCGGCGAGCCACGCGAACCGCAGGTCGGCGAGCTGTTGCTCGGTCGGTCGGGAACGCGTGACCACCCGCCAGTCGTCGAACGGTTCGCTGGCCGCATCCAGTTGTTGGACCAGCACGCCACCGCCGATCGTGCGCAACGTGCGGGTCACCGGCGGTCGTGAGGCATCCGGCATGCTGAGCACCCGCAGGTTGGCCTTGGTGGTCAGCACCTCCAACGCCTCCGCGTCATAGCCCGGCGCGACGACGACCTCGGTGAAGATCTCCACGATCTGACGAGCGGTGGCCCCGTCCACGATGCGGTTGGTCGCCACGATCCCGCCGAAGGCACTGACCGGATCACCTTCCAGGGCACGCACGTAGGCGGACTCCAGGTCCGCGGCGAGCGCGTAACCCGCCGGGTTCGTGTGCTTGATGATGGCGACGCACGGCTCGTCGGGCTCCACCGCCAGCTGCCAGGCCGCGTCGGCATCGATCAGGTTGTTGTAGGACAGTGCCTTGCCGTGCATCTGGACCGCATCGGCCACCCCGGTGCTCGCCGGGTCCGCGTAGAGCGCGGCCGCCTGGTGGGGGTTCTCGCCGTAGCGCAGGACCTCGCGGCGGGTCAGGGTCACGGCGAGCTGCTCGGGCAACGGCTCGGCAGCCGTGAACCAGCCGGCGACCGCCGCGTCGTAGGCCGCGGTGTGCGCGAACGCCCGGGCGGCGAGCTGTCGGCGCATCGTCGCGCCGAGCCCCCCGTGCTGGTCGAGCTCGTCGAGCAGCGCGGCGTGATCATCGGGATCGACCAGGACACCGACGGAGCCGTGGTTCTTGGCCGCCGCCCGCAGCATCGTGGGTCCCCCGATGTCGATCATCTCGACGACGTCCGCGTCGGGCGCGCCGGAGGACACGGTGTCCTGGAACGGATACAGGTTGCCGACCACGAGGTCGATCGGTGCGATCCCGAGCTCCTGGAGTTCGGCCACGTGCGCCGGATCCGTGCGGTCGGCCAGGATCCCGGCATGGACCGCGGGGTGCAGGGTCTTGACCCGACCGTCGAGGCATTCGGGGAAACCGGTCAGCTCGGCCACCTCGGTGACCGCCACGCCGGCGTCGCGCAGGACCCCGGCGGTCGAGCCGGTCGACACCAGCTCGACCCCGCGCGCGGCCAACGCCGCACCGAACTCGGCGATGCCGGTCTTGTCGAAGCAGCTGACCAGGGCGCGGCGGACGGGGGTGACGGGTGACGTGCTCAAGACTCGCTCCGGTCGATCTCGGGATCATGTGTGGTCGGGGGTGCGCTGACCTGGTCGACGACCCGCACACGACGGCCCTCGACGACGAGCCGACCGGCGCACAACCACTCGACACATCGAGGCAGCAGCTCGTGCTCGACCACCTGGATCCGCCGGTGCAGCGCGGCCTCGTCGTCGTCGGGCAGGACCGGGACGGCCTGCTGGGCGATGATGGGGCCGTGATCGATCTTCTCGTCGACCAGATGCACCGTCGCGCCGGTCAGTTTGACGCCTTCGGCCAGCGCGTCGCGCACGGCGTGCGCGCCGCGGAAGGCCGGCAGCAGCGACGGGTGCACGTTCACGACGGCGTCCGGCCAGCCGTGGAGGAACGCCTCCGACAGGATGCGCATGAAGCCGGCGAGCACGACCACGTGTACCTCGTGTGCGGCGAGGTCGGCACGGAGCCGCGCCTCCCAGGCGTCACGCTCGTCACCGGGATCCAGCGGGCGCGTCACCGTGGCGATCCCGGCGGACCGGGCGCGCTCGAGCCCCCCGGCATCCGCGCGGTCCGAGCCGACGACGACGACCTCGCCGACGGGGTCGACCTGGGCCGCGAGGTGATCGAGTAGCGCCTGGAGGTTGGAACCCGATCCGGAGACCAGCACCGCGATGCGGGCGCGCGACGACCGGGATGGCACGGCGGACTGGCTCCCGGCTCGAGGACGATGGTCGGATGGGGCACACCGCCGGGTCGGCTGCGCGAACCGACGCCACGTCCGTCGGACGGCGACGGTCGCGAGGAACGCGGACCGGTGACTGCGTCCGAGCGTAGCGGGATGGCTCCGGGACCCGGCAGCGTCCGATCGACGACGCGGCCCCCGAGGGTGTCCGCGCCGGGGCTGCGGCACGCGTCACCGAGGGCACCGGACGCAGTAACGTCCACCGCGCGACGAGGAGGTATCGGTGCGGGGAGATGCCGCTCTCACAGCCAGACTGATGCTGTTCGGTCAGGGCAGGGCCGGACTCGTCGCGGCCGTCGGCGGGACCCTGACGGCGATCGGGTCGGTGCTGCCGTGGTACGAGCTCGTGGCCACCGTCAGGATGCTCGGTGCGGACGCCGAGCGGGCGGCCGCGGTCGTCCGTGGCGTGCCCGACCTCGCCTGGGGCGGCTGGACGCTGGCCCTCGGCTTGACCGTGGCCGTGCTCGGCGTGGCACTCGGGATCGACCGCCCGCCACCGGGTGCGCGCACGGCCATCGTCCTCGGCGCGATCGCCACCGGCGCGATCGCCGTGGGCGCCGTGGTGGTCCGACCATCGACGACGAGCATGTCCCGCCACGGTGGCGGCGATCTGGTGGCACTGCGCGAGGAACTCCCGGTCGGGATCGAACTCGCCCTGACCGTCGACGTCGCGGTCGGCTGCTTCGTGGTCCTCACCGGAGCGGTGATCGCACTCGGCGGCGCACTCGCCTCACTGCGTCACGTCCAACGCTGAGCTGGGACGCCGTTAG
>JAWLFE010000066.1:0-15257 GCA_041685735.1 Nitriliruptoraceae bacterium
AACCTGTCCGCGGTCCTCTTCCAGGTCGTCGAGGACCGCAGCCCCGAACTTCATCTCGTTCAGGGCTTGAACGACCCCGCGTAGGGACGGTTGGAGCCGTAGACCGGCGTAAGCGAACACGCCCAAAGTGGAGAGCAATCCTTCGGTCCCCCCATCTCTGATGACGGCGATGACGAACACGGCCACGATGGTCAAGACCAGCGTCGTTTCGATCAAGGCGCGGGGGAGGTCGATGAGTGCTTGACGGACATATGCGGTCTTCGCGTACTCGCGGCGCTGATCCAAGAAGACCCGGGCGAAGTGAGCTTCTCGTCCCAGAAGCTTGATGTCCCTGACGCCACCCAGAGCTTGCTGCACGGCCTTGAGGCTCTCGGACTTCGCGGTCTGGGCCCTGCGACCGAGCTTCTTCAGCAACGGTTGGATGACTCGCAGCAGGATCCAGATTAGTGGCGCGAAAACCAGTAGGGCGAGGAGCGTGGCGAGAGGCGACGTCCAGAAGAGAACAGCGAAGAGGGCGACCGCGACAACGGACTCGGCGATGATCTTGGCGAGGGGGAGGACCACCTGTCCCGTGAGGGCATTCACCGACACGACCGAGTTGCGGACCAGTTCCGCGGAGTTGCGCTGGGTGTGGAGCAGATACGGCATCGCTAGGTAGCCGCGGACGAGGTGGCCGGACAGGTTCGCTGCTGCGTTGTTGACCAGCCTGGCCTGGACGTAGGCCTGGCCGACGATCACGACACCTCGTATCACGAAGAACCCGGCGACGGCTAAGGCGACGGAGACGAGCAAGGTCTCCCGACTCGTGCGGGGGAACACGTCGGTCAGATCGCCAACCAGCGGTAGTGTGACGGCGCTTCCCGGACCGCCAACGAGACTCATCAAGGTGTAGATCAGGAGCGCGCCGACCGCCTCGAGACCGGCGACGGTCAAGGCCATCAGGACCAGTGCCACCCAACGCCAACGCCGCTCCGGACCGAGCAGGGCGAGTGTCCTGCTCAACACTCTGAATGGTCTCATCGTGGCTCCGTCGACTGGGCGTCAACCCGGAAGCCGACCCGCCCCTCATCGGGCCGACCCCATCCTGAGGTCCGGCCCGAAGCAGGGGCCGTTGGGCGACCCGCCGGCACCTCGGCACCCGGAGGCTAGCTGAGCAAGGGATGCCTCGAACGGGCTTCGGCAACTCCGTTCCGCGGATGGCCTACTTCGGCAGCTCCGTAGGACGACCGGTTCAGACAAAGGCTAAAGGCTAAGGCGAGGTTGCCGTTAGACTAACTGACGTGTACGACGCCGCCGCCGTGCTTGTCGCGGTCAGGTCCGAGAGGAATTCCATGCACTCGGGAACGAAAGACGAGACTGTCGATCTCCCGGTCGACATCGTCGTTCCGCTCTACAACAAGGAAGGGTGGATAGCGGGGACAATCGACTCGATCCGGGCCCAGACACACGGAAACTGGCGCCTGAGCGTCGTCGACGACGGCTCGAATGACCGTTCCACCGAAATCGTACGCCAGTACCTGGGGGATGAACGGATCCGTCTGGTCAGCCAGACCAACGCCGGGCCGGGTCCCGCCAGGAACTACGGAGCGAGCCTCGGTGATGCGCCTTTCCTGGCCTTCCCAGACGCCGATGACCGCTGGCTACCTGGGTTCCTCGAGACCACCCTTCGCGCGTTGCACGAGCACCCCGATTGCGCCATGGTCGCGACCACCGCCTACCGCGGGTCTTGGGAGAATCGGGCTGCTCACGGTGTCGCGCCGGGGATCGAAGCGGGCGTGTGGAAATGTCCGACGGGCATCGAGCCGGCGCTCCTGCGGGCAGCTACGGCGTTCTTCACCCCGAGTGCGGTCATGATCCGACGAGCGACGTTCGAGTCGTTCGGGGGGTTCTATGACCGGTCGTACTGCACCTATGCAGAGGACTCGTACCTCTTCCTCCGTATCATCATGCAGCACCCCGTCTTCCGGATCCTCGAACCACACTTCTGGCGGAACATCGAAGGCAGCGAACTCGCGGAGGGCCGCACGACCCCGTACCCGATCTCGCCCCACATCCGTCACGGTGATGAGCTGATAGCTGAGTGTCCCCCCTCGCACCAAGAGACGCTCCGTCGTTTCATCGAGTGGCACGCCGTCTGGGAGGCCAGGCGGCTGGCCCGGCAAGGCGAGGGTCGGCAGGCCTTCAGCCTGATCCGTCAGCGCTTCCAAGAGGGTGCCCCGGAGGAGCATGCCGCAACCGTGCGTAAGACCCGACGGTGGGCGCGAGCGTGGCCGCTGGTCCGTCTCGCCCGACATGGCAAAGCTCGCATCCGGCAGGGCCTTGCGTAGCGGAGTTCGCGGTGAGGGAGATCACCTCCCGTACAGGACCTCACCGGTCTCCTGTCCCGCTCACTCAGCGGTCGTGTCGAGAAAATCCTCCAGTTGAGCGATGAGGCGAGCTGTATCGAACTTCTGCTCAGCCTGCCGTCGAGCAGCAAGCCCCAGACGCTGCCTGAGACTCGCATCGTCACAGAGTCTGTTCATGCGATCGGCGAAAGCTCGCGCGTCCCCTTCGGGGCAGAGAAAACCGGTGACCCCATCGTCGACCTGGTCAACCAGCCCACCACTCCGACTGACAACAACCGGAAGTCCCGTGGCTGCCGCTTCGGTCACGGAGATCCCGAACCCCTCATCCCAGCCGTTCAGAGTCAGTGAAGGCTGTAGCAGCACGTGCGAGGCGCGCAGGTGCGAGCGGACCTGATCCGGTGTTCTCGAGCCCCAGAACGTGATCCTATCGCTGAGACCAGCCGCGTCAGATTGCGCGCGCAGCACCTCCAACTGCGAACCGTCGCCGACGATGTCCATGAACGCGACCACGCCTTCGCTGCGGAGGATCCGCAGCGCTTCGATCGCGACGTGGATCCCCTTCCAGGCTTCGAGGCGTCCGACGGTCAGAAAGCGGATCGGACCTTCGGGCTCATGTTGACGGTAGGGAAGCTCGGTCGTCGGGACTCCGCAGGGGATGAGCCGGACCCTGTCGGGTCGCACACCGACGTCGATGACACGGTCCACCTGATGTGATCCAACGACGACTGCTCCCGCGAAACGGCCTGCATGACGGCGAAGACTCCACCGGTACCACCTATTCCGTAGGCTTGAGGAGAGATCCAGACCATGGAAATGTGCGATCAGTGGCACGCCCAGTGACTCAGCGACCGGCAGCATGCGCAGCGCAGTGTGACCGAACTGCGCCAAGATCACGTCCGGTGGCTCAGCTTCAGCGATCGTCAGGATCTTCCGGAGATCCACTTCACCGATTGCCAGGAAGTTCTGATGTGCCACACGGCGAGCACGACCGAGCCATCGGCGCCACACGACTTCGCTGCGTCGGATCGCGGGAACCTCATGGTACGGAATCCCGCTGAGTGGGAACGTGTCACGGTTCCTCCACTCCCCCGTGATGACCGTCGGCCGGTGACGACGCAGGCCTAGGATCTGTCGCCAGAGCCACACCTGGCTATCCACACCGACCTGCGGAGCGATGACCCACGCTCTGCGTTGAGGCTCACTGGGCATCGGAATCTCGCTCCTGCCGCGCCAAGCTCAGGAGCTTCTTCGGCGCGCGACGCAGCCGACGTACCCACCACAAGACCGACTGCCATCGCAAACGAGCCTTGACGATGAAACTCGGCTTCTTGACCGAGTTGTTGGTGAGTGCGAGCACTGGCTTTCCGGCCTCTTGGGCGATCATGTCCGCCAAGCCGGGGTTGGATTCGACGAAGAGGAACGCATCGGTTCTACCGTAGACACGGGCCTTGAACGAAGCCACGTCTGCCTGCCTGCGCTTCACACCAGGCGGAAGATCAGGCATCATGTGCAGTTCCCGATACGTGACGCCATGACGTTCGAGCCAGGCCATAGTCGCAGCCCGGGCAGATTCAGGACGCGAGGTGACAAGTGCGCGAGCGGTAGCAGTCGGCAGGAAGAGCGGAAGGGCTTCATCGAGGAAGCGGCGATACCCATCGCCACCATCGTCCTGTTCAGGGGTTGGATCGACGCAGAGGATGCCGTCGATATCGAGGCATACCCGGTCAAGTGCGGTGCTGTGCAGGAATGACCACTCGAACACCATCGGCCGTGGCACCTCTTCCAAGATGAGGTCAGCCCGGCCAGGACGTCCTGGGAATCCGAAGACAGCTAGGTAGCAGTAGTGGTGATCTGGGAGATCGTGCTCCACAATCTGTCTCACGCGATCCATCTCCGTACCAACCGACACGACATCATCGATGACGAGAACGTTCAAGGGTTCGTCGACGATCGACGGTGCTGCGGACTTCCTCAGTGGTCGCTTACCAGTCTTGAAGACTCGGCCTTCCAGGAAGCCATCCAGGTCCGTGAGGGGCAGGTTGAGATGCAGTGCGACCATGTTCGCCGACAAGAGTCCACTTCGGGGGATGCCCACCACGAGATCGACATCGGGAGGGATCCGATGCAGATTCTTCACGATGGCCGCGTTCATGTCGGCGATGGTGCGCACGTGCACAGTAGTGTCCTCTGAACTCGAACTCATCGGCAGTGGTAGTCCGTCATCGGTGCATCGCACGTGCGGGCGGCGCCATGACGAGCGCTGACGGAGCGACTCGCCTAGACACCACCGCGTTCGGTCCGATCCGAGCAGCATCACCAACCGTGAATCGTCCCATCAGGACGGCCCCAGCACCGATCCTGACATCCTTACCGAGTGTGGGATGGTCGTCCCGCGCCCAGTCCACGCCTCCGCCGAGAGTCACGCCCTGACGGATCCAACAGTCATCCCCGATGATCGTGAAGCCGTGGATCACGATCCCATGCTGATGGATGAGCCGGACCCTGCGTCCCACCCATGCCGTGCCCTGGAGTTCGATGCCGTAATGGTTGCGCACCAGGCGGTACAGGAACCGATAGACGACGCTGAGCAACTTCCGCGCCAACGACGCCCGCATGCCCAACCGATAGTTGCCGAGCCGATACACGAACATCGCGCGGACGCCCGGCATGCGCCAGTCGCGACCGTTCACCTCGAAATCCTCACGGACCAAGGACAGGAACGTGCCGAAGCCGTGTGGCTGGGGCACGGAGGGTGGCGTCACACCCTCTGGGAATTCCCCGGGCGCCGGCCAGTGGTCAGCGGGCACCGCCGTTGACCTTCCTGGCGATGAGTTCCTTCAACTCGCCGACGTCCCGAAGGTCCACCATCTCATCCTGCCCGAAGCGGATCCCGAAGTCTTCCTCGATCGCGAACATGAGGTTCACATGCGCCAGAGAATCCCACCCATCCGTCGCATCCGCAGTCAACTCGTCGTGCAACTCAACGTGTTCGCCGATGGCTTCACGGAAGATAGGCACGAGCCGTTCATGAATATCGTCCATGGTTCGCTACCTCTCTGATGATGCGGGATGCTACCTACGGGGAGACTTGTGTAGGCGGCCCAGCGATCCGACCTGCCTCATCCACTTAAGGGTCCTACGCCCCGACGAGTCCGATGTGTGGCGTCGCCAAACGGCAGGCAGCGTCGACATCGATGACCCAACGTGTGCCGGCGTCACACTTCCCGGCGGGCGTGAATCCCAGCGAGGGGAAGACCTCTGCGACCAGGCCATTGCGCTCGGTTGTGAGGTACTCGCCGACCAACCTCGTCACTCCCTTCGCAGCAACCGCTGCAGCGATCTCCGCGAGGAGCGTGTGCTCCAGGTGTCGACCGATGACCCTGCAACTCATGAGCAGCGTGTCGAGCGTCGCCTGATCGCCCTCGATCCGTGCGATGCCGACCGCGACCAGTCCGTGGTCGCCGAAGCGATCCTCCAGTCGCGCACTCCGGGTCACGGTGGCCGGATCCTCGAGCATCTCCTTGACGGCAGCTGCATCATGGCGCCGTGTCGTGAGATTCCACTGGTTCGTCTTGCCGATCAGTTGCACGACCCGCGGCAGCGTCAGATCGTCGAACGCGCGGATCTCCGCTCGCATCTGTAGTCCAGCGAGGAAGTCCTCGACCGTCCCGGCGTCGCGTTCCAGCGCCTTGGCCTGCGCCCGCGCGCGGTACTGAGCGGTCCGATCTGCGTCCTCCTCGGTCACGCGGATGGTGTCGAGCAGGGGATAGCGATCGAGCGCATCAACGTACCCAGCAGGCTCGGACGGGAGCTCGACCACGTCGACGGCAGGGCATCCGACCCGTACCTGCTCGCGTTCGGCGGGGTTGTCATCGAGGAAGACGAGCGCGTCGAGTCCGAGGTCCAGATCCTGGGCGATGCGAGGCAGGTTGTGGCTCTTCGGTTCCCAGTTGGCCACGAACGCGGAGAGATCCTCCAGCCGCAGCACCATGTCCTTCCGCTCCTCGAAGGGACGTCGAGCAAGGTCGGCATCGTTCTTCGAGCACACCGCCAGGATGACGCCTCGCTGCTTGAGATCTCGGAGGTGATGCTGCAGTGCGAGGTGCGCTTCTCCGACAGCATCCCCACCAAGCCGCAGACCTGCCACGCCATCCTCGCCGACGATGCCGCCCCAGAGGGTGTTGTCGAGATCGGTCACCACGACCTTGCGACTGCGCCCCAGCGCTGCTGTCAGCACCTTCACCACCTCACGAGCGAGCAACGGCACCACGCTCAGCCCGACCGCCTGCTTGGCATGGAACCAGTAACGGTCATCGTGCCAGCGGTTGGTCCCGACCTGGGCGGCAAGACCGGCGACGTCGACCATCGCTACCTGGCCACTCGCCTGCTCCGCGAGCTGATCGTTGATCGCGCGCACGATGCGGTCCCGCCCGCGTGGATCGACGCGTTGGAGGGTGCCAACGGGGTGGCCAGGGGGGGCGACCAGGTTGGCCTGCAGGATCCTCGTTCCCGGGGCCCTGCCGTGGATCGTCTCCCAGAGCGACGTCGTCGAACGTACCCACTCCTTCACGGCACGCTCCGGATCCGGTTCCCAGGCCGGCAAGGCACGGGCCCGAAGGTCAGGCAGGAGCACGACGACGTCCGGGAGCGGATCGAACGCCGCGCCGACCGGGTCCAACGCAGCGGCCTCGTACTGACCGTAGGGCGGTGTGACGACGCGAAGATCAAGGTTCGCGACGAGGCCCGCTAGCTCGATCGCCTGTGCGGTCTGATCGAGCGTGGATGTTCCCAACAGCGTGACGCGGAGGCTGTCCGGCCCCGGTCCTCGCAGCTCGCGGAGGAGCCGATTCCCGGCGAGCCACCGACGCAGCCGATCATCGTGCAGGGCGAGCTCACGGAGCGCCTGTCGGGCGCTGTGGACGTCGCCAGCATCACGCGCCGCGGCTGCCATCGACAACGGATCGGTTCCGTCGCTCACACCACTCCTCGATCTCCATGGCAGATGCCACTGATGCGCACCGCTGCCTGGCCCCTGCTGATCGACATTCTTGTGAGCCTCTGACAGGCTAGCCGCCGACGCAGTGGAAGGGGCGAACCTGGAGATCGGACGCAGGACCTTCCGGATCGATGATCAGACGCACTTCGCAGCGGCCAGCGGTGACTGCAACCCGATACATGTCGACCCCGTGGCTGCCAGGCGGCTGCTGTTCGGTGCGCCTGTCGTCCATGGTGTACACCTGGTGGCATGGGCCCTGAACCAGCATGTGCTGCACGGCGGGGCAGCCCCGGGACACCTCAACGTGCGGTTCCGCCAGCCTGTCTTCCTCGATGAGGAGGTGGTGCTGGAGCGCGGCGAACACGGCGGGGGCGCTTTGCTGAGCGTGACCTTCGACAACCGGCTACTCGCCGAGATCGAGGTCATGCCCAGCGGGAAGGCAGGATCATCGATCGCCGCTCCCCGCCAGTCGGCCTTCTCTGCCCCGAGTGTGCCGAGGAAGTGGACAGCGGAAGACCTCGAACACGCTCACGGGGCCCTCGCGGTCAACTCCCATGATGCCTTCCGACATCGACACCTCGGCGAGCTCAGCCAGGAACTCGGCCCGGCTGGGGTCGACGAACTCCTCTCGCTCTCGCGCTTGGTCGGCATGGAGTGCCCAGGCGAACGCTCACTGTTCACTGGCTTGGAGGTCACGTTCCGAGCAGGATCCGGACCTCCCGTTCTGTCCTGGCAGGTGCAGCGCTTCCATGCCGGGCTGAGCGCCATCAGGATCGGCGTCTCAGCCCCGACGCTTACCGGTCAAGTGGCTGCGTTCGTGCGCCCCGAGACGGTGCAACAACCCGACTCATCCTCGCTCCGGCGACTGATAGATCCGAACGAGTTCGCCGGCACGAAGTGGCTGGTGATCGGTGGAAGTCGCGGCCTGGGAGAGACGGCGGTCAAGCTGCTCGCGGCCGGCGGGGCGGAAGTGACGCTGACCTGGCACCGTGGCCGTGAGGATGCGGACCGTGTCGCCGATGAGGTCGCGGCGACGGGCGGTACAGCCATCACCCTCCCGCTCCGGATCGAGGACGGTCGCGCTCTCGAGGTGGACGCGGTGACGAAGCAGTTGCCGGGTCGGATCGATGGGCTGGTCTATCTCGCCAGTCCACGTATCGGTACCCGTAGACTCCGACGTTTCGACCGAGAGAGCTTCGACCGCTTCATCGATGTCTACCTCGACGGCTTCACCGATCTGGTTGACCGCCTGGAGGAGCGCGGCTGCGCCCCGGGGGTGGCGGTCTGGCCATCCACCACGTTCATCGACGATCCTCCCGACGACCTCATCGAGTACGCGCTCGCGAAGACTGTGGCCGAGACGGCCCTGCTGCACGAGGCCGTGGCGTGGTCCGGCACGATCCTCGTGGTCAAGCGCCTCCCGCCGCTGCTCACAGATCAGACCAGCGGCCGCCGGGGAGAGGTGTCCGAAGCGGCCCCGGTGACACTGGACCTTCTACGCACGGCAGCCCGACGACTGGCGAGTCCCCGCGACGGCTGACACGGCGAGCGGTGTCGATCAGGAGGTCTCGGTCCAACTGATCGACCGCGAACTCGATCGAAGACGGTCTCAACCGTGGCGAAGTGGTGTGGGATCCCCGCCGACCGCAAGGACCAGGCGCACCGCCGCTGCGTCGAGGTCCGGCCGGAGCAGAGCGCCCACCGCTGTCCACGAAACGCGTGAACCGCTCAGCACTCGACGGGCCTCGAACAGCAGCGACGCGATCCGCATCGCCCCAGCCCGGAGACGCCCGTGCCGGGCACCGTGCAACCGCACGCGGTTGACCGCCCGGAGGGCCCACAGGTGCCCGTTCGTGGCCATGTCACCACCGATGTGGGTCATCTCGGCTGACGGATCGCAGACGACACGCCATCCGGCATCGCGTGCACGGAGGCAGTACTCGGTCTCCTCGGAGTACATGAAGTAGGCCTCGGAGAGGTCATCGATCGCAGCGACGGTCTCTCGCCGGAGCAGCATCGCCGCACCGGTCGCCCATGCGGTGTCCTGGAGACCCGTCGGCGCCGGTGTCCACCGCTCCCCCAGACGGCCCGCGTAGCGGCCCCCGAGGAAGGTCTCGGCCAGGACCCGTAGCACGGTGGGCTCCCGGCGCAGCGACGGCGCCAGACGACCCGCCCCGTCCCGGATCGCCGGCACGACCACGCCGACGTCGGGGTGTCGCTCGAGGACGTCGGCCAGGCGCGTGATGGCCCGGGAACCGACCACGATGTCGGGGTTCAGCACCAGCACGTCGTGACCTTCAGGGGCCGCCGCGAGCGCGCGGTTGACCCCGTGGGCGTACCCGGTGTTGCCCTGCTCCAGCAGGCGGACGTCGGAGCGCGCGGAGAGGAGTTCCCGCGTGCCGTCGCGGGAACCGTTGTCGACGACGATGATCGGTACGTCCCGCTCCGGGTACCCCCCTGGCAGCGAGTGCAGGAGTTCGCCGATGACCTCCGACGAGTTGTAGGCGACCACGACGACCGCAACGCGGCGCGAAGACTCAAAAGCCACGTTGCGAGCTGTCTCCCGTCGGTTCCCGCGGAGACTACTCGCAACACCGCGCGATCCCGGCGCTGGACGGGGCTCGACGCGCGCCCTGCCAGGCACTCCGGTGCGCTCGGCAGGCGTGCACGGATCTCCTGCGAAAGGTCAGGCGCTTGCGAGCCGATGCTCGAAGAAGACACTGACCGTGGGCGAGATGGGTGTGGCCAGATGAGCAGCAGTCACCGGGTCGTCGTGCCCCGCATGGCAGCGTTGGTCATCGCCGTCTCGGTCGTTGCCCTGACCGTGGCACTACTGCCACAGCCATCCTCTGCAGGTGCGTTCACCGATGTCCCGCCCGACGGATCGCACACCGCGGCGATCGAGCGCCTCGCGGGACGCAACCTGCTCATCGGTGGCGACTCCGGCAGGTTCCACCCGAACCGATCGCTGACCCGGGGGCAGCTGGCCACGGTGCTGGACAGAGCACTCGAGCTGCCCGACACCGACCGGGAGGCTCGCTTCACCGACACCGCGAGCTCCGTGCACGGCACTGCCATCGAACGCCTGGCCGCGGCGGGCGCGGTCAACGGCACCACGTCGGCGACCTACGAACCCAACCGGCAGATCAGCCGCGCGCAGGTGGCCGCCATCCTCGTCCGGATCGACGGATGGCACCGCCAGACACTTGACGCCACGACCATCGCACTGACCTCGGGGACGCAGCTGTCCATGGACCTCCTCGGTGAGCGGCACCCCGACCTGGCGGACCACCCCCTCGAGCACGAGTTGGCGTGGGCGGCCACGCTCGGCTACCTCCAGGGTCAACCGGACGGCCGGTTGGAGCCGGACCGCCCGGTCACGCGAGCACAGGCCGCGAGCCTGGTCGTGCGCTTCCTGGACCGGACCGAACAGCCACTCCGCTCGGCTCCAGCTGCGGTCACGAGCGCCATCGGGCACGGGGCTGAGCTCACCGCCGAGGTCGTCGGCCTGAGGACGCCGCGTCGTGACCTGCGCGCGAGCGATCCCGTCGTCAGCGAACGGGATGGTCAGGTGATCGAAGGCCTGGCGATCACCGTCCACGATCGCGGGAACGCGGGCGTGGTGATCCGCCACGATGACGTCGTGGTGCGGGACGTGGAGATCCGCCACCCCGACGGGGCCGACGGTGTCCGGGTCGAGACCGACGTCTCGGGCGCCAGGATCGAGCACAGCCGGTTCGATGCCGTGCGGATGGCTCCCACCGCGGTCGGGCACCTGCGCAACCCCGACGGCACCTACCGGAACAACAACGTCGGGTCCCGAGCCATCGATGCCCGCGGCCAGGTGACGGCCCACCGCAACCACATCCTGCTGACTCGCAGCGGGATACGGCTCCGCGCCAAGGGGAGCAGCGCCACCGAGAACCTCGTGGAGCGACTGTTCACCGCCGCTGACAGCCCGGACGGAGCATCGACCCACGGCACGTCGATCAGCCTGCCCGGCGGCAACCGTGACACCGTGGTCGCCCGGAACCGGGTCGTCGCCGGTTCCTCCGGTGGCATCGTGCTGTACGCGGAGCACGGCGCACACCTGCGGGTGTCGATCCTGGACAACCTGGTGGTGGGTCGTGGCGAGGGCATGGGGATCTACGGTGGACGCAGCCACCTGTCGACGGGTCACTACCGTGACCATCGGGACATCCGCATCGAGGGCAACCGCTTCACCGGCTCGTTCGGGTTCCCGGCGGTACTCGGCGCCGCAACCAACTCCGCGGTCGACCTGTCACGCCCCGGCAACACCTTCGTCGACAACCGTTGGTTGGAGGACGGCGCCGAGCTGCCGGCGCGGTGCGGCATCAGTCAGGACGCCTGCGAGCAGCCCTAGGAGCCGCCCGATCAGCGGTCACCGGTGGCCGTGATGGCGCGGGTAGCGTGCCGCCGTCTCGGACGGAGCGCCCTCCCGGGCCACCTCCGCGATCGTCGCCCCCTACGTCGCCCCCTACGAGGAGCCAGAGTCGCATGGCCGAACCGGCGCGCGAGCCCGAGGTGCCCGCCGAACTGCAGCCGGTCGGCTTCACCGAGGGTGACACCGCGACCGACGACCCGGGACTGTTCGACGTCGCTGCCAAGCCACGGCTGCGGGCCTACCTGCGGCAGCTCTGGTCGTACCGTGAGTTCGCGCTGACCATCCCGCTCGGGCAGCTGCGTGCCCGGAGCCAGCACACCTCCCTCGGGCGGGTCTGGTACCTACTGAACCCCCTGCTGCTGATCGCGATCTACTACGTCATCTTCGAGGTCGTGCTCGGCATCGAGGAGCGACGCGGCGTCGATGACTACCTGCCGTTCCTCTCCGTGGGGGTGATCGCCTACAGCTACACCCGCAGCGCGGTGCAGACCGGGGCGACCTCGCTCATCACCAGCCAACGCCTGGTCCAGTCGTTGCGGTTCCCCCGCACGATCCTGCCCTTCGGGGTCATCGTGGCGCAGACCTCGACCCACCTCTACGCGATCGTCGTCCTCCTCGTGGCGCTCATCCCGATGGGGCAACTGCCGTCCTGGCGGTGGTTGCTCCTCCCCGTCCCGCTGCTCCTGCAAGCGGTCATCAACCTGGGGCTGGCGATGTACGCCGCCAGGCTCACCTTCACCTTCCCCGACCTGGTCAACCTCCTGCCCTTCGTCCTCCGGCTCGGCCTGTACGTCTCCGGTGTCCTCATCCCGATCAACGCGGACCTGATCACCAACGATCCGTTGCGGACCATCCTGCAGCTCAACCCCCTCTACAACGTGCTGGAGATGCACCGACAGCTCCTCCTCGGCTACCCCTACGACGCCTGGCCGTGGATCGCGGGCCTCGGCTGGGCCATCATCCTGCTCCTCACGGGTTCGATCTACTTCCGCGCCGCCGAGGATCGGTACGCCAGTGGCTGAGCCGACCACCGAGCAGCGTCGGCCTCCCCATCCCGGCACCGCGATCCGCGCGGAGGAGGTCGAGGTCGACTACGCCGTCTACGTCGAGCGGCAGCGGAGCCTGCGCCGGCTGCTCAGCGGCGAACGACGCGAGCGGGAGCTGCGCCGTATCAACGCGCTGCGTGGGATCTCCTTCACCGCGGCCGTCGGCGAATCGATCGGCGTCATCGGCCACAACGGCTCTGGGAAGAGCACGCTGCTGCGGGCGGTCGGCGGCCTGGTTCCGGTCGCCGCCGGCCGGGTCATGGTGCGCTCGACACCGATCCTGCTCGACGTCCGCGCTGCCCTGGAACCGAGCTTGTCGGCCCGCGAGAACGTCCTGCTCGGCGGCGCATCGCTGCTCATCCCCCGGGCGGACCTGCTCGAGCGGATGGACGACATCATCGCCTTCGCCGGGGTCGAGGAGTTCGCTGACGTGCCGCTGCGGGCCTTCTCCACGGGGATGCGTGCCCGCTTGCAGTTCGCCATCGCCACAGCGACCACGCCGGACATCCTGCTGATCGACGAGGCGCTGACGGTCGGGGACGCGACGTTCAAGGAGCGCAGCGATCGGCGGCTCAGCGAGGTCATCGAGCAGGCCGGTTGCGTCTTCCTCGTGTCACATTCGATGCGCAGCGTGCTGGACGTCTGTCAACGGGTGCTGTGGCTCGACCACGGGCGGTTGGTCGCCGACGGTCCCGCGCGGCCGGTCATCGAGGCCTACATGGAGCACGTCCGCCGCCAACGCCGGCGATGACCGACCGGTCACCAGTCACCGGATCGACCGAAACGTTCGAGCACCCGTATGGCGAGGGTCACGGCGACGAAGGCGCCGGCCGAGGCGACACCCCGGGGACTGCGCAGCGACGCACGGAAGGCCTCGCGCACGCCCGCGGGTGGCGGTGGGAGCGGCCGATACCCCTCTCCGCCCTGGGACAGCTGCTGGTTGCCGCGACGGACCCGCAACCCCCGGCGCACGATGGTGCGCAGGTCAGCGGGCGCCTCGACCACCGTGTGATGTCCGCTGACGGTCACGCGCTCCTCGGGATGGAACAGCCGCAGCACGAACTGATCGTCGCCGCTGACCTCGGGCCACCTCCCGAACCGCCCCCTCCCCTGCTGCGACAAGGCGTACACGCCGGCACCGATGATCCCGCCCTGCATGACCGGCAGGCGCTGCCGGAACTCCATGAACAGCTGTGCTCCCAGCGAGGCGTCGTCGGTGCGGATCCTGCCGGGCACGCCCGCCGCCAGCGCCTCGCCCTCACCGAGCACAGCCGCGAGCGCGCGGGCAGCCTCCGTCGCCAGTTCCACGTCCCCGTCGAGGTAGATGCGCGGGAACCCGGTGACGAGCTCATCACCACGCCGAAGGGCCGCGATCTTCGATGGGGTCGCGATCTCCTCGACCATCACCCCGGAGACGCTCCGGGCCCTCGCGGCGGTGTCGTCGGTGCAGCCGTTGCACACCACGACCACCTCGAACTCACCCTCGGCAGCGTCAGACAGCAGCGCCGTGAGCGTGCGCACGATCGCGGCGGCCTCGTCGTGGGCGGGGATGACCACCGACGCCACCGGCACGTCGAAGGCCGCCGACCCGTGCGGGCGGCGGCCTTGATCGTGGTGCGTCATACCTCCGAGGTGCTGCGACGGGTGCGTGCCACCAGGAACCCACCGATCCCGAGTACCAGCAACCCGATGGCGGCGAGCAGCAGCGAGTTCGCGCCGGTGCGCTGCAGCGTGACCCCCATCACCGTGGTCGTGTCCTCAGCCTCGGGCTGGGACAACACGTCGTCGGAGTCCTCCACGACGCCGCCGTCGATCTCGCTCTCGGGCTCCTCGGGCTGCTCGGGCTGCTCGGGCGACTCAGGCTCCTCCGGCTCCTCGGGCTCTTCCGGCTCCTCGGGCTCTTCCGGCTCCTCGGGCTCCTCGGGCTCTTCCGGCTCCTCGGGCTCCTCGGGCTCTTCCGGCTCCTCGGGCTCAGTCTCGCCGTAGGGCTCGTTGTCCTCCACCGCCGTCTGCGCCAGCACGGGCGATGCGAACGCCCCTGCCACCAACAGCACGGTCACCAGCACCGCGAGCGTGCGTCGCATCCTGCTCATGTCCCTCTACTCCCCTGCTCGGTGGTCACACGCCGACGGGCGCATCGGGCCCGTCACCCGAGCCCGAATGCACAGCGTGGTCGACCGATCACAGCGTAGCACCCGTCGGACCGCAAGCCGAGGGCTACGGCTGAGTACCACGCGCGCCGCACGCCCGCCTACGCCCCAGCGCGCAGCCCCTCCGCATCGCCCGCGAGGACCACGGAGAGCGACACCGTTCCCGAAACCAGGCCGTCCCACACCACCTCGCCGTCCGCTGCGACGGCATCGGGCCCGTGCTCGACGACCGTGAACCCCTCCGGCACCTCGAGCACGATCCGCAGTTCGCTGCCGTGCATCGTCGGCTGCACCAGATGAACGATCTCCACCTCG
>JAWLFE010000004.1:0-9650 GCA_041685735.1 Nitriliruptoraceae bacterium
GGCGTCGTTCCGGGGGACCAGACCATCGCTGAGATCGTCGTCGAAGCCGCGAGCGGCGAGCCGGACGCAGAGTTCACGCTGCTCCTCGACGCACTCGTGTACACGAACCTGACCGGCGTGTTCGCCGGCACCGACCAGTACACCGTCTTCGCTCCGACCGATGCGGCGTTCGCGGGTCTCGTCGAAGCCGTGAAGCCGTCGCTCGACCCTCGCATCCTGGAGGAAGAGGGCCCGTTCGCCGCGATCGATGACCTCCTCGGTGACGGGACCGTCGCCAACGTGCTGCTCTACCACGTCATGGAGGGCCGGCGTGCGTCGAACAGCGTCGTGCCTCCTCGGAACGACCGCACCAACAGCACCCTGTTCGATGGGGCGACGTTCTCGGTTGACCCCGCCGGGACGATCACCGCCGTTGGGAGCGAGGCGACGATAGCTCGGGCGAACATCTCCGCGAGTAACGGCGTGATCCACGTGGTCGACGCCGTGTTGCTTCCCGTCGACCTAGGCTTGTCAGACTGACCTGATAGAGAAACTCGGTCCGACCGGTGGAGACCTGGGATACAGCCCAGGTCTCCACCGGTTCGGTGTGTCAAGGAGGGGTTCGAGCCTCGTTCCCTGGGATGTGGCCCAGGTTCTCGGGCTCGGTGGGGTTCGTCGGCCGTGGTCGGGCGCTGGCCCCGTGGTCGGGCGCTGGGCCCGTGGTCCCGCGTCAACCCTCCAGGGCGAACAGGTCCCGCAGCTCGGCTGGGGGTGGGACCTCCAACTGGTCGAACCGGCAGGAGTCGACCTCGCGGTCGGGGCGCCACCGCTGGAACCGCGCGCTGTGGCGGAACCGATCACCCTGGAGCTGCTCGTAGGCGACCTCGGCCACCAGACCCAATCGCAGCAGCTCCCATGAGGTGTCCCGCGCGCCGCTCCAGCGGTGCTTGCCACGCGGGGTGCGGCCGGTGCCGTCGCCGGTGAGCCAGGGATGGTCGGCCACCTCGTCGTCGTGGTCGACGCGGTATTCGGCGAGCTCCCCGATCAGCTGCTCGCGACGGTCGGCGGAGAACGAGGACGCGACGCCGACATGCACCAGGTCGTCGTTGTCGTCCCACAGGCCCAGCATGAGCGATCCCACGCCGTCGCCATCCTTGTGCCAGCGGAAGCCGGCGACGACGACGTCAGCGGTGCGCTGCTGCTTGATCTTGACCAGGGTGCGCTTGCCCGGCGCGTAGGGGTCGTGGATGTCCTTGGCGATGACGCCGTCGAGGCCGGCACCCTCGAAGCGGGCGAACCACCCGGCCGCGATGCCAGCATCGTTGGTCGCCGGCGTCAGGTGCAGGGGTGGGTCGACGTCGCGCATGACCTGTTCGAGGTTGGAGCGGCGTGCCGCGAACGAGCGTCCGGTCAGGTCCTCGTCGGCGAGTGCGAGCAGGTCGAACGCGACGAGGTGCGCCGGCGTCTCAGCCGCCAGCACCTCGACCCGTGACGCGGCCGGGTGGATCCGGTTCGACAGCGCATCGAAGTCGAGTCCGTCACCGAGCGGGACCACGAGCTCACCATCGAGGACGATGCGGTCGGGCAGGGCGGTCAGCAGCGGTTCGAGCAGTTCCGGGAAGTAGCGGTCCAGCGGCTTGCCACTGCGGCTCTGGAGCAGCAGGTCGTCGCCGTCGCGGAAGATGATGCAGCGGAAGCCGTCCCACTTCGGCTCGTAGAGCAGGTCACCGGTGGGCAGCTCCCGGGACAGCTTGGCCAGCATCGGCTTGATCGGAGGGACGATCGGTAGGTCCATCGGGGTGGTCTCCGTCTCGGTGGCCATCAGCCGGTCACCCGATCACGGCGTGCGCTGGTCAGCATCTCGGGCCGGGGCGTGCGCCCGATGCCGGGCGTGGCCGGGACCGCCAGGTGGCCGCCCTCGAGCACGAACGGTTCGGTCAGGTCCTCGGCCCAGTAGCGATCCGAGGCGGACGTGTCGCCGGGGAACTCGAAACCCGGCAGCGCGCCCAGCGCGACGTTGACGGCGCGGCCGATCCCGGATTCGAGCATGCCGCCGCACCACACGGGCACGCCGCGATCCCGGCAGATGTCGCGGACCCGGACCGACTCGAGGATCCCGCCCACCCGCCCGACCTTGATGTTGACGATCCCTGCGGCACCGCTCTCGATGGCATCGCGGGCCCGGGTCGCGTCGTGGATCGACTCATCCAGGCAGACGGGGGTCGACCACCGTCGTGCGTGGCGTGCGTGGTCACGCAACCGGTCCGGCGCGAACGGCTGCTCGATCATGACCATGCCCAGCGCATCCAGGCGGTCGAGGGCGGCCATGTGGTCGTGGTCGTCGGGGTCGTACGCGGCGTTGGCATCGACCTGGAAGCGCAGCTGCTGACCGAAGCGTTCCCGGACGGCCTCCATCGGGTCGGCGTCGAAACCGGGCTCGACCTTCGCCTTGATCCGCAGGTACCCCTCGTCGAGGTGGCTCGCGACCTGGTCGAGCAGCTCACCGGTCCCCCCCGAGGGGATGCCGACCGAGACGCCGGCGGGGACCCGGGACACCTCGGCCCCGAGGTGGTGGGCGAGGGACAGCTCGGCGGTCCTGAGCTGCGCGTCCAGGACGGCGAGCTCGAGGGCCGCCTTGGCCATGCGGTGTCCGTGGAACCCGGCGAGACGCGCGCCGACGTCCTCGGCCGTGACCTGCGGGCCGTCAGCGAGCAGGCGGGGGACCAGGTGATCGCGCAGCACCAGCGCCGCACCGTCGGTGAACTCCTCGGAGTAGACGGGAGCGCCGGGCGTGACACATTCGCCCCACCCTTCCGCTCCATCAGCCGCGACCCGGACCAGCAGGATGTCCCGGGAGGTCTGGGTCCCGAAGGAGGTGCGGAAGGGGCGGATCAGGGGCAGCTCGACGCGGACCAGGTCGATGCACTCGACCGCGATCGGCGGGAGCGGTCGCAGGCTCACGCGTCGTCCTTCAGTTCGGCAACCCGTCGATCGGCGGTCAGTACGTACCACCCGTCGCGGGTGAACCCGCTGACGCGGAAGCCAGCCCGGATCGGTTCACCCAGATGTTCCCGCAGCGCCGCCGACCAGGCCGCCGCGGTGTCGATGTCGGTGGCACGGAGCGATTCGATGTCCTGCGGGATCCTGACGAGCCGGCGGGCAGCGGTCGAGGCGGCGACCACGGGGCCGCCGTCAGGGCCGACGTCGAGGGTCGCCTCGGCTCCGGTGCGTCGCAGCGCGTCGGCATCGGGTGCGGCCGCCCGGCCGGACGCCGCGGCACGCACGCGTGGAGCGGTGAGGTCCCAGGCGACCACCAGGCGATCGGTCGGGAGGGACGCGTTGCGCGCATCCGGCATCGAGCCGTACACGTCGTGCTCGTAGCCGGCGATACCGGCCCCGAGGTGGATCAGGTTGATCACGGCGTTGCGCCGGATCGCGGGATCGAAGGTCCACCGGACCAGGCCGATACCACGTTGCAGGCACCAGGCCCGTTGGTACCACTTCAGGGCTCGCCCGATGCCGCGTGCCTCGGTCGCGGCCTCGACCCCGGTCACGTGGGAGTGCAGCAGCACCACGCCGTCGTCCAGTCCGACGAAGGCGGCGGTCGCCCCGACCAGGTTCCCGGCGGCGTCGGTCGCGGTCGTGACCTGTCCGCCCGCGTGGGCGATCGCCAGCAGTGCCTCGGGGGCGAGGATCGACGCGGCGTCGGCCGAGCGTCCCCAGACACGGTCGAACAGGGCGGCGGCCTGCGTCGCGGCGGCCGGATCGTGGACGTCGCTGATCCGGACCCCGGCCCGTTCGGCGGCCGCGGCGGCGGTCGACCACGCTTCCTCGAGGTCATCGGGGCTCGGTGCGGAGGGTGCGCCCACGGGGTCGGTTCGCATGTCGTCGCCTCGCGGTGTCGATGACCGTCGCCCCGGTGCCGCGCGTGGCTGCTGCCTCGCCCGGAGGGGCCGTCGTGCGTGCGTCACGCTATCGCTGGCGCACGGGGAGTTGCGCGCCGGGTCGACGACCGGCAACAATGGCTGCATGCGCACCCATCGCAGCCCCGTTCCGGACCCGGCCGATGCCGGGCGTGGGGCTCGCCACGCGCTGCAGGCCCTGATCGTGGGCCTTTCCGTGCTGCCGTTCCTCGTCTGCCGCGGCGCCGTCCCACCCGTTCGACGGTGACGCGGAGGCAGGACCCGGGAACGGCCCATCCACCGCGTCGTGGCGGCGTCGCCCGCCCGACGACCTGCACGGAAAGGAGCACGGATGAACGTGATCCGGCTCAAGGTTCCCCCTGACCACACCCCCGAGGAAGAAGCGGCCCTGGTCGCTGAGGTGGCCGCCTCCTACGAGGAGTCCACCGGCTCCGACGACGTCACCGTCGAGGTCGAGCGCTCCGAGGAGCTCGACTACGCGAGCCTGCGCGCCCAGACCTCGTCGCGCTGGTCGGGCTGACGGCCGGCACGCACCCGGCCACCGTCCCGTCCTCCCTGCTCCATCCCGACCACCGAAGAGATGCCACGATGACACCGAAGACGATCGTTGAGAAGATCTGGGACGACCACGTCGTCCGGTCGGAGGAGGGGATCCCCGACCTGCTGTACGTGGATCTGCACCTCGTGCACGAGGTCACCTCGCCGCAGGCGTTCGAGGGACTGCGCCTCGCCGGCCGCAAGGTCCGCCGTCCGGACCTGACGCTGGCCACGATGGACCACAACGTCCCGACCGATCCCCGCCAGGTCTCGGGGGAGCTGCCGCTGGCCGATGAGCTGTCCGTCGCGCAGATGGAGGCGCTGCGGACCAACTGCGAGGATGCGGGGATCCGCCTGTTCGAGATGGGCAACCGCAACCAGGGCATCGTGCACATCATCGGTCCGGAACTCGGCCTGACCCAGCCCGGATCGGTCATCGTCTGTGGCGACTCGCACACCGCCACCCACGGTGCCTTCGGTGCGTTGGCGTTCGGGATCGGCACCTCCGAGGTCGAGCACGTCCTGGCGACCCAGACCCTGCCGCAGCGCATGCCCAAGACCCTCGCGGTCGAGGTCGAGGACGCCCTGCCACCCGGGACCTCGCCCAAGGACCTGATCCTGCACATCCTCAACACCATCGGGGTCGACGGCGGGGTCGGCCACGTCATCGAGTACCGGGGTGAGGCCATCCGATCGATGTCGATGGAGGGCCGCATGACCGTCTGCAACATGACGATCGAGGGCGGTGCCCGGGCTGGGCTGGTCGCCCCCGACGAGACCACCTTCGCCTACCTCAAGGACCGGCCGTTCGGACCCAAGGGCGAGCAGTGGGACCAGGCCGTCGAGGACTGGCGGGCGCTCGCGACCGATCCTGGCGCGACGTTCGACCGCACGGTCCACATCGACGCGACCGAGGTCGCGCCAACGGTCACCTGGGGCACCACCCCGGCACAGTCCGTCCGGATCGACGAGCGCATCCCCACCCTCGCCGACGCGCCGGACGACGCCACCGCGAAGCAGTGGCAGCGGGCCTACGACTACATGGGCCTGTCGGGCGGCGAGTCCTTCGGGGACCTCCAGCTCGACAAGGTCTTCATCGGCTCCTGTACCAACGGGCGCCTCGAGGATCTGCGCGCGGTCGCCGCGGTCGTCAAGGGCCGGAAGGTCGCCGACAACATCCAGGCGATGGTCGTGCCCGGCTCCGGGCTCGTGAAGGCCGCCGCTGAGGCGGAGGGCATCGCAGACGTGCTCATCGAGGCCGGCATGGACTGGCGCGATCCGGGCTGTTCGATGTGCCTCGGGATGAACCCGGACCAGCTGGAACCGGGGGAGCGGGCCGCATCGACCTCCAACCGCAACTTCGAGGGCCGCCAGGGCTTCAAGGGGCGCACCCACCTGGTCTCGCCGGCGATGGCCGCGGCCGCCGCCATCCACGGCCGGTTCGTGGACGTCCGCGACGAGCTGTCCGCCACCGACGTGAAGGACGCCTGATGGAACCCGTCACCACGATCACCGGGCGTGCCTGCCCGATCCAGCTCAACGACGTCGACACCGATCTGATCATCCCCAAGCAGTTCCTCAAGTCGGTCAAGAAGACCGGGTTCGGTCCCTTCGCGTTCTCCGAACGCCGCTACCTCGACGACGGGTCGCCGGATCCGTCCTTCCCGATGAACCGGCCCGAGCACGCCGGCGCACCGATCCTGGTCGCCGGTCGCAACTTCGGTTGCGGCTCCTCGCGGGAACATGCGCCGTGGGCGCTGCAGGACGCGGGGTTCGACGCCATCATCGCGCCGAGCTTCGCCGACATCTTCCGGACCAACTGCGCGAAGATCGGCGTGGTCTGCGTGGTGCTCGACGAGGGCGTCGTGGCGCAGCTGTTCGCCCTGATCGATGCGGACCCGTCGGTGGAGGTCACCGTCGATCTGACCGAACTGCGGGTCAGCGCCCCGGGGGTCGGTGGCCTGGACGGTGTGGAGGTCGCTTTCGAGATCGATCCGCACACCCGTCACTGCCTGCTCAACGGTCTGGACGACATCGCGTTGACGCTCGAGCACGACGACGACATCGCCGCCTACGAGACGACCCGCGCCCCACACCGCCCGGTCGTGCCGAGCGCCTGAGCGAGGTGGTCGCCGCAGCGGGGCGGCGTCAGCCCCGCTCGGTCACCAGCTCCCCCGTCGACTGGTTGCTCCGGGACGCTGACGACGCACCCAACACGATCGACTTCGCGATCTTCCTGCACCAGCAGATGCCCGAGGAGCAGCTCGCGGATGTCCCAGTGGCCGATCTCCTGCCGGCTGTCGCCCCACCGCCCCGCACCCCGGCGCTGACGACGAGCCCGGAGGACCTGGTCGCCGGTCCCGCCTGGTCCACGACCGCTCTGTTGCACCTCGGCCTGCCCCTCGATCTGGTCAGGCCATCGACCTCGACGGGTCGGACGACGACATCGCGTGGACGATGGCCCTGGCGACCGTGCTCGCGCCGCTGTGTGGTGCGATCCCAGCCGGACCGGCGTTGCTGGTGGGCCCGCACGCAGACCGGGTGACCTGCGTGAAGCCGATGAGCACTATGACGACCGCCCCCGACCTGCGGGTCGTGCGACCGCATCGGACGGGGTGCGGGGGGCAGGATGTCGTCGGCCAAACCTCCTGAACGGGCCGTTATCCTCGCGACCCGATCCGGAGGTCGTCATGCCCAGCGTCTTCACCCGCATCATCGACGGTGAGCTGCCCGGTCGGTTCGTCTGGAAGGACGACCGGGCGGTCGTGTTCCTGTCGATCGCGCCGATCACCCCCGGGCACAGCCTGGTCGTGCCCCGTGCCGAGGTCGACCACTGGTTGGACCTCGATCCGGAGGTGTGGAGCCACTGTGCCCGGCTCTCGCAGATCATCGGCCAGGGCATCCAGCGGGCGTTCGACCCGCCGCGTGTCGGTCAGATGATCGCGGGGTTCGAGGTGCCGCACGTGCACATCCACGTCGCGCAGATCCACGACCTGTCCGACCTCAGCTTCGACCGGGCCGACCCCGACGCGGACCCGGATGAGATGGACGCCGCCGCCGATGCCATACGCAAGGCGCTGCGTGACCTCGGCCATGGCGCGTCCGTGCCGAGCCCGTGATCACGTCGAGGGCTCGCGACCGGATGCGGCCGACGCGGCCGACGCGGCCGGTTGCGCAGCCTGGAGCGCGGTGATCAGGCGTTGGAGCGAACGCCGGGCCTGGTCGATCTCGTCGGTCTCCAGCGTCGCGAGCAGGGCCTGTTCGTGGTCAAGCAGGTCCTCGATGGCCCGATCGATGATGGTGCGACCCTGATCGGTCAGCACGGCCCAGAGCACCCGGCGATCCCGCTCGGACCGCACCCGGCGGATCAGCCCCGCCGCCTCCAGGCGTTCGAGCCGGAAGGTCACCCCACCCGTCGTCAGCATCGAGGAGGCCGCGAGCTCGGTCGGTGTCCGACGGAACGGAGGACCACTGCGGCGCAGGCTCGCGAGGATGTCGAAGGCGGACAGGTTCAGGCCGTACTGGTCGACGACGGCCGCCAGGCGCGTCTCCGCCAGCCGCTGTGCGCGCAGGAGACGGCCGAAGATCTCCATCGAGCTCGTGTCCAGTTCGGGACGCTCCCGCCCCCAGTCGCCCCGGGCACGGACCACCGGGTCGTCCGACGACCCGTCGCCACCCGGGTCCCCGTGGTCCGCCACCTCGCTGCCCATGGCCCCGTCCCCCGTCGCCCCGTCGCCCGCAGACTCGTCTCCCGCAGTCCCGTCGCCCCCAGACCCGTTCCCCACGCCCCGGTCCGGCGCCACCCCCACGTCCTTCCTCATCGCCCCGGCGTCGGCGTCCCCGCCGTACCGTGGGTGCAACGGGGGACAGTCAAGCGCGTTTCCATGGTGGAGGGAAGGCCCGATCATGCGGCTGTTGGTGGTGATCGACCGTGCCGCGCCGCTCGATCGGCCCACGGTCGAGGACCTGGTGGCCGGAACCGCCGCCGTGTTGCACATCGACCACCGGGTCGACTGGTGCGATGGCGACGGGTTCCGCGACCGCCTGCATGAGGAGGGAACCGCGACCGTCGTGGTGCCACCCGCGGACGTCGAGGTGGCGGCGCTGCTCGCACCCCGTGACGCCGATCGGACCCGACCGAACGACGTCGTGGTCCGGTTCGATCCGCATGCCCGGGAGCGGGACACCTCGCCGCAGCTGTCGGCCCACCTGCGTGGCATCGGCCTCGGTGGGATCGCCTGGGCCATCCGCGCGGCGGTCCATGCCGCCCGGCACCCGGCGACCACGCGGCGCTACGGCGACCACCCGGACCAGTTCGCGCAGATCCGACGACCGTCCCCGGCAGGCATGCCGACGGGTGTCGGGGTGCTGATCCACGGCGGGTACTGGCGGTCGTGCTGGCAGGTGGACCTCATGGATGCCCTCGCGATCGACCTGGCCGCGCGTGGGCTGGTGAGTGTGAACCTCGAGTACCGGCGACCCGATCACCACGGGTGGCAGGCGACCCTCGACGATGTCCACGCCGGCGTCCACCAGGCGGCGGATGCGGTCGTCGGGGCCGACGGCGACCCTGGGCGACTCGCTCTGATCGGCCACTCCGCCGGCGGGCAGCTCGCGCTGCAGATCGCCGAGGAGCGGGCCGGTGCGGGTCAGCCCGTCGCCGCCGTGGCATCACTCGCCGGTGTCGTCGACCTGCACACCGCCGACGAGCGGGACCTGTCGGACGGGGCCGTCCGCCTGGCACTCGGGGGCCGCACGGCTGAGCTGCCCGAGCGGTACCGGGCCGCGTCCCCACTCGCGCATCCCCGGCGCCGGGTCCCGACCGTGCTCGCGTTCGGGACCGGGGACGACCCGGACCTCGTGGACATGAACCGTCGGTTCGCCGCGGTTGCGGAGGGGGCGACGGTCGACGTGGTCAGCCTGCCGGGGGACCACTTCGACGTGATCGATCCCGCCAGCCCGCTGTGGCATGCGACGATCGCCGCGCTGTTCGAACGGATGGGACAAGCCGGCGAACGGTTCCCACTCCCGGTCCAGGACCGACCAGTACCCTGACACCGGCGCCACGGGGCGCGGCGCTCGTGGTCTGCGGTCCGCCCGTGACAGGGCGCCGGAACGGCCGGGAGGTGGAGCTATCGGGATGTCGACGGGGCCGTCGCGGGATGGGTCGACGGGGCCGTCGCGGGATGGGTCGACGGGGCCGTCGCGGGA
>JAWLFE010000004.1:9750-36565 GCA_041685735.1 Nitriliruptoraceae bacterium
GGAACGGCCGGGAGGTGGAGCTATCGGGATGTCGACGGGGCCGTCGCGGGATGGGTCGACGGGGCCGTCGCGGGATGGGTCGACGGGGCCGTCGCGGGATGGGTCGACGGGGCCGTCGCGGGAACGGCTGCTCGATGCGGCCGTCGACGACATCGTCAGGCACGGGATCGACGGGGTCCGCACGGCCCGGGTGGCGGCCGCCGCCGGGCTGACGACCGGGGCGCTGTTCGGGTACTGGGCGGACGTTGATGAGCTGCTGGTCGACGTCTGGACGCAGCGGTTGTGCCCCGCGGTCCTCGAGCAGCTGGACGCGGCGCTCGCACATGTGCGGACGGCCGACCGCGAGGCCTCCGTCCCGGCTCCAGCGCTGTCGTTCGACGGACCGTCGCTGACCGCCGCTTCGGATCTTGCCGTCGCGGCTCGCCGCCGGGAGGCCCTGCGCGAGGTCGTCGCGGGTGACGTGGCCGCGTGGATCGGCGACCGCGCCGGCGCGGATGATCGGATGCTCGTCGAGATGGTGGCCGCGGTCGTGTGGGGTGCGGCGGTACTCGGCAACTGCCAGTTGGCGGACGGGACGGACTGGGGCGCGGTCCTCAGCCGGCTCGCCGCTCCTGCGGTCGATCCGGACGTCGTCGCAGCCAGAGACGTCGGTGACGAGGCGATCGAACCCCGTCCCCGGCTCGGCGCGGTGATGGTCGGCGACCACGGGGATCCGGTGGAGGACCGCCTACGGGCGGTCCTGATCGAGGCGACGGAGGCCGTGGTGGCCGCACGGGGCCTCGCGGACGCGACGGTCACCCGCATCGCCCGGCAGGCCGGCGTGGATCGGATGGCGCTGTACCGCCGCTACGAAGGGGTCGAGGCGTTGCTCCTCGACACGCTGCGGGCCCACATCCGTGCGCGGGTCATCGAGGATGCGCAGGGCGCGATCCAGGGGCTCGCGACCGACGATCCGCCGTCCGCGATCAGCTTCGGCCTGATGGCCACGACGGTGCCCAGCCGGGCGGCCTCACGGGCGTTGCGCCTGGAGGTCCACCTGATCGCGCGCCACCACCCGGCGATCGCCGCGGAACTGCGCGATCTCGTCGATGCGGCGTTGGACCGGCTCGGACCGCTGGTCGACCTCGAACGTGCGCGGCTGCCGGCGGAGCGAGCCGTGCGCCTCTACCAGGCAGCGTTGCTCGGGATGTCGATCCTGGTCGACGTCGTCGGCCGGTCCTACGACCGCCGGGACCTGTTCGCGGCGATCCTCGCCCCGATGATCGCGTTCGAGCGCGACGTCAACGACGCACTCGCTGAGCAGGCCGACTGACCGGTCGTGGCCCTCGGGCGCGGACGCCGGGATCGTGCGGCCGCGGGCGCTCCGTCCCGATCCAGCGCACGTCCCCACCAACAATCGCAGCGAAGTGTCCGGCGGCTGGTTATCTTCCCTGAAGGTTGTATGTGGAACGTTCGCGGGTGACGCTGGGAGGCGACGACGTGCAGGTACCGGAGACCTTCGACTACGAGCGGGCGTCGAGCATCGACGACGCCATCGCGCTGCTGGAACGCCACGGGGACGAGGCCCGGCTCATCGCGGGAGGCCACAGCCTGCTGCCGATGATGAAGCTGCGACTGGCCTTCCCCGAGGTGCTGATCGACATCAACGATGTCCCCGACCTCGACCACATCCGGATCGACGGGGACGAGATCGCGATCGGCGCGATGGTGCGCCACGCGGCGATCCTGGATTCGGCGCTGCTCGCCGAGCACTACCCGATCTTCCGGGATGCGGAACGTGTGATCGCCGACCCGCTGGTCCGCAACCGTGGCACGATCGGCGGGTCGTTCTGCCAGGCCGACCCCGCGGAGGATCTGTCGGCCGTCGGCGCTGCCCTGGGGGGCAGCGTGGTGATCCGCTCGTCCAGTGGGTCGCGCACGGTCCCGATGCGCGAGTTCCACGAGGGCCCCTACGAGACCAAGGTCGGCGATGCGGAGATCCTCACCGAGGTCCGCTTCCCGATCCGCAACGCGACCGGCAGTGCCTACGAGAAGGTCGAACGCCGCGTCGGTGACTGGGCGGTCGCCGCGGCCGGCGCGTTCGTCCAACTCGACGGCGACACCATCGCGGATGCCGGGATCGGGCTGGCCGCCGTCGGTGCCGATCACTTCATCGTGCCCGACGCCGAGGAGGCGCTGCGTGGGCAGCCCGCGACGCGCGAGAGCTTCGAGGTGGCGGCCCAACTCTGTCACGACCAGTGCTCGCCGGTCACCGACCAGCGCGGTCCCGAGGACTACAAGCGGCACCTGGCCCGGGAGCTGGTGCTCCGGGCGCTGACCCGGGCAACCGCCCGCGCACGTGGGGAGGAGAGCTGATGCAGGTCAAGATGACGGTCAACGGCGAAGAGCGCGAGGCGGATGTCGAGGCGCGCATGCTGCTCGTGCACTACCTCAGGGACGAACTCGGTCTCACCGGTACCCACTGGGGGTGCGACACCTCCAACTGCGGCACCTGCACGGTGGCGGTCGACGGACAGGCGGTCAAGAGCTGCACGATGCTCGCCGCGATGGCCGGCGGGCGTGATGTGGAGACCGTCGAGGGAGTGGCGGTCGACGGACAGCTCGACCCGGTGCAGGAGGGGTTCATGCGGGAGCACGGCCTGCAGTGCGGCTTCTGTACCCCCGGGATGATCATGACGGCCCGGTGGCTGCTCGCGCGTGATCCGGATCCCGACGAGGCCACGATCCGCGAGGCCATCTCCGGCAACCTGTGCCGGTGCACCGGCTACGAGAACATCGTCCGCGCCGTGCGATGGGCCGCGGAACACCCCGAGGGCGCCACCGACGCCGAGGAGGTCAGCGCATGACCGCGACCGACGTTCCCATCAGTGCAGAGGGCAACCCGATCGGCTTCGGCCGCATGCACCGCAAGGAGGATGCGCGGTTCCTCCGCGGGGCCGGCACGTACGTCGACGACGTGAACCTGCCCGGCATGCTCCACGGCGCGATCCTGCGCAGTCCGATCGCGCACGCCCGGATCACCGGGATCGACACCAGCGCCGCGGAGGCGCACCCGAAGGTCAAGGCGGTCATCACCGGCGAGACCCTCGAGGGCCTCGGCCTGGCCTGGATGCCAACCCTCTCCCAGGACACCCAGTCCGTGCTGTGTACCGACAAGGTCCGCTTCCAGGGCCAGGAGGTCGCGTTCGTCATCGCCGAGGACAAGTACTCGGCACGGGACGCGTTGCAGCTGATCGACGTGGACTACGAGCCACTTGACGCGGTCGTCGACGCGAAGCACGCCCTGGACGACGACGCCCCGATCGTCCGCGACGACCTCGAAGGCCGGACCGACAACCACATCTACGACTGGGAGGCCGGTGACGCCGCGAAGTGCGACGAGGTCTTCAGCAACGCCGAGGTGGTCGTCACCCAGGAGATGCTCTATCCGCGCGTGCATCCCGCGCCGATGGAGACGTGCGGGTCGGTCGCCAGTATGGACCCGATCAGCGGCAAGCTGACCATCTGGACCACCACCCAGGCGCCGCACGCCCACCGGACGCTCTACGCGCTCGTCGCCGGGCTGCCGGAACACAAGATCCAGGTCATCTCGCCCGACATCGGTGGCGGTTTCGGTAACAAGGTCGGCATCTACCCCGGTTACGTGTGTTCGATCGTCGGCTCGATCGTCACCGGCAAGCCGGTGAAGTGGATGGAGGATCGTTCCGAGAACCTGATGTCGACCTCGTTCGCCCGGGACTACCACATGACCGGTTCGATCGCGGCGACCAAGGACGGCAAGATCCTGGGTCTGAAGGTCGACGTCCTGGCCGACCACGGGGCCTTCAACGGGGTTGCCCAACCGACGAAGTTCCCGGCCGGCTTCTTCCACATCTTCACCGGGTCCTACGACTACGACGCGGCGCACTGCAACGTCACGGCGGTCTACACCAACAAGGCGCCGGGTGGGGTGGCCTACGCGTGTTCCTTCCGGGTCACCGAAGCGGTCTACCTCGTCGAGCGCATGATCGACTGCCTGGCCGACGAGCTCGGCATGGACCCCGCCGAGCTGCGCATGAAGAACCTACTCAAGCCCGAGCAGTTCCCCTACACCACGCCGACGGGCTGGGAGTACGACTCGGGCGATTACCCGCGGGCGCTCGAGGAGGCGATGCGCATCGCCGGCTACGACGACCTCCGGGCCGAGCAGGCCGAGGTCCGCAGGGCCTACGAAGCCGGTGAGTCCAGCAAGCTGATGGGTATCGGCATCTCGTTCTTCACCGAAGGTGTCGGCGCCGGGCCGCGCAAGCACATGGACATCCTCGGGCTCGGGATGGCCGACGGCTGTGAACTGCGGATCCACCCCACCGGCAAAGCGGTGGTGCGTCTGAGCGTCCAGTCACAGGGCCAGGGCCACGAGACCACGTTCGCGCAGATCATCTCCCACGAGCTCGGGATCCCGCCGGAGGACATCGACGTCGTCCACGGGGACACCGACAACACGCCGTTCGGGTTGGGCACCTACGGCTCACGGTCGACCCCGGTGTCCGGGGCGGCTGCGGCCGTGGTCGCTCGTCGTGTCAAGGACAAGTCGCGCATCATCGCGGCAGCGGCGCTCGAGTGCTCGCCGGACGACCTCGAATGGGACCACGGTCGCTGGTTCGTCAAGGGCGACCCGGACAATGCCAAGACGATCCAGGACATCGCGATGGCGGCCCACAGCAGTCTCGAACTCCCTGAGGGGGTCGAGGGCCACCTGGACGCCACGGCGGTCTACGACCCGCCGGAGCTGACCTACCCCTTCGGTGCCTACATCTGCGTCACGGACGTGGATGCCGGGACCGGTGAGGTCAAGGTCCGTCGGTTCATCGCGGTCGACGACTGCGGACCGCGGATCAACCCCATGATCGTCGAGGGACAGGTCCATGGCGGGGTCGCGGACGGCATCGGGATGGCGCTCATGGAGGTGATCGCGTTCGAGCGCGATGGCACCAACCTCGGTGGGTCGTTCATGGACTACCTGCTGCCGACCTCGATGGAGTGCCCGAGCTACGAGCTCGGTGAGACGGTCACGCCGTCGCCGCACCACCCGCTCGGGGTCAAGGGTGTGGGGGAGTCCGCCACCGTCGGGAGTCCGGCCGCGGTGGTGAACTCGGTGCTGGACGCGATCGGCGTCCGGGCCGCGGACATGCCCCTGACACCCGCGGCGGTCTGGCGGGCCATGCAGGGTTCGCCGCTGCGCACGGACCTCGCCCTGGAGTAGCCCGCACCACGACACGACGAGGACGCATCATGGACGCACCGGTGACCGATCGGTCGTCGGCGCTGCGCGCCGACCGTGTGCCGTTCGTCCACGCCCGTGTGGTCCTCGCGGAGCGTCCCACGTCCGCCAAGCCCGGGGACGAGGCCCTGGTGCTGCACGACGGCACCATCGAAGGGTTCGTCGGCGGGACGTGTGCGGAGGCGACCGTCCGCGACCAGTCGCTGCGGGTCCTGCAGACCGGTGAGTCGCTGCTGCTGCGGATCACCCCGGAGCCGGAGCCCGACCAGCCCGGCAAGCTGGTCGTGCACAACCACTGCCTGTCGGGCGGCACGATCGAGATCTTCCTGGAACCGGAACGGCCGGTGCCGATGGTCGTGGTCGCGGGTGACGCGCCGATCGCCCGGGCCCTGGTGGTCCTCGGCAACCACCTGGGCTACGACCTGCGCACCTTCGAGGGCGAGCTCCCCCCGGATACCTCGGCGGTGGTGGTCGCCTCGCACGGTCGTGACGAGGAACCGGTGCTGCGCGCCGCCCTCGATGCGGGGGTCGGCTACATCGGGTTGGTCGCCAGTCCCCGGCGCGGGTCAGCGGTGGTGGCGTCACTGGACGTCGAGGAGGAGGACAAGCGACGCGTCGACGTCCCGGCCGGCCTCGACATCGGTGCCAGGACCCCGGAGGAGGTCGCGTTGTCGATCCTCGCCGGGATCATCGAGGTCCGTCCCCGCCCGGCCAGCCCGCCGGCGGCGGGCGAACCGGTGGCCGCGGCGGCCTCGGCGATCGACCCGGTGTGCGGGATGACCGTCGCGATGGTCGAGACCTCGTTGCACGTCGACCACGGTGACGGCCGGGTGTGGTTCTGCGGGAGCGGGTGTCAGAAGGCGTTCACCGCGGATCCGGCGGCGTTCGGGGCGTGACCGACCTCGCGGACATCGTCGACGACGTCGACGCGCTCGTTGCGCGTCTGGACGCCAGCGGGTACCTGGCCGACCCGGGTCTGGCGACGGCGCTGTTCTGCGCCGTGCGCCTCCCGCAGCCGCTGATCCTCGAGGGCGAGGCCGGGGTCGGCAAGACGGAAGCCGCCAAGGCGCTCGCGCAGGTCCTGGACACCCCGCTGATCCGGTTGCAGTGCTACGAGGGCATCGATGCTGCGGAGGCGCTGTACGAGTGGAACTACCCGCGCCAACTGCTCGGCATCCGACTCGCCGAGTCGAAGGGCCGCGACCTCGACGAACACGATCTGTTCGGCGCCGACTACCTCGTCGGCCGTCCACTGCTCGATGCCATCCGACACCCCGGCCCGCGGCCCGCGGTCTTGCTGATCGACGAGATCGATCGCGCGGACGATGAGTTCGAGGCGTTCCTGTTCGAACTGCTCGCCGAGTCGTCGGTGACGATCCCCGAACTCGGGACCATCACGGCCGAGGTCCCCCCGATCGTCGTGCTGACGTCCAACCGCACCCGGGACCTGCACGATGCGTTGAAGCGCCGGTGTCTCTACCACTGGATCGACTACCCCGACCTCGATCGAGCCGTCGAGATCATCCGTCGTCGCGTGCCGGCGAGCAGCCGCGGCCTCGCCGAGCAGATCGCGGCCGGGGTCGGGCGGCTGCGGACCCTGGATCTGCAGAAGCCGCCCGGGATCGCCGAAGCCATCAACTGGACCCTGGCGCTCGATCTGCTCGGTGCCCGCTCGCTGGATGCCGACGCGGCGCAGCGCACCCTCGGGTCGGTGCTGAAGTACCGCGAGGACGTCGACCTCGCCGAGGAGCGCGGCCTCACGTGGGTCGCGGGCGCGTGACCCGCGAGCCGACGCCTGGCGAGCCGGCCCCCGGCGGGCCGGATCTGGCCGAGGTGGCCGGCCGGTTCGCCCACCTGCTGCATGCCGCCGGTGTGCCGGTCTCCCCGGAGCGGGCGGGTCGGTTCGCCCGCGCGATGGCTCTGGCCACGCCCGCCACGATCGACGAGCTGTACTGGTCCGCCCGGGTGACCCTGCTGACGGGGCAGGGACAGATCGAGGCGTTCGACCGGGTCTTCGCGCAGGTCTTCGGTGGGATCGTCGATCCGGCCGAGCAGCGGGGTGACACCTCCGCTCCGCCCCCCGCGCACGTCCGACCCGGCGACCAGCGTCCGCCGACCGCCGGCGACCGGGCCGGCGCGACCTCGCCGGTGCCGTCACCCAACCCCGTGGGCGATCCCGGTGGTGATACGGGGGAGGACGACGATGCCCGTGAGACGATCCTGGCCGCCATGAGCACCGACGAACGGCTGCGGACCAAGGACTTCGCGAGCCTCACCCCGGAGGAGCTGCGGCGGCTGCGCACCCTGCTCGACCGGTTGAAGGTCGCCCCACCGCCGCGGCGGTCCCGTCGACGGGTGCGCCACGCGCGTGGTGACCGGTTCGATCTGCGGGCGACCGTCGCCGCATCCCACCGCACCGCCGGGGATCCCGTCGCACGCATCCGCCGGCGGCAGCGCACCCGCCCGCGTCGGCTCGTGCTGCTGTGCGACATCTCGGGGTCCATGGAGCCCTACGCCCGTGCCTACCTGCAGTTGCTGCACTCCGCGGTCGGTGGGGCACGCGCCGAGGCGTTCGTGTTCGCGACGCGCCTGACCCGGCTGACCCGCGACCTGCGCGTCCGCCAACCGGAGGTCGCGCTGCAGCGGGCCGGTCGGACCGCGCCGGACTGGTCCGGGGGGACCCGGATCGGTGAGGCACTCAAGGCCTTCAACGACGACCACGGGCGGCGGGGGATGGCGCGCGGTGCGGTCGTGGTCATCGTCTCCGACGGCTGGGAGCGGGATGATCCGGAGGTGCTCGGCGAGCAGATGGCCCGGTTGTCCCGCCTGGCCCACCGGATCGTGTGGGTCAACCCGCGGCGGGCCAGCCCGCGCTACGAGCCACTGGTCGGGGGGATGGCCGCGGCCCTGCCGTACGTCGACACGTTCGTCAGCGGCCACTCGCTGGCGGCACTCGACGAGGTCGTCGCGGCCATCTCCCGGCAGGACGGGTAGTCCCGGACCGACTCAGCGGGACAGCTCGATCGCCGGACACCGGTCCATCACCACGTCGAGCCCGGCCTCGGTGGCTCGGCGGGCGGCGGCCTCGTCGATGACGCCGAGCTGCATCCAGACGGCCCCCGCGCCGATCTCGATGGCCTCGTCGACGTGGCGCCCGGCCCGGTCGGACCGTCGGAAGATGTCAACGACATCCACCTCGATGTCGCTGGGGATCGATGCGAGGTCCGGGTAGGTGGCCAGGCCGTGGACCTCGTCGGCGTTCGGGGTCACGGGGATGACCGTGTAGCCGTGGGCCAGCAGGGTGCCGATCACGCCGTGGCTGGGTCGGTGGGGTCTGGCCGATGCGCCGACGACCGCGAACGTGCGGGCGCGGTCGAGGATGCGATGTGCGGTGGCGGTGGTGGGGTCGTCGGTCGAGGCGTCGCTCACGGTGGTCGATCCGATCGGTGGGTGGTGCGCGGTGGGCGGTGCGGGCTGGGAGGTGGGCGGTGCGGGTGGGTGGTGGGGCACGTCCCGGGCAACGCCCCGATGGTCACCTGGCTTCCGTTACGCTCCGGGTCGTCGCCCGCGGGAGAGCCGGGCGCCCCGAGGTCGAGGAGGCACACCCGTGGCACGGTCCGATCGTAAGCGGCAGGACGCACAGGATGCTTCGCCCCGGGGTCCGAAGGATCCGACGGCACCGAAGGGGCGTCCAACGCCCGGCCGGAAGCAGCGCCAGGCCGAGGCGCGGGCGCGAGCGCGACGCAACCGGATCCGCAAGCGCTTCTGGTGGACGTTCTGGATCGTCGTCGTGCTCGGTGTGCTCACGGCCCTGGTCGTCACCGGCGTCGGGGCCGGGCCGCAGACCTTCACGCCGCAGTAGGCCGCCATCCCGCGGTCGATCGAGAGGGTGGACCGTCCGGGGTTGGAGCGGGTGACGGGAATCGAACCCGCATAACTAGCTTGGAAGGCTAGGGCTCTGGCCATTGAGCTACACCCGCGGGCGGCGTGATGCTACCGCGCCACGCCGGTCGACTCATCCCGGCGTTCCGTGCGCCCGCGGCCGCGCGGCATTGGCCCGCCGGATGCCGCGGTAGCGTGGACCGGACACCGTCGAGCAGGAGACCATGGTGACCACCTTCGCAGACCGCCTCCGCATCGTGCCCGAGTTCCACAGCTCCGAGCACGAGCGGATCAAGGAGTTGATGTTCGGACGTCTGGAGCGCCGTCTGGCACGGTGGGAACCGGAGCAGGTCGAGCTCGAACTGTCGGTCAAGGACCGCGACAGCTCGAAGCAGCGCATGGCGCTGGAATGCTGGATCAGCGGCGAGAACAAGATCGTGGCCACCTCCACCGAGCAGGACCTGATGAAGGGGGTCGTCGAGGTCCGCGATGACCTGTGGCGCCAGATCGACAAGGCCGTCACCAAGCGCGAGTCCGCGCGCAAGCGCTGACGCGGACCGACACCGACGCGCGACGAGGCCCCGCGATCGCGGGGCCTCGACACGTCTGTCGTTCCGTCGGGGTGGCCGGATTCGAACCGGCGACCCCCTGCTCCCAAAGCAGGTGCGCTAACCAAGCTGCGCTACACCCCGGACCAGCGGAGCCTAGCCGTCGGATCGGGCCGGCCTCATCGCACGTCCGGCGGCCGGCCGGATGGACACGGAGCGGGCGACCTGGGACCATCGGGCTCCGAGGGAGCGGCATCGTCCCGCCGCGTCCTACCCTCACCCCTCCGAGCGCCACTCCCGCATCGTCACGCTCCGATCGTCACGCTCCGATCGTCACCATGGTCAGCGTCGCTGCCGTCGGCAGCACCAGCCCCGGTCGGTCGTGTGCGGGGAACCGGCACAACCATCATCGTCTGCGAAGGACCTGAAGCCCGTGAAGACCTCCGTCGAGACCCTCGATCCCGTCAAGGTGAAGCTGACCGTCGAGGTCGAACCCAAACGCGTCAAGCAAGCCATCGACAAGGCCGCCCGGGAGCTGGCGAAGCAGGTGAACATCCCCGGGTTCCGCCCTGGCAAGGCACCGCGTCGGCTGCTCGAGCAACGCTTCGGTGAGGGCGCCATCGTCAACGCTGCGATGGAGGACGCGCTCAGCGACTACTACGCCGAGGCGCTGCGTGAGGAGGAGCTGGACGTCGTCGCCCAGCCCGAGGTCGACGTGGAGGTCTTCGACGAGGCCGAGGGCGCCCGCTTCACCGCGACCGTCGAGGTGCGTCCGACCTTCGATCCGCCGGACCACACCGGCATCGGGGTCACCTTCCCGGACCACGAGGTCGACGAGGACGACGTCACCGAACAGCTCAACAACCTGCGTGAGCGCTTCGCCGAGGTCGACGAGGTCGACCGTGCCGCCGCGAAGGGCGACATGGTCACGCTCGACCTGACCGTAAAGATCGATGGCGAGGTCCTGGAGGACGCCAACGTCGAGGATGCGTTCTACGAGGTCGGCTCCGAAGGCGTCACGCCGAAGCTCGACGAGGAGATCGTGGGCAAGTCGGCCGGCGACACGTTCTCGTACGACGACGAGATGCCCGAGGGCTATCCCGAGCACGGCGGGAAGCCCGCCACGTTCAACGTCCACGTCAAGGACGTGCGAGCGAAGACCCTGCCCGACCTCGATGACGATTTCGCCACGACCGCGTCAGCGTTCGACACGATCGAGGAACTGCGCGCCGACATCCGCAACTCGCTGCTGCGGCGCAAGATCCAGGAGGCGCAGCACGATCTCCGTGGACGCATCCTCGAGGCCTACCTCGCCCGCGTCGAGGTGCCGCTGCCCGAGTCGATGGTCGAGTCCGAGGTCCAGGCTCGCCTCGACCAGCTGGAGCAGCAGGCGAGCCAGTACGGCATGGACGTCGACGCCGTCCTGGCGGCGGAGGGCATGACTCAGGAGGAGTACGAGGAGAACGCCCGCAAGCAGGCGGCGTCGGGGGTCAAAGCCCAACTGGTCCTCGACGCGTTGTCGCAGGAGCTGTCGATCGACCTCGATCCGAGCGACATCGACCAGGAGATCATGCGCCACGCGCAGTCGAACCAGATGCCGCCCCAGGAGGTCGCCAACATCATCCAGCAGCAGGGCAGCCTGCCGATGCTGATCGGCGACATCATGCGGCGCAAGACCATCGACGCGATCGTCGATGCGGCCGATGTCGATGGGGCCCCGTCGGACGAGCAGTTGATCGACCTCGGCCTCAAGGAGGACCCTGACGCCGCAGCGGCCGAGGCCGAGGACGGCGATGGGGATGCGCCGGGTCTGATCGTGCCGGGCCAGCAGGACAGCCCCGACCCGGACGCTGAACTGATCGTGCCCGGCAAGGACGACTGACGGCCCTGCGCCAACGCGACGACGGCGGGCCCCGGGAGATCCCGGGGCCCGCCGTCGTCGGTCGCTACGCGAGCGAGGTCCGGGTCACGGCTCCTCGAGTTCCTCGGGCGCCGGTGCCGGTGCCGCGGGGGCCTGCGGCGAGCTGTCGGGGTCGAACCCGACGGTGCTCAACGTGTCCTCAGCCACCTCGTTGTCGTAGTCGTCGACCGGGGCGACGTAGTTGAAGACGGCCAGGCGACCGTCGCCGTTGTCCGCCACGACCAGCAGGAGCGTGAGGTCGGGCTGCCCCTCCGCCTGCGCCGGGAGCGTGTCGTACCGCAGCTGGCGAGCCTCCGCGGCGCCGCTGATGTCGATGGACTCGTCGCTCGCGGGCTCGCCGAACTGCGCGCTGTTGGCCGCGACGAGTTCCTCGAGGTCAGGCGCGTCCGGGAGCGTGTCGGCATCGACGGCCTGCCCGGCGATCTGACGCTCACCGTCGGGCGTCACCGCGGCGATCAGCCCCTGCATGAACGCGGTCGGGTCGAGCTCGAAGCCGTCCGGTACCGGCAGGATGATCCCCTCACCGCGGAACTCGCCGTCGACGACCTGTTCGTTCGGGTCGGGGAGGTCGCCCTGGTCACCGAGCAGTTCCTCGAGGTCCTCCTCGCTCAGCTCCTCGTCGCCGTCCTCACCGTCCTCGCCGGCGTCGCCCTCGCCGAGGTCGCCATCCTCACCGTCCTCGCCCTCCTCGATCTCCGGGGCGTCGGTGTCGGGTGCGGCCTCCTCGCCGTCCGTCGTGTCCGCGCAGGCGCTCAGCACGAGCGCTGCGGCGAGTGCCGTCATCGTGATCCGGGTGGTGCGTGAGCGCACACTTCCTCCTCTAGCTGGGGGTGCCCACCGTACGGGCATCCTGGGCGGGTCCCGTCCGCGCCCCCGTGCAAGTGGCCGGGGTCTTCGCGTGCCGTCGGGGTCGGGCGGCATGACCTGCGCGTCGGGGACGCAACCCCACGGGTGTTGGCCCAGCCGCCGGTACGCTGCCCGACCAGCCCGTCGCGGCCGATCAGACCGATCGCTTCCCGACCCGACCTTCCCGACCCGACCGACTCGACCGACTCGACAAACGGAGCGCCCGTGGACACCACCGGCATCGACCCCACCGGTATCGCACCGACCTCGCCGACCAGCTACCTGGTCCCGACGGTCATCGAACAGACCAACCGTGGTGAGCGCGCGTTCGATATCTACTCGCGCCTGCTGCAGCAGCGGATCGTGTTCCTCGGCACGCCCGTGAACGACGAGATCGCCAACGTCGTCATGGCGCAGCTGCTCCACCTCGAATCGGAGGATCCGGACAAGGACATCTCGATCTACATCAACTCGCCGGGTGGCTCGATCACGGCGTTGTTCGCCATCTACGACACGATGGCCTACATCAAGTGCGACGTCCAGACGATCTGCATGGGCCAGGCCGCATCGGCCGCGGCCGTGCTGCTGGCGGCCGGGACGCCCGGCAAGCGCTTCGCCCTGCCGCATTCGCGCGTGCTGCTCCACCAGCCCCAGGGTGGCGCCGAAGGCCAGTCGGTCGACATCGAGATCCAGGCCCGCGAGATCCTGCGCATGCGCGATCTGCTCAACGAGATCCTGGCGGAGAAGACCGGCAAGACCAGCGAGCAGATCGACCTCGACACCGATCGTGACTTCATCCTCACGGCCCAGGAGGCCAAGGAGTACGGCATCGTCGACGAGATCATCGAGTCGCGCAAGGCCCAGGAGCGCGTGGTCAGCTGAGCGGCCGTCGTCGGACGACCGCCACCTCGTGTGTCCACAGCCCGCCGCCACGTCCCAGCGCTGCCGAGGCGGGCTGGTTACCATGGCCGCGGAGAACGTCGGCTGTGCGGGGCCGTCACGCCGTCCACGAGGCGTCACCGGCAGAGCGCGCCCATCGCAGGCGACGACCGTGAGGCTTGAGGTTCCGGCCGCCCCGGCCGATACCTCAGGGAACGGACGTCACGTCCGGCGCGGCTCGGAGCGCCGGACCGGATGCGCACCAACTGCGGACCGAACGACCGATCAAGCGAGGCACTGATGGCCAAGTTCGGTGAGGGCGATGCCCTGCTGAAGTGCAGTTTCTGCGGCAAGTCCCAGAAGCAGGTCAAGAAGCTGATCGCCGGACCCGGTGTCTACATCTGTGACGAGTGCATCGACCTGTGCAACGAGATCATCGAGGAGGAGCTCGCCGAGCCGGCCGACCTCGAACTCGACGAGTTGCCCAAGCCCAAGGAGATCTACGGGTTCCTCAACGACTACGTGGTGGGACAGGATGCCGCCAAGAAGTCGCTCGCGGTCGCGGTCTACAACCACTACAAGCGCATCCAGGTCACCTCGTCGGTCTCCACCTCGGGGGAGGATGTCGAGCTGCAGAAGTCCAACATCCTGCTGCTTGGACCGACCGGATCGGGCAAGACGCTGTTGGCGCAGACGCTGGCGAAGCTGCTCAACGTGCCGTTCGCGATCGCGGACGCCACGGCGCTGACCGAGGCCGGCTACGTCGGTGAGGATGTCGAGAACATCCTGCTCAAGCTGATCCAGGCCGCGGACTTCGACGTCAAGAAGGCCGAAACGGGGATCATCTACATCGACGAGGTCGACAAGATCGCCCGCAAGTCCGATAACCCGTCGATCACCCGGGACGTCTCCGGCGAAGGGGTCCAGCAGGCGCTGCTGAAGATCCTGGAGGGAACCGTGGCCTCCGTGCCGCCGCAGGGTGGGCGCAAGCACCCCCACCAGGAGTTCATCCAGATCGACACGGGCAACATCCTGTTCATCTGTGGTGGTGCGTTCGCCGGACTCGAACAGGTCGTCGAACAGCGGCAGGGACGGCAGGGTGTCGGGTTCGGCGCCGAGGTCGCGGCGCGGCACGAGAAGGACCTGGCCAAGCTGCTCAATGCCGTGCTGCCCGAGGACCTGGTCCGTTACGGGCTCATCCCGGAGTTCATCGGGCGCCTGCCGATCATCTCGTCGGTCGAGCCGCTCGATCGTGAGGCGCTCGTCGACATCCTGACCTCACCGAAGAACGCGCTGACCAAGCAGTACCGCCGCTTCTTCGAGTTCGACGGGGTCGAGCTCGAGTTCGAGGAGTCCGCGCTCGAGTCGATCGCCGACCTCGCGATCCTGCGCCAGACCGGCGCCCGCGGGCTGCGCGCCATCCTGGAAGAGGTCCTGCTGAACACGATGTACGAGCTGCCCTCCCGCGAGGACGTCGGCCGGTGTGTCATCACCGACGAGACCGTCCGGGAGAAGGTCAACCCGACCCTCGTTCCCCACGGCAAGCTCCACGAGGTCGAAGGCCCCCAGGAACGCTCCGCCTGATCGGTTGCACGAGAGCCTGTCGGCCGCCTGGCTGCGCCGGGGCCAGGCCCCCAGGCCCGACTAGGGGCGAACGTGGGTATCCGTGTGACCGTGGACGGGTGATGATGGGTGTTGCGCGACAGGAGCACGCCCATGGCAACGCCCGATGACCGCATCCCCGTGTGGGTCGACGCCGGCCTGATCAGCGCCGAGCAGGCTGCTGCGATCCGGCACTTCGAGCGCTCGCACGACACCCCAGGTACGTCGAGGAAGCGGTCACTGACCAGCCCGGCGGAGGCGATCGGCTACGTCGGGGCGGCGTTGGCGCTCGGCGCGATCGCCCTGATCCTCAGCGACCTCTGGCGGGAACTGCTCGTCGGTGGCCGCCTGGCCTTGGTCGGCGTGCTCACCGTGGCCCTCTTCGGCGCCGGGCTCGCTGTCCGGGGATCGACGTCCGCGGCCATGCAACGGCTGACCAGCGTGTTGTTCACCGGAACGGTCGCCGGGGTCGGCTGGTTCTCGAGCGTCGTCGCCGGTGATCTGCTCGACCTCCGGTCCGCGGTGGTCGGGGTGGTGGTTGGGATCGCCACGGTGATCGCCGCCGGTGCGCTCTACCTCTGGACGCCGCGGCCCCTGCTGCAGATCGTGGTCCCGCTCACCGCACCGATCGCACCCGTCGCCGCGTTGGATCTCGCGCAGATCCCACCCGGACCGGGCTGGTACGGGCTCATCGTGGGGGCGATCGGCGCCGCGTGGTTCCTGATCGCGGCCGGCAACTGGCTCGCGTCCCGCGGCGTCGGGGAGGTCACCGGGGCCCTGGTGGCGTTCGTCGGCGTGCAGGTCGGTTCGTTCGGTGATGCCCGCACGCTGGCTCTGACCGGCGGGGTGGTGCTCGCCGCCGGTCTGGTGGCGCTCGCGATCCGCACGGACCGGCTCCACCACCTGATCATCGGGGCGCTCGCCCTGTTCGTCCTGAGCCCGCAGCTGGTCTTCGAGGTCTTCGGCGACGAGATCGGCGCGCCCGCGACCCTGCTGCTCGTCGGCCTGCTGCTGGTCCTGCTTGCCGTCGGGCTCGGACGGGCGCGACGCGAGGTGGTCACCTCCCGACCGGATGGAAGCGAGGAAGCACGATGAGCGACATCACCACAGACCAACCGGACCGCCCGGACCGCTCGAAGCCCGCGCTCGTGGGGGCCGCACTCCTGCTGGTCGTCGTGGTCGCGCTGGTCCTGGTGTTCGGGATCGCGCGACCGCCGGCGTTGTCGAACCTGGCCGACGTGCCCGATCCGGCGCCCCCGGGCGCGGTCGCCTGGACCACGTTCGACCGCGACGACGGCCCCTGCCTGTACGTCGCCAGGCCGGATGGCACGACCGGGTCGCTGGACTGCAACCTCGACGGTGAGGTCTGGGCCTGGGACGACGACGGCATCGCCGTGTTCACCTACCGGGGACGTGATGAGATCGAGGTCATCGACCCGGCGACCGGTGCGGTCGTCGACCGGCGCGAGGTCGACGACGGCGAACGATCCGGTCCGTCACGTGCTGGCACCGTCAGCGGCCAACACCGTGACGGCACGCTGGTCGTCACGCGCGATGACACCCGGGAGGTGATCTGGGAGATCGACGCACCGGAGGGCTACCGCGTCGGCCAGGGGACCGTGTCGCCGGACGGCGCCTGGGTCGCGATGTTCGACTCCGCGGAACGGTTGCTGCTGGTCCCCGCCGACGGGTCGGCCGACCCGCGGGTCTGGGCCGAGGACACCACGGAGTGGGAGGTGCCGGTCTGGGAGGGCTCGTCGCTGCACACCGCCACGTCGTGAGCTGTGGCGGGCCGGCTGGCTACGCTCGGCCGGCATGCCGCCCTGACCCGCACACGTGACGGACCCACACGATGACCGAGCTTCCCAAGGCCTACGACCCCGCCGGGGTCGAGCCCGAGCTGTACGAGGACTGGCGCACCGCCGGGCTGTTCCACGCCGAGCCCGATGACGACGGTGCGCCGTACTCGATCGTCATCCCGCCACCGAACGTCACCGGGTCGCTGCACGTCGGTCATGCCCTGGACAACACGATCCAGGACGTGCTCATCCGTCGTGCGCGGATGCGGGGGAAGAACGCCGTCTGGATCCCCGGGATGGACCATGCGGGGATCGCCACCCAGATGGTCGTCGAGAAGCAGCTGGCTGCGGAGGGCAAGACCCGCCACGACCTCGGTCGGGAACGCTTCGTCGAGCGTGTCTGGCAGTGGAAGGAGGAATCAGGCGGCATGATCCTCAACCAGCTCGAGACGCTCGGGTGTTCCCCGGACTGGGACCGCGAGGCGTTCACCTTCGATGAGCCACGCAACCTCGCGGTCACCAAGATCTTCGTCGAACTCCACGAGCAGGGCCTGATCTACCGCGGTGCCCGACTCATCAACTGGGACCCGGTGCTGCACACCGCGTTGTCAGACATCGAGGTCGAGCACGAGGAGGTCGACGGCGAACTCGTCCACTTCCGCTACCCGTTCGTGGACGGCGACGACGGCGACGGCCTGATCGTCGCGACCACCCGGGCCGAGACGATGCTCGGCGACTCCGCCATCGCGGTCCATCCTGACGATGAGCGCTACCAGCACCTCGTCGGTCGGATGGTCCGCCACCCGTTCCTCGACCGGACCTTCCCGGTCATCGCTGACGACTACGTGGACCCGGCGTTCGGGTCGGGCGCGGTCAAGATCACCCCGGCGCACGACCCCAACGACTACGCGATCGGGCAGCGCCACGACCTGCCGATGATCGACATCATGGACGACGACGCGGTCATCACCGAGGTCGGGGGGCCGTTCGCGGGGATGGGTCGGTACGACGCCCGGGCTGCGGTCAAGACGAAGCTCGATGAGGCGGGCCTGCTCATCAAGGTCGAGGCCCACAGCCATCAGGTCGGCCACTCCTCCCGGTCGAAGGCGGCGATCGAGCCGCGCCTGTCCGACCAGTGGTTCGTGAAGGTGGGTCCGCTGGCGGAACGGGCGATCGCCGCGGTCAAGGACGGCGACGTCCGGCTCGTGCCGCAGCGCAACACCAAGGCGTTCCTCGACTGGTTGGAGAACCTGCACGACTGGTGCATCTCGCGCCAGCTGTGGTGGGGGCACCGCATCCCGGCCTGGCACCACACGGAGACCGGTGAGATCCGGGTCTCGGCTGAGCCGATCGACGAGGACGGCTGGGTCCAGGATCCTGATGTGCTGGACACCTGGTTCTCCAGCCAGCTGTGGCCGTTCGTGGTGTTCGGCTGGCCGGAGGAGACCCCGGAGCTCGCGCGCTGGTACCCGACCTCCACGCTGGTCACCGGCTACGACATCAACACCTTCTGGGTGTCGCGCATGCTGATGATCGGGCTGTGGTTCACCGACGAGGTGCCGTTCCACGTCATCTACAACCACGGGCTCGTCCGCGACGAGCACGGCAAGAAGATGTCCAAGTCGTTCGGCAACGTCATCGATCCGCTCGACCTGGTCGCGAAGTACGGCGCGGACGCCACCCGGTTCGCGTTGCTGCGCTCTGCCGCGCCGGGCACCGACGTGCCGCTGGCCGAGGAGTGGGTCGAGGGCACCAAGCGGTTCGCCAACAAGCTGTGGAACGCCGGCCGGTTCGCGCTGTCCAACCTCGACGGCATGACCCCGGGCGAGCTCCCGGATCGCGACGCGTTGGCGCTCGAGGACCGGTGGATCCTCTCGCGCCTGGAAGCGACCCGCGCCGAGGTCGACGCGGCCTACGACGCCTACGACTGGCCGGTCGTGGCACGTGGGCTGTACCACTTCGTGTGGGATGAACTCGCGGACTGGTACCTCGAAGCCGTCAAGGTCCGCATCTACGGCGACGACGCGGCTGCGGCCGATACGGCCCGCATGGTGCTCGCGGTCGTGCTCGACGACGTACTGCGCCTCTTGCAGCCGATGATGCCGTTCGTGACCGAGGCGCTGTGGCGGGAACTGACGGGCGCGGCCGGGGGCACCGAGTCGCTCATGGCCGCCGACTGGCCGACCGGTCGACCCGGTGACCGCGACGAGGAGGCTGAAGCCGACTTCGCGGTGCTCCAGGACCTCACGACCCAGACCAACCGGTTCCGCTCGCAGAACTCGATCCCGCCGTCGAAGCGCTTCGAACTCACGGTGGCCAGCGACCAGCGGTCGCTCATCGAGGCGCAGCAGCACCTGGTGACCGCACTGGCCGGGGTGTCCGCAGCCACGTGTGTCGATGCACTCGAGGAGCGGTCCGGTACCTCGACGATCCAGTTCTCGGCCGGACAGGCGCAGGTCGACCTCGCGGGTCTGATCGACGTCACCGCGGAGCTCGAGCGGTTGCACAAGGAGCTCGACAACGCGCGGGGTGACCTGGCCCGGGTCGAGGGCAAGCTCGCCAACAGTTCGTTCGTGGAGCGGGCGCCCGCGGACGTCGTGGACCGCGAGCGTGAGAAGCAGCGTGACGCGCAGGCCGCCATCGCCCAGCTCGAGGAGCGTGTCGCCTCGCTGGAGGACCTTCGGACCGCGGGGTAGGTCGCGCCGAGCGCCGGGGTGGGGGTGTGGACAGACCGGATACGGCACCGTAAGTTACGGTTGCGTAGGTTCGTTGCGAGCCTGCGCCCACACACCACCGCTCCCGCTGCACCGCCCGAAAGGCCCCGCGTGTCCGCCACCCGCCTGTCCGACCGTGACCTGCTCGCCGAACTCGAACCGGTCGCGGAAGAACAGCTGCTCCGGCACGAGAAGATCGCCGAGGAGTGGTTCCCCCACGACTACATCCCGTACTCGATGGGTCGGGACTTCGACACCGATCCCTGGACCCCGGACCAGTCGCGCGTGAGCGGCGTGGCGCAGATCGCGCTCGAGGTCAACCTCATGACCGAGGACAACCTCCCGTCCTACCACCGCGAGATCTACTCGATGTTCGGCCACGGCGATGGTGCCTGGCTCAACTGGGTGCACCGGTGGACCGCGGAGGAGGGGCGGCATTCGATCGTCCTGCGCGACTACCTCGTGGTCACCCGTGCGGTCGATCCTGACGAGCTCGAGCGGGCCCGCATGGCGCAGGTCATGCAGGGCTACGACAGCGGCGACAAGCGCACCCTGGAGGGCATGGCGTACGTCGCGTTCCAGGAGCTCGCGACGCGGGTGAGCCACAAGAACACCGGGCGGTACTGCGATGACCCGGTCGCGGACCGGATCATGTCGCGCATCGCCAAGGACGAGAACCTCCACATGCGCTTCTACCGCGACATGCTCGGCGCGGCCATGCACGTCGATCCGTCCTCCGCGGTCGAGGCCGTCGTCGATGAGGTCATGGGCTTCGAGATGCCGGGCGCCGGCATGAAGCAGTTCCTCACCAAGTCGGCACAGATCGCCAACGCCGGGATCTACGACCTGCGGATCCACCACGACGACATCGTGTGGCCCCTGCTGCGCCACTGGCGGTTCTTCGACATCGAAGGCCTGGACGCCCATGCCGAACAGCGTCGCAACGAGCTCGCCGAGTTCTTGACGCAGCTGGATGCCCAGGCCACCCGCTACGAGGACAAGCGCGCCGCCCGCGAGGCGCGTCGCGCGGCGCGCGCGAACTGACCAGCGCGGCGCGCGCGAACTGACCAGCGCGGCGCGCGCGAACCGACCAGGGCCGCGCGCGCGAACTGATCAGCTCTCGGGGAGCTCCTCGAGGTCAGCGAGATCGCGTGGTCGGCCGGCCGCACGCTTGTTGGTTCGCAGGTCCTCGAGTCCGATCACGGTGATGGGCACGCCCGCGATCGCCGTCCGGGAAGCCCGGGCGTGGGCGTCATCGAACGTGAGTCCGCTGACCGAGGTGAGCAACTCCAGGCGCATCGGTGGGAAGCCAAGGCGGACGAGGCGGTCCGGGTCCAGGAACAGTTCTGCGGTGAGTTCCGGGTCGTCGAAACCGAACTCGTGAAGCGCACGGATGAGTCGCTCCGCAGACCGCCTGGTCCTGGCGACCCAGATATCGAGGTCCTGCGTGGTGCGTGGGTAGCCATGGAAGGCGACCGCGTAGCCGCCGACCACGAGGTACTCAACGTCGTGGGCGTCGAGCAACCTCAAGAACTCGCTGAAGTCGTCCGGTAGCCGCATCGTCCCCATAGTTCATCCTGCGTAGTTCGTCGAGATGCTCGAGGCGGGTCAGCGGGTCCTGCGCGTGCCAGAAGGCGCGGTCATCCCGAGCGGCCTGATCGAAGCCGCTCGGGATGGTGACGGTCCGAGCGAGCCCATGGGTTCCCATGGAGCGAGAGTAGCCGTCGGCGATGACCTCGACCGGTAGCCTGCCCCACGTGGCGGACACGATCGCGCTCCGCTGTTGTCTCGATGCCAGGATCTGCCGTGTCCAGCCCGTCGACGGACCTCTCTGCGTTCGATGCCGCCTACGCGGCGCTGATGTCGCGCGGCCCCGGTCGCATGGTCCCGGACGTCTCGCGGATCACCGCGTTGACCGAACTGCTCGGCGATCCGCACCTGGCCTACCCGACGGTGCACGTGACCGGCACGAACGGCAAGGGCTCGGTCGTGCGGATGGTCGGGGCGCTGTGTTCGGCCGCCGGTCTGTCCGCCGGGACCTACACCTCGCCGCACCTCCAGACGGTCCGCGAGCGCATGTCGCTGGCGGGCCGGCACATCTCCCCGACCCGGTTCGCCGAGGTGCACGCCGAGGTCGCCGCGCTCGCCGATCTGCTGGACGAGCGCGCCCGTGAGATCGACGGTGACGACGCCGACCAGATCACCTACTTCGAGTTCCTGACGGCGATGGCGTTCGCCTGGTTCGCGGACGCACCGGTCGACGTCGGCATCATCGAGGTGGGGATGGGCGGCCGGTGGGACGCGACCAACGTGGTCCGCGGCGATGTCGCGGTGCTCAACGAGATCGACGTCGACCACTCGGAGCTCGGCACCACCGCGGAGGAGATCGCGACGGAGAAGGTCGGCATCATCAAGCCGGGCTCGCAGGTCGTCACCGCCGAGCAGACACCCGAGGTCCTCGACATCATCGAGGATGCGGTCGCGGCCGCGGGCGCGACCCTGTGGCGGCTGGGCGATCACCTCGATGTGATGGATCAGCGCACGGCGGTGGGTGGACAGCTCATCAGCCTGCGGGTGGGGGAGCGCACCATCGACGACATCCTGCTGCCGCTCCACGGCGAGCACCAGGCTCGCAACGCCGCGCTGGCCCTCGGCGCGTTCGCCGCGCTGACCGGCCAGTCGTTCGACATGATGGACGACGATGTCGTGCGGCACGGACTGTCAGCCGTGGTGGTCCCGGGCCGCCTCGAGGTGGTCCGGCGTGAGCCCACGGTCGTGCTCGACGGGGCGCACAACCCGCACGGTGCCGCCGCGGCGGCGACCGCGATGACCGCCGCGTTCGGGTTCGGTGAGCTGATCCTCGTGGTGGCCTGCCTGGACGACAAGGACATCCCGGGCATCCTCGAGGCACTGCGGACAGCGGCCTCCCACGTCATCGTCACCCAGGCGCCCTCGCCGCGCGCGGCGCCGCTGTCGCGGATGCACGACGCCGCGATCGCGACCTGGCAGGGCACAGGTATCGCGGTGGAAGCGGCCGACGATCTGACCACGGCGCTGGAGATGGCCGAGTCGATGGCCCGGGAGGGTGACGGGGTGCTCGTCGCCGGCTCGCTGCACACCGTGGGCGCCGCCCGAGACCGCTACCTGCCCCTCACGGAGCTCGACGAGCTGGGTTCGGACGACGACGTCGTGTGGGAACCGGGCGACGATGACGACGACCTGCATCCCGACGACGAGGACGCCGAGTTCACCGCGCAGCTCGCGGAGGAACTCGACAGCGACGAGCGCTTCGAGGCGGCGCTCAACGACCTGCTCGACGGTGAGCTGGGCGAGCGTGGCCCGGACCCCGACGAGACCGACCGCGACTGACCAGCGTTCGCTCCGTGGCCCCCACGGGTGGCGCGGGCTTGCCGCCGGGCCCGAAGGCTGGGACGATGCCGCCGATCCCACCTCATCTGTCTTCCTTCCCACCTCATCTGTCTCCCTTCCCACCTCCCCGCCCTCCCTGCAGCGAAAGAGACCCCCGTGTCGGACCAGACAACCCTCATCCTCGTCAAGCCCGACGGCGTCGCCCGTGGACTGGTCGGCGAGGTCATCGCCCGGATCGAACGCAAGGGCTTCACCCTGGAGGCGCTCGAGCTGCGCACCCTCGAGCGCAGCGTCGCTGAACAGCACTACGCCGAGCACACCGAGCGCCCGTTCTTCGGTGAGCTCGTGGACTTCATCACCTCCGCGCCGCTCGTCGCGATGTGCGTCTCCGGCGACGACGTGATCGTCAGCATGCGCAACATCATGGGGGCGACCAACCCCGTCGAGGCCACGCCGGGCTCCATCCGCGGTGACTTCGCGACCATCATCGGCGAGAACATCGTGCACGGCTCCGACTCGCCGGAGAGCGCCGCGCGCGAGCTCGAGCTGTTCTTCCCCGGACGGTTCTGAGCGACCCCAGGGTCGGAACAGCTGGCTCAGCGTCGGATGATCCGTCCCATCTCCTCGACGCCGTAGCCTCCCAGGTCGTGCACCGCGGCGTGGAACGCCGGTGCAGCCAGCAGGTCACGCAGCGGGTCCAGCCGTGGATCGGCCCAGACCTCGGCGGTCGTGACCAGGTCGTAGGGCTCGCGCGTGACGGGGACCACGTCGAGGTCGAACGCCCGGGCCGCGGCGACGATCCCGAGTCCGGTGTCGGCGCGACCCGCCGCGATCGCGGCGGCGACCCCGAGGTGGGTGTGCTCCTCACGGGTGTAGCCGTCGACGTCCTCCGGGTCGAGGTTGCGCTGTGACAGTTCCTGGTCGAGCAGCACCCGGGTTCCGGCACCGCGCTGGCGGTTGACGTAGCGCACGTCGTCACGGGTGAGGTCATCGATGCCGGCGATGTCCAGCGGGTTGCCGGGCGCCACCATCAGGCACTGGTCCCGGTGGACGAGGCGGACCACGACGACCTCGGTGTCCGGCAGCACCCGCTCGACGTAGGGCAGCGTGTAGGTCCCCGTGGCCGGGTCCAACAGGTGGGAGCCGGCGAGGTGGCACAGGCCGTCCCGGAGCGCCACGAGGCCACCCAGGGAACCGACGTTCGACGACGCCAGTGTCAGGCGCGGGTCGCGGGCCCGCAGATGTGATGCCGCGAGGTCGAGCACCAGATCGTGCGAGCCGATGGTGACGATCGTCCGATCGATGTCCGGCAGGCTGCGCAGCAGTTGGACCTCGACGTCCTCGCCCGCGTGGTGGCCCTCGATCCCCGCCGGGACCACCAGCAGGCCGTCGGCGTGGACCAACGAGGTCAGCACGCCGGCACCGCGAGGAAGGGGCGTCGCGACGATCCCGGCGCCGACCCGGCCGAGCCGGACCCGGACCCAGTCGTCCATCCCGACGACGGATGGCAGTTTGCGGGCGAGTCGGGCGGTGGTGATCGGGCGGGTCTGTGGAGCTGCGCCCTGGAGGCTCGCGAGCAGCGGCGCCGCGAAGATGTCGAACGTCAGCGCGGCGGAGACCGGATACCCGGGGGCTCCGATCACCGGGGTGCCGTCGCAGGCGCCGAGCACGACGGGATGGCCGGGTCGGACGGCCACCCCGTGGACCGCCACGACTCCGACGTCCGCGACGACCTGCGCGGTGTGATCGTCACGTCCGGCGCTCGAACCCGCGATGATGATCACGAGGTCAGCTGACGCAGCAGCGGCCCGGACGGCGGCGGCGATCGTGGCCGGGTCGTCGGCCTGGATGTCGGACGCCGTCGCCTCGCAACCGGCCTCGCGCGCCTGGGCCACCAGCATCAGCGAGTTGGTGTCGGTCAGCTCCCCGGGGGTGGTGTCGGTCCCGACGGGCCGGACCTCGTCGCCCGTCGGGATCACGGCGACGACCGGGGCGCGGCGGACCAGCGCGTCCGTGGCGCCGGCTGCGGCCGCAGCGGCGACATCGACCGGCCGGAGGCGATGCCCTTCGGGCAGCAGCAGCTCACCGGCGGCAACGTCCTCACCGATCGAGCGCACGTGCTGGTAGGGCGGGGCGGCCGCGCGGATCTCCGCCCGCGGCCCGTCGTCGGTCTCCAGGTGATGGACGTGCTCGCGCATCACCACCGCGTCCCGCTCCAGGGGGAGCGCATCACCGGTGTCCACCACCTCGAAGTCGTCGGGGTGCAGGTGCAGCGGTGTGGTCGGTCCCGCGCCGATCGTGTCGACGGCCCGGACCGCGATGCCGTCCATGGCCGCCGCGTCGTAGGCGGGTGAGGAACGCCGCGCCCAGATCGGTGCCGCGGTGATGCGTCCGACCGCGTCCGCCAGCGCGACCCGCACCGCCGGCAGACGGGGCGGGCACCCGGCGGCCGCGCAGGCGTCCCCCCAGGCGGAGAACGCCGCAGCGGCGGGGACGTCGCTGATGAAGGGGCTCGTCATCCCCGCGGTGCCGATCCGAGGTCGGGGTCGCCGCCCGGGACCGGTGTCGGACCGCCCGGGGAGGGCTTGTCCATGAACAGCAGCTCGACCCGTGAGCTCATGCGCTCGCGCCGCAGTTCCCGGTAGCCGAAGCGTTCGTAGAGCCGGATGTTCGCCAGGCTCAGCGACCCGGTGAACAACTCGAAGCGGTCGACGCGGTCGGCGACCTGCGCCTCGAAGGCCCTGAGCAGCGCGCTGCCGATCCCGTGGTTCTGCAGGTCGGGAGCGACCACCAGGCGACCGACGTGGCAGGTGTCGCCGTCGACCCGGCCACGGATCACGCCGACGATCCGGTGCCCCATCGTCGCCTTCAAGCTCAGGGTGGTGGCCAATTCTCGCCGGAGGTCCTCCAGGGTCTGGACGAGCGGCGGGAGGTAGGGCTCGCCGTAGATCTGGGCCTCGGTCACGTACGCGGCGCGTTGCAGCACCAGGATCTCGCCGGCGTCGGCGGCATCTGCGGGGCTGAGGCTCAGGTCATCCAGGGACATGACACGAGGGAAGCACAGCCCGACACGGACGTCGACCCGGTCCTTCCCGCCCGCCGCCCCGGTCCTTCCCGCCCGCCGCCCCGGTCCTTCCCGCCCACCGCCCCGGTCCTTCCCGCCCGCCGCCCCGGTCCTTCCCGCCCGCCGCCCCGGTGTGCCCGCTGAAGGTCCCAGGAAGGTCGGGACCTCCGGCGGGATCTCGAGGTCCAAGGCCCAGCGTCAGGGCCGGTCGACTCGGACAGACTCTGTCCCAGAGGCGCACCCCAGCCGGGGACGCCAGACACCACCGAAGCACCACGATCCCTGGAGGGACACCATGGCTACCCGCACCCCCGACCGTCAGCTCGAAGGGCCCGTCGAGGCCCCCGCCATCGAGATGAAGACCCGCAAGACCACCGCCTTCACCGTCATCGCGCTGTTCGCGATCATCGTCGGCGCCTTCTCCGCGATCGGCGGCCTGTTCGGCATCGGCTACACCTACCAGCAGGCGGCGGTCGAGAACATCACGACCCCCGGTGACGCGGTCTTCGCCGAGGTCCCGGTCCGTGGTCCGCTGAGCATGTGGGCACAGTCCGACATCATCACCCAGCACCAGCTGGACCGGACCGAGGGTCTGCGCTACGCCGAGATGCCGCGTGAGATCGAGCAGGTCGACCCGGAGACCGGCGCGGTCGTCCTCGACGAGGCGGGTGAACCGGTCATGGTCAACAACGACGCACGGATGAGCTGGATCGACGCGACCAGCCTGACCACGGTCCTGGGCATGGGGATCCTGGCCTACGCCTTCAGCGCCTTCGCCCTGGTCATCGGCCTGATCCTGATCGGCATGGGTTGGGTGGTCCTGCAGCTGCGCCGCAGCTCGGCCGTCCTCGCCTGAACGACACACACGCCACCAACAGCGGGCCGGTGGGCGGGGGGTGCACGGCCCCCGGGTGGGTACCACCCCCCCCCC
>JAWLFE010000004.1:36575-110113 GCA_041685735.1 Nitriliruptoraceae bacterium
GACCACGCCGGACCGCCACCCCCCCCACCCACCGCGCGCGGGGGCCGGGGCGGCCCCCGCCCCGCTGTTCGATCCCACCCACCGCCCCGGTCAGTGATCCCACCCACCGCCCCGGTCAGTGATCCCACCCACCGCCCCGGTCAGTGGTAGTGGGTGACCTCGACGGTCGCGCCGGCATCGAGCCCCAGGGCCGCTTCATCGACGACGAGGTAGCCGTCCGCCTGCGTCAGCAGCGACAGCAGAGCCGAGGCGCCGGTCAACGGGTCCGCGGTGCCGTCGTCACCCAGGCGCACCTGCACGACGTCCCGACGTCCGGCGGCTGAGGCGACCGGCCGGGTCAGCGTCGCCGACGAGGTGGGCTCCACCGGGGTGACGGTCCACCCCCCGACCCGGCGCACCAGCGGCAGGCCCACCGTCCGGAACACCACCAGGGCGGACAGCGGGTTGCCGGGTAGGCCGATGATCGGGATGCCGTCGCACTCGGCCAGCAGGGTGGGCTTCCCGGGTTTGACCGCCAGGCCGTGGCAGAAGATGCCGGGTGGTCCCAGCCCGGCGACGACCCCGGCGGTCTCGTCCCGCGCGCCGACCGACGAGCCGGCCGAGACCACCACCACATCGGCGTCGGTCATCGCGGAGCGGAGCGCCGCATCCAGCGCGCCGGCGTCGTCCGGCACGATCCCCCGCAGGTCCGCGACCCCGCCGGCCTCGTCGATCAGGCCCGCCAGCGCGGACGCGGTCGCGTCGCGGACCTGGCCGGGCTGCACCTGTGGCGTCGGCGGTGGCACCACCTCGTCACCGGTCGACAGCACGGCGACCCGGGGACGGGCGTGGACCGCGACCTGAGTGACCCCGGCCGCGGCCAGCACGCCCAGGTCCTGGGCACGCAGCGGCCGGCCCGCCGGGACCAGGTCCGCACCGACGGCGATGTCCTCGTCCGCCCGCACGATGTTCTCGCCGGCGGCGACGGGGCGGGTCACCTCGATCGTCCCGGGCATCGTGGCCTGCGTGTGCTCGACCATCACGACGGCGTCGGCGCCCTGCGGAAGCGCGCCGCCCGTCGGCATCGTCACCGCACCTCCGGCCGTGACCGTCACCGTCGGGGCGGCACCCATCCGCACGGCACCGACGACCTCGAGGTAGCTGGGCAGGCCCTCCGACGCGCCGAAGGTGTCGGCGGCGCGCACCGCGTACCCGTCCACCGTCGACCGGGCGAAGCCGGGCAGCGCCGTGGGGGAGTGGACCGGTGCGGCGGGGATGCGGCCGCGGGCGCCCGGCACCGCGACCGACTCGACCGCGGTGCGACGACCGGGTTGGAAGCCGGCCAACGCGTCCGCGACCGTGATCGCCGTGAAGAACTCCCGACCCTGGACCGTCGGAGGTAGGTGACCGTCAGCCACGCGGCAGGTCCAGCACGCTGATGACCGGCCCGAGCGCGACCTGCCCGAGCCCGCAGATCGAGGTGCGGCGCATCACCTGCTCCAACTCGACGATCCGCTCCTTGCGTGGGCCATCGAGGTCGGCGCCGTCGTCGAGCACCTCGCGCAGCGACGCGTGGGCCTTGGTCGAACCGACCCGGCAGGGCACGCACTTGCCGCAGGATTCGTTGCGGAAGAACCGCAACACGTTGGTGGCGGCGCCCAGCAGGTCCGTGCCGGCTGCGAGCGCCACGACGGCGCCAGAACCCAGCATCGTGCCCGCCGCGGCCAGCGCGTCGAAGTCCAGTGGCAGATCGATCTGGTCGGGGCCGATGAGGTTCGACGACGCGCCACCGGGCTGCACCGCGCCGAGCGTGGTGCCGGCACGCATCCCACCGGCCAGGTCGATCAGATCACCGACCGGGGTGCCGAGCGGGACGCAGTGGACCCCGGGGGTCGCGACGTCACCGGACACCGCGAAGAACTTCAGGCCGGTCGCCTCCCCGATGCCCTGGTCGCGCCACCAGTCGGGACCGCGTTCGATGATGATCGGCACGTGGGCGAACGTCTCGACCGAGTTCATCAGCGTCGGCTTGCCCCACAGCCCGTACTCGCCGGGGAACGGGGGCTTGTTGCGGGGTTCGCCGCGGTGGCCCTCCAGGCACTCGATCAGCGCGGTCTCCTCCCCGAGGATGTAGCCACCGGGTGAGGTGAAGATCGAGACGTCCAGGCGCCGGCCGGACCCGAGCACGTCGTCGCCCAGCAGCCCGTCGGCGCGCAGCCGGTCGAGTTCGGCCTCTAGGACGCGCTCCTCCGGGCCGTACTCGTGCCGGATGAAGACGATGCCCTCCTCCGCGCCGGTGACGAGCATCCCGAGCAGCATCCCCTCCAGCACGAGGTGGGGCTGTTCCGCCAGGATCTGCCGGTCCTTGAACGTCCCCGGCTCGGACTCGTCCGCGTTGCAGATCACGTAGGTCGGCTCCGCCTCCTGCCCCGCGACGATCTCCCACTTCAGGCCCGTGGGGAACCCGGCACCGCCCATGCCGCGCAGCTTCGCGTCCTTGAGCGCCTGGATGATGTCGGTCGCGTCGAGGTCGCCCGCCAGCAGTGCCCGCAGGGTCCGGTAGTGGGCGTCGTCGGCTGCGTAGGGATCGTTCGCCCAGGGAGCGGCGCCGCCGGAACGAACCGGCGCAGCGTCCGGCACGCCGTCGTCGCTGCGCGCCGCCGCGACCAGCGCCGTGGTCTGATCCACCGGCGCCGGGTGGTCGTTGACCGCGACCGCGGGTGCCACGTCGCAGCGGCCGAGGCACGAGACCTCGGTGATCGCCACATCCTCGAGGTTGTCGTAGGTCTCCCGCAGGTCGGCCAGCGACGTGTCGCCGTCGCGCAACCAGCAGGGCAGGTCGTGGCAGACGTCGATGCGCACCGGCGCGGGAGGTTCGGTGCGGAAGGTCGGGTAGAACGAGAGGAGTCCCTGGATCTCGTAGAGCGGCCGGTTCGTGCGGCGGGACAACGCCTCGAGTTCCTCACGCGGGAGCCAGCCGTGTTCGGCCTGGATCGCGTTGAGCTCCGGGATCAGGCTCGGTCCGCGGAAGCGGCCGGCGCGGGCCTCGACGCCGGGCACGGTCATGCCTCCACCTCCACGTTCGCAGTTGCGGCGCTCGGGACGGACTCGATCCTGACGGCGCAGAACTTGAACTCGGGGATCTTGCCGTACGGGTCGATCTCGTCGATCGTCAGCAGGTTGGCGGCGGCCTCGCGGAAGTGGAACGGGATGAAGCAGTTGCCCCGTTGCTCCCGGTGTGAGACCTGCACGTGCAGCGTGATGGAGCCGCGCCGGGAGCTCACTCGCGCCAGGCCACCGTCGGTGAGCCCGAGCTCGGCGGCGTCGTCGGGGTGCACCGAGACCTCGGCGCGCGGCGAGATCGTGTCCAGGGCGTAGGACCGGCGGGTCATCGACCCGGTGTGCCAGTGTTCGAGCAGCCGACCGGTGTTGAGCACGAACGGGAAGTCCCCGTCGGGCAGTTCCGCGGCAGGCAGCCAGTCGGCGGGCACCAGGTGGGCCAGGCCGTCGTCGGTGTTGAACGACTCGGTGAACATCACCACGGTCCCGTCACTGCGGTCTGGGTCGGGGTTGGGGTAGAGCTTGCCGGTGCCGCCGAGGTTGTCGTAGGACAGGTTCGCGTAGGACGGCATCACCGACACCATCTCCTCGAACACCTCACGCGGCGAGTCGTAGTTCCAGTCCAGGCCCATGCGACGGGCGACCTCCTGGATGATCCACCAGTCCAGCCGCGCGTCACCCGGCGGATCGAGCACGGTGCGCCCGAGCTGCACCCGGCGGTCGGTGTTGGTGTAGGTGCCGTCCTTCTCGAGGTACGACGAGGCGGGCAGGATCACGTCGGCGAACTCGGCGGTCTCGGTCAGGAAGATGTCCTGCACGACCAGGAAGTCGAGCGCGGCCAGGGCCTTGCGCACCTTGGTGATGTTGGGATCGGACAGGAACGGGTTCTCACCCATCATGTACATCCCGCGGACCCCGCCCTCCTCGAGCACCGATCCGATGATCTCGGTCACGGTCAGGCCGGGCTGCGGGTTGAGGTCGGTGCCCCATGCGGACTCGAAACGTGCGCGGACCTCGTCGGCCGCGGCGCGCTGGTAGTCCGGGTAGAACATCGGGATCAGCCCGACGTCCGAGGCGCCCTGCACGTTGTTCTGGCCGCGCAACGGGTGCAGCCCCGCGCCGGGCTTGCCGACGTTGCCGGTGATCGCGCACATCGCGATCAGGCACCGCGAGTTGTCCGTCCCGGTCGTGTGTTGGGAGATGCCCATGCCCCAGAAGATGATGCCGGCGCCGGCCTCGCCCCAGACCCGGGCGACCTGTCGGATCGTGTCCGCGTCGATCCCGCAGATCTGCGCTGCGCGGTCGGGCGGGTACCGCTCGACCGTGGACATCAGCGCGCCGTAGTTGGACGTGCGGGTGTCGATGAAGTCCTGGTCGACCAGGCCCAGCCGCACGATCTCGTGCATCACCGCGTTGTAGAACGCGACGTCGGTGCCCGGCTTGATCTGGCAGAAGATGTCCGCGTGGTCGGCGACCTTCCCGGCGCGGGGATCGACGTAGATGATGGTGGTGCCCTTGCGCCGCGCCTGCTTGAAGAACGATGAGGCGACCGGGTGGTTGGCGGTCGTGTTGCTGCCCGTGATGATCGCCACATCGGCGTTGATGACGTCGCCGTAGGTGGTCGACACCGCGCCGGACCCGATCCCCTCGAACAGCGCGGCGACGCTGGAGGCGTGGCACAGCCGGGTGCAGTGATCGACGTTGTTGGTGTGGAAGCCGGTCCGGATCAGCTTCTGGAACAGGTAGGCCTCCTCGTTGGAGCACTTGGCGGAGCCGAACCCGGCGATCGCCTCCGGTCCACCCGCCTCCAGCACCTCGGTCAGGCGCGCCGCGACGAGGTCGAGCGCCTCGTCCCAGGTCGCCTCACGGAAGTGGGGCAGGACCTCGGCGTCGTTGACCAGACCACCGGGCTTGCGGCCGCGGCGGCGCTTGCCGGACCGCTTGTGCGACCCGCCGTCGATCCCACGCTTCCCTCCGGGCCCGTGATCGTCGTCCGGGGTCAGCGCCGCGGAGTCACCCCGGACATCGGCCGACAGCGGGCCCTTCGGGTAGGCCTCCTCCCGCCGGATCAGCGGGGTGGTCAGGCGCTGGGAGGACGCGGCGTAGTCCCAGCCGTAGCGGCCCTTGACGCACAGTCGGCGCTGGGAACCCGGCTGCTCGCGCCCGTCGGCGAACACGATGGCGTCGCGTTCCGGGTCCTTGTAGTAGGTCAGCGCACACCCCACGCCGCAGTACGGGCACACCGTGTCGACCGCGACCAGGTCCTCCCGTGGGCGGATCGGCACCCCGTTGATCGGCTTGTTGGTCAGCGCACCGGTCGGACAGGCTGCAACGCACTCCCCACAGGTCACGCACGACGACTCACCCATCGGGTCGTCCAGGTCGAACGCGATCCGGGTGGTGTAGCCCTTGCCGGTCCGCCCGATGACGTCGTTGCCCTGGATGTCGTCACACGCCCGCACGCACCGGTCGCACAGGATGCAGGCGTCGTGGTCGACCGCGATGACCGGGTTGGTGTCGTCGGTCCCACGCCCCGACCCGCACGGCAGCGCACCCGCGTCGGTCGCACCCCCGGCGGCGGGAACGTCGAGGTCGTCCGCCACGGCGATCAACTGGTTGTCGGCGGTCGTGGTCTGCTTGGGGTCCTGATCGCGCGCCGGCTGGTCGGCGACCAACAGCTCGGTGAGCACCCGGCGGCTCGTGTGCAGCTCCTCGGACTGGGTCGTGACCTCCATGCCGTCCGTGCACGGCCGGACGCAGGCGGCGGCCAACGCCCGTGCGCCGACATCGACCACGCACATCCGGCACACCCCGACCGGGTCGTAGCGGTCGTCGTGGCACAGCACCGGGATGTCCACGCCGATGCTCTTGGCAGCCTCCAGGATCGTGGCGTCCTCCGGAACCTCGACCCGGGTGCCGTCGATGGTCACGGTGACCGTCGCGGTGGACGGCGTGTCGTCGTGGTCGGGTAGCGACGTGGCGGTCATGATCGAACCTTGTGACGAGAGGGTGACGAGGGCTGGGGAGCAGCAGGGGCAGGAGGGCCAGACGGGGGATCGGCCAGGGGAGCGGTCAGGGGATCGGTCAGGGGAGCGGTCAGGGGAGCGGTCAGACACAGATCGGCGTACGCGGCACTGCTCGGGAGCCCGGCCGCGTCCAGCCCGCGGGCGGTGTGGTAGGCGTCCACCATCGCGCGCAGCCGCTCGGAGGTCAGCTCGACCACCCGGCCGGATGGCAACGCCAGGGGCGTGTCCAGCAGCCGCGGGGGCAACCAGTCGTCGTCTGGTGTCCACCCGGCGCGCAGGTTGAACATCCGCTTGGCCAGGACGATGCGCTCTGCGGTCCGCTGCAGTTCCGCCCCGTCGAGGTCCCAGCCGGTGACGCTCGCCAAGAGGCCGGCCCACTCCTCGAACGGGTCGGTGAACACACCCCGGAGGAACTTGCAGAGGATCATGGAGTCCATCACCGCGGCACGGTCCTCGGTGACGATGGCTGCGGCGACGTGCGCATCGCCGCCGTCGAACCTATCGAGCTCGCCGGATAGATCCGCTTCGTACGCACCCGAGCGGTTGTGGTCCGCACCACGGGCGTTGACCGCCAGACCGAGCGCCATCGCGTGCAACGTCCGTGGCTCGTACCCGGGCAGCTCGAGGCCCTTGACGTGCACCGCATGGGCCGGCGCGCCACCACCGATATCCGCCGCGGCGCGCCGCGACCCCTCACGCAGCAGCGGTCCGATGCCCGTGCCCGAACCGATCTCGTCCAGGGCCCGCAACAGCGCCGCCCCGTCACCGAACCGCAACCACGGCGCGTCGAGCAGTCCTGCTTCCGCGCAGGACATCGCCCAGGCGATCGTGCCACCGGCGGAGATCGTGTCGATCCCGAGCTCGTCGCACCGGGCGCTGGCGGCCAGCACAGCATCGGGGTCCGACACCCCGCACAGGGGGCCGAGGGCGAACACGTTCTCGTACTCCACCCGGGCGCTGCCACCGCCCTTGGTGGCGTAGATGTGTTCGCAGCCGATGGCGCAGGACGCGCAGCTGTTGCGGGTCACCGATCGCAACTCGTCGAGGTTCTCGGCCGCCAGGCTGGGCGCCTCGGCGAACGTCGAGGTCGTGAAGTTGTTGGTCGGCAGGGTGTTGATCGCGTTGAACGCCAGCAGGTTCGCCAGGGTGCCGAGCTCGCGGTACTTGGCGGTGGCCGGACCGAAGGAGCGGGCCCGAAGATCCCGGGCCGCCGCCAACACGGCGTCTGGATCCGCGGGCGGCACCTTCGTGCAGGCCTTCACGGCGACGGCCTTCAACCGCTTGGCGCCCATCACCGCGCCGAGCCCACCCCGACCGGCGTGACGCCCGTCATGGGACACCGTCGCGTAGCGCACCTGCGCCTCACCGGCGGGGCCGATCGCCGCGATCCGCCACCCGGGTCCGAGCTGCGCCGACAGGTGGGCCTCCGTGGCGGCGGCCGACATCCCCCACGTGTCCCCGGCGTCGATCAGCCGGGCACCGTCACCGTCGATCAGCAGCACCGATGGGTCGTCGCACCGGCCGCGGATCGCGATCGCGTCGTGCCCGGTCAGCTTGCCGGCGATGGCGAAGTGGCTGGAGGCCAACGCGTCGGTGAGCATCCCGGTCAGCGGCGAGCGGGCCACCACCGCGAACTTCGCGCTGGTGGTCAGCGGTGTGCCGACCAGTGGCGAGAACACGAAGGCCAGGACCGCGTCGGGGTCGAGCGGGTCCGTGGCGGGGTCCGACAGCTCGTGCAGCAGCCAGGTCCCGAGCCCCACCCCACCGAGGTAGGACCGGAGCACCTCGTCGGACAGGGGCAGGGGTTCGCCGTTGCCGACGTCGAGGTCCACGACCAGCGCCTGTCCGAAGCTGCCACCCGCCATGTCAGCCTCCCGCGTCTGCGGCCAGGAACGAGACCTGGTCACCCTCGGTCAGAGGCAGGTGTCCGTCCCGGGTGATGCGCTCACCGTTCAGGGCGGCGACGACGTGCCGATCCAACGAGATCCCGACGGCGCGCGCCGCATCGTCCAGCGTCGCGGCGGCGACCGAGCGTCCACCGTGGCCGCCCGATCGTGCCAGGGTGCCGAAACACCGGACGTCGACGGTCGGGGGTTCCATGGCGCGTGCGCGGGTGTAGTCGTCCGGGTCGTTGACGTTGTGGACCGACCGCAACCCGGGATCGGCGGTGGCCAACGCCGGATCCGCCAGCAGCGTCGCCTCGTCGAGGCGCCGGGTCCGCACGACGTCGAACAGCATCGCCGGCTTGCGGGCGCCGGCCGCCAGCAGGCGCTGCACCTCGGCGGCCAGGTCCGTGCGGTAGCCGGCCGCCAGCGGCTGACGATGGCCGTGCGCGATGGGCAGCACCACGTCGGTGTCGTGCTCGAAAAGCGCCATGACCCGACGGATGAAGGCAGGGTGCAGGAAGGGTAGGTCCGTCGAGCAGACGAAGGCCAGCGGCCCCCGGGTGGCTGCCGCCTCCAGACCCACCGCCAGGCCCTGCAGGGGACCGAGGCCTTCCCGGTCGTCCTCGACGAGCAGGACGTCGTCCGGGACCTCCGGGACGACCTGCCCAGGTGCGCGCACGACGATCACGGGACCGTCGACCCCCCGTCGCACGATGCCGACCGTGCGACGCAACAGCGTCGAGCCATGCCACTCGAGGCCAGCCTTGGCGACACCCATCCGCGAGGATCGGCCTCCCACCAGCACGATGCCCACATCTCCCATCGCGCGATCCTAGCGCTGCCATCGGCGCGTCGCACCTGACGCAACCGTTGCGGATCGGAGAGCGATGGCGTCGTCCACAGCTCGCGAACGGGTCTGCCGGAGTTCAGAACCGCATGAGAAACTACGGAACATCGCCAGGAACCTGAGAGGTATCCCATGGGCCCTGCGCCACCACCTGATCCCGAGGCATCATCGTCGCAGGCGGCGCGCCACCTGGCGGCCTCCACCGTCGCGGGCGAGCGCGTGACCGGTGCGGCCACCGCCGTGGTCGCGGCACCGGACCGCTGGCGCGACGGGGCGGGTACCGGCGTGATCGGGCAGCACACCACCGCGTGTGCCGCCTGTGACCGCCACCTCGTGGCGAACGCCGACGCGACGGATCGTCCCGTCATCGCCAGCCCCGAGGCGGCCGCCGCGGTGCTGGTGCCCGCCTTCGACGGCGCCGACCGGGAACGGTGCGTCGCGGCACTCCTCGATACCAAGCACCGCCTGCTCGCCGTGGTGGTGGTCAGCATCGGCTCCATCGACCACACCTTCATGTCGCCGCGTGAGATCCTCCGCGACGCGCTGCTGGCCAACGCAGCCGCGCTCGTCCTGGCGCACAACCACCCATCGGGAGACCCGGAGCCATCCGAGGACGACGAACGCGTCACGGCTCGGGTGGTCCGGGCCGGGCAACTCGTCGGGGTCGAGGTCCTCGATCACCTGGTCGTCGGCGGTCGGCGCTGGATCAGCCTCGCACGGCGGGGAGTGGTGTGACCGCCACTCCCTGCAGGGACGGTGCACGTAGCGCGGCCACGAGCGCGGCCGCCGCCGGGAACGTCAGGCTCTGGTCGTCACCGAACAGCTCCAACAGCCACCGGGAGCCGTCGCCGTCTGTCTCCGCGAGGGCGAGCATGTAGCGCAGACCGTGCTCCTCCAGCAGTTCGCGCTCGGCCGGGTCGGCGTCCGGATCCTCGATGTCGATGTGCAGGGTGCCGGTCTCGAAGGCCGCCAGGGTGGCGGGGTAGTCGTGCAGGTCGTAGACCTCCTCCCCGATCGGCGCCGAGGCTCCCCGCGGTCGGGCCCGGCGCAGCTGCATCGCGTCGATGCGCAGCAGGTCCGAGCCCGGATCCGTGAGGCTCAGGGTCCATCGGTTCAGATCGAGCAGGGCGAGCGCGAGTTCGCCGACGGCGACCAACCGGTTGGGCAGGGGGCGGTCCACGTCGCACAGGGGCTGGGCCCACCGTGCGGTCGCATTGACGACCTGGTGCCGGGTCGCGTCGTCGTGGATGCGGCGGCGTCGGCGGTCACCGGCCGGGCCACCGTTGCGCGACGAGCCATGGGCGATGGTGTCGCCGTCGACCACGACCGGGTCGCCCTGCCGCTTGGCCGTGTACTGCGCGGCGTCGGCCCGCGCCAACAGGTCGCCGAACGCCTCCGGTGCCCCGTGGTTGGACGCGATGCCGATGGAGAGGCGGACCTGCGGTGGCGGGCCGCCCTGGAGCCGAGCGTCGATGCGTTCCACGAGCCCGAGCGCCCGCTCCTCGTCCCCGCTGACAGCGATACAGAACTCGTCACCGCCGAGCCGTGCCGCCAGCCCGTCTGGTTCGCTGATGACCATGCGCTGGAGCGTGTCGGCGACGGCCACGAGCAACTGGTCGCCGGCGCGATGCCCGTACTCGTCGTTGATCTGCTTGAGGCCGTTGACGTCGATCATCACGATGCTGACCGGCGTGTCCCGCTCAGGTCGCTCCAACAGCGCGGCGACGTGGTCGTCCAGTCGCCGCCGGTTGGCCAGGCGCGTCAGCGGATCCTCGTGCACCAGGCGGGCGAGTCGTCCGACATCCTCGACCCGGCTGATCGCGATCCCGACGAAGCTCGCGACCGCGCTGAGGTAGGGGGCGTCGGCCAGCGTGAACGACGGCTGGCCCACCGCCGTGGTCGCGTACAACTCGCCCCACACGACGTCGTCCAGGACGATCGGGACCGCGGCGCTGCTGCCCTTGCCGACCCGCTGGAGCAGGTGGCGCTCCGGATCGTTTCCCTCCATGACCCCCAGGGATTCGACGCTGACGGTCCGTTCGAACATCCGCTCCGCGAGCCGCGGGTAGTGCGCGGTGTCGTAGGTCTCATCCGTCGGGCGGGTCTGTTCCCAGTCGGCCAGGTCCCCGACGTTGATCAGGGTCCGGATGCAGCCCTCCTCGGGTTCCCAGCGCGACACGGACACCGAGGCGGCTCCGAGCGCCCGGAGGGCTTCCTCGGCGGTCAGCTCCAGCACGTCCTCCAGGCTGCCGGTGGAGCCGATCGCGCGCGCGAGGCCGAGGAGCGCCCGCAGGCGCTGATCGGCGTCGTCCCGGCCGCGGAGTCGTTTCTCGAGGGCCTGCAGATCGCCCTGCTGCCTCGCGAGGTTGCAGGGATCGTCCCACCAGGTGTCCACGGCGGTGCGCAGTGTCGCGTCCACGGCGGGATCCGGATGGGCGGCGAGCAGCGCCGGGTCGTAGTGCTCGGCGCCAGCCATCCTCACGTTGGCCAGGGCCCAGGCGGTCCGGGCCACCGCTCCCGGTGGCGTGTGGCGTGAGATGATCGGCGGCACCGACAGCGCGGCCACGAGGTCGTGCGCCGCCAGGTTGGTCGTCTCCGCCTGTGACCCCAGGGTCCGCAGGCGATCGGGTGCATCCCCGATGGTGGCGAGCAGGACCGCGGTGTCGGCGTGGTCCCGGTCGCTGCTGAGCGTGTGCTCGATCAGCCCGGCGACGGCTGCCGCATCGCTACGCAGACGCCCGCCGTCCCCGTCGGTCGCGCGGCAGGTGGTGGCCAGGGCCAGCGCCAGGTCGATCGATTCCGCGGACAGCAGCTGCCCGGTCGGCACGGGTTGGGTGAGGCTGGTGGCCCGTTTGCGGTTGGCCCCCTGCAGGTCGAGTTCCTCCGCGAACCGGGGGCGGCTGTAGAGGTAGCCCTGCCCGAACTGGCAGCCCCACGCGAGCAGCGTGCGGGCCTGGGTGGGGGTCTCGATCCCCTCGGCGACGATCTCCAGACCGAGGGATCGCCCGAGGCCGATGGCGGCCTGCACGATGACGGCGCGGCCCCGCACGGCGTCGGTCTCATCGCCGACGGAGTCGATGAACGAGCGGTCCAGCTTGAGCGAGGTGGCGGGGGTCGCCGCCAACAGGTCCAGGGACGCGAACCCCGTCCCGAAGTCGTCCAACGCGATGTCGATGCCGAGCGCGGTCAGGCTGACCAGGGTGCGTTGGGCGGCGCCCTCACGTTGGAGGGCCGCGGTCTCGGTGATCTCCAGCACCAGCGCCTCGGCGGGGAGCCCGGTCACCGCCAGGATGCGCTGCAGTCGATCGACGTACCGGGGGTCACGCAGCTCCAGGGGTGAGACGTTGACGTGGACCTGCAGCTCCACATCGGTCTGGCTGCGCCAGGCGGCAAGCTGGGTCGCGGCCGATGTGAGCACGCTGGTGCCGACCGCGCCGATCAGCCCGGAGGACTCCGCCACGGCGATGAGGTTGGGAGCACCATCGAGGTCGGGGACCGGTGGGTCCGGCAGGCGGACCAGAGCCTCGATGGCCACGATCCGCCCGTCGACGAGGTCGACGATCGGTTGGTAGGCGACCCGCAGCCGGCCCTCGGTCACCGCGGTGGCCAGGTGCTCGTGACCCGGTCTGGCGGGTTCGGTGAGCTGATCGCGCCACGCGACGACGAGACGCTCGACCAGGGCCCGCAACTCACCCGGCGCCGCGATGGGGCGCGGTGCGTCGGAGCTCATGGGTGATCCTCCCGGGGCCAGGCGCCACTGGGGTCGTGCCGGACTCCCTGGATGGCTGGTCGGGACGCGGTCGGGCCCCGGTCGTGCCATCGGCCGCAGGGCACTCGACCTGAAGCGGTCACGCGGAGCACCGAGGGTGTCACGGACACGCAGAGCGTGGTCAGGGCCGAGGGTGACGCCCGCCCTGCGCGCTGCCCGCTCATGGGCGCCTCGGTCACGGGCCGTGTGCCAGGGTCGTGGCGTCCCGCCCCGCATGGCCGGTGTTAGCATCGGGGATCGAGGGCCGTTGCGGCGTCGCTCCTTCACGTCGTCGGTTCCCGCCGCCGGCCGACACCGCACCCTGCCCCGACTGTCCCCCTTCCTCGATCCGGTAGGTCTCTGACGTGGCGGCGAACCTCACGAACAGCTTCCAGTTCCTCGGCCGCGACATGGCCGTGGACCTCGGCACCGCGAACACCCTGGTCTACGTCCGCGGCCGCGGCATCGTGCTCAACGAGCCCTCCGTGGTCGCGATCAACACCCGCAACGGTGCCATCCTGGCCGTCGGGTCCGAGGCCAAGCGGATGATCGGCCGCACGCCGGGACACATCATGGCGATCCGTCCGTTGAAGGATGGCGTCATCGCCGATTTCGACGTGACCGAGAAGATGCTGCGCTACTTCATCCAGGCCGTGCACAAGCGCCGCTTCCTCGCCAAGCCGCGGGTCGTGATCTGTGTCCCGTCAGGCATCACGGGTGTCGAGCAGCGTGCCGTCGAGGAAGCGTCGATCCAGGCCGGTGCCCGGGCCGCCTACATCATCGAGGAACCGATGGCCGCGGCCATCGGGGCCGGCCTGCCGGTGCACGAGCCCGCGGGCAACATGGTCGTGGACATCGGTGGTGGGACCACCGAGGTCGCGGTCATCTCCCTCGGTGGGATCGTGACCTCGCAGTCGATACGGATCGGCGGCGACGAACTCGACGACTCCATCATCTCCTACATCAAGAAGGAGTACTCGTTGATGCTCGGCGAGCGCACCGCCGAGGAGATCAAGATGGCGATCGGCAGCGCCTTCCCGTTGCCGGATGAGCCCCATGCGGAGATCCGTGGACGCGACCTCGTCTCCGGATTGCCGAAGACGATCATCGTGTCCGCGGACGAGGTCCGACGCGCCATCGAGGAGCCGGTCAACGCGATCATCGATGCGGTCAAGAACACGCTCGACAAGACGCCGCCGGAACTCGCCGCGGACATCATGGACAAGGGCATCGTCCTGACCGGCGGCGGGGGGATGCTCAAGGGCCTCGATGAGCGCCTGAAGCACGAGACCGGGATGCCGATCCACATCACCGACAACCCCCTGGATTCGGTGGCCATCGGATCGGGCAAGTGCCTCGAGGAGTTCGAGGCGCTCAAGAAGGTCCTCGTCACCTCGTCCCGCCACTAGAGGCGCCGCCGTCGACGCGCCGTCCGGGTGCGTCCAGGCCGATGACCGCCGTGCTCGTCACGGAGGTCGGTGGAGACCGAGATGTATCAGCGGCGGCGCACCAGGATCCTGATCGGGGTCCTGCTGTTCCTCGCGCTCCTGCTCATCACCCTGGACGTGCGTTCGGGCGGCGATGGGATCCTCGATCGGCTCCGTGGGACCGCCACCGGGATCCTTGAACCCGTGCAGGACGGGTTCTCGACGCTGGTCCGACCGCTCGGGTCCGCCACCGACGGGGTCCGCGAACTGTTCTCGCTGCGTTCGGAGAACGCGCAGCTCCGGGAGCGGGTGGACGACCTCGAGCAGCGCCGGCGGGTGGTCGCGGATCTGGAGCGGGAGAACCGTGAGCTGCAGGCCCTGCTGGACCTCGAGGAACGCCTCGGGTTCGAGACGGTGGCCGCCCGGACCGTGGCCCTGGCGCCGTCGAGCTTCGAGTGGACGATCACGATCGACGTCGGGAGCAGCGACGGCGTCGCGCGCGACATGCCGGTGATCGCCGGCCCGGGTCTCGTCGGTCGGGTGATCCAGGTCACGCCGACGGCGGCACGTGTCCTGCTCGCCATCGATCCGAACTTCTCGGCGGCGGCCCGCGCAGCGCGGACCGGCGAGATCGGCTCGGTCAGTGGGCGGGGGAGTGACCCCATGCTGCTGCAACCGTTGGAGCCGGGAGCGGACATCCAACGCGGTGATGAGATCGTCACCTCGAGTTTCGCGGGCGGGGTGTTCCCCGGTGGGATCCCGATCGGCGTCGTCGCCGACGAGGGCGACACCACCGCGCGGTTGACCCGGTCGATCACCGTCCTGCCCTACGTCGACTTCACACGCCTCCACCACGTCCTGGTCGTGCTGAGCGCACCGGTCGAACCGGTGCCGCCGCTGGAGGGGACACCGGGCATCCCGTTCGAGCCGCCGCCCATCGAGCCCGAGGCGGACGACGAGCCGCCCCCCGATCCCGACGAACCAGCCGATACGGACGGATCCCCGGGAGCGCCGCAACCCCCCGAGGACATCGGCAGCGACGCGGACGGATCGTCCCCGTGATCGCTCGGACGCTCGTCTTCGCGCTGCTGCTCGTGACCGTGGCCGTGGTCGAGACCTCGGTGCTGCCCTTCCTGCCGGTGCCGGGGCTCACGCCCGATCTGCTGCTGTTGATCACGATGGTCGTCGCCCTGAAGGACGGTCCCCAGGCGGGCCTGCGGGTCGGGTTCGCCGCCGGGCTGTTGGCCGACCTACTCGTCGCGCAGGCCCCGCTCGGGAGTGCGACGCTGGTGCTCACCTCGATCGGCGGGATCGTCGGGACCGCCCGTCCGTACCTCGCGTCCCAGTCGGTCACCGCGCCCCTGGTGCTGGCCTTCCTCACCGGGGCGGCCGGGACCGCCGCCTACGGCTCGTTGTCCCTGCTGCTCGGCGAGGACCGCGTCACCTGGGAGCTGCTGGCGACCTCGGCGCTGCGTGTCGGTCTGTTCAACACCCTGCTGGCCCCGATCGCGCTGATCGGGGTCGGACGGCTCACCGCCCGCTTCCCGATGGGCTCCGCGGGCAGCGAGGCCTAGTCGGGCCCTTGCCTCCCGCTGGTACGTTCGGCGGCCCGGACCAGCCGATCGCCACGTCCCTCCACCGAGCCTGAACCGAGCCCTGATGGCGTCCACCGAATCCTCGTCGCTGCTGCGACTGACCTTCCTCTCGGTCCTGGTGATCGCCCTGTTCCTCGCACTGCTGTCACGGCTGTGGTTCCTGCAGGTGTTGGCGGGCGATCGCTACGTGGCGCTGGCGGACACCAACCGGCTGCGCACGGTCGTGGTGGAGGCGCCCCGGGGTGACATCCTGTCCGAGACGGGCCAGCCGCTCGTGCAGAACCGGCCCGCCCTGACCATCAGCGTCGATCGGCAGGTCCTGCTCAGCAACGAAGGAGAGCCGCTGAACGAGGAGGCGGAGCTGGCCATCGGCCGGCTCGCTGAGCTGCTGCGCATCGACGACGAGGAGGTCATCGAGCGGCTCACCAGCCAGCGCTACAGCCCGTTCCGCCCGGTGCCGATCGCGTTCGACGTCGCCCCGGAACTGGTGTTCGCGGTGCAGGAGCATCAGGAGCTGTTCCCGGGAGTGATCGCCGAGCGCCTGCCGGTCCGGTCCTACCCGAACGGGCACACCGCCGCCCACGTGCTGGGCTACCTCAACCAGATCTCGGAGACCGAACTCACCGAGGAGCGGTTCGCCGACTACCGCGGGGGCGACCTGGTCGGGCGCGCGGGTCTGGAGGCGGCCTACGAGAGGTACCTGCGCGGCACCGCCGGCAACCGGCTGTTGGAGGTCAACGCGCAGAACCGCGTCCTCGACGTGCTGCGCGAGACCGATCCGCAACCCGGCAACGATCTGATCGTCAGCCTGGATCCTGACGTGCAGGCGGCGGTGGAACGCATGCTCGAGGAGGGCATGATCGCCAGCCGCGACTTCGTGCGCGACGACGGGCGCAACCTGCCGTCCTCGGCGGGGGCGGCTGTGGTCCTGGATGCGACCGACGGCTCGGTGGTCGCGATGGCCTCCTACCCCACGTTCGATCCGGCCGAGTTCGTCGGGGGATTGTCGGACGAGTACGCGGCGTACCTCTACCAGGACGAGGAGGTCCCGCAGCCGACCATCAACCGGGTGATCCAGGGCCGCTACCCACCTGGCTCGGTCTACAAGACCGTGACGGGAGCCGCGTTCATCGAGGCTGGTCTGACCGGACCCCGCAACGAGTTGCCCTGTCCGGCCAGCTACGAGCAGGGTGGCATCGTCTTCAACAACTGGAACCCCGTCGCCGAACCGCCGATGGACCTGTCGACGGCGATCATGCGTTCCTGCGACACCTACTTCTACGACCTCGCCTACGAGCAGTGGCTGCGCGAGGATCGTCAGCTCGAAGCGGTGGACCGGGAGCTCGCGCAGGCCGACATCGACGAGGTCGTCGCGGAGATGGCCCACCGGTTCGGCTTCGGTGAGCCGCTCGGGATCGACCTGCCCTCCGAACTCGGTGGCTACGTCCCGACCCGCGAGAGCAAGAACGACCGGTGGCTGGCATCACGCCAGCGGGACTGCCGCCTGGCGGAACAGCTCGATGAGGGCACCTACGGACAACAGGTCTCCCTCGATCGCTGCCAGTTCGGCGGGCGGTGGCGTGGTGGTGACGCGATCAACACCTCCATCGGGCAGGGCGAGACCCAGACCACGCCGCTGCAGGTCGCCGCGTCCTACCTCGCGGTCGCCAACGGCGGTGAGCTGCTGCGCCCGCACCTGGCCCGCGCCGTCGTGTCCCCCGAGGGCGAGGTCATCGAGGAGTTCGGGCGTGAGGTCCTGCGCACCCTCGAGCTCGATCCACAGACCCTGGGGGCGATCCAGGAGGGGCTCGAACGTGTCGTGGCCGATGATCGTGGGACGGCCAGAGATGCGTTCGCCGGCTTCCCCCTCGACCGGTATCCGATCGCCGGGAAGACCGGGACCGCCGAGCAACAGCCGCGGGTCCCGTACGCCTGGTTCGCCGGCTACGCACCGGCCGACGATCCACGATACGTCGTCGTCGTGAGCGTCGAGGAGGGCGGCGGCGGGTCGCAGACCGCGGCCCCGATCGTCCGCGGCATCTTCGAGCACCTGTTCGACATCCGACCGGCCGAGGACTTCGAGTTCGAGCTCGGCCCGGAGATCCTGGACTGATGGAAGCCGGATTCGGGGAGGACCGTCGCGACAAGCTCCTCCGCGAGCGCGTCCAGGACCGCTGGGGGTCGGCCTACGCGCCCGTCAAGCATCTCGACCCGCTGCTGGTCGTGCTCGCGCTGCTGCTCACCGGGGTCGGTCTGGTCGCGATCTACAGCGCCAAGCTGACGTCGCTCACCTCGCAGGGCCTGTCGCCGACCCTCTACATCTCGACACAGTTGATCGCGCTGGTGATCGGGCTCGTGGCGATGGTCATCGCGTCGTTGATCGACTACCGCCACCTGCGCTCGTACGTCGCGGTCTTCTACGGCGCGGCGCTCGTGCTGCTGATCCTGACCCTGACGCCCCTCGGCACGGAGATCAACGGCTCCCAGCGGTGGATCCTGCTGGGCCCCCTGCAGTTGCAGCCGTCGGAGATCGCGAAGATCGCCGTGCTGATCGCGCTCGCGGCCGTGTTCCACGAGGCCAAGGGCGAGCCAGGGCTCGGCCACGTCGGTCTCGGGCTCGTGTTGACGCTCGTGCCGATGGGTCTGGTGTTCCTGCAGCCCGACCTCGGGACCTCGATCGTGTTCGTCTGGCTCGCGGCGACCCTCTTCCTGCTCGGAGGTGTCCAGGCCCGCTACCTCGTGGCGTTGATCGTCGCCGGCTTCGTCGGGGTGATCGTGGCCCTGCAGACCGAGGTGATCCAGGCCTACCAGTTGGGTCGCCTGACCTCCTTCCTCGGTGCCAGTGACCCGGCGCTCGCGCAGGGAGGTGCCTTCCACACCCGCCAGTCGTTGATCGCGATCGGGTCCGGTCGGTTCTCCGGCAAGGGGCTGTTCGAGGGCACGCAGACCGCCCTGTCGTACGTCCCGGAGAACCACACCGACTTCGTGTTCACGGTGATCGGGGAGGAGTTCGGCTTCATCGGCACGAGCCTGACACTCGCGTTGTTCCTGCTGCTGGTGTGGCGGGGGTTGCGCATCGCGGTGATGGCCAAGGAGCTGTTCGGGACGCTCCTGGCCGGTGGGATCGTGTCGATGCTGGCCCTGCAGGTGTTCATCAACGTGGGGATGACCATCGGGATCATGCCGGTGACGGGGCTGCCGTTGCCCTTCATCAGCTACGGCGGCACGTCGTTGATCGTGTGGTTCGCGATGATCGGTCTGCTGTTGAACGTCCACATGCGACGGTTCTGACGCGCCGTCCTGCCCGACTGCAGGTGGTCGGGTGCGTGGGTAGGCTGCGCGGACGTTCCGGACCCCTCCGACGTCCGACCCGGACGCGGATGTGACGTCCACCGATCCCGCCTGGAGGCCCTGTGCTCGGCACCGTTCCCGACCGGCGAGCACCCGCTGTCCCGCCCCGCGGTCAGCGGCTCGACTACCGCCGTCCGGGGGCCGCGGGCGTCGCCCCGGCGTCCTACTGGGAGACCATCGACCCGCTGCTCTCGCAGGTCCGCAAGCCTGCCCAGTACGTCGGTGGTGAACACAACCAGGTCGCCTCAGACTGGGACGCGTCCGACACCCGCTGGCTGCTCTGCTACCCCGACACCTACGAGGTCGGCCAGCCCAACCAGGGCATCCAGATCCTCTACGAGATCCTCAACGAGCGGGCGACGGCCCTGGCGGAACGTGCCTACGCGCCCTGGATCGACATGGAGGCACTCCAGCGGGAGCACGGCATCCCGGCGTTCTCGCTCGAGCACCACCGTCCGCTGTGGGCCTTCGATGTCTTCGCGGTCACCCTGCCCCACGAACTCGGCCACACCAACCTGCTCAACCTGCTGGACCTGGGGTCGGTGCCGCTCCGTTCCGCCGCGCGGAGTGTCGACGACCCGATCGTGCTGGTCGGCGGCCACGCCGCCTACAACCCGGAGCCGCTCGCACCCTTCATCGATGCGGCCGTGATGGGCGACGGCGAGGAGGTGACGCTGGAGGTCGACGACGCGATCCGCACCTGGAAGCGCATCCACCTCGGCGACGCACAGACCCCCGGACCGGACGCCCGCGAGGACCTGCTGCAACGCCTGGCGGCGGTCGAGGGCGTGTACGTCCCGGCCTTCTACGAGCCGCGCTACTACGACGACGGCCGGCTGCGCCAGACGGTGTCGGTCAAGCCCGGCGTGCCCGGACGGGTACCCAAGCGCACCGTGCAGGACCTCGAGCAGTGGGCCTACCCCCGCAAGCAGATCGTGCCGATGACCGAGACGGTGCACGAGCGCTTCAGTGTCGAGATCTTCCGGGGCTGCACCCGCGGCTGCCGGTTCTGTCAGGCCGGGATGATCACCCGGCCGGTCCGCGAACGGCGTCCAGAGACGATCCAGAAGCTCGTCGAGGACGGGGTCAGGGACACCGGCTTCAACGAGGTCGGCCTGCTGTCGCTGTCCTCTGCGGACCATTCCGCCATCGGCTCGGTCGCGCGTGACCTCGCCGACACCTACGAGGGCACCACCACCTCGCTGTCGCTGCCGTCCACACGGGTCGACGCGTTCAACGTGACGTTGTCCAACGAGTTGGCCCGCAACGGCCGGCGCACGGGCCTGACCTTCGCGCCCGAGGCCGGGAGTGAACGTATGCGGGCGGTCATCAACAAGATGGTGTCGGAGGCCGATCTGCTGCGGACCGCGGAGACGTCGTTCTCCGAGGGGTGGCGCCACATCAAGCTGTACTTCATGGTTGGACTTCCGACCGAACAGGACGAGGACGTCCTGGCCATCGCGGAGCTCGGCATCAAGGCCTACGAGATCGCGCGGAAGTACGGCAAGGCCAACAAGGTCACCCTGTCGGTCGGGGGGTTCGTCCCGAAGCCGCACACCCCGTTCCAGTGGGTGGCACAGGACCCACCGGAGGAGATCCGTCGCAAGCTCTCGCTCATCCGGCACGCGATCAAGGCCCACGGCGGGTTGAAGCTGCGGACCAACGATCCGGAGGAAGGGGTCATCGAGGGCCTGCTGGCCCGCGGCGACCGCCGTGTCGCTCCCGCGGTCGAGCGCGCATGGGAGCTCGGCGCGCGCTTCGACGGGTGGCACGAGATGCCGACGCTCGAGACGTGGATGCAGGCGCTCGAGGAGACGGGGGTCAGCCTCGAGCGGTTCTCGTACCGCGACCGCGACGAGAACGAGGCCCTGCCCTGGGACCACCTCGACAGCGGTCTGGAGAAGTCCTGGTTGTGGGAGGACTGGCAGGACTCGTTGACCGAGAAGGACCTCGATGACTGTCGCTGGTCCGCCTGCTACGACTGCGGTGTCTGCCCCGGACTCAGCATCGATCACGACACGGGCTACACCGGCGGCTTCCAGTTGCCCGTGCTGCCCCAGGGGCTCGGCGGCGGCTCCGAGGATCTGCCGACCGCACCGGAGCGCTACGCCTCCGGCAGCTGATCGACCGTCGGGATCGCCGACGTCGACCTGCCCGGCACAGCGACAACCACCACGCAACGACCATCAGCAAGCGACAGGAGGATCGGGTGTCACAGCGCTACCGCATCCGGTGGACCAAGGAGGGACGCACGCGCTACATCTCCGCGCGCGACCTGACCTCGGTCTGGGAGCGGGCGTTGCGCCGTGCCGATCTGCCCATCGCGTACTCCGAGGGGTTCACCCCCCACGCGAAGGTGTCCTTCCCGGACGCCCTGCCCGTCAGCTACGGCTCGACGGGCGAGTACGCGGAACTCACCTTCGCCGCGCCGATCACGCCAGAAAGGGACATCGCGCGGCTCTCGTCCAGCCTGCCTGACGGGATGGACATCCTGACCTACCTGGAGGTCCCCGACGGCGCGCCGAAACTCGCGCGCATGCTCCGGGCGACCCTGTGGGAGCTGATCTGGCCACCGGTCGACGCGACCGAGCTGACCGACCTCCTGCACCGGCGCAGCGACGAGCTCATGGCGAGCGATGCGGCCCCGGTGATCCGACACCGTCCCGACGGTGATCGGACCATCGATGTGCGTCCCGCCATGCTCGCGATCGATGCGTCGACGCATCCCACCGCAGGTGGCGATGCGCGTACCGTCCTCCGAGCGGTGCTCCGCAACGACGGCCCGACCGTTCGACCGACCGATCTGCATGCCGCGCTGACGCGCGGGGACATCGCCGAACCCGCGCTCAACCGCCGGGTCGCACAGGGCGAGCACGTCCCCGAAGGACTTCGCGAAGCGTTGAGCGGAGCGGTCGATCCCTTGGTCCTCGACGTCGACGCGGAGGCCGCCTGACCACGAGCGAGTCCCGACGTGAGCAACTCTGACCGCCAACCCGATCCGACCGGCAGCGACCTTCCTGCCACCGACACCGACACCGACCAGACCAGTTCGACCCGGACCCGCACACGGACCCGCAGCCGCGGAGCGGCGGCCGATGGGGGACGCGACGGATCCCCCGAGGACCGCGACGGCGGTTCGTCCGACGACGGTCCTTCCCGTGACGATGATGGCGGTCGTCGCCGCCGTCGTCGCCGCGGTGGGCGCGGCCGTGGTCGGGGACGCGGAGGACGTTCCTCGGGTGACAGCGCAGGAGACCGCGACGACGGCGGCTCCGGATCGGGCGCCGCCGGTGGCTCGGGCAAGGGTGGCTCGGGCAAGGATGGCTCGAACAAGGGTGGATCGGGCAAGGCGCCGTCCGGGAAGGGCCAGGGCGGCAAGAGCGGCGGCAAGGGCGGCGGCCAGGGCAGTGGCCAGGGCAAGCGCGCCGGCTCCGGTGATGGCGGTGGACGCTCCGATGACGTCGAGGATTCGATCGCGAAGGGCGGGACCCGGATCGCCGCCAAGCGTGGGGGGAACGGCGGCGGAGGCGCAGGCGGCGGTCGTCGCAAGCCACAGCGCGTCGGTGGGGTCAGCGAGGAGGTGCGACGCGCCATCCTCGATGGACCACCACGAACGATGCTGGTCACCGCGGGTGAGGACCGCACCCAGATCGCGGTGCTCGAGGACCGGACCGTGGTCGAGCACTACGTCACCCGCAAGGAGGACGTCACCTACGTCGGCAACATCTACATGGCCCGGGTGCAGAACGTCCTGCCGGGGATGGAGGCCGCGTTCCTCGACATCGGCAAGGGCCGCAACGGTGTGCTGTACGCGGGCGAGGTCCTGTTCGATGAACTCGACCTCGAGGAGGGCAAGGACGAGCGCATCGAGAACGTTCTGAAGCCCGGCCAGAAGGTGCTCGTGCAGGTCACGAAGGACCCGATGGGCAGCAAGGGTCCACGCCTGACGATGCACCTGTCCCTGGCTGGCCGCTACATGGTGCTCGCGCCGGACTCGGACCTGTTCGGGATCTCCCGCAAGCTGACCGACAAGGAACGCGACCGGCTCCGCCGCATCGTCAAGCAGGTCAAGCCGGACCACCACGGTGTGATCGTGCGGACCGCCGCCGAGGGCGCGACCGAGGAGCAGATCACGGCCGACATCCAGCGGCTGCTCACGAAGTGGGAACGGGTCACGCAGGCCGCCGAGGAAGCCAAGGCCCTGACGTCGGTCTACGAGGAACCGAAGCTGGTCGTCAAGGTCATCCGCGACAACTTCGGACCGGAGTTCGAGCGCTGCGTCGTCGACGACCAGGACCTCTACCACCAGGTCCGGGAGTACCTCGAGGAGGTGGCGCCGGAACTGCTCGACAAGGTCGAGCTCTACGGGCAGCCGACGGCGGACGCGCGGTCCCGGGCGGCGGGTGCGCCCGCCCTCGAGCAGGCCGAGGAGGCCACCGAGGAGCCGTCGGGCGCCGACGACAGCGCCGAGGCGCCACGTCCCGGTGCCGGGCTCAAGCCCGCCCAGCTCCAGGCGGCGGCGGAGCGGCGCCAGGAGCTGCCGAGCTTGTTCGCGGCCTACGACGTCGCGGATCAGTTGCGCAAGGCGATGAGCCGGAAGGTCTGGCTGCCGTCCGGTGGCTACCTGATCATCGAGACCACCGAGGCGATGAAGGTGATCGACGTCAACACCGGGAAGTTCACCGGCGGCGCGGACACCAACCTCGAGGAGATCGTGCTCAAGACCAACCTCGAGGCGGCGGACGAGATCGTCCGCCAGCTGCGCCTGCGGGACATGGGCGGGATCATCGTCATCGACTTCATCGACATGCTGTTGAAGGCGAACCAGGAACAGGTCGTGCGGCGGCTGAAGCGTGAGCTGCTGCGGGATCGGACCAAGACGCGGGTCTCGGACGTGTCCCGGCTCGGCCTGGTGCAGATGACCCGCAAGAACGTGAGTCAGGGTCTGATCGAATCGTTCAGCCACAGCTGCGAGGCCTGCGAGGGACGGGGGATCGTCTCCGAGTTCGACTAGACGTCGCCGGCGTGCGTTGAGCGCGCTCGACGTGTCGTCGGCACCGGGGATGGCCGATGGACACCATGAGCAGGCGTCCACCGGTGACTGCATCGGGCCACCGGTATCGGGTCGCCTGCCGAGGGGCGAGTTGTGCGCGAGGATGGCCGCGACACCGCCGGCGTGACCACCCGGCTGATCGTCGCCTACATCCGGCGCCACCTCGGCGAGGCCGGGGTGGCAGAGCTCCTGCGTCGCGCGGGTGAGTCCCGGCCCGTCGCGATGCTCGAGGATGAGAGCACGTGGTCGTCCTACCGCCAGAAGATCGCGCTGTTCGAAGCGGCCGAAGAACTGACCGGTGATGCCTGGGTCGCGCGGCGGATCGGCGAGTCGGTCCTGACCGAACAGCTCGGTGCGATCCTCCGGGTCGTGGTCGGGGCGCTCGGGTCGCCGCAGCAGGTGCTGCGCAGCGTGGCCCGCGCCAACGTCAAGTTCTCGACGAGCGCGACCATGGCGACGATCTCCTCGACGTCTGGGCACGCGGTGGTCAGCTACCGGTTGCACGATGAACACACCCCGAGCCGCCACGACTGTCGCTACACCCAGGGGATCCTGACCCAGGCGACCGTGCTGTTCGGGCTCCCTCCGGCACGGCTCGCCCATCCCCGGTGCCAGGTCGACGGGGCGCAGGCATGCGTCTACGACCTGCAGTGGCCTCGGTGGCGGTGGTGGTCCCGGATCCTGACGTGGCGCTGGCGTGGCGGGATGGCCGCCGATGCGCTGCGTGACCAGGTCGCGGAACTGGAGCGGACCGTCGCCGACCTGGTGGCGACCGAGGACCTCGACACCGTCCTGGCGAAGGTCGCGACGCGTGCCGGCGCCGCCGTCCATGCGCAACGTCACCTGCTCGTGGTACGCGTGGGCGACCGCGTGATGATCCAGGCGGACGGACTGGAGGACGAGGTCGCGGGGGCTCTCGGTCGCGAACTGCTCGAGCACGGGACCGTCGAACTCCCCGACCAGGCACTGCTGGTGGCGCCGATCGCGTCGTCCCGCCGAACCTACGGGTGGCTGGCGGCCTTCCTCCCGGCCGACGCCGGGTTCCTCCCGGCGGAGCAGGAACACCTCGATGCGTACTCCGGGTTGGCCGCCGCGGCACTGGACGTCACCACGTCGCTGGATGCCGTCCGCCACACCTCGGAGGTCAACACGGCGCTGCTCGGTCTCAGTCGACGGTTGGCCCACGAGGCGGATGAGACCGCCATCGCGACCCGGGTGGCCGAAGCGGCTCCGATCGTGGTCGGGTGCGACCAGGCCTCCGTCCTGCTCTGGGACGGGGACGCGGACGCCATGGTCACGGTCGCCACCGTCGGCTACGGGCAGCTGCGTGACGCCGCCCGTCGCTTCACCATCCCGGCGGACGCCACACCCGTCCTGGCCGAGATCATCGCCGACCCGGTGCCGCGGAGGTTCGCGAGCGGTCACGGTGATCGGTTCATCGAGGATGCGTTGGCACGGTTCGACCAGGAGGCGGTGACGGTCGGACCGATCGTCGCCGATGGCGTGGTGGTCGGGATGGTCGTCGCGAGCGAGGTGCGCGGCACCGGCTCGAACGGAGACCGGTCCTCGCAGCTCGCGGCGGTGGCCGGACTGGCCGACCAGGCGGGGATCGCCATCGACCGCCTCCGGCTGCTGTCGTCGGCGGTCCATGCGGCGACGCACGATCAGCTCACGGGGCTGCCGGGGCGTGGGTTGTTCAACGACCGGCTCGAACGAGCGCTGACCGACCTCCATCGATCGAAGCTGATGGCCGCGGTGTTCTTCATCGACCTCGATGGCTTCAAGCAGGTCAACGACACCTACGGCCACGCGGCGGGGGATGCGGTCCTGCGTGAGGTCGCCGAGCGGATCCGGGGCGGGGTGCGGGCGGGGGACACGGTCGCGCGGATGTCCGGCGACGAGTTCGCGGTGCTGCTCCGCGACCTACCGGAAGGGCAGATCGCCGAGCGGGCTGCGAGCCACCTCGTGGCGACGCTCGGAGGCCGGTACGACCTCGGTGAGGTGTCCTGTCAGCTCGGTGCCAGCCTGGGGGTCGCGCTGGCCCCCCTGCATGGAGGGACACCGGAGCAGCTGCTGCGGGCGGCGGACACCGCGATGTACCGCGCCAAGCGGATCGGCGGGACCCACCGGATCGCGGACCCCCTCGACGTCCTGCACTGACCGACCCGGTCCGCGCGCGGCAACGGCGTGACCTCTCGATATCGAGACGTCTGTCGGGCGCGGTACCGTGGCCGGCTGTGACCGTCTCCGCCCGACCCACACCTCGCGACCCGTCTGCTGACGGGTTGATCCGTCGCGGCGGCCGGGTCATCGGCATCGCGTTGCGAGACGCCAAGGGGCCGTTCGCGCTCGGCATCGGTGGGTCCATCCTGTACGCCGCGATGTCGGTCGTTGCGTCCCTGGTCCTCGGGTGGGCCACGGACGAGGTCCTGCTGCCGATCGTCGCGGCGGGAGAGATCGACGGCCGACTCATCACGGTCGCGATCCTGCTGATCGTCGGCGTGGCGACCCTCAAGGCGGTCGGGGTCGTTGGGCGCCGGCTCGGGGCCTACATCGCCCAGTTCTCGTTGCAGTCCACGTATCGCCGACGCGTGACGCGCCGCTACCTCGATCTCCCGATCGCCTGGCATCGGCGACATCCGACCGGTGAGTTGCTCTCCAACGCCAACGCGGACGTCGAGTCCGCGTTCTTCGTGGCGGCTCCACTCCCGATGGCGATCGGCGCGACGCTCCTGGTCCTGCTGACGGCGGGTCTGTTGGTGGTCACCGACCCCTTCCTCGCCGCCATCGGGTTCTCGGTGGGCCCCCTGTTGGCCTTCGCCAACTGGTTCTACCAGCGGCGGATGCGCACGGCCGCCACCGTCGCCCAGCAGGCGCGTGCGGATGTCTCCGAGATCGCGCACGAGTCCTTCGACGGCGCGCTGGTCATCAAGACCATGGGTCGCGAGGACCAGGAGGCCGAGCGCTTCCGCGAGGTCGCCGAGGACCTCCGCGACAAGATGATCCGTGTCGGTCGGCTGCGGGCCTTCTTCGATCCCGTGATCGAGGCCCTGCCCAACGTCGGGATCCTGCTCGTCCTGCTGGTCGGTGCCTTCCGGGTGCGCGACGGCGCCCTGACCGCCGGGGACCTGGTCACCTTCGCCTATCTGTTCCGACTCGTCGCACTGCCCATCCGGGTGTTCGGGTGGCTCCTCGGCGAACTGCCGCGCGCGGTCGTCGGCTGGGACCGGGTGGAGCGCGTCCTCATGGCTTCTGGTCGGATGGACCACGGCGCGAACCGCACGACCCGTCAGGGAGGCGCGGATGTCCGCTCCGAGGCGGTGGGTTTCACCCATCCCTCCAGCGTCCGTGAGGAGCTCTCGGGCCCGGAGGTCGCCTCCGTCACCCCGGATGGTGCCAGCGCACGCGGGGTGCGCTCGGTGTCCCTGGACGTAGCGGCGGGACGGACCGTCGCGCTGGTCGGTGCGACCGGATCGGGCAAGTCGACCGTCGCGGCACTGCTGGTGCGCCTGTTCGATCCGGACACCGGCCGCATCTCGCTCGACGACCACGACCTTCGGGATCTGGGTCGGGACGAACTGTCGCGCAACGCGACGATCGTGTTCCAGGATGCGTTCCTCTTCGATGACACCGTGGCTGAGAACATCTCGCTCGGGGCCGACGTCTCCTTCGCGCAGATCGAGCGGGCGGCGCGGCTGGCCCGCGCGGATGGGTTCATCCGCGAACTCGACGAGGGCTACGACACGGTCGTCGGCGAACGTGGCGCGACGCTCTCCGGTGGCCAACGCCAGCGCATCGCGCTGGCGCGGGCCCTGGTGCGCGAGCCCCGGCTGCTGGTGCTCGACGACGCCACCAGCGCCGTCGACCCGTCGGTCGAATCCGAGATCCTGCGCGGGCTGTCGGAGGCCGAACTGCCCTCCACCGTCGTGCTCGTGGCCTACCGCCAGGGGTCGATCGCGCTGGCCGACGAGGTGTTCTACCTGCGTGAGGGTGCGGTCGCGGCGCGCGGACCCCACGAGCAGCTGCTCCGCGAGGTCGCCGGGTACCGGGACCTGGTGACGGCCTACGAGCACTCGGATGACGCTGCGGTCCACCCGATAGCTGACGGTTCGATCGGTACCGACGTACCGCCGGAGGGCCGTCGATGACCGCCGTCTCCGCCACCCAGGAGCGCTCCGACGGCCCGCTGCGCACCGTCGTGCGGGGCGTGTCGCTGAGCCCGGAGCTGCGGGTCGGGCTGCCCGGCACGTTGGCCCTGGCGCTCGTGGCGACCGCTGGTCGTGCCATCGTGCCGATCGCCATCCAGCAGACGATCGACAGCGGGCTCGATGCCGGTGGGGTCGACCTCGAGCTCATCGCACGGGTCGTCGGGTTCGCCGGTCTCGCGGTCGTGCTGACCGCCCTGGCCAGTGGCTGGATGAACTACCGGCTCGCCACGGTGGTGGAGACCGCCCTGGCCAACCTGCGGGTCCACGCGTTCCGCCACATCCACGATCTGTCCATGCTGCACCAGGCGGCGCAGCAGCGGGGATCGCTGGTCAGTCGGGTGACCACCGACATCGACGAGATCAGCCGTTTCATGCAGTGGGGCGGACTCAACCTGATCACCGCGTCGGGCCAGCTGCTCGTGGCCACGATCGTGATGTTCGCCTACTCGTGGCAGCTGACCCTCGTGGTGCTGCTGTTGTTCGTGCCGTTCGTCCTGGCCGCCCGCTGGTTCCAGGTCCGCCTGACCGCCGCGTACCAGGTCGTCCGGGAGAACATCGGCCGACTCCTCGGCGTCGTTGCCGAGACGGTGGTGGGTGCCCCCGTGGTCCGCGCCTACGGCGTCGAGGAACGCACCCAGGGGCGGCTCGATGCGGCGATCGAGGACCACCGCAGTTCGGCGGTCCGAGCGGGCGGGTTCTCGTCGCTGTTCTCCGGGTCGGGTGAGGTCTTCGGTGCCCTGGCCAGCGCGGGGGTGCTCGCGGTCGGGATCTGGCTGGGTGTGACGGGCGATCTCACGCCCGGCACGGTCATCGCGTTCCTGTTCCTGATCACGCTGTTCGTCGATCCGGTGCTGATCGCGGCGGAGGTGATCAACGAGGGACAGAACGCGGTCGCGGGCTGGCGTCGGGTCCTGGACATCCTCGATGTCCCTCCGGACGTCGCCGACCCCGGATCCGAGGGGCTCGACCTGCCGCCCGGTCCGATCGGGATCCGGTTCGAGGACGTCTCCTTCCGCTACCCGCAGACGGGTGAGACCGCCCGTGCGGCCAGCGGTCCGATCGTCCTCGCGGACATCGACCTCACCATCGAACCCCAGAGCCGCGTCGCGGTGGTCGGTGAGACCGGGTCGGGCAAGACCACCTTCGCGAAGCTGCTCACCCGGCTGATGGACCCCGTGGACGGTCGCGTCCTGCTGGCCGGCGTGCCGGTGGATCGGGTCCGGTTCGGGTCCCTGCGGCAACGGGTGGTGATGGTGCCCCAGGACGGTGCGCTGTTCGACGGCTCCATCGCCGACAACGTCCGGATGGGTGCCCCGGACCTGTCGGACGACGACCTCGCGCTGGCGTTCCTGGAGCTCGGGCTCACCGACTGGGTCGACGAGTTGCCGGACCACCTCGAGACCCGTGTGGGGGAGCGGGGCGGTGGCCTGTCCGGCGGCGAACGCCAACTGGTCGCCCTGGCGCGTGCGTACGTGTCCAACCCCGATCTGCTCGTGCTCGACGAGGCCACCTCGGCGGTCGACCCCGCGACGGAGATGCGTCTGCAGCGCGCCCTCACCGGGCTCACGCAGGGGCGGACCACCGTGACCATCGCCCACCGCATGTCGACCGCGGAGGCCGCGGACGAGGTCCTGGTCTTCGATCAGGGACGGATCGTCCAACGCGGAGGGCACCGGTCGTTGCTCGAGGCGGGGGGTGTCTACGGGGGCCTGCATGCGAGTTGGGTCCGGGGGACCAGCGCAGCGCACGGCTCCGCATAAGCTGCACCTCTGCAAGAGATACCGGCAGGATGGACATCCACGTGCGCCCTGGATCAGACCGAGCAGCCACCGACGGAGCGGACACCGATCGGCGCGGCAGCGTCCCGATCCCGGAACCCGACGTGCGGATCCCGGCGACATCGGTCGCCGACCTCGACGCGGCGCTCCAGACACTCCGCACGCACGCGCGGGGGTGGACCGAGACCGGGCTCCCGGAACGGATCGACCTCATCGACGAACTGCTGGCGTCGACGCTGGACGCGGCGCCGGCCTGGGCCGCGGCCGCCGCCGCCGCGAAGGGGATCGACGCCGGGTCCACCCTCACCGGGGAGGACTGGATCTCCGGCCCGTCGTTGGTCCTGCGCAACCTCGCGTTGCTGCGACGCACGCTCGAGCAGATCCAACGGACCGGTGCACCACAGCCGCCCAGCCTCGAGGAACGCGGTGGGCAGGTCCGGGTCGGCGTCATGCCGGCGGATCTGGTGGACCGGGTGCTGTTCGCGGGGTTCAGCGCGGAGGTGCGCCTGCAGCCGGGTGTGAGCGTGGCCGAGGCGTGTGACCGTATGGGGCGCATCTACCGGTCGGGCGCCGCCACCGAACCGGCCGTCGCCCTCGTCCTCGGTGCGGGCAACGTGTCGTCGATCGGCCCCATGGACGCCCTCTACCAACTCTTCGCGCTCGACCGGGTCGTGCTGCTCAAGATGAACCCGGTGAACGAGCACCTAGGGCCGCACATCGGTGAGGCCTTCGCTCCCCTGGTCCGCGCCGGCGTCCTTCGCATCGGGTACGGCGGCGCTGAGGTGGGTTCGTACCTCACCGACCACGACGAGGTCGATGCGATCCACATCACCGGGTCGGACAAGACCTACGAGGCCATCGTGTTCGGCTCGGGGGACCGCGGGGCCGAGGCCAAGGAGCGTGGCGAGCTACGCACGTCGGTGCCGGTCACCGCGGAACTCGGCAACGTGACCCCGGTCATCGTGGTGCCCGGCCCCTGGAGTGACCGCGACCTGGCCTTCCACGGCGAGAACATCGCCTCGATGCTCACCAACAACGCAGGGTTCAACTGCATCGCATCGAGGGTGATCGTGCAGCACCGGGCCTGGGCGAAGCGCCACGCCCTGCTCGACGAGGTGCGTGCCTCCCTCCGGCGCGCCGAGCCGCGGTCCCCGTACTACCCCGGGGCCGGGGAGCGCTGGCGTTCGTTCGTCGAGACGTATAACCACGCGGAGCGGTTCGGGCCCGATGGGGACGACGAGGTGCCGTTCACCCTGATCCCGGAACTCGGGATCGACCCGGTCGACGATCTGGCGTTCACCACGGAAGCGTTCTGCGGCGTGATGGCCGAGGTGGGCCTGGATGCACCGCGATCGATCCCCGAGTACCTCGAGGCGGCGGTGGCGCTGTGCAACGAGCGGCTCTGGGGCACGCTCGCCGCGACGATCATCGTCCATCCCGCATCGCTGAAGGATCCGCTCATCGCGGAGGCGGTTGAGCACGCGATCGACACGCTGCGGTACGGCAGCGTGGTCGTCAACCACAACCCCGGTGCCGCCTACGCCTTCGTCGCGCCGTCGTGGGGTGCCTACCCGGGTGCCACGCCCGACGACATCCAGTCGGGTGTGGGGGTGGTGCACAACAGCTACCTGCTCGAGGATGTCCAGAAGTCCGTGGTCCGTGGTCCCTTCCGTCTGCCGACCAGGCCCGTGTGGTTCCACACCCACCGACGGATGGACCGGGTCGGGCCGCGGTTGGCCGAGGCGTTCGCGACCGGGTCTCCCCGCGCGATCGCCGCGTTGGCGCGCGACGCACTGCGCGGTTGACCCTGCGGGCCCGCGCCGGGTACCTTGCTCCCACGCGTGGTGCGCCAGCGGCGCACGCGCGCGTCTTCGCTCAACCCCCGGCGATATCCTCGCGCTCGATGGTGGTCAGGCCGGCCGCCCGCAGCGCCCAGCCGCCGGCCACCCCGGTGCGTGCACCAGGGACCAGCGACGACGCACCCCCACGCTCATCAGCGCCGCACCCCGGCGCCCGCACGGGCAACACACGCTCGTGTCAACACCACAGGAGGCCACCGTGTACGCGGTCATCGCCACGGGCGGCAAGCAGTACCGGGTCCAGCCGGGCCAACAGATCACCGTCGAGAAGCTCGATGGCGAGGTCGGCGACGTGCTCGACCTCCGAGCCGTCATGGTCGTGGACGGTGACGAGGTCGCCGCGGGCAAGGACGTGGCGGATCGGGCCATCAAGGCCACGATCGTCGGGCACGACAAGGGTCCGAAGCTCCGCGTCTTCACCTACAAGAACAAGTCGCGGCAGCACAAGCGTCGCGGTCACCGGCAGCACCAGACAAGCATCCGGATCGACGAGATCTGATCCCCGGCGCCGTGCACGCGGCGTCACCGGGACCGAGGAGAAGCGACATGGCCAGCAAGAAGGGCGGCGGTTCATCCAACAACGGCCGCGATTCCAACGCGAAGCGGCTCGGCGTCAAGCGGTTCGGTGGCCAGGTCGTCACCGCGGGCAGCATCATCGTCCGGCAGCGCGGTACCCGCATCCACCCCGGCGACAACGTCGGTCGTGGCGGCGATGACACGCTGTTCGCGCTCGCCGATGGTTCGGTGCGCTTCCGCAAGAGCGGGAAGCGCACGACGGCGAACGTCGACCCGATCGACGCCTGAGACCCGCACACACCAGGTGATGAGGGCGGCCGTTCCACGGCCGCCCTCATCCTGTTCCGCACCGAAGGTTGCACCGTGGACATGCCGAGCTTCGTCGACGAGTGCACCGTGCACGTCCGCGGTGGGCGCGGCGGCCACGGCAGCGTCTCCTTCCGCCGTGAGGCCCATGTCCCCCGGGGCGGCCCGGATGGTGGCGACGGCGGTCGGGGTGGCGATGTCGTGTTCGTGGCGGACACCAACGTCACCTCGCTGCTCGACCTGCACCGGTCCCCGCACCGCCGCGGTGAGGACGGCGAGCACGGCGCCGGGATGAACAAGACCGGGGCGACCGCCGATCATCAGGTGATCCGGGTCCCGATCGGGACCGTGGTGCGCCATCGCGAGACGGGGCGGGTGCTCGCGGACCTCGTGCGCGACGGCCAACGGTTCGTCGCCGCGCCGGGGGGACGCGGGGGCCGCGGCAACACCTCCTTCGCCACCCGCCACCGTCGGTTGCCGTCGTTCGCTGAGCGGGGGGAGCAGACCGAGGAGATCAGCCTGCGGCTCGAGCTCAAGCTGATCGCCGATGTCGGGCTGGTGGGCTTCCCGTCAGCGGGAAAGTCGTCGCTCGTCGGCCGTCTGTCGGCCGCGAAACCGCGCGTGGAGGCCTGGCCGTTCACCACACTGACCCCCCATCTGGGTGTGATGCGCGCAGGCAACCGGGCCGATGGTGCGCCGATCGACGTGGTCCTCGCCGATGTGCCGGGTCTCATCGAGGGCGCCGCGCAGGGCAAGGGGCTGGGCATCCGGTTCCTGCGTCACATCGAACGGTGCCTCGTCCTCCTGCACGTCCTCGACGGGATGCCGTTCGAGACCGACCGCGATCCGGTCCGCGACCTCGCGGCGCTGCGCGACGAACTCCGGCAGCACGACCCGGAACTGCTCACACGTCCTCAGCTGGTGGTCATCACCAAGGTCGACCTCCCGGACGGTCGCGCCATGGCGGAACTCGCGCGCGATCAGCTCGTCGAGCAGGGCGAGGAGGTCCTGGAGGTCTCCGCGATCAGCGGCGATGGGTTGGACGCGTTGCGCTACCGCCTCGGTGAACTGGTCGACCGCGAACGGGCCCGCGTCGGCGAGGTCCGCGAGGTGGTCCGCGACGATGAGGAGGTCCTGCTGCGCATCGAGCCAGCAGGCCCCGACTTCACCGTGTCGCGCGATGGCGAGGGCCGGTTCGTCGTGGCTGGACGCCGCATCGAACGCTGGGTCCAGATGCTGCCCATCGAGGACCGCGAGGCAGCCCGGTACCTCCAGGGACGGCTGCGTCGGGCAGGGGTGGAGAAAGCGCTGGTGACCGCCGGCGCCCGGGCGGGAGACGAGGTCGTGATCGGGGAGGCGGTCTTCGACTTCGAGCCGGACCTGGACGATCTGCCGCAGGACGAGCGCGACGCGGTGCTGGCTGCCGAGGCGGAGGCCGAACCGGACGAGGACCGGTCGTGACCCGCTTCGCGCGCCCCACGCTGGCCGTGGTCAAGATCGGATCCTCGAGCCTGCGCGGCCCGGACGGCCGCCTCGACCGCCCCCAGGTCGAGCGCATCGCCGACGAGGTCGCGGCGGCTCGTACGGACGGGACGGGGCTCGTGCTCGTCTCGTCGGGGGCCGTCTCTGCGGGCATGGGCCTGCTGGGTTTCGATCGGCGCCCCGCGGACCTGCCCACCCTGCAGGCCGCCGCAGCGGTCGGACAGGGTGAGCTGATCCAGGCCTACCAGCGGGTGCTGTCGGACCACGGGCTCGCAGCAGCCCAGATCCTGCTGTCGCAGGACGACTTCATCCACCGGACGCGCTACCTCAACGCACGGACCACGATCCGTCGGCTGCTGGAGCTCGGCGCCGTCCCGATCATCAACGAGAACGATGCCATCGTGACCGACGAGCTGTCCTACGGGGACAACGACCACCTCGGCTCGCTCGTCGCGTCGATGCTGGAGGCGCAGCTGCTGACCCTGCTGTCGGACGTGTCCGGGCTGTACGACGGCGATCCACGGATCCACCCGGATGCAGCACTGATCTCACGGGTGGATGACATCGACACCCTCGATCTGTCCACGATCGGTGGTGTCGGTTCGTACGTCGGATCGGGAGGGATGCGCTCGAAGGTCGAAGCAGCCCGGGTCGCGGTCCGCTCGGCCGCTCACGCGGTCGTGGCCGATGCCCGTCACCCGGGGATCCTGGCCGAGGTCCTGGATGGGCGTGACGTCGGCACCTGGTTCGTTGCGAGACCCCAGCGCATCGAAGCGCGTCGTCTGTGGATCGGGTTCGCCCTGACCGCGCATGGTCGGATCCACGTCGACGACGGTGCGGCGGTCGCGTTGCGACAGCGCGGTGTGTCGTTGCTGAGTATCGGGGTGACGCGGGCGGACGGCACGTTCGGGGCCGGTGACGCCGTCGAGGTCGTCGATCCGTCGGGAGCCGTGGTCGCCCGCGGGCTGTCCAACTACGACGTGAGCGATGTCGTGCGCATCGCCGGCCGGTCGACGGCGACCGCCGCCGAGGAGTTCGGGGTCGGGTACGCCCGCGAGGTGATCCACCGCGATGACCTGGTGGTCATCACCTGAGCCGTCGACGTCACGAGTCGATCGAGGAGGGGCTGTCGACCGATGACGCACTGTCCGACGACGGGTCGTCGGTTGGTGGTGTGGACGGCGCCGGTCGGCTCGGCTCGGTCTGATCGGACGTCGTGCCCGTTCCCGTCGAGCCGCTGGTCGTCGCGGGCTCGGGGGAGTCCACCGAGGTCGCTGCTGATGACGAGATGGGTCCTTCGATGGCCTCGGGGGACACGATCTGCAGTGCGTCGGTGGACCCGTCGGCGGGCACGGTCGAGCTGCCGGGTGAGGCCAGGCTCAGTTCACGGCTGTCGGTGACGAGCTCCAGGTCGATGGAGGCAACGGCCTCGTTGGTCGGTCGTGCCAGCATCACACCACCGATGCTCATGCTGGCGACGGCCGTCGCCACCGATGCGATCTGCCACTTCCTCGGTGTGTCCATGGCGCCTCCACTCACCTCGTCCGGTACAGGCGTGTCGTCGGTCGTTCCGCGTCGGTCACCTCGAGCTCGAGCGTGTCGCGGTCCGCATCCACCGGAGGGTCATCCGGCTTCGTGGCGGTGAGCTCCGGGTCGTCGGTGGTCCCGGTCACGTACGGGATGCGCAGTTCGATCCGGGTCCCATCCGCACCGGTGTGCAGTCGGGTGCTCCCACCGTGTGCCCGCGCCACGGCGGCCACCACCGACAGACCGAGGCCGGTCGACGTCGGTGTCTCGCCCGCACGGACGAAGGGTCGGAAGACCTGCTCGCGGATCTCCTCGGGGATGCCCGGACCGTCGTCGGTCACGGCGATGACCACCTGGTCGTCGGCGATGGTGGCGCTCACCCGGATGGTCGTTCCGTCGGGTGTGTGCACCTGGGCGTTGGTGATCAGGTTGAGGACGGCCTGTGACAGACGGTCGGGATCGGCGTGGAGCATCGTCGGGGGCGGCGGCGCGATGTGGACCCGTGTGCTCTGGTTGAGGCCGGTGAGCTTGAGCTCGAGGTCCTCGAACCACTGCACGAGCTCGATGTCGCGGGGGCGGATGAAGTTCTCCATGTCCGATCGCGCGATCGCCATCAGGTCCTCGACCAGACGACCCATACGTCCGAGCTCGTCACGCAGGATGCCGGCGGTCTCCTGGACCGCGGCGGGATCGTGGTGGTCCAGCGTCGCGAGCATCTCGAGGTGGCCACGTGCGATCGTGATGGGGGTGCGCAGCTCATGCCCGACGCTGGCCATGAACTCCCGCTGGGCGTCGCTGGCCCGCTCCAGTCGGTTGAGCATCGTGTTGAACTCACGTGCCAGGATCCCGACCTCGTCACCCGTCTCCGGGACCTCGACGCGGCCGCCCAGCGAACGCAGTTCGGTCGACCTGGCTGCCGCCGCCAGTTGGCCCAGCGGGGTGAGCGATCGCCACAGCGATGCGGCGAGCAACACGCCGCCGAGCAGCAACGCGATGCCCGACGACAGGGCCACCAGCTGGGCGGCTTCGAGCGCTTCCTGACGCTCCGGTCCCAACGGCGACACGATCTGGAGGGTGGCCAGCTCCTCCCCACCGAGACGTACCGGCACGGACGACGTGCGGATGTCACCCGTCTCCATGCTGATCGTCTCGATCACGTTCAGCTGACCGGCCGGGAGCCGGTCCTCACGGAAGAGCGGCTCGAGTTCGGGGGGACCGTTCGCCGCCGCCAGCCGGCGGCCGTCCGAGAACGTGACGATCGTCCAGTACGACTCGGTGCTCGGGTTCAGCGACAGGTAGCGCCGAACGGCACCGCGCAGGGCATCGATCGGCTCGGTCTGCGGGTCGTCGGCCGCCTCCGTGAGCAGCTCGCGCATCGATCGTTCGAACCGCTCCTGCTCACGGGCGATGACGGTGTCGATATCGGCCTTGGAATCCCGGAGGAGCAGCTCGTAGGCCAGGATCGATGACACGGTCAGACTGACCGCGAAGACCACCATGGCGATGGCCGGGACGCGCAGTCGCAGGGAGGAGAAGGTTCGTCGGAGCCGCTCCATGCTCAGACCTTCAGCCGGTAGCCGGCGCCCCGGACGGTCTCGATGACGTCCTTGTGGAGCTTCCGACGGAGGTAGCCGACGTACACCTCGACGACGTTCGAGCCGGGATCGAAATCGTAGCCCCAGACGCGGTCCATCAACTGGACCTGGGAGAGCACCTGGTTCGGATGCCGCAGGAACGTCTCGAGCAGTGCGAATTCACGTGAGGTCAACCCGACCTCCTCGCCCCGCAGTCGCGCGGTCCGGCTACGAAGGTCCAGGGACAGCTCACCCTCCACCAGTTCGGTCGAGTTGTGCTGGTCACGCGCCCGGAGGCGTGCCTGCACCCGGGCCAGGAGCTCGGCGAAGCTGAAGGGCTTGGTGACGTAGTCGTCCGCGCCGGCGTTGAGGTTGCGGACCCGGTCCTCCACCGCGTCGCGGGCGGTCAGCACGATGACGGGTACGTCGGGACGGCGTTGGCGCAGCCTCTCCAGGACCTCTTCGCCGGGGAGTTTCGGCAGCATCAGGTCGAGGATCACCAGGTCCACCTCGTCCTGTGCCGCCAGCGCCAGGCCCGTCTCGCCATCACCGGCGACCTGGGTGGTGAACCCTTCGGCGCGCAGGCCGCGTTCGATGAAGGCGGCGATACGGGCTTCGTCTTCCACGATGAGTACGTTCATGTGGCGAGTATGCGGCATCACGGCGGGGAAGGCCGCGCCGCTGAGAAGGTTCTCAGGTCTCCTTCAGGTGGTGGCCACCTCGCCCCGGGAAGCTCGAAGGTCACCGATCCGACGTCTGCCGCGTCGACACACAGCCGAGGCATCGATGCCCCCCGCCACACCGACACCGGATCCGATGCGCGCAGCCCGCCACCTGGTCGCCCCCGACGTCCAGGAGCTCCTGGCGACCGCGACCGAGGCCGCCGGTGGGGTCCTGGAGCAGGCAACCCTGCGCAGCGTCCACGACCGGGCCGGTCGCTCGGTGTCGCACGTCTATGCGGCGTCGATCCGGGTCGGTGACGAGGTCCGTGACGTCCTGCTGGTGGCTCACGTCGACGCCCGTCCCCTCCCGGATGGTGCGTTCGAGTTGCGGTCCGGCGACGATCGTGTCGCGGTCTGGCGGTTCCCGCACGATCCCTTCCTGCCGGGGCTCGCCTCTGCGATCGACGAGCAGCGGGTCCGGGAGCTCCTGGACCGGCTGGGTGGGCCACCGGGCCGTGTCCGCCTGCTGACACGCGCCTACCGGCCATCTCGCCGGGCCGTCGTCGAGGTCACCATCGAGGGCGATGCGGGCACGGGGCGTGTGCTCTACCTCAAGGTGCTCGCGGGTGACCGGGCCCAGGAGATCGCTGCGATCCACCGGCAGCTGGCTCCCACGCTGCCTGTGCCCGGGATCGTCGGCGTTGCCGGTGACCAGGGCATCGTCGCCCTGGAGGCGCTCGCTGGCGACACGCTCCGGTCGGCCCTGGTCGAGGGGAGGGCCCTGCCGGATCCGGCCGCGCTGGTCGAGCTGTCCGAGCGCTTCGCAGCCAGCGGGCTGACGACCCGCCGCGATCCACGAGCGTTCGCCGATGCGGGTCGGCACGTCGAGCCTCTGGCTGCCCTGGTCCCCGACCAACGCGGACGGTTGGAACGCGTCGCGACCGCGGCCGCGGACATCGATCAGCCGCTCGTCGCCGTCCACGGTGACCTGCACGACGGGCAACTGCTGCTGTCCGGGGGTCCGATCACCGGGTTGCTGGACGTGGACGGGTCCGGCCAAGGGTGGCTCGCCCAGGATGCGGGCAACCTGATCGCCCACGTCCAGGCGGTCGGCGAGGTCTGGCCGGAGGCCACCGAGCGGGTGGAGGCGTTCGCTGCGTCGGTCGCCGAGGCCTACCGACCGCTCATCGGATCAGATCCGTTGGCCCGTGCGACGGCGGGCGCCTGGCTCGGGCTCGCGACGGGTCCCTACCGAGCGCAGGATGCCGGGTGGCCGGACCTGACCCGGGCCCGGATCGCCCGCGCCGAACGGGAACTGCCGGGGCGGGCGTAGGCTGCGGACGTCACGTGTCGATCGACGACACCGAGCCGACCGAGTCGGGGCTGTCGGTGGACTCGGGTGAGTCGGTGGACTCGGGCGATTCGGGGGACTCGGGGGACTCCTCGAGCACCGTCACGGACCCGTCCGAACGGGAGTCGTCATCGACCTCGTCGTCGACGGAGTCCACGCTGTCGGCCGACGGTGCGGAGTCCTCGGACATCGGGCTCTCGGTCGACGATGGCGAGTCATCCGAGCCGGGAGCGTCCTGCAGGGTGGCTACCGTCCCGTTCAGGCTCACGGAGCCATCGGACGCGAGTTCCCCGTCCGTGTCCGCACTCGCCAGCGATCCCTGGGACGCACCACTCAGGGGCGAGCCACCACTCGTCGCGGTCGCGCTGATGACCGAGGTCTGCGAGTCGAGGCTCGGCAGTGAGTTGCTGCTGGTCATCGACGACAGCTGCGTGATGGCGCCGGGCTCAGCGACGTCATCGAGGTCGATCGACGACGTGCTCGGCCCGTTGCCGTTCGCGATCGCGGCGTTCAGTCCGAAAGCGCCGGCGGCGACCGCGGCGGTCGCACCGGCGGCGGTGACGGTCTGCCAACGCGAGAAGGACGGCATGGGATGCTCCTTGAGCGGCTCGGGAGGTGTGGGACGGGTCGTCCGTCATCGCTCACCACGGTGCCCCGAGGACCTGAGGGTGAGGTGTGAAGTAGCTGAGAGCCTTCTCAGCCAGCCGGGTCGAGCAGCAACTTGCCGATGCTGCGCCGTTCGCGCAGGTCTGTGTGGGCCTGTGCGGCCTCGGACAGGCCGTAGGTCCGACCCACGACCGGGCGGAGGGTCCCGGCGGCGGTCAGATCCAGCAGTTCGCGCATCGGTTGTGCCAGGTACCGCGCCGGATCGGCCATGCAGTGTGCGAGCCAGAAGCCGATCACGCCGCGCGAGCGGCTCATGAGCTCACCGAGGTCGACCCTGGACGGCGCGGTCCGTGATGCCATGCCGAAGAACGCCAGTCGACCGAAGGGAGCCAGCGCGGCCAGACTCTGATCCGTGGTGCGGCCTCCGACCATCTCGAGGACCACGTCGACCTTCTTGCCCTCGTTGGCGTCCTGTAACGCCGTCTTCAGGTCGTCCACGCCGGCATCCACCGTGACGTCCGCACCCAGGTCGAGCGCGAGTTGTCGCTTGTCCTCAGTGGAGGCGACCGCGATCACGCGTCCCGCCCCGTCGGCCCTGGCGAGTTGTACCGCGAGTGTTCCCACACCGCCCGCCGCCGCGTGCACGACGACCGATTCCCCCTTCGAGAGCTTCGCGGAGGTCCGCAGCAGGTGCCAGGCCGTCAGACCCTGCAGGACCAGCGCGAGTGCCTGGCCGTCATCGACCGCCTCCGGGACCTCGAAACTGAAGGCGTCGGCAGCCAGCGCCTTCTGCGCGTACCCGCCGCCGCCCAGTAGCGCGACCACCCGGCGCCCGTCGTCGGTGGTGCCGACGGCTTCAGCGCCGGGCACCATCGGCAGTTCGGCCGGGGCGAGGTAGCTGTTCTCGACCTGGTGCGTATCGGCGTAGTTGATCCCGGCCCGGCTGATGTTCAGGACCTGCGTTCCGGGACCGGCCTGGGGTTCCGGCTGGTCATCGACCAGCGTGAGGACCTCGGGACCGCCGAACTCGGTGATACGGATCGCGCGCACGTGGGGTTCCTTGTCGTGGGTGGGGCATGGGTGGGAGGGGCCGTGTCGGGACGGACCAGCCGTCGGATCTAGACGAGTGGTACCGCCTCGGCCCCGATCGCGCTGAGCAGTTCATCCGCGTCCACCAGCAGGGCCACGCCGTGGGCACCTGCGCCGATCGACACGGTTCCGCCGCCGACGATGGAATCATCGGCGATGATCGGCCAGGTGCGGCTCGCGCCCAACGGCGTGATGGTCCCGCGTTCGTAGCCGGTGGCCTGCCTGGCCGTGTCGGCATCGGGCAGGGACAGGCGTGACACCCCGAGGTGGCTGCGCAGCTTCGGCCAATCGATCTGCGCCGGTCCCGGGACCAGGACGAGCAGATAGTCGTCGGCGGCACGGCGCACGACCATCGTCTTGAGCAGCCGATCGGGCGCCACACCGATCCGTTCGGCGGCCTCCTGGGCGCTGCGGGCCCGTTCGATGACCCGTACCTCGTAGGCGAGGCCCAGGTCATCGGCCGCCCGGGTCGCGGCGGTGACCGGGCCGTCCCCGACCGCATCGGTCGTGTCGTTCATGGGCGCAGGACCAGCTTGCCGGCGGTGGTGCCGGACGCGAGGTCCTCGTGGGCCGTCGCGGCATCACGGAGCGAGTAGGTGCCGTGCACCTTGAGGTGGAGCTGTCCCGTCGAGAGCAGGTCGAACAACGCGGTCGCGCGCCAGGTCAGTTCGTCGGCGGTGGCGGTGTAGGACCCGAGGGTCGGCCGCGTCACGTACAGCGACCCCTTCCGCGCGAGCAGGCCGAGGTCGAACGGGGGGACGGGTCCAGAGGCGTTGCCGTACATCACCAGCAGCCCCCGCGGGCGCAGGGAGTCCAGCGACCCCTCGTAGGTGTCGGCACCGACCGAGTCGTAGACGACGTCGACGCCCTGCCCGTCGGTGAGTTCGCGCACCCTCGTCGGGACGTCGACGTCCCGGTAGAACACGATCTCGTCCGCGCCGAGCGCGCGGACCTCCTCGGCCTTCGCCTCCGTCGATGTGCAGGCCAGGACCCGGGCACCTCGACGTTTCGCGAGTTGGACCAGGATCCGCCCGACCCCGCCGGCCGCGGCGTAGACCAGCACGGTGTCGTCCTCGCCCAGGGTGGTCGTCGACTGCGTGAGGTAGTGGGCGGTCATGCCCTGCAGCATGATCGCTGCGGCGGTCTCCAGCGGCACGTCGGACGGGACGGGCACGGTCCGGTCGGCTCGCACCGCGAGGTGGGTCGCGTAGGAGCCCATCGTGTCGGCCCAGGCGACGCGGTCACCGACCTGCCGGGCGGTCACCCCGGCGCCCACGGCCACGACGGTCCCTGCGCCCTCCAGGCCGATCCCGCTCGGCAGGTCGACGGGGTAGAGGCCGGATCGGTGGTAGGTGTCGATGAAGTTCACGCCGGCGGCCACGACCTCCACGATCACCTCGCCGGGACCCGGGTCGGGGGTGTCCATCTGCTCCATCCGCAGGACGTCTGGCCCGCCCGTTCGCTCGAAACGCATCGCGTCCATGGTGGGTGACCTCTCGTCGACTGCCGGCACGTCCTCCATCGGATCGTGCCCAGGCCACGACGGTAGTCGTTGGGATCGACCGGCTGCCGAGGTCGGCGGCTACGGTTCCGCTGGGGTCCCGCCAGACCACACAGCCACCCCCGGGAGGTCTACGGTGCCGGCCACGCTCGCCCTGATCGCCCACGACGCGCGCAAGGACGATCTGGTGGCGTTCGCACGGCGACGGCACGACGATCTGGCCCGCTTCAGCCTGATCGCGACGGGCACCACGGGTGGCCGGTTGGTCGAGGAAGCCGGTCTGGAGGTCACCTGCCTGCTGTCCGGACCGATCGGTGGCGATGTGCAGATCGGCGCGCACCTGCTCGACGGTGGGGTGGTCGGGGTCCTGTTCCTGCGCGACCCGATGACCGCGCACCCGCATGAGCCGGACATCCAGGCGCTGCTCAAGCTCTGCGACATCCACGGGATCGCGGTGGCGACCAACGAGGTCACCGCCGAACTCGTCCTCGACGGCCTCATCCGGGCGGCGGGTGCCGACGGCGCCGGCTGAGGGCCGGGTCGGTGTGGTCGGTGTTCTCCGGGGTGCCGTAGCCTCGTGACCACCGCGTCGTGTGGTGCGTCGCTCCCGCCACGTCGCGCCACGGCCGCGTCCGTCCGTGGCCGTCCTCCCCTCCCGCCTGATCAGGAGCCCTCCCGTGAAGAGCGAGTTCACCGGCGTCCCCGACGTCCGCGAGCGGTTGACGGAGGTCGGCTACCTCGTCGACCCCTCTATCGAGACGGTCGTCTACCTCGCCGAGCGGCTCCAGAAGCCGATCCTGGTCGAGGGGCCGGCCGGCGTCGGCAAGACCGAGTTGGCCAAGGCCGTCGCTGCGGCCCGGGGCGCCGACCTCGTCCGCCTGCAGTGCTACGAGGGCCTCGACGAGGCCAAGGCCCTCTACGAGTGGAACTACAAGAAGCAACTGCTGCGCATCACCCACGCCCGCGGTGGCGAGGGCGGGCAGGGTGAGGACTGGGAGGAGGTCGAGGACGATCTGTTCGGCGAGGACTACCTGCTGGAGCGTCCGCTGCTGCGTGCGCTGCGCAACCCTCGCGAGACGGTCCTGCTGATCGACGAGGTCGACAAGGTCGACTTCGAGTTCGAGGCGTTGCTGCTCGAGATCCTGTCCGACTTCCAGATCACGATCCCGGAGCTCGGCACGGTCACCGGCACCCACCATCCGTTCGTGGTGCTCACCTCCAACAACACCCGTGAGCTGTCGGAGGCGCTCAAGCGCCGGTGCCTCTACCTCTACCTCGACTACCCCTCGGTCGAACGCGAGAAGCAGATCGTGCTGTCACGGGTGCCGGAGGCCCCGGAGCAGTTGGCCGACCAGCTCGTGCGGATCGTGCGATCCCTGCGCCAGTTGGAGCTGAAGAAGCCGCCGTCGATCTCCGAGACGCTCGATTGGGCCCGCACCCTGCTCGCGCTCGGGTTCGAGCACGTCGACGAGGACGTCGCGAAGGGCACGATGAACGTGCTGCTGAAGTACCAGCAGGACGTCGTCAAGGCCACCGGGCACCTGCGCCTGCCACCCCGCCCGGAGATGAACTAGATGCGCGAGGTCCGGCCAGTATGAGCAGCGCCACTCCGGAGCCACCGCCGGAGACCCCGGGACACACCGACCCGATGGCCGCTGACCGGCGTGTCCTGATCATCGGGCTCGTGACGATGGTGGTCCTGTTGGGCGTGGGCGTCACGGGCGCGGCGCTGTTCACCGGCTCGGCCTGTGGCGACATCGGGCTGCAGCCCGTCGGGGCCGGGCTGTCCGACGAGGATCGCACCGTGGTGCTCGATGAACTCGGGGTCGCCGGCGAGCTCGAACAGCAACTGGACGCCACCTCCGAGGACCTGGAAGCCGTGTTCGGCCCGGTCCGTGGGCTGGCCGAGGTCGGTGACGTGACCACCCTCGTGGCGCTCGACGACGCGGTTGCGGCCATCGGATCCAACCGGGTCACCGTCGTGGACGGGGCCGGCAGCTCGATCCTGGCCAGCGCGAGCTTCGACGACCCGACACAGCTCGTCGGCTCCGGTGGTTCGCTGTTCTCGCTCGCTCTCGTCAACCCCTTGACGGGGCAGGTCGATGCGCTCGTGCCGGTGGATCCGGCACTGGACGCCGGCACCTGCGTCGACACCGCGGTCGTCGGTGAGCCGTTCGCGTTCCACCTCGCTGCGGGCGGTGGCGGGTTGCTGCTGTTCCGGGTCGAGGAGGATGCCGCGTTCCCGGAGGTCGAGCTTCGGACCGGCGCGGACGGACGACGTTGGACCACCTCGTTGGACGTCCCGGTCGCGCCCCCCGGGATCCTCGCGGAACGCATCAGCGGCGGGCTCGGTGAGGATCTGGTGGTGCTGGGTCGTCGTGTCGTCCCGGGCGAGGCGGAACCGGCGGCCATGGCCCTCGGGCGGGGCGATGGGCAACCGAGGTGGGAGGTCGACCCGTCAGCGCTCGATGCGGTGATCCAGCAGACGCCGGTGTGGATCACCGTGCTGGCTGTCGAGGATGATGTGGTGATCCTGGGGGCTGCCGAGGAGGAGGCGCGTGATGTCGTCACACCGGTGGCGCTCGGGGCGGAGGATGGCGCGGTGCGCTGGATCGGTGAGCCCATCGGCGGGCCGGTCGACGTCGAGGTGGTCGACAACACGGTGTGGCTGCTCGGGCGTCTGGCCGGCGGCATCGAGGTGGCCCGACTGGATGCCGGCGATGGGTCACCCCGGTCGACCCCGTGGCGCGTGGACCACGGCGGCGCCCTCCGCGTGCTCGATGGGATGCAGCCGGTCGTCGTCGGTGAGGCGGGTCTGCGTGCCTGGGAGGATCCATCGGACCCGGACGACCATGGCTGGCGATCGATCGTGACCACGGCCGGTGATGACGATGCGGTCGTGTTCCACGACGTCCGGTCGATCGGGGGCGCGGTCCAGGTGCTGCTCGGTGTGGACGGCGAGGCGGGCCTGCTGGTGACCCTGCCGGGACGGTGACGGTCGGGACCGCCACCACCCACCGCGAAGCCGGGCGGTACCGTCGGGGTGCGTCACCGCACCGGTCGGGTGACGGGAGGTGGTCCGACGTGTCCGAGCAGCTGGTGTTCGCGGAGGGGCCACCGCCGGTCAACGGGTTCCTGCAGCGGATCCTGGACTTCGTGGCGGCCCTGCGACGTGCCGGGGTCAACGCGACCCAGTCGGAGGCGATCGATGCCGTGCGCACGCTGCCGTACCTCGACCTGTTGCACCGCGAGCAGCTCCGTGAGGCGCTCGCGGCGGTGACGATCACCTCGCAGCCACACCGGCGCGTGTTCAACGACCTGTTCGAGTTGTACTTCCCGGCCCGCGAGGCAGCGGCTGACGATACCCCGTTCGTCACCGATGAACCGGCCGAGGATCCGGATCCCGACGAGTACCTCTCGGAGCTCCTCGAGTCGCTGATGGAGGGCGGCGATGACCGGATCCGGCAGATGGCCCGGATGGCCGTCGAACGGTTCGGTCGCGTCGAGGGACGCGATGGGGGGACCTCCTACTTCCAGTACAAGGTCTTCCGTGCCGTCGACATCCAGCAGCTGTTGAAGGACCTGCTGTCCCGCGCGCAGGACGACGGCGACGGCGAGCTGACCGCACTCGAGGAGCGGCTGTACCGCGACGAGTTCGAGGCGCGGCTCCGGTCCTTCCAGCAGGAGGTCGAGGCGGAGATCCGTCGGCGCGCCGCCGCGCAGCGCGGGCTCGACAAGGTGGCGGACCGGATGACCCGGCCACCGGTCGAGGAGCTCGACTTCTTCCACCTCTCGGCCGAGGATCAGGCCCAGCTGCGGGCGCAGATCGCGCCGCTGGCGCGCAAGCTGGCGACCCGGGTGTCGGTCAAACGCAAGCACGGCAAGGACGGCCGCCTGGACGTCCGTCGGACGGTGCGGCGGTCGCTGGCGACCGGCGGGGTGCCCTTCGATCCATCGTTCCGCCCGCGCCGTCCACACAAGCCCGAGCTGTTCGTGATCTGCGACGTCTCCGGGTCGGTCGCGTCCTTCGCGCGCTTCACCCTGATGTTGGTGCACGCCCTGCAGGAGCAGTTCGCCAAGGTCCGCAGCTTCGCCTTCATCGACACCCTGGACGAGGTCACCTCGCTGTTCGCGTCGGGTGACGTCGGGGACGCGATGAAGCGCATGATGTCGGAGGCCGAGCTCGTCTGGCTCGACGGGCATTCGGATTACGGCCACTCGTTGGAACGCTTCCACGGCGAGCATGCGGCGGATGTCTCCCCGCGGTCGACGGTGCTGATCCTGGGTGACGCCCGCAACAACTATCGGCAGGCGAACTCGTGGGTGCTGGAGGATCTGCAGCGTCGTGCGCGCCACGTCTACTGGTTGAACCCGGAGCCGATCCAGTTCTGGGACACCGGGGATTCGATCGCGACGAGCTACGGCCGGTTCGTCGACGAGATGGTCGAGGTCCGCAACCTCAAGCAACTCGCGAGGTTCGTCGAGCGGATCGCGTAGGGAGCGCAGCGACCGGAGCGGGAGCACGCTGAGGGTCGAGCGGATCGCGTAGGGAGCGCAGCGACCGGAGCGGGAGCACGCTGAGGGTCGAGCGCATCGCGTAGGGAGCGCAGCGACCGGAGCGGGAGCACGCTGAGGGTCGAGCGCATCGCCTGAGCCATCCTCTGCGAACCCGTCGGTCGTCATCCGTTCATCGGATCGTCCGACCCTGCTCATTCGGCCGCAGGGCCCCGGTCACGTACCAACGTTGTAGTCACGGGTGTCGGTCCGACATGCCCCGACATCCGATACCGGAGCACCCGATACCTGAGGTCGAAGGAAAGCCATGAATCTCTCCCGTGCCATCAAACCGCTGGCTGCCGCAGCGGCGACCGCGATGCTCCTCTCCGCCTGCGGTGGGGCTGCCGAAGAGGAGGAACCGACGGCAGCAGCTGCTGAAGAGTCCTCCTCTGCCGACGAGGACGCCACCGATGGCCGGGAGGCCGATGAACAGGCCACGGAGGTCGCCGCGAGTGAGGATCCCTGTCCGGACGTCCTGCGGTTCAGTGACACGGGTGTCGAGGGGCTCGAGACCCTCGTGATCGAGTTCGAGGACTTCCGTGTCGCCCTCGAGGAGATCACCGGCAAGGAGGTCGAGTTCTTCCCGATCTCCAGCCGGACCGCTGCTGCAACGGCGCTCGAGTTCGACGAGATCGATCTCCTGCTCACCGGCCCGGCCGAGTACGTCGTTCTCAAGGCCCAGGCGGATGCGATCCCGGTCACCGGCGTGACGCGTCCGGGCTATCGCGCCATGATCGTCGCCACGGCGGAGAGCGGCATCACGTCGCTGGAGGAACTCGAGGGCGGCACCGTCGTCACCAAGGAGGTGGGCTCCACTTCCGGCCACCTCGGACCCCTGGAGATGCTGATCGCCGCGGGCCTCGAGCCCGGTGTCAACGTCGAGGTGATCCCGCTGGGTTCGACCCGGGTCGAGGCGTTCGCCGGGGGTGACGGCGATGCCCTCGGGACCGGCCTCAAGGACTTCGAGGAGATCGAGGAGGAACTCGGCGGTCCCGGCTCGATCGTGATGGTCGAGGAGGGTCCTGACCTACCCAACGACCTGTTCGTCGCGCGTGCCGGGCTCGGTCAGGAGTGTGCCGACCAGATCCAGCAGCAGTTGGTCGACAACGGCCAGATCCTCCTGGACGCCATCACCAGCACGGGGGAGAACGACAAGTACCTCGAGTCGGAGTTCGTGGCCGCGTCTGACAGCGACTACGACCCCACCCGTGCGGCCTTCGAAGCCGCAGGCTTCAGCGACTACGCCTCGCTCCCGGACGAGTAGGCGCAGGACGCTGTCAGGCTGCAACACGCGGGGGGGGGCGGTCATCCGACCGCCCCCATCGGCTTCAGGGAGGCTGACGTGATCTCCACCACGGGACTGACCAAGCGCTACCCAGACGGCACCCTGGCGCTGCGGGAGGTCGACCTGCACGTCGCCGAGGGAGAAGCGGTCGTGCTCCTCGGCTCGAACGGGTCGGGCAAGTCGACCCTCCTGCGGTGCCTCACGCGGCTGCTGGAGCCCACCAGCGGGACGGTGCATCTCGGCGGGGTCGACGTCACCGCCGCCGATCGCGCCACCCTCCGCGCCGTGCGGCGCCGGGTCGGTGTCGTGTTCCAGCACATCAACCTCGTCGACCACATCAGCGTGCTCTCGAACGTCGTGCAGGGAAACCTCGGACACGATGGCCGTGCCCGTCAGTGGCTCGCGCCGACCGCGACCGCCGCGGTCCGCGACCGGGCGATGGCCTGCCTGGAGCGGGTCCGGGTCGCTGACCTCGCCACGAAGCGTGCGGACCAGCTCTCGGGCGGCCAGCGACAGCGGGTCGCGCTGGCCCGCCTGCTCATCCAACGCCCGGACGTCGTCCTCGCCGACGAGCCGGTCGCCGCGCTGGATCCGCGAGCAGGCCGGGAGGTCATGGACCTGCTGTGGGAGATCGTGGAACAGGACGGCCTCACCCTGGTGTGCACCCTGCACCAGCTGGAACTTGCCCGCGCCTACGGACGACGGCTGGTGGGGGTGCGCGACGGCCGGCAGATCATCGACGGTGACCTCGCAACCCTCAGCGATGACGAGCTCGCCGCGCTGTACGCCCTCGAAACCACGGATGATGGCCCGGAGGTCGCACCGACACGATCCGTCATCCCTGAGGAGCAGGTGTCATGAGGACCGATCTGCGCGCGTCTGGGGACGACACGGCCCCGTCACCCGTCGCGCCTCCGCGCTGGCGACGGCCGTCGGCCCCCAACGTCCTGGTCGCCGGGGTCGTCGCCGCGCTGGTCGTCCACGGGTTCGTCGGGACCGGCATCGACCCGTCGCGATTGCTCCAGGCTCCCGGCCGGACCTTCGACTTCCTGTCCAAGTCCTTCCCACCCGCGTTGGACCGTGCGCCCAACCTCGGCCTGGCGATGCTCGAGACGCTCGAGATCGCCCTGATCGGCACGATCCTCGGCATCATCCTCAGCCTGCCGGCAGCGCTGCTCGCGGCCGACAACACCGCTCCGCACCGGGCCGTTGCCGTGCTGACGCGCAGTGCGCTGACCACGATGCGCTCGATACCGGATCTGGTGTGGGCGCTGATCTTCGTGGTGTCGGTCGGCCTCGGTCCGCTCGCCGGCATCCTCACGATCACCATCGACGTGCTGGCGTTCGCCGGCCGCTTCTTCGCGGAACGGATCGAGGAGATCGAACCCGGACCGGTGGAGGCGCTCCGGTCCACCGGGGCGGGCCGCCTCGCGGTCATCTTCGGCGCGATCGTGCCGACCGCGTTCCCCTCCCTGACCGGGACCAGCATGTACTCCCTCGAGAAGTCGGTACGAGGAGCCGTGGTCCTGGGCCTGGTCGGGGCCGGTGGGATCGGCGTCGAGCTGAACGTCGCCTTCCAACTGCGCCAGTTCGACACGGCGCTGACGATCATCGTCATGATCCTGGTCGTCGTGCTCCTCGTCGAACGGCTCAGTACCCATGTCCGCACCCGCCTGATCAGCGGGTGATCCCGCATGCAGCGAACGCCGGTCTCACAGATGGCCCCATCGCGTGGGAACGGCAGGGCGAGTGTCAGGTCGTGCGGCGCCGTCGGCGTGGGGCCCGGACCCGGTAGGGGCTGACGCGTGATGGTCGGACCGTGACAGCCCCCAGCAGCAGGATCACCGAGACGACGACCAAGGCGACGACCACCGAACTGTTGTCGGTGATCCACCCGGACACGCCCGCCGCGATCGGGCGGGACCCCAGGAAGGCGACACCCCACAGGGCCATCACGCGCCCACGCAGGTCCTCCGGGACCTGTTGCTGGATCATCGTGGTCAGGGACGTGAGCGCGAAGGCCATGCCGATCCCGCCGATGGCCATGGCGGCGATCGCACCGGCGACGGTCGGCGTGATCGCGAGGGCGAGCATGCCGATGGCCAGGCCGGTCAACCCGGTGACCGCCAGTCGGGGCAGGCCGAGGACCAGCCGGACACGGGACAGCATGAGGAAGCCGATGGCGGCACCGATCCCGAACGATGACGCCAGGGTGCCGACGAAGCTCGACGCCTGTCCAAGCCGGTCGGCGATCGCGGGGGTCAGCGTGATGACCGGGTCGGCACCGATCCCGATGGTCACCACGCCGAGCATCAGGGCGGACATGCCGGCATCGGCGCGAAGGTAGCGCCAGCCGGCCCGGACCGACCCGTCGTTGCTCTGGCGGCGGGGGACGTCACGGATGCTGATGACCGCGATGATGATCGTGAACAGCACGTTGAGCAGCGCAGCGACGCCGAAGGCGGCGGCGGGGCCGGCGCTGTAGAGCAGCAGGGCGCCGATGGCCGGGCCGGCGGAGCGGGCGACCGTCATCGGCAGGGAGCCGAGGGCGATGGCGCCCGGGAGTTCGCGCGGCCGGACCAGCGCTGGGACCAGGGCGTTCATGGCCGGTCCCCCGAGCGCGAACCCGATCCCGACGACGGTCGCGGCGGCGATCACGACCGCGGCACCGGACGTGCCGTCGATGCCGATGAGCCAGATCCAGAGGGCCAGGCCGCCGGAACCGGCGGCGGTCACGATGCGCCCGAGCAGGAGCTGTCGACGCCGATCGCCCCGGTCGGCGCGGGCTCCACTCCAGGGGGCGAGGAGCAGCTGGGGGGTGAACTGCCCGATGCTCACGGCCCCGACGAGCAGCGTGGACCGGGTCAGGTCCCACACGACGATCGCGGCGGCGATGTTGTGGATCCACACGCCGATGGTCGACAGGAGCTTGCCGGCGAAGAACGGCCCGAAGGTCCGGTCCCGGAGCAGCCCGAAGGACCCGCGGGGAGCGGGGTCGTCGGTGGTGGAGGCGTCGGTGTCCGGGTCGGTTCGGGAGGTGGTGTTGGTCATGCCTGGCTCTCGAGGCGGTCGAAGTCGTCACGTAGCCGGACGAGTAGGTCGCCCAGGCGTTCGAGGTCGGTGGCGTCCCAGCCGGCGGTCACCTCGGCCAGGAGCTGGCGGCGCACGTCGGTGACCTCGTCGAGCAGTGCCCGGCCGGCGTCGGACAGCGTCAGGCGGCTGCGACGCCCATCCTTGGGGTCGCGGTGCCGGTGCAGGTAACCGGCGGCGACCTGCTGGTCGACGAGCCGGGAGGCGGTGGAGGGATCGATCGTCAGTCGCTCGGCGATGTCGCCGACGGAGGGTGTGGTGTCGCAGGCCCGCTCGACGGCGCGCAGGACACGGACCGTGCTGAGTTCCACCGGAACGTCCAGCGCCGCGAGGATCCGGGCGCGGTAGCCCGGCCGGCGCACGATGCGCTGGATGTCGAACAGCGCGTCGTCGAGGCCGGTCAGGATCGTGGGTTCCAGGGTCATATCCATGTAGATGTGTGTACCACCCACCTGTAAGGGGTGCGAACCGATCACCCCGGCTGCGCGCTGAGCGTTCCGTCCCGATGCGCACGATGTCGTAGCGTGCGTCACGAGCACCGACGAACCGGAGGGGCAGGCGATGAGCGTCGAGGATCCGATGTACTACTGGGACTACCTCGGCCTGGACGAGGTGTTGGGATCCCAGCGACTGGCATCCGCGAGCGACGGTCGTCGACCCGCACACGACGAGATGCTGTTCATCGTCACCCACCAGGCCTTCGAGCTGTGGTTCAAGCAGATCCTGTGGGAGCTGGATGCGGCGATCGATCTCCTCGGCCGGGATCCGATCCCCGACGAGGACATCGCGGCGGTCCTGCGCCACCTCGAACGGATCGTCGCGATCCAGCCGTTGCTGGTGGAGAAGTTCTCGGTCCTGTCGACCATGACGCCGTTGGACTTCCTGGACTTCCGGGACGAACTCATCCCGGCGAGTGGGTTCCAGTCGGTGCAGTTCCGTCTCATCGAGAACCGGCTCGGGCTGGCGCCGAAGAAGCGCCTGAAGATCGGTGGCGCCGCCTACACCTCGAGGTTGTCACAGGAACACGCCGAGCGTCTGGAGGCTTCGGAATCCGAGCCGACCCTCATCGGCGCCCTCGACGCGTGGCTGGCCAGGACACCGTTCCTGCGGTTCGGGCGGTTCGACTTCTGGGAGGCCTACCGCGACGCCGTGCACGCGATGATCGAGCGCGACCGGCGGCTGATCGCCACCAACCCGAGCCTGGATGAGGTCGTGCGCCAGCAGCAGCTCGACGCGTTCGAGACCTCCAACGAGGCGTTCGCGGTCCTGTTCGATCGTGACGCGTGGGAGCAGGAACGCGCGCAGGGACGACGGCGGCTGTCCCACGAGGCGTTCCTGGCCGCCCTGCTGATCAGCCTCTACCGCGATCAACCGGCCTTCCACCAGCCGTTCCGGGTCCTGACCGCCCTGATCGACCTGGACGAGGGCTTCACGGCGTTCCGCAACGCCCACGCGCAGCTGGTCCACCGCACGATCGGGGGGCGGATCGGTACCGGTGGTACCTCCGGGCACGAGTACCTGCAGGCCGCCGCCCGCAAGCACCAGGTCTTCAGCGACCTGTTCGACCTGGCGACCTTCCACCTGCCGCGCAAGGAGCTGCCGGAGCTTCCGGACGACGTCCGGACGCAGCTGACCTTCCGCTACAGCGTGTCTGGTGATTGAGTCGCGACGTCGTGCAGCGCAGCGTCGACCGCGGCCAGGGCGTGCAGCTGCGTGGTGTCGTACAGCGGCACGTCGGTGTGGCTGGAGTCCACCAGCAACCCGATCTCCGTACACCCCAGGATGATGGCCTGCGCCCCGTCGGTGACCAACCGGTCGATGACGTCGAGGTAGCGGCGACGGCTGTCGGGCTCGATCCGTCCGAGGACGAGCTCGTCGAAGATGATGCGGTCCACCTCGGCGCGGTCGTCGGGGCCGGGCACTACCACCTCGAGGTCGAACCGGTCGGTCAGCCGGTCGCGGTAGAAGCCCCGCTCCATCGTGAAGCGGGTGCCGAGGAGCCCGACCCGACGGTGGCCGTCCGCGACGATCCGTGCGGCGGTCGGATCGGCGATGTGCAGGAACGGCACCCGGGTCGCGGCGGTGATCGCGTCCGCCACCTGGTGCATCGTGTTGGTGCACAGCACGAGCAGGTCGGCACCCGCGGCCTCGAGGTCCGTGGCAGCCGCGGCGAGCACGCGGCCGGCGGTGTCCCAGTCCTCGGCACGTTGCAGCGCCTCGATCTGTGCGAAGTCCACGGACACGAGCACGACCCGCGCCGAGTGCAGGCCTCCGAGGCGCTGTGCCACGAGCCGGTTCACCTCGGCGTAGTAGCTCGCCGACGATTCCCAGCTCATGCCGCCGAGCAGCCCGATGGTGCGCATCCGGCTCACGCGTCGATGACGGGGACCCGCGACATGGCGTCGGCGATCTTGTCCGTCGGGTAGGCGTAGTCGGTCAACTCGCCGGCGAAGTAGGCATCGTAGGCGGCCATGTCGAAGTGTCCATGGCCGCACAGCGCGGTGAGGATGACCTTCTCCTCGCCGGTCTCCTTGCACGCCTCGGCCTCACGGATCGCCGCGGCGATCGCGACGGTCGGTTCGGGCGCCGGCACGATGCCCTGGGTCCGCGCGAAGGTCACGCCCGCGGCGAACGAGGCGGTCTGGTTGATCGCCTCCGCGTCGAACAGGTCCAGTTCGTACATGTGGCTGATCAGCGGTGACATGCCGTGGTAGCGCAGGCCGCCGGCGTGGATCGGGTCGGGGACGAAGTCGTGGCCGAGCGTGTGCATCTTCATCAGCGGGGTCATCCCGGCGACGTCGCCGAAGTCGTAGCGGTACTCGCCCTTGGTCAACGACGGACAGGCCTCCGGTTCGACGGCGAGGATCTGCGGATCCATCTTCCCGGCGAGCTTCTCACGCAGGAACGGGAAGAACAGTCCCGCGAAGTTCGAACCTCCGCCGGTGCACCCGACGATCAGATCCGGCGTGTCGCCGGTCTTGGCGAGTTGGAGCAGCGCCTCCTCGCCGATGACGGTCTGGTGGAGCAGGACGTGGTTGAGCACGCTGCCGAGCGCGTACTTGGTGTCCTCGTCGGCCATGGCGGCCTCGACGGCTTCGGAGATGGCGATGCCGAGCGACCCAGGGGAGTCCGGGTCCTGCGCGAGGATGGCACGGCCCGCCTCGGTCAGCTCGGACGGTGAGGAGTGCACCGTCGCGCCCCACGTGCGCATCATCGACGCGCGGTAGGGCTTCTGGGTGAACGAGGCGGCGACCTGCCAGACCTCGCAGCCCAGCCCGAACTGTGCGGCGGCGAACGACAGCGCCGATCCCCACTGGCCGGCGCCGGTCTCGGTGGTCAGGCGCTTCACACCTTCGGCGGCGTTGTAGTAGGCCTGCGGGACCGCGGTGTTGGGCTTGTGGCTCCCGGCGGGCGAGACCCCTTCGTACTTGAAGTAGATCTTCGCCGGCGTGTCCAGGTGCTCCTCCAGCCGCTTGGCGCGGTACAGCGGCGATGGCCGCCACAGCGCGTAGACGTCCCGGACCGCCTGCGGGATCTCGATGTAGCGTTCCCCCGAGACCTCCTGCAGGATCAGCGCCATCGGGAACAGCGGTGCGAGCGCCCCCGGCCCGATCGGTTCGTGGGTGCCCGGGTGCAGCGGCGGCGGTGGCGGCGCGGGGAGGTCCGGGACGACGTTGTACCAGTGGGTCGGGATCTCGCTCTCGTCGAGCAGGATCTTGGTTGCAGCGTCGTCACGGGCGGTCGCGCTCACCGGCAGCCTCCAGGTCACGGTCGGAGCGCGGACGATAGACCGCCGTGACCATCGACGTCGACCCTGCGTCTGGACAGGGGGGCGGAGCGTTACGCTTCGAGGTGATGTCTGCACGCGTCGGATTGCTGGGGGGAACGTTCGATCCTCCGCACCTTGGCCACCTCGTTGTCGCCGAGGTGGCTCGTGTGGCCCTGCGGCTCGACGAGGTCCGGTTGCTGGTCGCCGGCGACCCGTGGATGAAGGAGACCACCTCGCCCGCCGAGGTCCGGGTCGAGCTCGTGCGGGCGGCGGTCGCTGGCAACCCCCACCTGCGGGTCGATGACCGTGAGGTACGCCGGGACGGACCCACCTACACCGCCGACACCCTCGAGCAGGTGACCGCAGAGGAGCCGGGGACCCGCTGGTGGTTCATCCTCGGGATGGACGCCGCGAACGCGCTGCCCCGCTGGGAGCGGGTGGATGCGGCTCTCGACCTGGCGACGTTCGTCGCGGTGTCCCGCCCCGGCCATGATCCGGATCTGGGCGGCGAACCGGGGGACCGGCTCGAACGACTGGAGGTGCCGCTGATCGACGTGTCGTCCTCCGGGTTGCGCGAGCGCGTCCGACGGGGCGAGGCGGTCCGGTACCTCGTTCCCGATGGGGTCCTCGCGCTCGTCGACGAGTACGGCCTCTACGCCGATCCGCATGAGTGATCATCGACGGTCGGATCGGGCTACCTCGTCGCCCTCGGGCAGGGACCTGCTCCCGGAGTTCGAGGTCGGGGCGGCGCAGGACGAGAGCACGCACGGCGCGGATCCGGTGGATGCACCGGAGGTGCCGGATGGGATGGCCACCGAGGACGATGCCGGCTTCGACGAACCTGATGGCCCCGACGACGCTGCCGCCGGCCGTGGCGAGGCGGCCGATGACCGTGCCGACGAGCCATCGCCAGAGGAGGCACGCCTGCGCGAGATCTACGATCCCTCTGCGGTTCGCTCCTACCTGGAGGCCAGTCGGGCGGTCGAGGACATCGCAACCCCGGCCGGGGAGGGGTCCTCGGAGACGGCGGGGGAGGAACCGACGGCACGTCGTCGACGTGATGGCCGTCGACAGCGGCGTCGGCGTCGGCGGGCGGACCGGGCGGCCCGCACGAGGTCCGTGCGCCGCCGTCGGGCGACGACCGACGAAGAGGACCCGGGTTCGGCCGCGGCGATGGCAGCCGCCGACGAACGGGAGGCGGTCGGACGGATCGACACGGACCAGGACCTCTTCGGCGACGCGGTCGAAGAATCCCCTGCCGCTGCCGAGCTCGACGAGACCCCCGTCACACCCGACACGGACGACGTCCCGGACGAAGAGCACGTCCCGGCCACCGGTCCGGCCACCGGTCCGGACATCGGGGCCTTCTTCTCCCCGCAGCCGGCGCGCCCACCCACGATCGTCGATCGCCTGGGACGCACCGGGGTGGCCCTCGTTGTCGCCTTCGTCGTGGTGGCGTTCGGGGCCGTGGCGGTCGGTCTGGGCTGGGTCGACTCCGCGCGCGAACTCGTGACCACACCGGACGCCGAGGTCGCCGAGGATCCGCCGCCGGGTGGGTGGCAGCCGGCGGTGCTCGTGGCCACCACGGTGGGATCCGAGGGATCGACCGATGAGCTGCGGGGGCTGGCGGTGATCGCGAGTGATCGCAGCACCGGCGAGGCCACCGTCCTGCTCGTCCCCACGGCCACGGTCACCGATGTGCCGGGGTTCGGGTCCTTCACGCTCGCGGAGGCGTGGGAGCTCGGGGGGTCGTCACTCGTCGCCGTGACGGTCGACAACCTGCTCGGGCTGCGCATCGACGGTGTGCTCGTCAAGGATCCCGCATCGTGGGCCGCGTGGTTCGAACCGGTCGGCGGGGCATCGATCGACATCCCGTCACGCATCGTTGCCCGTGATGGCGCGGACGCGGGGTCGGTCCGGTTCGAGGCCGGAACCGAGTTCCTCACCCCCGAGCGGATCGGGGAGTACCTCACCGTTCGGGCCGAGGGCGAGACCGAACTACAGAGCCTGCCCCGGGCTCAGCAGGTCATCGCGGCGCTGTCGCGTGAGCTCGCGGATGCGCCCGATGCCTTGGAGACCGTGGTCGAGGTCTCCCGGACGCTCCCGGGTACCGCGACCCCGGAGCGTCTGCGTGCCGTCCTCGGTGAACTGGCCGAGGCGCGGGCCGCCGACGCCGCGACGACGATCACGGTGCCGATCGTGCCGCTCGGGACCGGGCCCGATGAGGTCTACCGGCCAGACGAGGAGCGACTGGACGCGCTGATGGAGGACCGTTTCGCGGCCTCGCGCGAGGTGGATGGGTCCGGGACGAGGATGGCGGTCCAGATCCTCAACGGCAACGCTCGTCCGGGCATCGGCCAGGATGTGGCGGATGCGCTCGCCGACGGTCGGTACCGGATCGTGCTGACCGGCAACGCAGACCGCTTCACCTACCGCGAGACGCGGATCCTGATCTACAGCGACGACCCCGCGGATCTGGCGGCAGCCCAGGACATCACCGAGCGGCTGGGCGTCGGTGTCATCGAGCGATCCGGCACCCCGCAGTCCGTCGTCGACGTCACCATCATCGTGGGTGCCGACTTCCCGCCGGACGGCTAGCGGCCGCGCGGTGTCGCATCCACCTCGAGGCTGTGGTTCCCTTGGGGTGCTGGAGCCGATCGCTCCGATCCGAACCGTGAGGTGCCTGTGCCCGCTACCGAGGAAGCCGTCGCGCTCGCGCTCGCCGCAGCGGACGGGGCCGACGACGTGAAGGCCACCGACCTGGCCATCCTGGACGTCTCGGAGATCCTGGCGATCGTGGATGTGTTCCTCCTGGCGTCGACGAGTTCAGATCGTCAGCTGAAGGCAGCTGCGGACCGGGTCGAGGAACGGTTGCGCGCCCTCGACCGGCAACCACTGCGTCGCGAGGGGTCCGCGGCGACCGGGTGGCTGTTGCTCGACTACGGGGACCTGGTGTGCCACCTGTTCTCCGTCGAACAGCGCGAGTTGTACGCCCTCGAACGCCTGTGGGCGGATGTCCCCCGTCGCGATCCGCGGACCGGCGAGGTGGTGGCGGATGCTGCGTCCGCGCTGCTGTCGGGCAACCCGGCGGGCGGTGCGTGAAGCGGCTCGTCCTGGTCCGCCACGGCGAGTCCGTCTGGAATGCCGAAGGACGGATCCAGGGGCAACGGTGCGCCGGGCTGTCGGAGATCGGTCACGCGCAGGCGGAGGTGACGGCCAACGCCCTGGCCGACGCGTACCCGGACGCGGTCCTGGTGGTATCGGACCTGCAACGCACCCTGGAGACGGCGCTGCCGTTGTCCAAGGCGCTTGGTCGTGAGATCGTGCAGGACGCCCGCCTCCGTGAGCGCGGTTTCGGTGCCTGGGAGGGGCGTTTGCGGCACGAGGTCGTCGCCGGGGACAGCGCGCGCTGGGAACGGTTCCTGACGGGCGAGGATGCGGCCGTCGAGGAGGTCGGCGGGGAGACCGCGGCGCAGCTCGCGGATCGCGTCGAGCCGCTCTTCCACGAACTGCTGCGGTCGACCGAGGACGGGCAGGTGACGATCGCGGTCACACATGGCGGTCCGGTCTGGCATGGCACCCACCGGTTGCTCGGGCTGCCCATCCCGACCCTCGGGGGCGTGAGCAACGCGTGCGTGACCGAGTTCATCGGCTCGGCCGACGACGAGCGCCTCGTGCTCGACCGGTGGAACCAGGTGTCGCACCTGCCCCGGGACCTGCGGACCACCTGGCGGCCCGGGGGCAGGGACGGCTAGACCCGCCCGGCTGTCGCCGACCATGGTCGGCGCAGGATGCAGGCTGTTGTCGATCGCGGCGCAGGTGTCGGGGGCCACCTCGCGGACGATCGCCAGGATCCCGTACCCCGCTGCGTGGATGGCCCGCGCGATCTGGTGTCCGAGGTCGGGATCACGTTCCCTCTGCTCTCGACACGGCACGCGTGCGGCGGGGCCCGAGGGTGGGCACCCGTTGGGCCCCGCGCTCAGCATGCGCCTGTCGCAGGTCAGCTTGCCGTCAGCCCTCCGTCCACGAGATTGGCGCACCCTGATGAGTACGACGCTTCGTCGCTGAGCAGCCAGACCACGAGGTTCGCGACCTCGTCGGGGGTGCCGTAGCGGCCCATGGGGTTGAGGCTCTCGAACTGTTCGTGGACGGCTTGGGCGTCACCGCCTTCGCTCATGCCGGTCTCGATGCGGTCCATCATGCCGGTCGAGATCGGTCCGGGGTTGACGGCGTTGACGCGCACCCCGAACTCTGCAGCCTCGATGGCCGCAGCCTTGGTCAGGCCCATGACCCCGTGCTTGGACGCCGTGTAGGGCGAGAGGCCGGCGAAGCCACGCAACCCCGCAACCGACGAGGTGTTGACGATCGCGCCTCCGTCACCCTGGTCGCGCATGGCGCGCAGGACGTGCTGCAACCCGAGGTACACACCGCGCAGGTTGACGGCGATCACCTTGTCGAACCATTCGATGTCGGCGTCGACCATGGGCGCGGTGCGGCCCTCGATACCGGCATTGTTGAAGAACAGGTCGATGCGACCGTGCGCATCGAGTGCGGCTTGGACATAGCTCGCAACGCCGTCCTCGGTTGAGACGTCCGCGGTGACGCTGATGGCGTCAGCGCCGACCCGCTCGGCTGCTGCTGCGACCGCATCAGCGTCGATGTCGACGAGGACGAGCTTCGCACCTTCGGTCGCTAGGCGGTTCGCTGTGGCCTCACCGAGCCCACTTGCTCCGCCGGTGATCACGGCGACCTTGCCTTCGATGCCTTTGAGCGACATGACAACCTCCTTGTCGGCACGCTCAGGCCGATCCGACCTGGACGTGGGATGTCGATTCACCGTGGGGTGCGCGGAGCACCCGTGCCAGAGGCGAACGTCACCTTCGTCACGCGGCACTTCCCCCGAGCGACCGACGACGACGGGTGTTGACGGCCATGGATGTGTGCCTGTCGCGGGTGATCAGATCTTCCCGTTGGTGGCCACGGGACGTCTCCGCAGACGGACACGAGATCGTCCCGGTGGGGATGCGGTGACTGGCCACATCGATGCTGCCGCCGGTAGCGCGGACGTCGTGGTGCACTCCGGCGTGGACGAACACGGACTCACCGGGACCGACCGGGGTCGACTGGCCGTCGAGCACCACCTCCCCGACGCCGTCGACGAAGAACAACACCTGATCGTGATCGGGGTGGCATGCTCACCCCGGCCGCACGCAGTCGGGCCAGTCCCCTCGGTCAGGAGGAACCACGTGACCGGACATCGACGTGAAGGCTCGGCTCGCACTGGGCAGCTTGGGCTGTGTACCGATCTGTACGAGCTACGGATGGTCGAGTCCTATCTCCGCCACGGGATGACCGAGCCGGCGACCTTCAGTCTCTTCATCCGTCCGAGTGTGACGCGTCCGTGGTATGTGGCACTGGGTATCGAGCGGGTGCTGGAGCTGCTGAGTGGCTTCCGCTTCGGTGCGGAGGAGCTCGATGAGCTCGTACGGTTGGGGGTCGACGAGGCGACGCGGGACCAGCTTGCCGCGATCGAGATCGATACGGGCGAGGTGTGGGCGGTCGCCGACGGGACGATCGTGCTCGCCCAAGAACCTCTCCTGGAGGTGACCGCACCGCTGCCGATCGCGCAGTTGCTCGAGACGGCCGTGATGAACCTGGTGCAGTACCCGACGCTGGTAGCAACGAAGGCCGCTCGCTGCGCGTTGGTCGCCGACGGTCGGCAGCTCGCCGACTTCGGGTTCCGTCGGGCCCACGGGATCGAAACGGGTATCGAGGCTGCGCTGGCCGCCTACCTCGGTGGTGGGTTCGCGACCAGCAACGTCGAGGCGGGGCGACGTCATGGGGTCCCGACCTCCGGCACGATGGCGCACTCCTACGTGCAGGCGTTCGTCGACGAGCGCGACGCCTTCCGGACCTTCGCGTCCGACCATCCCGATCACAGCATCCTGCTGGTGGACACCTACGACACCGCCGAGGGGGTCCGGCGGGCGATCGAGGTGTGCCAGGAGCTCGGCATCGAGCCGAAGGGTGTCCGCCTCGACTCCGGTGACCTCGGGGCGCTCGCTGTCGACGCACGGCGTCAGCTCGACGACGCTGGCTTCCACGACGCAGTCGTGATGGCCTCTGGCAGCCTCGACGAGTACGTTATCCACGAGTTACTGACCGACGGAGCCCCGATCGACGGGTTCGGCGTCGGCACGTCGTTGACGGTCTCGAAGGACCATCCTGGCGCCGACATCGTCTACAAGCTGGTCGAGTACGACGGCCGTCCCGTTGCGAAGTTCAGCGGGGTGAAGAGCACCTTCCCCGGCCCGAAGCAGGTGCATCGTCCCGATGGGGACATCAGCGAGGACCTGTTGACCGTCCGCGGGTCGAACGAGTCCGGTGAGGCGCTGCTGCAGCCGGTCTGGCGCGACGGGGAGCGGCTGAGCGAGGCGTTCGACCTCGAGGTGGTGCGGGAACGCGTGCGCGAAGGGCTCGGCAAGCTCCCGGATGACTGGCGCGTCCCGCCCTACCTCGAACAGCCCCCGATGCCGACCATCGGCACGGACCTCGACGAGCGCACGGAGCAGGTCCGCCGTGCGGCATTCGGGGACGACCGCCCATCGTGAGAGGACAGGATGTACGCCTGATCTCCGGGGTGCCCGCGAGGCCCTCGCCGGCGCCATGGCGGCCGACCTCGAGCTCGTGCCCCGGCCCGCCGACGACCGGCTGCACGAAGGCCGTCCGCTCGACGAGCTCGCTGCCCACCACGGACCTGGCCCACCGCTGAGCTGACCCACGACGGAACCACAAGGAGCGATCGTGACCGACGAGCTGGAGCGCTACCGCACCCGCCGTGACCTCGACGCCTCCCCGGAGCCGCCCGGCGAGCCTCGTGAGCCGTCCGAGCGGCCGATCTTCGTGGTCCAGCAGCACGATGCGTCCAGTATGCACTTCGATGTGCGGCTCGAAGCCGACGGGGTGCTCACGTCCTGGGCCGTACCGAAGGGCCCCTCCACCGATCCGCGCGACAAGCAGCTCGCGGTCCGCACCGAGGACCACCCCCTCGATTACGCCGACTTCGAGGGACACATCCCCGCCGAGCAGTACGGCGGCGGCGATGTCCTCGTCTGGGACATCGGGCCCTACCGGAACCTGACCACCGACGACGACGGCGCCGAAGTGCCCGTCGCTCGCGCCGTCGACGAGGGGCACGTGAAGGTCTGGCTCGAGGGCGAGAAGCTGCGCGGTGGCTACGTGTTCACCCATGCACGCGTCGGAGGCGACGACGACAACTGGCTCCTGATCAAGGTCGATGACGACGCGGCCGACGCGCGTCGGAACCCCACCTCGACCGAACCTGAGTCCGTCCTGTCCGACCGCACGATCGATGACGTCGACGAGTCCGACAGCGAAGCGCGGTGACCGTGAGCGCCGGGACGGTCACCTGACTCCGAGTCGATGGGGGTGTACGGATGACCAGCCTGACGGGCGAACCGGTCCTTACAGTCCGTGGAGGGTTCGATGGGTCGGGGCCCCGATCCCCGCGACGAGGACGGAGCCCCTGCCCCGAGGGGAAGGGCGAGGATGTTCGAGGATCGAGCGGAAGCCGGCCGAGCGCTCGCTGCCCGGCTGGACAGGGTCGATGACGGTGCGGTCGTGGTGTTCGCCCTGCCGCGCGGTGGTGTCCCCGTCGCAGCGGAGATCGCCCGTGCCCTGGGCGCACCCATGGACGTGATCGGCGTCCGCAAGCTCGGTGCACCGGGACAGCCACAACTCGCCATGGGTGCGATCGCGGAGAACGGCATCCGCGAGGTCGACGACCGCACGGTGCAGATGCTGGGCATCGACGACGCGGCCATCGACGAGGTGGAGGCGCGCGAGCGTGAGGAGCTGCAGCGCCGTCTGAGCGCGTACCGCGGCGACCGCGGGCTCCCCGACCTGCACGGCCGTACCGCGATCGTCGTCGATGACGGTCTCGCCACCGGGAGCACGGCCCGCGCCGCCTGCCGGGCGGTCCGTCAACAGGGCCCCGACCAGGTGATCCTCGCCGTCCCGGTTGCCTCGTCGCAGGGGCTCGACGCGCTCCGAGCCGAGGTCGATGAGGTCGTGGTCGTTCAGACACCGGAGGAGTTCATCTCCGTCGGCCAGTGGTACCACGACTTCGGACAGACCACGGACGACGAGGTGGTGGCGCTGTTGGCGGAGATCGGTGCACCGAAGGGGCGGACCTCATGAAGACACCGGCCGGGCCTGAACGCCGCACCGTGCGCATCGATGTCGAAGGCGGCGCCATCGTCGGGGATCTGCATGTCCCGCAGGACGCCCGAGGTGTCGTGGCGTTCGCCCACGGCAGCGGATCGAGCCGACACAGCAGCCGCAATCAGCAGGTCGCACAAGTCCTGGTCGATGCGGGCTTCGCCACGGTGCTCATGGACCTGCTGACCGGGCGGGAGGAGGATATCGACGTCCGAACCCGTGAGTTCCGCTTCGACATCGGCCTGCTCGCGGGCCGGGTCGCCGCAACGACCGACTGGCTCCGCGAGGACGGGCTCCGCGGACTCCCGATCGGACTGTTCGGCGCCAGCACGGGCGCGGCAGCGGCTCTGGTCGCCGCCGCCGCGCGGCCCGACACGGTCGCGTCGGTGGTGTCCAGGGGTGGTAGACCCGACCTCGCCGGCGACGCGCTCACCGAGGTGAGGGCGTCGACCCTGTTGATCGTCGGCGGCGCTGACGTTCCCGTGATCGGCATGAACGAGGATGCCATGACACGGATGCCTGGCGAGGTGTCGCTCGAGATCGTCCCCGATGCGACGCATCTGTTCGAGGAACCCGGCGCGCTGGAGCAGGTGGCCGATCTCGCGACCCGCCACTTCGATCGGACCCTGTGATGATGCGATGGAGCGGCGATCCCCGTCGGGAGCAGGTGAGCGAGCTCGCGTCGCCGCTCGAGGGCTTCGAACGTTGGCCCACCTGGATGTGGGCCAACGAGGAGGTCGAGGATTTCGCCCGCTGGTTGCGCGATCACAACCACGATCGGCCACCGGCGGATCAGGTCGGGTTCTACGGGCTGGACGTCTACTCCCTGTGGGAGTCGCTGCGCGTCATCATCGACTTTCTCGATGTCCATGACGCCGAGGCCCACAGCGGCAGCCTCGAGGAACTGCTCCATCGTTCCGCGCCGGAGCAGAGCCTGGTCGTCTTTCCCGATCGGCCCGACCAGTCGATCGACTGGCTCGACGCCCGCCTGGGGCATCGCACCATCGGCGTGGTCTACCGCCCGGAACTCGAACGGGCCGGCCAGTACGTGCCCACGGTGCTGGGCCGACGCGACGACGCCTTCTGCTTCTTCGACACGACCTCGGCACTCCGTCCGGTACCCCCGGAGATCCCACAGGCCGATCGGGAGCAGGAGACCTACCCGTGCGGGACCTGAACATGCGTATCGCGGACGGTCTCACCCCATCGGAGCGGGAGCAGCTGCGCCCGGAGGGTGTGCCCGGATGGCTCGACCCGATGCTTGCGACCCTGACCGACGAGCACTTCTCGGCCCCCGACTGGATCTACGAGCGCAAGCTCGACGGCGAACGCGCCGTCGCCTACGTTGCCGATGGGCAGGTCCGGCTGCTGTCGCGCAACGGCAAGCAGCTGGGCGACAGCTACCCCGAGATCGAGGACGCGCTCGGCGACCTCGCCGTCGATGAGGTGATCCTCGACGGCGAGATCGTCGCCTTCGACGGTGAGCGCACGAGTTTCGCTCGGCTCCAGCCGCGCATGCAGGTCACGGATCGCGACGAGGCGCGCAGCAGCGATGTCCGGGTGTTCTACTACCTCTTCGATCTCCTCCATCTCCAGGGTCACTCGACCCGGCAGCTACCGCTCCGCAGCCGCAAGTCGCTCCTGCACGGTGCCATCACCTTCGAGGACCCGCTGCGGTGGGTGCCACACCGCAACGAGGACGGAGAGCAGTTGCTCGAGGAGGCCTGCGCCAAGGGTTGGGAGGGGCTGATCGCCAAACGTGCCGACGCCCCCTACCACCACGGCCGATCGAGGGACTGGCTCAAGTTCAAGTGCGTCGCGCAGCAGGAGCTGGTGATCGGCGGGTTCACCGAACCACAAGGCGAACGGGACCACCTCGGCGCACTGCTCGTCGGCCACCACGACGACCAGGGACTGCGCTATGCGGGCAAGGTCGGCACCGGCTACGACCAGCGGACCCTCGAGCAGCTCAGCGACCTGCTGGGCCAGCGGGAGCGCGACACCTCTCCCTTCGCCGACGACGTCGCAGGGGACGACCTGCACTGGGTCACCCCCGACCTCGTCGCCCAGATCGGGTTCACCGAGTGGACGAACGACGGACGCCTGCGTCATCCACGCTTCCTCGGTCTGCGCGACGACAAGGACGCGCAACAGGTCGTTCGAGAGACGGCGGACCCGACGGCACGTGCCGGACGATCGGACTGAGCATGGACGCTGGCGAGCAGGAGTTCTTCTCCCGGGTCATCGACGTCTCCAGCATCGACAAGATCCTGTTCCCGGATGCGGACATCGCCAAGGGCGACCTGGTCGACTTCTACGCCAGGATCGCCCAGACGATGCTCCCACACCTGCTCGGTCGCCCGGTCGCGGTCAAGCGCTACCCGGACGGCTTGGGCGGCGAGGGGTTCTTCCAGAAGAACGCGGGCTCGCACTACCCCGACTGGCTGCGGCGTGAGAGCGTCCCCAAGCGCGACGGCGGCACGCTCGATCACGTCGTCATCGACGAACCGGCCACCCTGGTCTACCTCGCCGACCAGGGAACCCTCGAGTTCCACCCGTGGCTCTCCGAGGCTGACGACCTCGAACATCCTGTTGAGGTCGTCTTCGACCTCGATCCACCCGACGACGCCGACGTGCGGGCCGTGAGGGCCGCGGCGCGCCACCTGCGGGGTCTGCTCGACGAGTTGGAGATCCCCAGTCGGATCAAGACCAGCGGCTCGGCCGGGTTCCACGTGCACGTGCCGTTGGATGCGACGGCGGACTGGGACGAGGCGAGCGGCCTCGCGCGCGACATCGCCGAGGTGGTCGCAGCACGGCACCCCGACGAGCTGACCACGGAGCAGCGCAAGGCTGCCCGCCGTGGTCGGGTCTTCGTCGACTGGTTACGGAACGGCTACGGGCAGACGAGCGTTGCGGCCTACTCGGTCCGCGCCCGGCCGGGTGCGCCGATCGCCACCCCGATCGACTGGGACGAGCTCGGCGAGGTCGAGCCGCGCAGCTACGACCTGCACAACCTCTTCCGTCGGCTCGGCCAGCGTGACGACGCATGGGCCTCCGATCTCCAACCGGTCACCGCCAGCGAGGTCGTGACGACCCTCGATCGTCTGCGGACCGACGGGTGAGGACCGACGGTCGAGCGTGGTCCGGCGGGACCGTCAGGCGCCGTACTTCTCCAGTCGTCCGGCCGAGGCGAGCATCAGCGGCATCAGGTCCTGGGTCCGCAGGTGCCCGAGCATGCCGGTGGCACAATCCCGCTCACCGAAGCGCTCCACCGCGTCGCGACCGACCTGCGGCCCCCACAGCAACGTCGGGACAGGATGCCAGGAGTGCGCCGACAACTGGGTCGGCGCGGCGTGGTCCCCGGTGATGGCCAGGACATCGGGTCCGAGCTCGAGCAGTTCCGGGATCAGTCCGTCCACCTCCTCGAGCACGGCGATCTTGGCGTCGCGATCGCCATCGTGGCCGGCGCGGTCCGCCCCCTTCTCGTGGGCGAAGAAGTAGTCGTAGTCGTCCCAGTGCGCGGACATCAACGTGATCTGCTCGGCCAACGAGTTGACCACCGCCAGCATGTCCATCCCCACCAGCTGCGCCACGCCCCGGTACATCGGGTAGTTCGCCACCGTGGCAGGCCGCAGTCCGAACCGATGCTGCATGCTCGGCAGTTCCTGCCGGGTGTCGAAGCCACGGAACAGCACGGTGTCGGCATCCTCGCCGACGAGTGCCTCCCGGACGGCCGCATCGAGTTCCCGCAGGACCGCGGCGGTGCGCTCCGCCTCCGGAGCGGTGGCATGCGGTTCCAGCGGGGCCACGCCGGTGCGCTGGGGGTCGAGGTCGGCCACACGCGGGTCGAGCCCCTCGCCCCGGAGGCGGAGCAGGACCCGGTGCTCGGAGACGTGTCGGAAGGACACCTCGATGTCATCGACGCCCACCATCGACTGCAGCGTGTCCACGATCGCTCGAGCCCGCTCGTCATCGATGCGACCCGCCCGTCGGTCGGCGATCCGTCCCTCGTCGTCGAGCGTCGCGAGGTTGCCCCGTGCGGCCAGGTCGCCCACCTCGAGGTCGACGCCCAGCCCGAGCGCCGAGAGCAGGCCGCGCCCGAGGTCGTGCTCCAAGGGGTCGTAGCCGAACAGCGCGAGGTGGCCCGGACCGGAGCCCACCGTGATGCCCGGTCCGGCCGGGAGCGCGAGGCCACAGGAGCCTTCCGCGGCGAGCCGATCGAGGTTCGGGGTCCTGGCGGCCTCGAGTTCGCTGTCGTGCTCACCGTCGGCGTAGCCTCCCAGCCCATCGATGACGAGCAGCACGAGGTGTGCCGGCTGGTCGTTGATCAGCGCACGTAGGTCCATGGCGGCTCCGTTCCCGTTGGTCAGCTCGTCGATCGCCTGCTGCAGTGAGCCGACTCCAGAAGCTCCAGGCGATCAGCAGTGTGATGAAGATCCACGAGCTGGGCATCCGGATCTCGATCCCTGCGACCGATCCGCTGGTGAGACCGTCACCCACACGCGCGCCTCTGGACGATGAGCCTCGAGCGTCGGGACGGTATGGGGGGCAGGGGGCGGCCCTGATCGCGGTACATGCGGCCGGGGCCGGTCGGCCACAGCCCTCACTCGAGCCAGGCCCATGCCTTCTGCTCGTCGTCGCTGGAGAAGGTCTCGGTCTCGATCGGTGACAGCCCTTCCGCGGCCTTGGCCACGACACCGCTGGCCGTGTCGTCGGTGACGACCGCAACCCGTTCGATGTCGTTCTGGTGCTCGTTGATGAACCGGAAGCGATCATCGAGGGCGGCGAAGAACGACGACAGCGACAGATCCTTCAGCCGGAACAACAGGCGGACCTTGCCGTGCTGCGCGATGTCGTCACGCAGTTCGCTCGCAGCCTGCGTGTACTCGTCCTCGGTCACCTCGCCGGACAACGAGTAGCCAACCACGTGGTCGTGGCTCTGTTCGAGACGGCGGATCATGGGGGGTCCTTGTTTCGGGAGCGGATGGTCGTTCGTGACTCGAACCTAGGCCACCGGTGGACGACGAGTCCCCTCCCCACGGACAGGGGCCGGGCACTGGATCTCCGCTGAGGGGACCGGCCGAGCACCGACACGCCCTCGGTGGCAGATCGAGATCACGCAACTTCTGGTTGGCGAGCCAGCGGGACCTCACGAGCGCGAGTAGCACGAGCAGCCCCGCCACGAGCACGCCGAGCCGCTGGGTCGCCTCACGTGCACCGGCATCGGAGAAGCCGAGCGCGATCGCCCCCAACCTCGTGGCGAGGACCGACAACGACGCGGCCACCAGGACCGCGCCGATCGCAACCATTCGTCCTCCGTCCCGTGCGATCTCGGAAGGCCGGGATCGCACGTCGCAGCCGGCGACCCCCGCAGTGGCCCGGATCTGTCAACGTAGGGTGCCCCAGCCGAGAGAGACGCACGCGCCCGTGGACGGACGATCGGCATCACCTGGTGGTGTCCAGGGACACGCAACGGATGGAAGGCAACGGGATGGGACGCATCCGGGTCGGGGTGTCGGGGTGGAACTACGACAGCTGGCGGGGCGACTTCTACCCCGATGACCTCCCGCACCGAGAAGAGCTACGCCATGCCGGTGAGCGGTTCGACACGCTCGAGGTCAACGGGACCTTCTACCGTCTGGCGACCCCGCAGCGCTGCCTGGCGTGGCGGGACGCCGTCCCGGCGGACGTCGTCCTCGCCGTCAAGGGCAGCCGGTTCATCACCCACAACAAGAAGCTCGGCGACACCGGATCGGCACTGGCCAATTTCTTCGCCTCAGGGATCCTGGCGCTCGATACGAAGCTCGGCCCGATCCTGTGGCAACTCCCGGAGCAGCTCCACTTCGACGCCGACCGCGTCGACGCGTTCCTCGCCGCGCTCCCGCACGACACGAAGGCGGCGGCCGAGCTGGCGCGGGGCCACGACGACCGCGTCGAGCAGGCGGCGTACGGCAGCGGATCCAACCACCGCGTGCGGCACGTGATCGAGGTGCGCCACCGCAGCTACCTCTGTGAGGAGATGGTTGCCATCGCACGGCGCCACGGGGTCGCCCTCGCCGCCTCGCACGCGGAGACATGGCCCTACACCGAGGAGGTGACCGCCGGGTTCGTCTACGTGCGTCTGCACGGTCCGGACGCCCTGTACGCCAGCGGATACAGCGACGACCAGCTCCATTCCTGGGCGCAGCGTCTGCATCGGTGGCGTGTCGCCGAGCAGCCCGCCGACGCCCGCACGATCACCGATCGTGCCCCGCCGGCCCGCCGGGAACGCGACGTCTACGTCTACTTCAACAACGACAAGTCAGGACACGCCCCCAGGGATGCGGCCCGGCTGCGCGCCCTGCTCGACGAGGTGTCCGACGGCGACCCGGGGTGATCGAGACCCTGTAGGTTCGGATCTCATCGGCCCGTTCGACCGGAGGCATCTCCGCGAGGTGAGTGAGTCGACCGAGGTGACGAACCAGAGGGCGGCGCACGCGCGTGCGATCGACGACGTACTCGACGAATTGTCCGTCGATCGCTCCTCGGGTCTGAGCGACGGTGAAGCGGAGCAGCGGCTACAGGAGCACGGGGAGAACCGGATCCGCCAGGCGGAGCAGCGCCGGTGGTGGCAGGTACTGCTCGAACAGTTCCGCAGCGTGATCGTGTCGTTGCTGCTCGTGGCATCGTTGATCGCGCTCGCCTTCGGGGAGATCCCCGAGGCGATCGCGATCGCGGTGGCGCTCGTCGTGGACGCGGCCATCGGGTTCGTCACGGAGATGCGTGCGGTGCGGTCCATGGCGTCGCTACGCAGGCTCGAGGAGACCACGGCCCGGGTACGACGCGGTGGCCAGGAGCGCAAGATCCCGACCGCGGAACTGGTCCCTGGCGACATCGTGTTGCTCCGTGAGGGCGAGGTCGTGCCCGCCGACGTGCGGCTCGTTGAGGTGGAGGATCTCCAGGTCGACGAATCGGCCCTGACCGGCGAACCGGTGCCCGTGACGAAGACGACGGAGTCCTCCGACGAGGACACCTCGCTGGCCGATCGGACATCCTCGGCGTTCAAGGGCACGGCGGTGACGCGTGGCCAGGCGGTGGCGGTCACCGTGGGGACGGGGATGGCGACCGAGATCGGCCACATCTCGGAGCTGGTCGAGGGCGCTGAAGCCGGATCCACGCCGCTGGAGCGCCGCCTGGATGCCCTCGGGAAGCGGCTGGTCTGGCTCGTCTTCGCCATGGCCGCCCTGGTGGCCGTGACCGGCCTCGTGCAGCAGCGCGATCTGCTCTTGGTCGTCGAGACCGCGATCGTGCTGGGCGTCGCCGCGGTCCCCGAGGGACTGCCGATCGTTTCGTCGCTCGCGCTCGCACGCGGGGTACGGCGCATGGCGCACCACAACGCGCTCGTCAAGCGGCTCTCGTCGGTCGAGACCCTCGGGTCGGCGAGCGTCGTCATGACCGACAAGACCGGCACCCTGACCGAGGGTCGCATGCACGTCGCGCGGCTGACCGCCGAAGGGGCTGAGGCGCGCGACCTCGACGATGATGACCAGGATGGTGGGCAGCGGGCCGACCTCGACGACGGGTTGCTCCGAGCGCTGCTCGAGACCGCGATCCTGTGCACGGATACGGACCTCGACGAGGGCACCGGAGATCCGATGGAGCTGGCCCTGTTGCGCTTGGGCGAGGCGGTCGGTGCCGATCGTGGCCGGCTCCTGGAGCAGCGGCCCCAGGTCGGTATCGAGCCGTTCGGCCGCGATACGAACATGATGGCGACGATCCACGAGGACGGCGACGAGCAGTACCTCGCGGTGAAGGGCGCACCCGAGGCGGTGCTGGAGGCGTCGGTGCAGCAGGCCGGCCCCGATGGGCCGTCATCGCTCGAGGACGAGGATCGTGATCGCTGGTCGGAGCGCAACCGGGAGTTGGCGGCAGACGGCCTGCGCGTCCTCGCGGTCGCGAGTCGTACGGGCACGGATGTGGTCGACGACGATCCGTACCACGAGCTGACCCTGCTCGGGCTCGTCGGGCTCGTCGACCCCCCGCGTCAGCGCGCGATCGGGGCGCTGGAGGACTGCCGCCGTGCCGGCATCCGGGTCATCATGGTGACGGGGGACCAGCCACCGACCGCACAGGCGATCGCTCGCCGGGTCGGGATCCTCGCCGACACCGACGGTGACGCCGACGTCGTCGTCGGCGCGGACCTGCGGGACGTCGACGAGCTCGATGAGGACGAGCAGGCTGCGTTGCGTGAGATCTCGGTGTTCGCTCGGGTCAGTCCCGAGGACAAGCTCGATCTGATCGCCCTCCACCAGGCCGCCGGGGCCGTCGTGGGGATGACGGGTGACGGTGTGAACGACGCTCCCGCCCTCCAGCAGGCCGACATCGGCATCGCGATGGGGGAACGCGGAACCGAGGTGGCCCGCGAGGCCTCAGACATCGTGCTCCTCGACGATGCCTTCGACACGATCGTGCGGGCCGTGCGCTACGGGCGCGCCGTCTTCGCGAACCTGCGTAAGTTCGTGGTCTACCTGCTCTCGGGGAACCTCGCCGAGATCCTCGCCGTCACGGTGGCCACCCTCGCCGGCTTGCCGCTGCCCCTGCTGCCCCTGCAGATCCTCTACATCAACTTCGTGTCCGACATCTTCCCCGCGCTCGCACTCGGCCTCGGACCGCCTGAGGACGATGTGATGGACCGCCCGCCGCGCGACCCCGCGGAACCGATCGTCAGGCGACGCGACTGGATCGAGGTGTGCCTGTGGGGCGTGCTGATCGCGACCACGGTGTTGGGCGGCCTGCTGTACGCACGGTTCGTGCTCGAGCTCCCGGACGACCAGGTCGTGACCATGTCCTTCCTCGCGTTCGGCTTCGCCCGCACCTGGCACACCTTCAACATGCGGCGGCCGGGCTCTCGCCTCGTGCGCAACGAGGTGACCACGAATCCCTACGTCTGGGTGGCCGTCGGGATCGGGATCGGGCTGATGCTGTTGGCCGCGCTGTTCGGCCCGCTGGCCGGCCTGCTGCAGGTCGTCGCCCCGACGCAGCAGGAGTGGGCGGTGATCCTGGTGGCCAGTCTCGTCCCTCTGGTCGTCGGGCAGATCCTCCGATCCCTGTCGCGCCGTTGATCTCGACCGGCGCAAGAGGCAGGTCGGCTGCCTGAACCGTCCCATCTTGGCCGTTCGTGCACTGTCGGTCATCTCACGTGCCGCCGACCGCGGCGCGGCTGCTCCCACAGCCTCGATCTCGGTGGCCCCGGGCATCACGGCGTACGTGTTCTACGGTCGTTCGATCCCTGCCGACCCGGACGGCAGACGTTTCCATCCATGTGCACGTCGGAGAAGAGCTTCCAGGACGCCGTTCGGATCGGGATCGAGCGAGCGACGCAGTCGCTGAGGAACGTGCGTGGTGCCTGGGTCAAGGAACAGGAGGTCACGATCCAGGACGGCAAGATCGTCGCCTTCCAGGTCATCATGTCGCCTTCCAGGTCATCATGAAGGTGACGTTCGAGCTCGACAAGTGCCATGCAACGACCCCTGTGGCGGTTCCTAGGTCGGGCCGCGGCTCAGGCCTGCGACCACGACGCCTGAACCTCGTCGTCCACCCCGGACGCTTCCGGTGTCGCGGCCGGCCGCGCGGGGCGGCCGTGAACCGGTGATCACCGCGATGGGTTGTTGCCACCGGCACGCATCTGGCATCGAGCTGTTTCCACGGAGGTGCATCATCGACGATATCGAGACCCGAACCCTCGACGAACGGGACACTGCGGTCGTGCGGCGCCGCATGCACGCCGGCGAACTGACCGCCTGGCTGTCCACGACCTACGGCACGTTGACGTTGTATCTGCAACGCATCGGTGTGCCCACGATCGGTCCTCCGTTGGTGCGCTACCACGAACATGGTGACCACGTCGACGTCGAAGCGGGCCGGGGTTGAGCCCGTCGGTGCGCCCTGGGCGCTACATCACATCGCACCGATGTCCGTGCGGCAGCGGGGCCGTCGCTGCTCAGCGCACCGTGTAGGAGGTGTGTCCGGTCGTGCTGAGGCGCCCTGCAGGGGAGGCGCCGAAGACGCGAGAAACCCCCGCAAAGGGGTGCTCTGCAGGGGTGTCTCGCGGGTGGACCGGATGGGATTTGAACCCACGACCCCCTCCATGCCATGGAGGTGCGCTGCCGGACTGCGCTACCGGCCC
>JAWLFE010000197.1:0-3676 GCA_041685735.1 Nitriliruptoraceae bacterium
GACCTCCGAGGTGCTGGAGGTCGACCCGCTGCTGGTGGAGCTCGCCCAGGACCAGCTCGGTCTCGACCTCGGCGACGACATCGAGGTGCGCCTCGGCGACGCCCGCACGACCCTGGACCAGGGCAGCCCCGGCCAGCATGACGTGGTGATCGGCGACGCCTTCGGCGGTGTCGCCGTGCCGTGGCACCTGGCCACGCGCGAGTTCATCGTCAAGGTCCACGACCGGCTGCGGCCAGGCGGCGTCTACACCCTCAACATCATCGACTACGGCCCCCGGGACTTCCTGCGCGCCGAGATCGCGACGGTCGCGACGGTCTTCGACCACGTCGCGGTGCTCGGGCGGCCGGGCAGCTTCGACGCCGACGGTCGCGGCCGGGGCGGCAACTACGTGCTGCTCGCCTCCGATGATCCCCTCCCGACCGAGGCGATCCTGACAGCCAACGCCCGCCGCGGCCGGACCGACGAGCTCCTGACGGGCGCCGACCTGGCCGGCTTCGTCGCTGACGCACCGGTGCTGACCGACGACCGGGCCCCGGTGGACCAGCTGCTGACCCCGCGTCCGGTCGGCTGACCACCCGTCACGGGCTCGTCCACGGTCGACGCCGACACGTCCCCACCGACCGGTGCGATACTGGGAGCCGACGGGGCACGAACCCCGCGGCGACCGAGCACGCTGGAGACACGGTGCATACGCGAGCGTCCGCCGACGACGACCTGACCACACCGCTGCGTTCCCGGCCGCCTCGGGTCGTCATCATCGGTGCCGGCTACGCGGGGGCCCACGCTGCCGTCGCCGCATCCCGCGCCGGCGGGGTCGAGGTCACCGTCGTCGACCAGGACGGCCGCCACGGCTTCCTGCCGCGCCTGGCTGCCGTGGCCGCCGGGCGGCTGCGTGCCAGCGCCGCCCGCGCGCCGGTCAGCGAGCTGCTCCAGATCCCCGTCGAGGTCATCGCCGGTCGGGCCGTCCGGCTCGACGACGAGGCGGGGGCGGTGACGCTGGCCGACGCGACCAACGTCGCCGCCGACGCCATCGTCGTCACCGCCGGCTCCGGCTCCCCCGCGGGCAGCGTGCCCGGCAGCGACCGGTTCGCCGCCACCCTGCACACCCCGGACGATGCCCTCCGGCTGCGCAGGCGGCTGCAGCGCACCGCCCGACTGGTCGTCATCGGGGCCGGCGCCACGGGCGTGCAGCTCGCCGCCGAGGTCGCCGCGTTCCGGCCCGGCACCGAGGTCCACCTGCTGGAGATCGCGGACCGGGTCCTGCCGGCGGAGCCACCCCAGCTCGCCCGCGACGCGATGCGCACCCTCACCCGGGTCGGTGTCCACCTCCACCTCGGCACCGAGGTGGCACGGGTCGACCAGCGCGGTGCCGTGCTCGGCAGCGGCGACCGGATCGACGGGACGGTGGTATGGGCCGGCGGCTGGGTCGCCGACGCCCACGCGCTGCTCCCGGATGCACCGGTCCAGGACGGCCGGGTCATCGTGACGGGGGACCTCAGGGTCTCCGGCCTGGAACGGGTACTGGCCGCAGGTGACATCGCCGCCCACCGCGACCTGCTGGGACGCCTGCTCCCGATGTCCGCCCAGATCGCGAGCCAGGCAGGTGCGGTCGCCGGCGCGAACGCGGCCGCGCTCGCGACGGGACGGGCGACCCAGCGTGCGCGCCTGCTGGAGCTCGGCCGGATCATCGACCTCGGCGACCGGGGGGTGGGCCGGATCGGGCCGATCCCGCTGGGGTGGGGCCCGACCGACCGGCTTGTCCCCCTGGTGCACCGGGCGATCGACCTGAGGCACCTGTGGCAGCTCGGTGGTGCGGCGGTCGCGCTCGGGCACGCACCCGGCGGTGATGCCGCCACCACCGCCGCATCCCGCCCACCCCTCCACGCCGTCGGCTGACCGACCACGGGCCGGGCCACCCCGGGGCCGTGGCAGGTGCCCGGGCTCCGGCGACGACCTAGCGTGGGACGGACCTGAGGGAGGGAGCCCGCACGTGAACGTCCACGAGCAGCGACCGAACACACCGCCGCCCACCCACACCGGCGCCTCGACAGGCGGCGGAACGGACGTACCGACCCGAGGTGCGCCCTCCATCGACGTGACCTCGCTCGACCTCGGGGGCGACATCGTGTTCATCACCGACGCCGACGGCAACATCGTCGACGTCAACGACGCGTTCGTCCGGGTCACGGGCTACTCCAAGCGCGAGGCCATCGGTTCGAAACCGAGCATCCTGTCCTCGGGCTACCAGGACGAGCGCTTCTACCAGGACCTGTGGGGCACCATCACCAGCGGACAGGTCTGGGAGGGCCAGCTCGTCGACCGGCGACGCGACGGGGCGCTCCGCACCCACCAGGCCACCATCAGCCCCGTCCAGGACCGGTCCGGCCGGATCACCCACTACGTAGCCGTCCAACGCGACGTGACGACCGAGCTCGGCCGGCACGGAGCTGTCGGCTCCACGGGTCTGGTGCACACCGACCTGACCGGTCGGTGCGTCTACGCCGACGCCCGGTCCTCGGCCCTGCTGGGGTGCAGCACGAGCGACCTGCTCGGGCTGGGCTTCCTCGGCTGCCTGGAGACCGCGGACGCGGACGCACTGCGCGAGGTCATCCAGATGGCCGCCGAGCTCGGTCGCGAGCACCGCCTCGACGTCCGTACCCAGCGCGGCGCCTGGCTCCACATCGAGGTGGCCCCGCTGTCGGTCGCCTCGGGATCGGTCATCGGCGCGGTCTGCGGCATCGAGGACGTGGCCGAGCAGGTCTCGGTGCACCGCGAGCTGGCCCGCCGCGACGCCTTCGTCAGCAGCGTCCTGGACGCGCTCGACGACGCGGTGTCGGTGGTGGATGCCGACGGGACCGTGGCGGCGGTCAACCGCGCCTGGCTGTCGACCTCGGCGCAGCGTCGGGAGGACATGCTGCTGGCCACACGGGTCGGCGACGACCTGAAGGCCGCCGTGCGCCGTGCGATCGACGCGGGCGACGACCAGGCACGGACCTTCGGTGAGGAGCTGCACCGGGTGCTGTCGGGTATGTCCGGCGACCGCCAGCACGGTTCCCGGTTCCAGATCACGCCGCTGCGCACCGACGACGGCGGGGCGGTGCTGCGCCTGACCAGCTGAGCCACGGCCCGATGAGCCGCAGCTGGAGGTCCTGGAGACCCGACGACTCCAGCGGGTCAGGGATGCGGCGGCGGAGGCGGTGCGTCGGGAGCCCGCGCCTCACCGAAGCTCGCGTCCGCCCGACGCCGCGGCCGCAGCAGGAGGAGCACCCCGATGATCACGAGCGCCGCGGGGACCAGGTACGGACCGAGCTCCGGTAGCCCGGTCAGCGACGGCAGGCTGGCGACGACGAGGATCCCGCCCGGGAGCAACGGCCACCACCATCCCGCACGCCCGGGCGCACGCACGCGGTCGATGAGCGCGATCGCAGCGAACCCGAGTCCGAGCCCGAGCGCACCGGCGCTGTCCGGCGCTCCCTGGCCGACCGCGATCACACCGACCCCGAGCCCCGTCAGGATCGCCCCCGGGATCAGCAACCCGTAGAGACGGCTGGAGAGGTACGCGAGGAGGAACCCCAGACCGAGGACGACCAGCACCACCTCGCCGCCGAGATCGGTGGTCATCGTCACGAGCAGCACCGCGCCGACACCGATCAGGACCAGGCCGACGATGCGGTTG
>JAWLFE010000198.1:0-3638 GCA_041685735.1 Nitriliruptoraceae bacterium
ACGGGGGCGGGACCTCCTCGCGTAGCTCCGTGTGAGCTTCCGCGCGTTCCGGGGCTCATCGAGTACCACGCATGAAGGTGTTCGGGAGCCTATCGGCGGCAACATGCTGCCCCGGCGGATGCGCCTCCCCGGACGGGTTCACCACCCCCCCCAGATCCAGAGCACCCACAACGTGACGGAGGCCGTCCAGGACAGCCCGCTGGGCGCCATCACGGCCTGCTCCAGGTGCCGACGGATCGCCGCGGCCGCGCGGCAGACGTTGGAGACCAGCGACAGGGCGTCGAAGTCGACCACGACGTACACCGTCGAGGTGTTCGATGATGTCGCGCTCTGCCTCGATCAGGTCGTCGAGCCGAGGCAGCGGAGGATCCCCGGCACCCCACCACCTCCCGCGTCGCGATTCGCGGCACCCGCCGACGGGTGAACGTTGGGGTCCGAACGGTAGCGCGCGGCTCAGGCCGGTCCAGGGACTGCTCGTGGACGTCGCCGAGCACTGTGCGCGGGAGGTCATCGGGGACGCGCGGCGCACGGCGCACGGTCCATGCGGCTAGCGGACACCGGAACGTGCGTCATCACCTTCGGCGGTCGCGCGCCCCCGCTACGGTTGAGCGCCGCCGATGTCGACCGGCGGACCCGGCCGCCACCCGTCGGCCAACACCCATCGGCCAGCCACGCGGGGACCAGCACCCCGGGACCGGCACCCCACGATCAGCGACGGACCAGCGGAGGTCCAGATGCCCCCTGCGGCGCCCTCGACTCGCCGACGCCCCCCGATCAGGGCGGTGTTCGTCTGCACGCTCGCCGTGCTCACCGTCGTGAGCACCGTGACCGGCTCCGCGGCCGACGAGGACCTCGTGCGACCCGACGACCCGTTGGCCGCCCCGTTCCGCGACGGCGAGTGGCTCGGGGCCTTCGCCGCGAGTGGCCCCGTGAGCGCCGCGTTCGGTAACGCCGACATCGACATGACCACCTCGATGGACGGGCAGGTGGGCTTTCGCACCGCAGACGGCGACGTCGCCGAGGGCGAGTGGGCGATGTGGGGCGCCTCGGCGGGGACCGTGCAGGCCGAGGGGGTCGGCACCGGCTCGATCACCAACGACTACGCGGGGCGTGGTCCCGTCGAGGGTGATGTCTCGACCCTCACGTTGGGCGGGTCGCTCGAGACCACGTGGACCATCAGCTTCGGCGGGTCGTCCTCGACCGAGCAGGATCCCGTGCGACTCGGCCCGTTCGACGTCCGTGTGACCGAGGTCGACTGTCGACGGGTCCGCGGTGACTGGGAGGCGGCCTTCGCCGCGGAGATCGCGGAGGTGGGCGGCTGGCAGTCGGGCCTGAGCGGCACCTTCGAAGCGGTCTGGCAGGGTGAGGGCGACGACCCGAATCCGAGCCTGCGCGAGGACGCGGAAGCCCTCATCGAGGCCTACAACGACTGGGCGGCCGGGGTGATGGCCCAGGGGTTCACCGGCCCCGACGCCTGGCGGCTGACACCCGACGAGCGCGCGACGATCGACGCCTTCATCGCCGACGCGGTCGCGATCGAGCGAGCGATGCACGAGCTCGACACCGACGAGGCCTGCATCTTCGGTGAACGGCTCGGCACCTTCTCCTTCGCGCTCACGGGCACCGTGCAGAACCTGGTACTGCTGGTGCTGCAGGAGGCGGAGGCACTCGACGGCACCGAGCTGGTCGCGTTCGCTGACGTGCTGCTCGGCGTCGGTGGGCTCGGCCAGGGAGCCGGGGTGAGCGACCGGGTGGCTGGGCTCGAGCAGGCCTTCGTCGACCGCGCGCTGGCGGTGATCGAGCCCCACCTGGTCACCGACGCGACCCCGACCGCTGGGAGCGACACCTGCGATCCGTGCCTCGTGCTCACCGACGAGACGGTGCAGATCGCCGTGCTGGTCGATCGGCTGGGCATCACGATCCCGCTCGACGGCCGCGACCTCACCCCGGAGCGGGCCGGGGCGATCCTCGCCACCAACGACGGGGAGGGCGGCTGATGCTCACGCTCCACGCACGCAACACCGCGGCCACGCACCCGCGGACGTCTCCTCGCCCCCGGCGGGTGCTCGCCGCGGTGGCGGGCACGGTGCTCGTGCTCACGGCCTGCTCGAACGGCGACGCCGAGCCACCCGTCGATCAGGACCAGCCGGCCAGCGACGAGACCGACGCGAGCCCGTCCCCCGACCCCGACGAGGAGCCGGACAGCGAGCCGGCCGCGGATGCGCCGGCGCCGGATCCCGGCCCACCGCGCGTGCCGCTGCCCGACGTCGACGAGGTGACGCTCACGACCATCGGCGAGGGGGTCGGGACCTGGCCCACGCTCGCGTGGGAACCTGTGGACGGGGCCGAGCGCTACCGCGTGACGGTGTACGCCGACGGGGACGGTGCCTACTGGGCGTGGACCGGCTCGGCGACCGAGGTGATCCTCGGGGGGTTCGCGACCGCACCCTCGGCAGGCTCCTCGGTTGCTCCCCGGCTGGACGAGCCGATGTCCTACGACGTCGTCGCGCTCGACGACGACGGCGCGATCATCGCCCAGTCCGGCGAGGCACCGATCGCTCCCTGAGTCGGTGACGTGTGCGACCGCGGTGACGGTCGAGCACGGTGACGAGCGACCACGTGACGACGAGGATCGGTGGGTTGACCGGCTTCGGCTCGACCACGGCCGTCGATCGGCTCGACCTGGTCGTGCCCGGCGGGCGTTGTTTCGGACTGCTCGGCCGCAACGGCGCCGGCAAGTCGACCCGATGTGGCTGCTGACCTGCGAGGCGGAGGCCGACGAGCGCGTGTCGACCCCGTCGGGCGGGATGCGCCGGCTGCTGCTGATCGCCCGCGGGCTGGTCCACGACCCACAACTCGTGCTGCTCGACGAACCGACGGTCGGGCTCGACCCGCAGGTCCGCCAGCAGCTGCGGTCGACCATCGCGGCGATCCAGGACGACGGGGTCACCGTGCTCATGTCGACTGCCACGATCGCGATCGGCGTCATTGCTGAGGAACTCGTTCGCGTCGTGCAGCGACAGGACGTACAGGTCCGGGCACCGCGGGTGGCGTTGGACGTCGATCCCGGGCGTCGGGTGGGTGTGGCGGAACTCGCCCGAGAACGCCGCGAGCGTGTCGTGCAGAGCGGGGTCCATCAGGCGGAGCCAGATCTCGTTCCGGCTGCCGGCGCGACCCCGTCACGGATCGCCAGACGGCCCTCTGGGCGCAGCACCCGGTGGAACTCGCGCAGCACGCCGTGCACCCGCTGGCGGTTGTGGCCGGGATAGGAGAACACCTCGTGCAGCACCGAGGACCACAGGATCACGTCGAAGCTCATGGGGTTGAACGGCAGCTCCACCGCGTCGGCGAGTCGGACCTCGCAACGGTCCCCGAGCGTCTCGGCAGCGTGGTCGGCGACAGGTCGACGCCGGTCGCGGGTTTGCATTTGGGCAGACGATTGCCCGGGAACGCGTTCCACGCACGGTTGCAGAAGTACGAGAACGGCAACCGCCCAGATCAGGCGTTTTCGCCGGTCAGACCTGTAGCGCGGAGGTCCCACGGGGGCGGGCTCGCCGGGAAACCTGCCGGAGAAGTGGGGCCCGAGAACGTCCAGGATCGGGCGTTCCGGGGCTATCCGGTAGCTCGCTCGACGGGGT
>JAWLFE010000199.1:0-3638 GCA_041685735.1 Nitriliruptoraceae bacterium
CCTCGCGTCCTTCGAATGCCCACGCCTGCGGAGCCCGGCGTCGGTCCCGTCCAGCTCCCCGTCCTCGAACGGCGTCTCGAAGTAGGTGCTCGTGGTGTCTCTGTTAACCGGTGGATGTAGGGGCTCCGTACGTCGTCACGGGGTACAGGTTCTGTCCTCTGTGGGAGGTTGAGGCGAAAGTCCTTGCGCTGGTCGGTCTGAATGTGCGATACGTGTTGCATGGAGACTGTGCCGCAGCTTCGGGTCGAGGAGCAGGGTGGTCGGTGGGCGCTGGCGGGCCCGGCGGCGGGTGCTTTCGGGCTGGTCGATGACTACCTGGCCTACCTGGTGGACCGGAACTACTCGCCCCGGACGGTGCGGGCGTACGCGTTCGATCTGCTGCACGTGTGCCGGTGGCTGATCGAGGAGGGCGTCACGCTGGAGGTGGTGACCACCGACACGTTGCTGCGCTATCTGGCGGCGTGCCGCACGGCGCGGTTGCCGGACCGGCCGGGCGGCAACGTCTATCCGATCCGTGATGGGCGCAACGTCGGCTACGCGCCCGCGACGATCAACCGGAGGCTGGCTGCGGTGTCGGGACTGTTCGCCTTCCGGCAGCTGCGTGACCCGGACGCACCGAACCCGGTGCCGCGCGGCAAACAAGCACGCCACACGAGCGCAGCCGAGCGTGCCGGTGAGCTCGGGCATCTGGCCAGGGCCACGCCGCGGTCGGCGTTGCGGGTCCGTCAGCCGCGACGGCTCCCACGGGGGCTTGATCGTGACGAGACCGCGGCGCTGCTCGCGAGCTTCCGGAGCTGGCGGGACCGTGCGATCGCGGGGTTGATGCTGTTCTCGGGGCTTCGTTCCGCTGAGGTGCTCTCGCTGAAGGTCGCTGATGTCGACATCGGCGCCGGATGGGTTCGGGTGGTCGGCAAGGGCGACAAGGAACGCCGTGTCCCGATCGACCGTGAGGTCGCCGGGATCATCCAGACCTACCTGCTGGCCGAGCGGCCTGTCACCGATGCCGACGTGCTGTTCGTGGTCGCCAAGGGCCCGACCCGGGGCCAGCCGTTGACCCCGGCCGGATTGCGGTCGATCTTCCGCTACCACCGGACCAAGGCCGGCGTTCCGGCCGGGCATCCGCACGCGCTGCGGCACAGCTTCGGGACCGCACTCGCTGAGGCCGGTGTGGATCTCGCGGTCATCCAGCAGCTGCTCGGTCACGACAACATCGACTCGTCCGCCCGCTACATCCATCTCGCTCCGGTTCACGTCAGGGCCGCATATGACGACGCCATCGCCCGCCGTCGCTGAGCCACCGGTCGACCTTGCCGGGGACTACCAGCAGTGGCTTGCGGCAACCGGTCGGGGCAGCCGCGCCTACCACGACGGTGCCCTGTGGTTCCTGTGCCGGTGGCCGCATCCGCGAAGCTGGGCTGACGAACCGCTCGAGCAGCGGCTGACCCTCGCCTCCTACGTGCGGCCGTTCGTGACCTTCCTGATGCTGCACAGGCATCTGCAGCCGGGCTACGACTGGCTCGTGCACCGCAAGATCACCCGCCTGCTCGACCACGCCCGCGCCAGCCCGCTGGCAGCCGACATCGACCGCTACCAGGCGGCCACCCACGCGCTGGGGTTCTCCGAGCACATGGTCCGACGCACCGCCGATCGGATCATCCTCCGGTTGCTGATCCAGACCGGCCGTCCCCTCGGCACGTTGACCGTCGGCGATCTCGACGAGCTCGAGACCTCGTTCCGTGACCGGGCCACGATCGTCGCCTCGACCGGGAAGAACGATCTGGCGCTGCTGCATGCCGCCCACGCGGTGCTGTTCCACCTCGACATCATCCCGGCGGCCCCACCCAACCGGCGACGTCGCGTCCACGACGGGTTCGGTCACCACTTCCACGGCGTCCCCGACCATCTCGCCGCAGTGATGGCGGCCTACTGCGACCGGCTGGTCGGCACCCACGCGCCGTCCACGATCACCGGCATCGGGATCCGGCTGGGCCACTTCGGCCGGCACCTGGCCGTCACCGACCCTGCACTCGGCTCGCTCGCGCAGCTGGATCGTCAACGGCACATCGAGCCCTACCTGACGGCGGTCGCACGAGCCAGACGCAGCAACGACGGCCAGCCGATCTCGATCGGGGAACAGCGCGCCCGCATCATCACTCTCAACCGGTTCCTCGCCGACCTGACCGAGTGGGACTGGCCCGACGCGTCCCCACGTCGACTGGTGTTCCCCCGTGACATCCCCCGCCAACCGCGTCCCCTGCCCCGCTACCTGCCGCCCGACGTCGACCGCCGGCTGGGTGCGGCACTCGAAGCATCCCCGAACCGGCTGTTCGCTGACGCGCTGCTGCTCGCCCGCGCGACCGGGCTGCGTATCGGTGAACTCCGTGACCTCGAGCTCGACTGCGTACACGAGATCCCCACCGCGGGAGCGTGGTTGAAGGTCCCCATCGGCAAGTTCGACAGCGAACGGATGGTCCCCCTCGACGACACCACCGTGACGATCATCGACCGGCTCGTCCAGACACGCTCACCCGGCCAGCCGCTCCCGCACCCGCGCACCGGCCGAGCTGCCGACTTTCTGCTCACCCGCCACGGCAAACGCATCTCCGACCAGACGTTGCGTGACGAACTCGCCCGCTGCGCCGCCGCTGCCGGGATCGAACGCGTGACCCCGCACCAGCTCAGGCACACCTTCGCGACCGCCCTGGTCAACTCCGGGGTCCCACTCCAGACCCTGATGGCCCTCCTCGGTCACCGCTCCGCAGCGATGAGCCTGCGCTACGGACGACTGTTCGACGTCACCGTCCGTGCCGACTACGAACGTGCCCTCACGCTGGCCAAGACCCGCCTCGGCCCCGCAATGCCCGACCCGCCAACCCTGCCACTCGCCGAGATCTCCGGTCCCGGCGATGACTGGCGGCAGACCGACACCATCAAGGGACGGATGGCCGGCGGCTACTGCCTCCGCGCTCCCGCCCAAGGCACCTGCGCCTACACCAACATCTGCGAACACTGCCCCAACTACCGCACCGACACCACGTTCCTACCGATCCTGGCCGCGCAACGCACCGACACCGACGCCCTCGCCGTCGACGCCGACCAGCGCGGCTGGCCCACCGAAGCAACCCGCCACCGCCACCTCATCGCCCGCCTCGACGCCCTCATCGAACAGGCCCACAACGGATGACCGACACCGACAACAAGCCCGCCCGTGTCCGCGACGCCTGCGACCAGCTCGTCAGGACCGGCCAGACCATCACCTTCGACACCGTCGCCCAAACGGCCGAAATCAGCCGAGCCACCCTCTACCGCCGACGCGAGCTCCGAGAGATCGTCGACCGCTACCGCGACCCCACCGGCCAGCAGCTCACCCTCACCGGGCTCGCCGACCAGATCGACCAGCTCCGCGACAGCCTCGAAGCCGTCGCCGACCTCGTCCACCACCACGAAGAAGAACTGCGCCAGCTCAAGAACAAGACCGTCTGACCGCCGACTACGCCGCCAACGCGAAGGCGGAGCCCGACCCCGGATCAGCCGGATAATCGAAGAAGATCAGATCCACATCGAGCTGCAACAGGTCGGCGACGGCGAAGAACACCGTCTCCTGCAACGCCTCGAGATGTTCCAGCAGCCAGTCCATC
>JAWLFE010000200.1:0-3615 GCA_041685735.1 Nitriliruptoraceae bacterium
GACCCGGATGCCGAACCAGGTCACCTCGATGCGGTGCCGGTAGGCCTGCCCCGTGTCGTGCAGGAACCGCCAGCGCACCGGCAGGGTCACCCCGGCGATACGCATGGTGCCGCGACCGTCGATGACGGCCGTGCTGATGGCCGGCACCTCCTCGCCGTAGACCGCACGGTAGAACCGGTCGACGGGGGTGGGGAGGCCGTCGGGCACCGGCACCGTGGCAGGTGCTGTGGGCGCAGCTGCGAGCGGGTCGAACGGCCGCGGGGGGACCTGCAGCCCGATCCAGCCGAGCAGGACCAGAGCGGCCAGGCCTGCGAGGATGAGCAGGAGCATCTTCATCGACCCATCTCCGGCAGCGCAGCGAGGCCATCGTCGTCACCAGCCAACGACCGGCAGGGCAGGCGGGCCAGAGCACAACGACCGTGACCAGTCCGAGCCAGAGGGCCGAGCCCGCCGGTGGCGCCGGGGTCTGGGCGCCGCAACCCCCTCCGGTGCCGTAGGCCCCCCGAAGCTCGCCGGCTGCCGGCCGGCGAGCGGCGCGAACGGACGGGAGCCCGGACCAGCACGGTCCGGGCTCCCGTCAGCGGTGCGCTCTGCGGTCAGAGCAGTCCGTTGTCCTCCAGCCACTCGAGAGCGACGTCGTCGGACTCACGGAACTGCAGGTCGGTCTCGGTGTTCCAGGCGAGCAGGTCCTCGGTCTCGATCAACGCGCTGAGCTCGTTGATGGCGTTGGTGAGATCCTCGCCGTAGGCCTCGACCACCTCGTCACGCAGGATCGGGGCGACGTTCTGGGCGGGGTGGAGGCCCTGGTCGTCCTCGAGCACCTTGAAGCCGAACTCGCCGATCTGCGGCGCGGTGTCGTTCCAGACGACCGCGTCGACCTCTTCGGCGCTCAGCGCCTCGCCGAGCAGCGGCCCGAACTCGATCGTCTGCGTGTCCGCGAACTCGATGCCGTAGATGTCGGGGTCGGTGTAGCCGATGAAGCACTGCGGGCGCTCGAAGCACTGTGCTGACGCGCCGAGTACCAGGCCCAGGTCCGCGACGTCGGAGATCGTCTCCGCTTCCAGGTCGCCGCGGACCACGAAGGCGTCACCGTCGACCGCGGGCGTGAAGTCCAGCACCGTGGCGCCGAGCTCCGCGTAGGCGGGACGGATGACCTCCATGACCTCCTCCGGATCGCCGGAGGACGGCTCATCGGGTGCGAGTGCGGTCTGTGAGCCACCGATGTAGTCGACGATCATGTTCAGCTCACCGGTCTCGATGCCCTGGATCGCCTCGTCCCGGAAGCCTGCGGGGGTGAGGATGTCGACCTCGTAGCCGAGGCCCTGGAGGTACTGGCCGTAGACCTCAGCCAGGGTGATCGCCTCGGAGAAGTCCTGCCCGCGGATCACGATCTCGGGGCCGTCAGCGGGGTCGGTCGTGCCGCCGTCGCCGCCCTCCCCGCCGTCGCCGCCGTCGCCGCTGTCGCCGCCGTCGCCGTCCTCTCCGCCTTCGCCGTCCTCTCCGCCGTCGCCGTCGGTGGCGTCGTCGTCCTCCTCGGTGGCCTCATCCTCGTCCGTTGCTTCCTCTTCCTCTTCCTCGCCGGCGGCTTCCTCCTCCGTCTCGCCGTCGTCGACGGCGAGGTCCTCGTCGTCACCGCCGAAGCCGCCGAACGCGGCGAACAGGGCGACGGCGGCGATCACGGCGAGCGCGATCAGGTTGAGTGGCTTCTGGTACCACTGGCGCTCGTCCGCACCCGTCGCGGCGGTACCGCTCTCCGGGTTGCTCGGTGTCTCGCTCACGTCTGACTCCTCGATCGGTGCCGACCCGACGGGTCAGCCGGCTGCTGTGTCGTGGTGGTGTGCGGTGGACCCTGCACCTGCGGGTCCGATTCGGACTCAACGCCCATCTGGTGCGGGCCGGTCCGTTCAGGTGTGCGGCATCGCGGCGTACGACCGCGGTCGGAAGGACCCGCAAGGCTAGGGCGCTCCGACGTGTCCCGCCACGTGGCCGGGCGTCACGCGCCGACCATCTGCTTGCGCGCGGTCAGGGCCCGACCGGCACGCCGGCCGGAGAGGCGACGCACTCCCGGGGGCTTGGCCAGCCACTCGATCGCCACGAACGACACCGCGGTGAGGCCGGCGAGGACCGCGATCAGGATCGCCCCGCCGAGCACCAGCGTGGGGTTGTTCTGCCCGATGCCGTCGCGCACGTACCGACCGAGGCCATCACCGCCGAGGAAGGCACGGATGGGTTCGGTCGCGACGACCTGCACCGAGGCGACCCGGATCCCGGTGAAGATGACCGTGAGCGCGAGGGGCAGTTCGACGGTCAGCAGCACGTCCCGTTCCGTGAAGCCCATCGCCCGGGCTGCGTTCACGGCGGCCGGGTCGACCTGCTTCACGGCGGTGTAGGTGGACAGGTACATCGGCGGCACCGTGAGCAGGGTCAGCGCGATGAAGATCGGCCAGGGCTCGAACCCGAACCCGGCCCGCAGCGAGATCGGGACCAGAAGGCCGGCGATCGCGAAGGTGGGGATCGCCCGACCGATGTTGACCAGCCAGGCCGATGCCAGCTCGGCCCGGCGTTGGTGTGCGAGCAGGGCCGCCGTGGGGACCGACAGCAGGACCGAGCAGGCGATCACCGCGATGACCAGGACCAGGGTGTCCCCGAGCGAGGCGATGATCCCGTTGGAACCCGCCCACGTCTCCGGATCGGTGAACCACTCCGCCAGGGTGATGTCGCGAGGTACGGCGACCTGCGCGAGCCAGGTCCCGGCCATGGCGATCGGCGTCTCAGCGGGGATCACAGCGTCTGCTTACGTCGGGCCCAGGGGGTCAGCCAAGCCCCGAGGGCGAAGAACAGCAGGTCGAACAGCAGGGCGAGCAGGATCGACAGCGACGCGCCGATCGTCAGTGGGGTCCAGAAGGTGCGGCGCAGCCCGTCGAGGATCAGCCGTCCGAGCCCGCCGTACCCGACGATCGCGGCCACCGTCACCAGGCCGACGGTGGTCACGGTCGCGATCCGGAGCCCGTTGATGATGTAGGGCACCGCGATCGGTACCTCGACGGTGAACAGCCGTTGCGTCGGTGTCAGGCCCATCCCGTCGGCTGCCTCGCGAACGGATGCGGGGACGGCCTGGAACCCGTCCATGATGTTGGTGACCAGGATGAGGATCGTGAACGCGATCAGCGGGATCAGGGCGGTCAGCAGTCCCAGGCCGAGGTAGGCCACCAGGATGCCGAAGAACGCCACACCCGGGATGGTGTAGAGGAACGCTGCGAAGAGCGTGATCGGGGTGACCGTCCAGCGGTAACGCAGACCGAGGAAGGCCAGCAGCGCGGAGAGCACGAAGCCGAACGCCACCGCGAGGAGGGTGAGTTGGATGTGCTGGAGGAGCGCCTCCTGGATGCGGTCCCACTGCTCGGGGATGTAGCTCCACCGCAGCAGCGGGTTGGCGGCTCGAGTGGCGAGCGGCGCGCTCATGCCGGCGTGCGATCGGCTGCCGAGAGGTTCCCCTCGAGCCCGGAGCGGATGCGCTCCAGGGTGACCACGCCGCAGAAGCGTCCGTTGTCGCTGATCACCGCGACGGAGGTGCGGGAGTTCATGATCACCTCCAGGGCGTTGCGCAACGTGCTC
>JAWLFE010000201.1:0-3611 GCA_041685735.1 Nitriliruptoraceae bacterium
CCGGGCGATGCGATGCTGGCCGGTGCCCTGGCCGCCGTCGCCGAGGAGGTCGAGGCCAGCCACGACATCACCGTCGAGGTGGTCCTGGTCGGCGACCTCACGATGGACGACCCGCTGCGAGCGCTCGTGGGCGCGACCCGGGAAGCCACCATCAACGCGGCCAAGCACGCCGGAGTGGACACCGTCGATATCTACGTCGAGGTGGAGGACCGCGACGTGCTGGCGTTCATCCGAGACCGCGGACGGGGGTTCGACCCGACCAGCACACCGGCGGACCGTCAGGGCATCCGCAACTCGATCGTCGACCGCATCGAACGACACGGCGGCGACGTCCGGTTCCACGCGGCTCCGGGCCAGGGCACGGAGGTCGAGATGTCCGTCCCCCGACGTCGCACCGCAGCCACGACCACCAACGGCGACGCCGAGACACCGACGGACGGGGCAACCCCATGACCATGCACCTGCGCGTCTACCTCGTCGACGATCACCGGCTGTTCCGCGCCGGGGTCCAGGCCGAACTCGGCGACAAGGTCACCATCGTCGGGGACGCCGGCGATGTCGACACGGCCATCCAGGGGATCCGCACGAGCAGACCCGATGTCGTCCTCCTGGACGTGCACATGCCCGGCGGGGGTGGGCAGGCGGTGATCGAAGCGGTCCACGAGACCCACCCCGACACCCGCTTCCTCGCCCTGTCGGTGTCCGATGCGCCGGAGGATGTGATCCAGGTCATCCGGGCCGGCGCCCGCGGCTACGTCACCAAGACCATCGCGCCCGATGACCTGGTCGCCGCGATCTCCCGGATCCATCAGGGCGATGCGGTGTTCAGCCCACGACTGGCGGGTTTCGTCCTGGATGCGTTCGCCGGCAACCTGCCGGCCGGCGTCTCCGACGACGACCCTGAACTCGATCAGCTGACGACACGGGAGAAGGAGGTCCTGCGCCACATCGCGCGGGGCTACACCTACCGGGAGATCGCGGGTCGCCTCCACATCTCGATCAAGACCGTCGAGACCCACGTGTCCGCGGTCCTGCGCAAGCTGCAGCTGTCCAACCGGCACGAACTGACCGCCTGGGCGGCAGGGCGTGACCTGCTGTAGCACCCGGGTCTCACCCCGCGGGGGCAGCCGATGCATCGTCGTCGACCACACCCGGCGCGCCCGCGATCCATCCGGCGACGAGTTTGGGGAGCAGCAGCACCAGCAACGCGAGCAGCGGCAGGTCCCAGCCACCCGTGACGTCGTGGAGCACGCCGATGCCGAGCGGACCCGTGGCGGCGAGCAGATAGCCCCAGCCCTGGACCAGCGACGACAGCTCCGAGGTGGTCTGAGGGCTGCGGGCCCGCAGGCCGATCAGCAGCAGTGCCAACGGGAACGCGCCCAGACCGACGCCGAGGAACAGCGACCAGAGCACCGGTGCGCGGCCGGGCGCGAGCCACAGCCCGAGGTAGCCGAGCACCGACGCGACGGTCAGCGCGACCACCCAGCCGCGTTGGTCCGGCCGACGTGCCGCCAACGACGGCACGAACAGGGCGACCGGCACCGCGAGCACCATCGTCAACGCGGTCAGCAGACCAGCCCGTGCCGCGCTGATGCCAGCGTCCTGGAAGATCGACGGGAGCCAGCCCATCGCGACGTATGCCTCCAAGCTCTGCACCCCGAAGAACACCATCAGCGCCCACGCCTTGAAGCTCCGTCGCACGCCCGAGGCCGTACCCCCGGCGCCCTCGGCCGGGGCCGGGCGGGCGAACCCCCGTGAGCGCCGGGACAGCACCAACCACGGCACGAGTGCGAGCGCTGCCGGAACGGCCCAGATCCCGAGCCCGAACCGCCAGCCGCCGCCCAGATCCGCGAGCGGCACCGTCACCGCGACCGGGACCGCGGTCCCGACCACGATGCCGAGCGAGTACAGGCCGGTGTACCGACCGACCGCGTGTGGGAACCACGCCTTGACCGTGACCGGCACCAGGACGTTGCCGATCGCCATCCCGCTCAGGGCCACGAGTGAGGTGACCAGGATCCAGCCGGTCGTGGGGGCCACCGCCCGCACCACGAGCCCGACGGTGATCAACAGCAGCGCCGCGACCAGCGCCCGGTCCGTGCCGATACGCCGGCCGAGTCGTGCGGCGACGAGACCGACGATCCCGAAGCACAGGACCGGGAGTGTCGTCAGGACGCCGGCGACCGCATCCGACATGCCGACACCGACCTGGATGTCGCGCAGGACCGCGCCGACACTCGTGACGGCCGCCCGGAGGTTCAACGCCGTCAACAGCAGCGTGGCCCCGAGCAGCAGCGCCGTCGGACCGCGGCCCGGCACCACGGACGCGTCCAGCGGGTCCCGTGGCGATCCGGGCTCGGCCGCACCACTCCCGGTCGGCCCCGGATCGGTCGTCGTCATCGATGCACGTCGGGGTCGTGTTGGATCGCACGGATCCGCTCGGTGTGGATGCCGTCGCCGGACAGGATGCCGGAGCGTCCGAGCAGGCGACCGAGCTGCCAGTTCGACAACCCGAGCTCCGGGGTGCCGAGGGCGTACTGGCCATCGACCCAGCGGGTGAACCCGTCGCCCACGAAGGGCGCGTCGACCGATCCCTCCACCCGCGACCGCTCCGGCGGGTCCTCCGAGAGCAGGGACAGCACGAAGTGCGGGCTGTACCGGTTGAACAGATCGACGGCCGCATCGACGTCGTCGACGATCGCGAGCGTCACCTCAGGACTGTCCTCCCATTCCCATTCGATCCCCAATCCCGCGGTCTCGATGGGCTCCGCCCGCGGCTCGTCGGACAGGCCGTCGGCGCGCGCGATCGGGACCACGTCGTCGAACCAGTCGGCGGGGAGCTGGGCACGATCGACGTCCCGGACGTGCAGCTTGGGGTTGGCGCCGCGCGCGTCAGCGGCGGCCTGCAGTGCCGCGAGGAAGACGGGGAGCAGGTCCTCGAGGCGCTCCCGCACGATGCAGCAGGTGTTCAGGGTGTTGCAGACCTTGCGGTCCAACGAGTGACGGACCGCGGCGGCGAAGCGGTCCGCATCCGCGGATGCAGCCGCGACCATCCAGGCGCCGCCGGTGCCGTGCAGCGACACCGGGTTGCCGACCTGTTGGGCGACGGCGCCCAGCTGGCTGACCGCGGCCCCCGATCCACGGGCGACGGCCAGCGCGAGTCGGGTGTCGCCGAACAGCGCCCACCCGGCCGCATGGGAGGGTGCGTCGACCAGCGAGGCGGCGCCGGCGGGCAGGCCGGCCTCCTCCAACGCGGGATCGAGGGCGTGCTCGACGATCGCCCGTGCCGTCCCGAGCGCATCCGACCCGATCCGGAACACCACCGTGTTGCCACCACGGAGCACGCCGCACGCGTCCGCGAACACGTTGGGCCGTCCCTCGAACACGAACGCGACGACACCCAGGCGGTCGCGGAACCGTTCGAGGCGCCAGCCGTCGTGCTCGAGCTGTTGGACGACCTGGCCGCGCGACGATGGCCGGTCCGCCCAGGTCCGCAGTCCCGCGACCATGTCGGCCCGCATCCGCTCCGACAGGATCAACCGGGTGATCGAACGCCCCCGGCCCCGCGCACGCTCCACATCCTCGGCGTTGGCCGCCGCGATCGGCGCGAA
>JAWLFE010000020.1:0-2364 GCA_041685735.1 Nitriliruptoraceae bacterium
CGGTTGAACCGCCACGGGTTCCGGCTGGTGATGGTGGCCGACACGGTCGTGCTGGTCGTCGTGCTGTTCACCACGATGTGGATCCGCTTCGGCTGGGACTGGCCGACCTACACGTTCCCCACCTACTACGCGTCGTTTGCGATCGCGCTGGCGGTGTTCCTCGCGAGCCTGTACTTCGGGGGGCTCTACGAACGTGAACCCCGGCTGGGTGCTCCGCCGTCGCTGCCGCGCGTGGCCCGTCAGACGCTGGCGGCCGGCGGGTTGGTCGCGATCCTGCGCCTGATGGTGCCGGGACTCGCGGACCTCTTCGGGTTCCAGACCGGCGTCGCACTGGCGCTGCCCATCCCCAACCTGATCGTGTTGATCGTCGCCGGCGCGGTCGGGGTCGCCGGGAACCGGTGGTTGGCGCACACCCTGCGGACCCGCCGCGAAGGCCCGCCCCGGGTCGTGCTCGCCGGTGATCCTGACGATGTCACGGTCGCCCGCCGCCACCTCGACGCGGATCGCGGACGGGCCACCGTCGTCGCCGAGGTGTCCGACCAGGATGGTCTGATCGACGCGGTCCGCGACGCGGAGGCGACCGACGTCGTCGTGGTCTCCAGCTCCTGGGTCGGTGACCTGTATCCGGATCAGGTCCGGGTGTTCGACCGCGCTGCGATCCCGGTGCTCGTCCGGGTGACCGCCCGCGAGACCCTCTACGGCCTGGAGCGGATCCGTGAGGTGGGCGGCCTGCCCTTCGTGCTGCTGCGGGCCCAGACGATGCCCCGGTCCCGTGCGCGGTTCAAGCGGCTGTTCGACCTGGTGGTCCTGGCCATCACCGCGCCGATCGTCGTGCCGGTGCTGCTCGCCATCACGCTGTACCAGCTGATCGTGGTACGGCCACCGTTGCTGTACTGGCAGCCCCGGGTCGGCGCCGGCGGGGACGAGTTCCGGATGGTGAAGTTCCGCACGATGGGACTGGACGCGGAGGCCGACGGGCGTGGTGCACGCCTGGCCGACCGTGACGACCCGCGCGTGATCCGTGGCTGCGGATGGATCCGGGCCACGCGGATGGATGAGTTGCCGCAGCTGTGGAACGTGGTGAAGGGCGAGATGTCGCTGGTGGGTCCGCGACCCGAGCGGCCCGAGCTCACGGCCGGGTTCGAAGCGCGCATCCCCGGCTACGCCCGCCGTCACGAACTCCCACCGGGCTTGACGGGCCTGGCCCAGATCCACGGCCGCTACCACACCGACCCGGAGTACAAGCTCGGCTACGACCTGCAGTACCTGGTGAACTGGTCGCCCGTGCTGGACCTGGAGATCCTGCTGCGCACCGTCTGGGTCGTGCTCGCCCGCCGCATCTGATCGTCGCCGCGCACCGCATCTGACCGACCGTCGCCGCGCTGCGCGACGCGCCTCGTGAGGCAGCGAGTCTCGCCCTGAACGCGCGTGGGTACGGGTCAGCCGGGGAGGCCCGTCTCGCGCATGATCGCATCGATGCGCGCAGGATCGACGCCGTGCGCGAGCAGGGCCGCCAGCAGCCGCGGCACGAGCAGGGGAGCCGCGCAGCGGGGGCAGTAGTTGGCTTGGGCGGCATCGTCCACGAGCGCCAGGCGGCAGCGTGGACAGGTGTCGACGTCCATGCGCTGGTCGACGCCGGCGTCCCGGAGCGCGTCCACGTAGCCCCGGGCGTAGTCCCAGGGGACATAGCGCTCGGGTTCGGGGGCGAAGGCCGGCTCGTGCACCGGGGTCTCGCCGGTCTCGATCAGCACCTGCAGGTTCTCGCGCAGCATGTCCCAGGGGTAGAAGTGCTCCTCGGAGCAGTCCTGGCACCACACGGCGACCCCGCGGTAGCCCTCGGGGCGGAACGCCGATTCGAAGTCGGCCAGGTCGTCGAGGTCCCGGCGGATGTGCTCCAGCTCGTGCTCATCGAGCAGCAGCCCATCCAGCAGCGGATCGTCGGCGTCGACGTCGTCGGCGTCGAAGTCGTCAGGATCGAAGGGCCCGTCGAGCGGACCGTCCTCGGACGAACCCTCCACGACGCGGTCGTCCGGCCCGTCGGCGGCGGAGTCGCTGCCGGGTTGCTCGCCGCTACGACCCGACGAGGCTGCCGTGTTGTCGTCGCCCTCGTCGGACGCCCCGGTCGGCCCCTGGGGCGGATCGCTCGGGATGTCGTCCCGCTGGTCGTCGGGGTCGTCGTTCACAGGGGCGCCTTCTCTGTGGCCGGGTCTCCGCCGTCATGTTCGGCCGCTCGGACGATCACCGAGGAACCGCAAGCGTAGGGGGCATCCCGCCAGGGCGTGTGGTCCGTTCGGCGGTCGGCGCGTCTGTGACGCGCGGGCCCGTGCGCAGCGGTCGTCGGGGTGGCTTCGCGTGCGCACATCA
>JAWLFE010000020.1:2464-50409 GCA_041685735.1 Nitriliruptoraceae bacterium
CATCCCGCCAGGGCGTGTGGTCCGTTCGGCGGTCGGCGCGTCTGTGACGCGCGGGCCCGTGCGCAGCGGTCGTCGGGGTGGCTTCGCGTGCGCACATCACGCTGTGTTGGACAGCATGTCGTTGACGTCGACGAGCACCAGGTTGTCGTCGTCCTCGGCCCTGGCTCGCAGCCCTGCGGAGTAGCCCGACCGGCTGAACAGAACGGTGGTCAGGTTCCTGCCCAGGGTGAAGCCATCCTGTCGTAGTGCGGGGATCTTGAAGTCGTCCAGCTCGTGCAGGATCCCCTCACCGAGGGGCTTCGAGGTCCACTTGGCCTCGCCAACGACGGTGATGCGCTTCCGGGCCGTGCCCACCACGTCGACCTCCTCGGTGGTCCGCTCACCGGAACGGCGGAGTTGGTTGCGTGCGTTGCCCCACCAACGTCCGACCTGCGTCGCCTCTGCTCCCATCGTGGTCCGGACGTGCTCGCGACACAGGTCTTCGAACACCGGAGCGACGTGTTCAGCCAGATCGGGGGCGATCTCCCGGTCGTACAGGTCCTCGGGGGCGAGGCCTGCCTCCAGATCGGCCTGGAAGGGGAACACGAACCTGAACCAGGACCGAAGGAAGGGATCGTCGAGCGCCCAGTGGCTGCCCCGGTCCGTCGGCGATGCGCCCAACGGCAGCTGCTTGCGGACCAGCCGCAGGGCAGCCAACGTCGACAGGTATTTCGACAGCGGCCCGCTCCCGATCCGGAGCGCGTCCGCCAGCTCACCGACCTGCTTCTCGCCGGTCGCCAACTGCTCGAGCAACGAGAAATGCATCGCCGGCTCTCGGAGCTCCTGCCCGACGATCGTGCGGCCCTCGTTCCACAGCGGCGCATCAGGGCGCAGGAGTTGGTCGCAGAACCGTGTGCGCAGGTCACCGTTGTTGAAGGCCGCCAGGTAGCGCGGCATGCCACCGGCCACCGCGAACCGGATGAACCGGTCGTGCCCGTCCTCGCCATCGAGGAAGCGGCTCGCGCGGCGGAACGGCAGCGACCGCAGCTCCATCGGGACGAGTCTGCCATGCAGCGGGTTGCGTTCGGACTGCAGCGCCTCCATCTGGGCCACCGCCGAGCCGCAGACCAGAAGCTTCAGCTGCGAACCGTCGCGTTCCTCCTCGAGGACCGCCTGGATCGACGACAGGGTCCGTTCGGTCTCGCTGGCGGTGGTGCCCAACAGCCACGGGAACTCATCGATGACCGCCAGCACCTTGTTGGTCTGCGCCAAGCGGAAGAGCACCCGGAAGAGCGCAGGTACATCCGGCAGGTCCGGCCTGACCCCGCCGAGAGATGGCGTGAGCTGGTCGGCGAACCGCCCGAGTTGGGCCCCTGACGTGAGGCGCTCCGCGACCAGCAGCACGGCAGGCTTGCCGTGCGCGAAGCGCCGGAAGAGCCAGGACTTGCCGACGCGGCGACGGCCGTAGAGGTTCAATGGCATGCGGTCGCCGCTGGTCCACCAGGCCTCGAGCCGGTCGATCTCGGCGCGACGATCGATGAACTCATCGACGCGGGGCCACACGTAGGGGGCGAGCACAGCGCTATCCTACTCTAGGTTAGTCTACTTTAGAGTAGACTACTGGTCGACCTGCCGAGCGGTGGCAACGGCACCCGGTGTCCCGGCCGATCCGGACGTTGTGGACGGCGATCATGGCGGATCGCAGCGCTGCGCGGGGATCGGGTTGCGCCCGGGTTGTGGATAGGCGCTCCCCGCGGGTGCCCATGAGTTGGCGACCGACGGGCGCGGGTGCTCCGAGGATGGTGGGTGGGGGTGCCAACGGGGTAGGTGGCGCCACTACCCTCCGGCTGCACCGCAGAGCGGGCCGATCGGCCCCGCGCAGCCCCGCGGTTGCCCAACGACCCGACCCACGACGTACGGCTGGAGGACCCGGTGCAGGAGATCACGATCGGCGGCGCACGACGCGCCAGCATCGGCTACTCGCTGGACGACATCGCGCTCGTGCCGTCCCGACGGACCCGCGACGCCGCGCTCGTCGACGTGTCGTGGAGGTTCGACGCCTACAACTTCGATCTCCCCGTGCTGGGCGCACCGCTGGATGCGGTGACCTCGCCGGCGACCGCGGGGCTGATGACGGAGCTCGGTGGCCTCGGCGTCCTGAGCCTGGAGGGTCTGTGGACCCGCTACCAGGACCCGGAGGATGTCCTCGCAGAGATCGCGCAGCTCACGCCCGGGCCCGGCACCACCGAGCGGCTGCAGGCCCTCTACGCCGAGCCGGTCAAGGAAGAGTTGATCGGCCAGCGGGTCGCGCAACTCAAGGCCGACCACGGGTTCGCGGCCGGCAGCCTGACCCCGCAGAAGGTGGAGCGCTGGCACCACGCCGCGCTGGAGGCCGGCCTGGATCTGCTGGTGGTTCACGGCGTCGCGGTCACGGCGCAGCATGTCGGCACGGATGACGCCGACCCGCTGGACCTCAAGTCCTTCACCAAGCGCTACGACATCCCGGTGGTGCTCGGCGGAGTGTCGTCGGCCAAGACCGCGATCCACCTGATGCGCACCGGTGCGGTCGGGGTGCTCGTCGGCGGGGATTCGTCCAGCGTGTCCACCACCCACCAGGCGCTCGGCATCGAGGTGCCGATGGCCACCGCCATCGCGGAGGTCGCAGCCGCGCGCTCGCGCTACCTCGAGGAATCGGGTCGCTACGTCCACGTGATCGCCGCCGGGGGGATCCGCACCGGTGGCGACATGGCCAAGGCCATCGCGTGCGGCGCGGACGCGGTCATGCTCGGACGTGCCCTCGCCGCGACGACCGAGGCCCCCGGGCGCGGCGCGTACTGGGGGCTGTCGGCCGCACACCACGAACTGCCTCGTAGCAGCTTCGATCACGTCGAGGTCCTGGGACCGACCGAGGTCGTGCTCAACGGCCCGGCACACCGCGACGACGGCCAGGTCAACCTCGTCGGTGGTCTGCGCCGGGCGATGGGGATCACGGGCTACGAGTCGAGGTCGCGCTTCCACGAGGCGGAACTGACCCTGCGGTCGCGCGCGCGGTGATCACGCCGCTGTCCGGCGGCGGCGGCGTCGGCGGCGACGTGCGGTCGCTGCGGTGACGTACGGTGCGCGCGTTCGGCGGGCCGGCACCGGGAGTGGTCACATGAAGAGCGTGGGACGGTTGTGGCTGACGGTCGGCCTGGTGCTGGTGCTGTTCGCCGCGGCGTGCAGCGGTGACGGCGATGCCGGTGACGTCGGGACCGACGCCGCGGACCGGGACACCGGTGCCGCCGATCAGCAAGACGACGCCTCGGTGCAGGACGACCCCTCGACCGACGAGCAGCCCGCCAACCCCGACGGTGAGCCGATCATGATCGGGTTCCTGGGGGAGCTGACGGGACCGTTCGCGATCTGGGGCATCCCCGCGCGCAACGGGATGCAGTTGGCGGTGGAGGAGATCAACGCCGCCGGGGGCGTCGACGGTCGGCCGCTGGAGCTGGTCGTCCGTGACACGCAGGGGACCCCCGAGGAGGGCGTCACGGCGCTGCAGGGGATGATCGAGCGTGACGGGGTCGTCGCGGTCGGCGGCATCATCTCCAGCGATGTGGGGCTGGCCACCTCCCGGGTCGCGGAGGCCGGACAGGTCCCGCTGTTCCTGGTCAAGGCGGGATCGGACGCGATCCTGACCCAGGACACCCGCTACACGTTCCGTACCTGCCTGCCCGCCGCCCCCATGACGATGGGACCCTTCGCGCAGTTCATCGCATCGGAGGGGGTGACCCGGGTCGGCGCCATCATCGCCGACTACGCCTGGGGCCGGGCGATCGAGGACGCGATCGTGGACCAGGTCGGCGCCCTCGACGGCATCGACCCCCAGATCGAGGTCGCACCCGTCCCGGAGACCGACTTCACCACCTACCTGCGTCGGCTGCAGGACCTCGATCCGGAGCTGCTCATCGCGACGGGGCATCCGCCGGGTGCCGCGGCGATCACCCGGCAAGCGGCGGACCTTGGCTTCGACGCATTCGTGACGGGGTCGGACTCATCGGCGGTCGCGGTGTTCGAAGGCGTCGGCGAGGCCTCCTACGACCGGTACATCGACCTGTCCTGCGCGGACTACGCCGCCGCCGACTACCACGAACTCGCGACCCGCTACCACGACCGGTTCGACGGCTTCATGGAGGACGATGCCGTCAGTGGCTACGGCCAGGTCCTGATGGTGCAGCAGGCGATCGAGGCGACGGGCGGTACCGATCCGGTGGTCATCGCCGACCACCTGCGTGCGACGACCTTCGACCTCCCGGGCTACGCGTGGGAGCTCGCCTGGACCGCATGGGGGGAGCTCGACGGGGCCTCACCCCTGCTGGTGGTGATGCGCGAGCAGACCCCGCCGGACGGGGTCAACCCCGGGGCACCGTGGTACCTCGAGGTCATCCTGCGTCCGGATCCGCTCGAGCCGTTCGTCCCGTGACCGCGCTGCTGGAGGTCCGTGGCGTCACCAAGCACTTCGGCGGACTGCCCGCCGTCGACGGCATCGACCTCGAGGTGGCGGCGGGCGAGATCGTGGCGGTCATCGGCCCCAACGGCGCCGGGAAGAGCACGTTGCTGCAGCTCGTCAACGGCCTGCTCCCGCCGACGTCCGCGCAACGGATCGCGTTGGACGGTGTGGACCTGCGTGACGCCAAGCCCCACCGGATCCGTCGCACCGGGATCGCAACGGTTCTGCAGACCCCACGGATGTTCCCGAGCATGAACGTGCGGGACAACGCTGCGCTCGGCGCCAGGTTCGCGGGACCGCGGACCGGTGGTGATCCAAGGCCAGCGGCCGAGGTGGCGATGCGTGTGCTCGAGCGGCTCGGGCTCGCCGACCGCGCGGACGCTGCCGTGGCTGAGCTCACGCTGCACGACAAGCGGCTGCTCGACCTCGCCCGGGCTCTGGCCGGCACACCGCGCCTGCTGCTGCTCGACGAGGTGATGGCCGGACTCAACCCGACGGAGGTCGACCGGTTCGTCACGGTCGTGCGCGGCATCCGCGACGAACTCGGCATCGCGATCGTCTGGGTCGAGCACGTCATGCGCGCGGTCACGGACCTGGCCGACCGTGTCGTCGTCCTGCAGGCGGGGCGGGTGCTGGCCGAGGGGAGCGCGACCGAGGTGCTGCGCGATCGCCGGGTCATCGAGGCCTACCTCGGCCGCCAGGGTGACGGTCATGCTGCGGGTTGAGGGGCTGCACGTCGCGTACGGCGACATCGAGGTGGTGCACGGCATCGACCTCGAGGTGGCCGCGGGCGAGGTCGTCGGCATCATCGGGTCGAACGGTGCGGGCAAGTCCAGCCTGCTGCGGGCGGTGTGCGGGCTGCACCCGGCCACGAGCGGCGACGTCCGGCTCGCCGGTCGGTCGATCGTCACCACGCCGACGTTCCGCATCGCACGGGCGGGATTGACCTACGTGCCGGCGGAGCGGCGGTTGTTCCCGGAGATGTCCGTCACCGACAACCTCGTGATGGGCGCCTACCCGGGCCGGCCCGCGCCCGGCCGGCTGGACGAGGTGGTCGCGCTGTTCCCCCGGCTGCGGGAACGGCGTCGGCAGTCCGCGGGCACGCTCAGCGGCGGCGAACAGCAGATGGTCGCGATCGGTCGGGCGCTCCTGGCCGATCCGCGGGTGCTGGTGCTCGACGAGCCGTCGACGGGCCTGGCTCCCGTGCTGGCCGACGAGGTCCACACCGCGCTGCGGACCCTGCGCGACGACCGCGACCTGACCCTGGTGATCGCCGAACAGCAGGTCGGTCGGGCGCTGGACCTGGTCGACCGGGCCTACGTGATCGAGCAGGGGCGCGTGCGCCTGCAGGGATCTGCCGCGGCGCTACGCGACGATCCGGACGTGCAGCGTGCCTACCTGGGGCTCGCCTGATGGCGGTCGTGCTCGACGGCATCGTGTTCGGTCTGCAGCTGTCGCTGTTGGCGGTCGGGCTCACCCTGATCTACGGGCTCGGTGGCGTGCTGAACCTGGCGCACGGGCAACTGGTGGTGGTCGCCGCGATCGCCGGCGCCGTCGCCATCTCCGCCGGCGTCGCGATCCCCGTTGCGGTCGTCCTGGCAGTGGCGGCCGCCGCCGCGCTCGCCTGGCTGCTCGACGCGACCCTGCTGCGTCCGGTCTACCGCCTGACGGGGGAGCGGCGGGTGCTGCTGAGCCTGCTGGTCACGCTCGGGGTCGCGTTCCTGCTCGACGGCATCCTGATCACCACCCAGCCGTTCACGGCCCTCACCCTGTCGGTGCCGGGTCCCGCCATCGACCTCCTGGGTGTCCGGATGCGCAGCGGCAGCGTGATCGCCTCCGTCGTCGCGATCACCGCGCTCGCCGGCGTGTTCGCCTTCCTCCGCCTGAGTCGCTTCGGCCGGGCGATCCGCTCGGTGATCCAGGACGAGGAGGGCGCCGCCCTGTGTGGGGTCGATCTGTCGCTGACCCGCACGGTCGTGTTCGTCCTGAGCGGCGTCATGGCGGGGCTGTTCGCGATCACGCAGGGGCTGCTCTCGTCGGTCGGCGCCGCGTCCGGGTTCAACCTCACGATCCTGGCGTTGATCGTGACCGTGGTCGGCGGGCTCGGACGCGTGTCGGGTGCGCTGGTCGCCGGGGTCGTACTCGGCATCGTGCACGCCGTCTCCTCGTTCTACATCGGCGCGTTCGTGACGTTCGTGATCCTGCTGGGCGTCGCGATGCTCACCATCCTGGTCCGCCCGACCGGCATCCTCGGCAGGAGCGCACGATGACGGGACCCGATCGCCGCGCCCGGCTGCGGGCCGACGTGCCCATCGCGGTCACCGCGGTGGTCCTGGCGGCGGTCCCGCTCGCGCTCGGTGGCTCCGGCTACCTCATGTCGCTGGCGAGCACGGCGCTGGTGTTCGCCGCCTACGCGATCGGCATGAACGTCATCTTCGGCAGCAGCGGGCAGCTGTTCCTGTGCCTGGGCGCACTGGCCGGTGTCGCCGGCTACACCTCGGTGCTGTTGGCGGACGACCGTGGGTGGCCGCTCGTGTTGTCCATCCCCACCGGCGTCGCGCTGGCGACCGCGATCGGGGTGTCGTTCAGCTGGGTCGCGGTGCGCCGCAACCTCGAGGTCATCTTCGTCGGGATCGTGACGCTCGCGTTCTCGCTGGTGTTCACCACCCTGGTCCAGGGCCTGCGGACCGCGACAGGTGGGGAGACCGGCCGCGTCGTGGACGCCGGCGGTGCCCTGCTGCGTGGCCCCATCACGTCCTACTACCTCCTGCTCGCCGTGGTCCTCTGCTACCTGGCCCTCTACCACTGGCTCGAACGTTCCCGCACCGGTTGGGCGTGGCGGGCCCTCAAGGACGACCCGATCGCGGCCGAGCTGGCCGGGGTCGACGTTGCCCGGGCCCGCATCCTCGCCGGCGCGATCGGTGCGGCCATGGTCGGACTGGCCGGCGCCCTGTTCGCCCACCACGAGGCCTTCATCAGCCCCACGTCCTACGCCTTCGCGCACGTCGATGTCCGTGTCCTGATCGTGCTCGCGTTCGGCGGTATCGGATCGCTGCTGGGGCCGGTCGTCGGCGCGGTCGCCCTCGGCGTGATCGACGAGGTGCTGCGCCCCCTCGGCCAGCTGCGCCTGGCGGTCTACGGTGCGCTGCTCATCGCGTTGTTCCTCGGGCTGCAGCGCGGGGTCGTGCCCGCGGTCACCGGCCTCGCCACGACCAGGACCCGCCGGGGTCGCGGCCTCGACACGATCAGGACCCGCCGGGATGGCGACGCGTCCACAGACGGGCCGGAAGCGCCGAAGCACTAGCCTCCACCGCGGCCGTCCGACCGCCACCAGCCACCCCGCGAGGATCCGTGTGAACCTGTTCGTCGTCGGCATCGTGGCCGACCGGGCCCGCGCCGAAGCGGTCGAGCGCGCCATCCTCGATGCACACCGGCGGACCACCCCGTTCGCGCCCCTCGACCACGCCCGCACCGTCTGGCGCCGAGGCCACGCCGTCGGTGCGTCGTTCTCGATCCACGCCGACCGCACCGCCATCACGGCCTACGCGCGTGAGACCGAGCACGCCTTCGACACCTTCTGCGGCCTGCCCCGCCTCGCGGGCCTGGCTGCCGGTCGCCCCTGGGCCGACGCGCTCGGGCAGGCACGCGACGAGGACCGCTTCGACCCGCGCGAACTCGGCGGGGTCTGGGCCCTGGCGCGCGCCACCCCGACCGAGGTACAGGTCACGACCTCGTCCACCGGCAGCGAACCGATCCTGCTCGCGCGTCGTCCCGGCCTGGTCCTGCTGTCCAACCGCGCCACCCTGCTGCGGCTGGCGGCCTGGCCGGAGTTCCCGATCGCCTACGACACCGATGCGCTCATGACGCTGTGCGCGCGGGGTTGGCTGGCCCACGACCGGATCCCGTTCTCCGGCCTGGAACTGCTCCCGCCAGGGGCCCGCGCCCGGATCAGACCGGACGGCGTCGACATCGAGGTGGCACAGCACCTCGCGGCTCCCGGACCGCCACCGGACGAGCCACCCACCGACGCCGAGGTCGCGGCGACCTACGACCACATCGCCACCGAGATGGTCGACGCGGCGCGGGAGGTCGGCCACCTCGGCAGCCGCCCCCGCGTCGAGCTGACCGGGGATGCGGTCACGCGGCTGAGCGCTGCGGTGTACGCCGCCGCCGACGTCGAGGTGACCCTCACCACCCCCCACGCCGCGGAGGAGCCGCACGGCATCGTGGCGGCCGAGGTCGCGGCCACGATCGGCGCGGAGCACGTCTGTGAACCCGTCAACGTCGCGCACGATGACCTGCCACGGCAGCTGACCACGCAGGTGTTCCACGGCGAGGGCGTGTCCAACGTCTTCGACCCCTGTCCGCCGCTGCGCCTCGACCCGGTCGTCGAGGTGGTCCGCCACGCCGGCGGTGCGCTGCTCGGTGGGTACGACAACCTCGCCACCGGCCCGCGCCCCGCCGTCACCGACATCGAGCAGGGCCGCGCCTTCCTCGATGCGCTCGCGCTGCACAACGCCCCTCTGCTGCTGCGCGACGAGGCCCGCACCGCCCAGCAGCAGATCAACCGCCGCACCGCCGAGGAACTGCTCGACGAGGTCGGGCGGCTGAGCTTCCACGAACTCGCCTACCTGCGCCTGCGGGAGGGCCGGGGGACCGGCGCGAACCGGCAGGCCGCCGCCTACGGCGCGTTGCAGGTGGCGCCGACCCTGGACGACCGCGTCCTGCGCCACCTCGGGGACATCCCGCTCGATCACAAGCGTTCCCAGCGGGCGGTGTTCGAACTCGTGCAGCGGCTCGCACCGGCGCTGGCCCACGTTCGCTTCGTCGACAGCCGCTGGCGCTTCGAAGCCGCCGGGCCCGACCCGCTGCTCGACCCCGACACCTGGGCGGATCGCGACCCGCTGGCCGACGTCGCCGCGACCGATCGGGTGAGCGCCGCGTGGCGCACCCGGCCCGACGGGGCGCTGCTGCCTCGACTCGTCCGTCGGCTGGGTGAACCCGATGCGCTGCTGGACGAGATCATCGACCGGCGGCGCCTGACCGCGGCGTTGACGGAGTACGAACGGCCGGTGCCGGAGCGCGACCTGCGCAGCCTCTTCGGGGCGCTGACCGCCGCGCACCTGCTCAGCGGTGACTGGCGCCCCACGGGCCGCAGCCGCCGCGCGTAGGCTCCGGTCCTTCCCACCCGCCTCTCCGGTCCTTCCCACCCGCCTCCCCGGTCCTTCCCACCCGCCTCCCCGGTCTCTCCCACCCGCCTCCCTGATCTCCCCGCCCGCCTCCCCGGTCCCACGCCCCCTGATGGATCCGCGATGACCTCTCCCGAACGCTCGACGGCGGCGGTCCCCGCCGTGCCCACCGTCCTGGTGGTCGACTTCGGCGCGCAGTACGCGCAGCTGATCGCCCGCCGGATCCGCGAGGCCCGGGTCTACTCGGAGATCGTCCCCCACGACATCACCGCCGAGGAACTCATCGCCCGCGCCCCCGCCGCCATCGTGCTGTCCGGTGGCCCCGCGTCGGTCTACGCCGAGGACGCGCCGGCGCTCGATCCCGCGATCCTGGACGCCGGCATCCCGACGTTCGGGATCTGCTACGGCTTCCAGATCATGGCCACCACGTTGGGCGGCACCGTCGAGCGGACCGACGCCGCGGAGTACGGCGGCACCGCGCTGCGCCTCACCGCCGCGGACTCGACCCTGTTCCACGGGCTGCCGCGGGACCAGTCGGTGTGGATGTCGCACGGCGACACCGTCACCGCCGCCCCGCCGGACTTCGCCGTGGTCGCCCGCACGGACGGCACGCCGGTCGCGGCCTTCGAGTCGGTGGACCGGCGGCTCGCGGGGGTCCAGTTCCACCCCGAAGTCATGCACAGCCAGCACGGCCAGACCGTGCTCGAACACTTCCTCTACGAGATCGCCGGCTGCCAGCCGACCTGGACCATGGCCAACGTCATCGAGGAGCAGGTCACCGCGATCCGGGCCCAGGTCGGGACCAAGCGCGCCGTGTGCGGGCTGTCCGGTGGGGTCGACTCCGCGGTGGCGGCGGCGCTCGTCCAGCGGGCCATCGGGGACCAGCTGACCTGTGTGTTCGTCGACCACGGGCTGCTGCGGCAGGATGAACCCGAACAGGTCGAGCGCGACTTCGTCGCCGCCACGGGGGTGTCGCTGAAGGTCGTCGACGCGAAGGAGCGCTTCCTGACCGCACTGGCCGGTGTCAGCGACCCCGAGGAGAAGCGCAAGATCATCGGCCGCGAGTTCATCCGTGTCTTCGAACAGGCCGCCCGCGAGGTCGTCGCGGACGCCGGCGCACACGGTGAGACCGTCGAGTTCCTCGTCCAGGGGACGCTCTACCCGGACGTCGTGGAATCGGGTGGCGGCAGCGGCACCGCCAACATCAAGAGCCACCACAACGTCGGTGGCCTGCCCGACGATCTGCGGTTCGATCTGGTCGAACCGCTCACCTCCCTGTTCAAGGACGAGGTCCGCGCCGTTGGCCTGGAGCTCGACCTGCCCGAGGACATCGTGTGGCGCCAGCCGTTCCCCGGTCCGGGCCTGGCGATCCGCATCATCGGCGAGGTGACCCACGACCGGCTGGAGATCCTGCGGGCCGCCGATGCGATCGCCCGGGCCGAGCTCACCGCGGCGGGCCTGGACCGCGACATCTGGCAGTGTCCGGTCGTGCTGCTCGGCGATGTGCGGTCCGTCGGTGTCCAGGGGGACGGACGCACCTACGGTCACCCGGTCGTGCTCCGGCCCGTGTCCAGCGAGGACGCCATGACCGCGGACTGGTCCCGGGTGCCCTACGACGTCCTGGCACGCATCTCGACGCGCATCACCAACGAGGTCCCCGCCATCAACCGCGTCGCACTCGACGTGACCTCCAAGCCGCCCGGCACGATCGAGTGGGAGTAGCGCTGATGAGCGAGTACTACTGGTGTCTGACCCATCAGCAGGTCGAGGACGGCTCGTCCTGCCGGGCGGTCGACCGGCTCGGCCCGTACGACTCACCGGAGGCCGCGCGTGGCTGGCGCGACCGTGTCGAGGAGCGCCACGAGGCATGGAAGGCCGAGGATGAGCGCTGGGACGACGAGGACGACGGCGACGAAGGGTGACCGCGCGTCCCCACGACCACCACGACGCGGCGCAGGTCGAACGCACGCCCCGCCGTCGCTGGTCTGGCGACTCCTACCTGGATGCCGCTGGCCGTTCAGCCCAGGAGGAAATCCGCGCCGGAGGCGTCAGCGATCGCTGCCAGGCGTTGGCGCAGGCCCGGTGAGATCGGGATCCCGTCGCGGGTCCGTTCGGCGCGGACCCGGTCCTCCGGCTCGCCGGCGACCTGGACGGGCTCGCGCGGATCGATCGGTGCCGTCGCGTGCAGGTCGTCGATGAGGGTGTCGACGGTTGCCTCGAACTCGCCGGGTGCCCGGAAGATCGTGGGATCGATAGCCAGGAAGAAGTGCCCGAGGTCGGAGCTGCCGACCCCGGTCGCTCCGGTGTCGCGCGACGTGACGAGCGTCGCGCCCGACATGCCGGCCGACAGGATCTCGACCATCGCGCCCAGCCCGTAGCCCTTGTGGCTGGCGCCCTCGGCGCTGCCGCCCAGCGGTGAGAGCGTCGCTCCGTTGCGGCTGTCGCGTTCGTAGATCTGCGGATCGGTGATCGGCTGCCCGTCCGCGTCGGCCGCCCACCCGACGGGGATGGCTCTGCCCTCGTTCGCCCGGTTGCGCACCTTGCCGGCCGCGACCGTGGTCGTGGACATGTCCAGCGAGAACGCGGGGTTGCGTCCCGCGGGAGCCGCGAAGGCCAGCGGGTTGGTCGACAGCTTCGCCTCCCGGCCGAAGGTCGGCGCCGACCGGGGTCCGAACACGTTGGTCGTCGCGATCCCGACCAGGCCCGCCGCGGCCATCAGCCGGGTGTAGTAGCCGGCCGCCCCGAAGTGGTTCGAGTTGCGCACGCTGACCGCAGCCATCCCTACCTCCCGTGCCTTGGCGATCGCGGTCCGGGTCGCCTCGACGCTCGGGACCTGACCGAGCCCGCCGCCCGCGTCCAGCAGGGCGGAGACCGGTGTCTCGGTGACGACGGTCACCTCGGCGTCGATGGTCAGCAGGCCGTCACGCAGGCGCTGGGCGTACGAGGTGACCATGGAGATGCCGTGGGAATCGATCCCACACACGTCCGCGTCGACGAGGACGTCCGCCGTGGTCTCGGCGTGGCTGCGGCGCATGCCCCAGGCGGTCAGGAACCCGACGACCTGGTCCCTGACGAGCGCAGCCGGGTACCGCGTCGCTCCGTCGGAAGGTGTGTCCATACCTGCAGCCTGTCCGGTCGCACCCTCGGGTCCAAACGGCGCCATCCGCCGCCCGTCGCAGGGCACGCTCAGCGCGACGGTGTCCACGTCCCGTCATCGGCCAGCAGCACGGCGGTGCGCACCAGCAGGACCGCGGCCTGGTCGCGTCGGACCTCGGCGTCCGGGTCGAACATGTTCGCCGTGACGCCCGTCACGATGCCGAGCTCCGCGAGGTGTTCGACCGCCGCGTGGTGGACCGACCCCGGCTCGACGTCGTCGAACCTCGAGGTGGCGGTCGCCGGCGCGGGTCGGTCACCTGCGGCGGTGAGCAGCCGTGCGAGGGTGGCTACGAACTGTGCGCGGGTGACGGGTTCTCCGGGGCCGAAGGTGCCGTCGGCCCGGCCCTCGATGATCTCCTGCTCCGTCAACGCGGCGATGGCCCCGTGGTGGGCGTGGGAAGCGGCGACGTCGCTGAAGATCGACGGCGCAGCCGCTGCGGGAGCGACCTCCATCACCGTGAGCAGGCGGTGCAGCAGGGACGCGGACTGGCCCCGCGTCACGGCGTCCGCCGGCGTGAAGGTGCTCGCGGTCGTGCCGCTGATGACTCCCCAGACCACCCCGCAGGCGATCGCATGCGTGTGCGGACCCCGGCGCACGTCGTCGAACGGTAGGGGATCGAGCGTCGCTGCGGGACACTGGTCATCGAGCTTCGGGTCCGCGGCCGGTCGTTGTTGGACCCACCCGGTCGCCCGGCCGAGCCGGTCGCCGACGGTGAAGGTCCAGGTCGCGAGGTCGGCGCCGTCGAGGTCGACCGTGACACGGTGCCGACCGGTCGCCAACGGCTCCCGCGGCAGGACGACCAGGGCGTTGTGCTCCCGCAGGATCTCCCGACCGAGGTCGCGCTGGACGGTGTCGCCGTGGTGGAAGCGGGCGGCGTCGAACCAGCAGGTCGCGAGCGGCTGCGCATCCGGCCCGGTGATCGAGACCTCGTGCACCTCCCCGGGGTCCGGCAGGGTGAGCAGGATCGGCGCGCCGGTCGGGGCGGTCCAGCCGTCGCAGGGCCCCAGGGGATCCGGGTACTCGCCGCCGGTGTAGGACCGCAGGTTCGTCGTCGCGCCGGGGCCGGGGAACGCGATCGGGTGGGTCGGGTCCGCGATCGACGCGTCGACGCCGCCGCGCACGTCGACGACCAGCGCTTCGCGGTTGCCGTCCGCGGCGTAGCCGACCCCGGAGCTCGCGAGCTGGGGCTCCAGGTGCAGCAGGCCGTGGAACGGCGCGACCTGCAGCATGTCGACCATGCCGCGCGGACCGATCGGGCGAGAGCCGGTCGTCCACAGCGCGACGTTGGAGCGGGATGCGGCCTCCGCCCCCGCGGTGCTGGCGAAGGGGTTCGACGGATCCTGCGTGTGGCCGACCGTGCCGGTCTCCAGGCTGTAGCGCGCGTGCGCCTGCGCCCCCGCGGTCAGCGCGGCGTCGGCCCTGACGGCAGGCATGCCGGCGACCGCTCGCAGGCGGTTGAGTTGCTCGAGGCCCTGCTCGGGGGCCGACGTCGACGCGGTCTGCGGTGCGGCCCGGGCCGGCGTGTCGACCCCGACGACGCCCGCGCCGACGACCCCCGTCCCGGCCACGAGCATCGCCGCGACGGCCATCGACATCCGGCGCAGCCCCGGGGCACGGCGGTGCGACACGGTGCCTCCTCGGGGGTGGGGCGGAGAGTGCGACATGGTGCGGGGGACAGGCTGGCTGCGCAGCAGCGGCGCGTAGCCTAGGCAGCGGGAGATGCGCGCGCGGCCGGGACCCCGACCGTCCGTACAGCGGCGGCCACGGTGTGCTCGACACGATGAGGTGGTCGCGGCGTTCCGGCAGCGGTTCCCGACGCGACGAGGTCACCGGCGGGTAGCCTGCGGGGAACGACGAACGCTGGAGGTTCGACCGATGATCGTCACGCTCGTGATCGTGTTGGTGGTGGTCTTCGCCCTCGTGGGCTGGGTCATCGCGGGGTACAACCGGCTGGTTCGTGCGCGGGTGCGCATCGACGAGGCGTGGGCACAGATCGACACCCAACTGCAGCGCCGCCATGACCTGATCCCGAACCTGGTGAACACGGTCAAGGGCTACGCCAGCCATGAGCGTGAGACGTTCGAGGAGGTCACCGCGGCCCGTGCGAAGGCCATCAGCGTGCAGGCCCCCGGGGAACTGGCGGAGGCGGAGAACGGCCTGACCCAGGCGCTCGGCAAGCTGCTGGCCATCACCGAGAACTACCCCGACCTGAAGGCGGACGCGAACTTCCGGCAACTGCAGGAGGAACTCGCCCACACCGAGAACATGGTCGCCGGGTCCCGCGGGCACTACAACGCGTCGGTGCGTGCCTACGACACCGCCCGCAAGGTCTTCCCGACCTCCGTCCTGGCCAGTGCCTTCAACTTCGAGGACCGCGAGTACTTCGAGGTGGAGACCGTCGAGGTCCGCGCGGCTCCCGACGTCTCGTTCGACTGAGCCACACGTGCCCTCTGGCGGCCTCTACGACGAACTCCAGCGTGCCAACCGGCGGTCCACCCGCCTGTTGTTGGCCGGTGGCGTGGTCATCGTGGGCGTCATGGTGTGGATCATCATCGGCTGGTTCCTCGGTCCGCAGGCCTTCGACCCGCTGGTCGGTCTGTCGATCACCGCGATCGGCACCGCGATCGGGCTGCTGCTCACCTTCATCGCCTACCGCTCCGGTCCGAGCCTTGCGTTGCGCGCCGCGAAGGCGCAGCCGGTGTCGCGGGAAGCGGCTCCGGAACTGCACAACCTGTTGGATGAGGTCTGCGTCGCCGCCGGCATCAGCCAGACCAAACCGACCCTGCACATCGTGCACGACCCGGCGCCCAACGCGTTCGCCACGGGCCTGAAGCTCGAGGACAGCCACATCGCGCTGACCACGGGGCTGATCGAACGCCTCCCGCGCTACGAGTTGCGCGCCGTCATCGCCCATGAGGTCGCGCACATCGTCAACGACGACATCCGTGCCGTGACCGTCGCGGTCGCCACGGCCGGCCTGGTGGCGCTGCTCGCGGACGTGATCGTGCGCATGACCTGGATGTCGGGGATGCGGGGCGGCCGCAGCCGCAGTGGGGGAGGGGGCGGTGGGGCGCAGATCATCTTCCTGGTGCTGGGCCTCGTCGCCATCATCCTGGCCCCGCTCGCGGCGCAGATGATCCGCTTCGCGGTGTCCCGCCAGCGCGAGTACCTGGCCGACGCGACCGCCGCCGAGGTCCTGCGCGACCCCCAGTCCATGGTCAACGCGCTCCGTCGGATCGGTGGGGACCACACGTCGCTCGAACGGTTCGAGGTGGCGACCGCCCACCTGTGGTTCGAGGAACCCAACGAGACCGAGGGCAAGGGCGGTGCCGCCAAGATGGCGCGCCGGTTCGCCACCCACCCGAGCATCCAGGAACGGATCGAGCGACTGGCGACCCTGAACGCCGGCACCGTTCGGACCGACGCACCGTTGCCACCACCGCCCGCGCCGCGCACCATCCCGCGCCCGCCGGACCCCGGTTCGCGCCAGCCCGGCCCACCACCGCCCGGGTCACGGCAGCCGGGTCCCCCGGGCCAGGGTCAGCCCCCGTCGGGACCGGGTGGCCTGCCGCCGTCCCCGGGCCGCTGACCGACCGGTCCGAGCGCGGCGACGGATCGGGTGAGCCCGGCGAAGGTCCGCGGGTCCCATCCGGTGAGCTCGTGCCAGCGATCGAGCCGGTAGCCGACGGTGTTCGCATGGAGTCCCAGGCTGCGGGCGGCGGCGCTCACGCTGAAGCCTGCTGCGGCGAAGGCCTGGACGGCCGCGACCAGGTGGGGATGCTCGTCGGCGACGGTCCGGCCGGGTGCCAGCAACCGGGACAGCCGCTCGTCGGCGCCGGCCAGCGTGGCCCACAGCCACGCGTCCTCGAAGCGCACGACCTGGCCGGCGCCGGTGATGGCTGCGGTCTGCTCCGCGTCCTCGAGGCTCGCGCGGGCGCCCGGGAGCCCCGGTCGCGCGGCGCCGATCGCGATCGAGCCGTCCGGCAGCCGGCGGCGGATCGTGGTCGCCACCTGCTCGATGTCGCCGTCCTGGACGACCACGATCACCATGGCGCCGCGTGAGGCGACCGCGTGGCGTCCCGGGAGCGTGTCGAGGCTGTGCTGCAGGTCGACCGCGTCCAGGTCGTCCGCGGTGGTGTGGATGTTCAGGACCTGGAAACCGCCCGCTTGGTCGAGGTCGAGGGCCCGGACCAGTCGGCGCGCCTCCGACCCGCCGAGGTCGCCGGCCACCAACAGTTCGATGAACCGCTGGCGCGCACCGACCGCACGGGCCTCCAGGGTGCGGGTGGTGGCGGCATGGGCGGCGGCGATCGCGTCGGTGACCTCGTGGACCCACTGCCAGACGATCGTGGCCCCCGTCAGCAGCTTGGTGGTCGCCTCCTCGTCACCGGGTGGCAGGGCCGCGACGAGCGCCTGCCACAGCTCGCGGTAGCCGACGTGGTAGGCCTTGATGACCGCGTCGACCGCGATCCCCTGCAGGGCGCGCCGGGTCCCGAGCTCACGGCGGACGTCGCGTTCCCGCGCCGTGGGTGACCGACGTTCCGCCAGCCCCGCCACCAGGGCTTCGAGGTTGCGCAGGACCGACCCGCGCAGGTCGTCGCGGGGGACCAGATCCGCGCGGTAGGGCGTGATCTCCACGACCACGGCGTCGGTGATGCGATCGACGAGGGGGTCGATGTCGGCCAGGACCCGGCGGGCGATATCGGCGACCGGCTCCCAGCCGGCCGGAACCTGCCATCCGGAGGGATCCGGGCCGGTCGCGGCACGCAGGTCACCGGGCACCGCGTCGGTCGGGGCGTGCGTCGCGGGCTCCGAGGTCCCGGCGGCCGTTGCCGGCGGCCACCCTGCTGAGGTTCCTGTGATGTTCACGAAGGCCACCGTCCGAAGGTCAGGGATGCTACGAGGCGCGGCTGGCGCCGGCAACGGTCGGTTGCGGCCCGTCGTTGACATGGTCGGCCCCGCCGGGTACGAAACGCAATCCGGGCAGTCGTCTCGTTGGAATCACGAGCCGGCTGCTGGCGGCCGACGCGGTGGGAGAACCGCGGCGGCCGCTCGGGTCCTCGCCTGGACCCGGGAGCGTGGCCCGGCGAACACGTCGTCGGCAGCGGTCCGGTCCACCCGGACCGGATCGGGCCCGACCGGGCCGGGAGAGCATCGAGCCGTCGACGGCGGCCCGAGGTGAGGGAGGGTCCGTGCTCGCGATCGAGAACCTCGAGGTCGTCTACGAGGACGTCATCCTCGTGCTCAAGGGCGTGAGCCTGACGGTGCCGACCGGGTCGATCGTGGCCCTGCTGGGTGCCAACGGCGCCGGCAAGACCACCGTGCTGCGCGCGATCACCGGTCTGCTCGACATCCACCGCGGCGAGATCCGCAAGGGCACGATCACCCTCGACGGCGATCCCATCCACCACCTCGATGCGCCCAAGACGGTCGCGGCCGGGGTCGGCCAGGTCATGGAGGGACGACGCATCCTGACGGAGTTCACCGTCGACGAGAACCTGCGCATCGGCGCCCACACCGCCGACCGCGGCACGATCGAGGCCAACCTCGACCGGGTCTACTCCACGTTCCCGGTGCTCGCCGACCGGCGGCGCGGCATCGCCGGGTACCTGTCCGGCGGTGAGCAGCAGATGCTGGCCATCGGCCGCGCCCTGATGGCCGAACCGTCGTTCCTGCTGCTCGACGAGCCGTCGCTCGGCCTCGCGCCGCTGATCGTCCAGCAGATCCGCGACCTGATCGTGGAGATCAACGAGCAGGGGACCTCGGTGCTGCTGGTCGAACAGAACGCGAACATGGCGCTGTCGATCGCGTCGCACGGCTACATCATGGAGACGGGGAAGATCGTGATGGACAAACCCGCCGCGGTGCTCCGCGACGACGACGACGTCCGCGAGTTCTACCTCGGCCTGCGTGAGGAAGGTGCGGCGTCGTTCCGGGACGTCAAGCACTACAAGCGACGCAAGCGGTGGCTGTCATGAGTGCCTCGACGCGCCAACTGTCCGAAGCGTTGACCGACACCACGGTCGACGCGCCCGACGGCTCGTCGATCCTGACGGTCAGCGACCTCGCGCTGCGGTTCGGGGGGACCAAGGCGATCGACGGGGTCAGCTTCGACGTCAAGAAGGGTGAGCTGTTCTCCGTCATCGGCCCCAACGGTGCCGGCAAGACCTCGATCTTCAACTGCCTGTCCGGGGTCTACCAGCCGCAGGAGGGCTCGATCGACTTCCTCGGGCGCTCGCTGCTCGGGATGCGCCCGGATGCGATCGCCAAGATCGGGGTCGCGCGGATGTTCCAGAACATCGAGCTGTTCGACAACCTCACGGTGCTCGACAACCTCATGCTCGGCCGCCACCAGCACCTGCAGTACGGGACGTTCGCCGGGATGCTGTACGTCGGGAAGGCCAAGAACGTCGAGCTGACCAACCGACGGATCGTCGAGGACATCATCGACTTCCTGGAGATCGAGGCGTTCCGCAAGTTCCCCGTCGGGATGCTGCCCTACGGGGTCAAGAAGCGGGTCGAGCTCGGGCGCGCCCTAGCCATGGAGCCCAAGGTGCTGCTGCTCGACGAGCCGGTGGCCGGGATGAACGTCGAGGAGACCGAGGACATGGCCCGGTTCATCCTCGACATCCGGGCCGAACTCGACCTCGCGATGGTGCTGGTCGAACACGACATGGGCCTGGTCATGGACCTGGCCGATCGCGTGATGGTGCTCGACTTCGGCCAACGCATCTCGCTCGGCTCGCCTGACGAGGTCCAGCGGGACCCGGCCGTGATCGCGGCCTACCTCGGCGAGGGCGAGGAGGCCCCGACGCTCGACGGCGAGGGCGCCGGATCGAAGATCACTGAGGACGCCGAGGAGGCACGTTCATGACCACGATGCTGGAGTCGAACGCTCCCGAGGCGGGCGCGTCGTTGACGACGATCCCCGGGCGTATCCGCTCGCACGCCACGCGCGACCCGGCGCGCGTGTGCATGCGTGAGAAGCGCTACGGCATCTGGCAGGACATCACCTGGGCCGACTACTGGGACAACGTCCAGCTCGTCGGCCACGCGCTGACATCGCTGGGCGTCGAGCCCGGCGACCGGGTCGCCGTGCACTCGGAGAACCGCCCCGAGTGGCTCTACGCCGATGTCGGGATCGTCGCGGTCCGGGCGATCACGATGGGGCTCTACCCGACCAACCCGGCCACGGAGGTCGCCTACCTGCTGCAGGACTCCGGCTCCAAGGTGCTGATCGCCGAGGATCAGGAACAGGTCGACAAGGCGCTCGCGGTCGAGGCCGACTGCCCGGACCTCGAGTGGATCATCTACCTCGAACCGCGTGGGGTGCGCGAGTACGACCACCCCAAGCTGATGGACTGGCAGGACTTCATCGAGCGCGGCCGTGAGCACCGTGAGCAGGATGCCGGCCTGATCGACCGCAGGGCGGCCGATGCGACGGACGACGACGTGGTCACCCTGATCTACACCTCCGGCACCACCGGTCCGCCGAAGGGCGCGATGCTCACGGGCGGCAACGTCGCGTTCGCCATGGAGACCCTGATCGCCGACGGCGGCTTCTACAACCCGGCGCCGACCCACGACGACGTGATCCTGTCCTACCTGCCGCTGTGCCACGTGGCCGAGCGCGCGGCGACGACCTGGACCAACGCGCAGGCCGGGGTGACCGTCCACTTCGCGGAGTCGATCGAGACCGTCCAGGCGAACCTCAAGGAGGTCCAGCCGACGCTGTTCTTCGCCGTGCCGCGGATCTGGGAGAAGATCTACGCCGGCATCCACATCAAGATGAACGCGGCGTCGTTGCTCAAGAAGCTCGTCTACGGCTTCGGGATGAAGCTCGCTACGAAGATCGGCGACGAGCTCGTCGAGCGCGAAGGCAACCACTCGGTCAAGACCCGGGTGCTGTACGCGATCGGCTACCCCCTGGTGTTCCGGGCCCTGCGCGATCGGGTCGGGTTGCGCAAGGTTCGTGCGGCCGGGTCGGGTGCGGCGCCGATCGCACCCGAGGTCCTGCGCTTCTTCTTCGGCATCGGCGTGATCATCTACGAGATCTACGGGATGACCGAGAACTGTGCGGTGGCGACGGTCAACCGGCCGGGACGGGTCAAGCTCGGATCGGTCGGTGAACCCCAGCCCGGCATCGAGCTCACGCTCGACGAGGAGACCGGTGAGATCCTCACGCGCCACCCGGCGGTGTTCGCGGGCTACTGGAACAAGCCCGACAAGACCGCGGAGACCATCGACGACGACGGCTGGCTGCACACCGGGGACGTCGGCGAGTGGGTGGACGGCACCCACATCAAGATCGTCGACCGCATCAAGGACATCATCATCACCGCCGGCGGGAAGAACATCTCCCCTTCCGAGATCGAGAACTCGTTGAAGACCTCGCCGTTCATCAAGGAGGCGGTCGTCATCGGCGACAAGCGGCCCTACCTGACCGCGCTGATCGGGATCGAGATGGACACGGTCGGCGACTGGGCGCAGCGGCGCAAGATCCCCTACACCACCTACCGCGACCTCGCCGAGAAGGAAGAGGTCCTGCAGCTGGTGCAGAAGACGATCGCCGACACCAACGACCGGTTCGCCCGGGTCGAGAACGTGCGGAAGTTCCGCATGATGCCCAAGGAACTCGACCACGAGGACGGGGAGCTCACCGCCACCCAGAAGGTCAAGCGCGCCTCGATGCACGACATGTTCGCCCACCTGGTGGACGACATGTACGGCAACGGCACCGCGTACCCGGGAGGTGACCTCGTCGAGGTCCACTCGGGCTCACCAGCCGCATCCGAGGATGAGGACGCGGAGGGCGCCGCGTGACGGGCCTGGAGGAACTGATCGCGGTCCTGATCCGCGGTCTCGGGGTCGGCAGCACCTACGCGCTGCTCGCCGTCGGGTTCGTGATCATCTACCGCGCCACCGATGTGGTGAACTTCGCCCAGCCGGCGTTGATGATCCTCGGCGCGTACTACGTGTCGTTCTACGTGTTCAACATCGGGATGCCGTTCCCGATCGCCGTGATCGCCTCGATGGCGACGATGGCGGCGATCGCGGCGCTGACCGAACGGGTGGCCCTGCGGCCGATGGTCGGTGAGCCGCCGTTCGCGGCGGCGATGGTCACCTTCGGGGTGTTCGTCGCCCTGTTCATCCTGGCGTTCCGGCTGATCGGAACCAACGTCATCGTGGTCGGCGACCCCTGGGGCCTGGAACGCACGGAGTTCCTGGGGGTCATCGTCAACCAGATCGACCTCGCCAAGATCGTGATCTCCATGATCGCGATCGCGGTGGTCGGGGTGTTCCTGAAGCGATCACGGGTGGGGCTCGCCATGCGGGCCACGGCCCTGGATCAGGAGGTGGCGCTCGCCCAGGGCGTCAACGTCGGGCGGATGTTCGGACTCTCGTGGGCGATCTCCGGGGCGCTGGCGGCGCTGGCCGGGATGCTGATCGGCACGGCCGCGGGAGGGGTCAGCCCGCTGGTGGCCTTCGTCGCGCTCAAGGCCCTGCCCGTGATCATCCTCGGCGGTCTGGATTCGATCCAGGGATCGGTCTACGCGGGGTTGATCATCGGCGTCGCGGAATCGTTGACCCGGGCGTACTCCGGGACCTACGCCCCCTGGCTGGGATCCAACTTCGACATCGTGGTGCCCTACGCGATCATGATCGTGGTGTTGATGGTCCGACCCTACGGACTGTTCGGCACCAAGGAGGTCGTCCGGGTATGAGTGCCCCTCCGGACACCGTCGAGCCCAAGGCGGCCCGCGCGACCCTCCGTGGACGCCCGGAGCTGTACACGCGGTACGCCGCGGACCAGGCGCTGCTCAACACCAACGCCAAGAAGATCTGGACGCTGGTGCTGATCGCGGCCGTCGCGCTGCTGCCCTTCATGCCGTTCGCGAGCCGGGCGTGGTTGGCCAACCTGACCGTGGTCATGATCTACGCGATCGGCGGGATCGGTCTCAACCTCGTGACGGGGTTCGCGGGGCAGGTCTCGCTCGGGCATGCGTTCTTCATCGGCCTCGGTGCGTTCACGGCGGCCTTCGTCGGCGGGGCGCCGGGCCGCGACGCCGGAGGCCTGGAACTCGAGATGTGGATCTGGCTGCCGCTGGCCGGTCTGGTCCCGATGGTCATCGGGCTCCTGGTCGCGCCGCTGGCCGCGCGTGTCCGCGGTCTCTACCTCGCGATCCTGACCCTCGGGCTGGTCTTCCTCGGCGAGCACATCTTCCGTGAATGGGAGTTCGTCACCGGCGGGTTCATCGGCCGCCGGGCGCCCGAGCCGGTGATCGCCGGCTTCAACTTCAACCAACGCCAGGACATCTTCGGCGTGCAGTTCGAACGCGAGGCCATCTTCTACCTGCTCTGTTTCGTGCTGCTGGCGGTCCTCGCACTGCTGGCCCGCAACCTCGCCCGATCGAAGTCCGGCCGCGCCTTCGCCGCGGTCCGTGACCGTGACATCGCGGCCGAGGTCATGGGCGTGCCGCTGCTCAAGACCAAGGTGCTGGCGTTCGGCGTGTCGTCCTTCTACGCGGGGATCTGTGGCGGGCTGTTGGCGATCGCCTTCGGGCAGATCACCCCGGAGAACTTCGGGGGCCTGGCCGGGCTGTTGCTGTCGGTCGAGTTCCTGGCGGTCATCCTGATCGGGGGGGTCGCCACGATCTCCGGGTCGATCATCGGTGCGGCGTTCGTGGTGTTGTTGCCGCGGTTCGTGGAGATCGCCTCGGCCTACATCCCCTTCGTCGGGGGCCAGGGCAGTGGTGCGTTCCTGACGATCTTCCAGGTCAACCAGATCCTGTTCGGCGCCCTGATCGTCGCGTTCCTGATCCTCGAACCCCGGGGGTTGTTCGGACTGTGGCTGCGGATGCGCAACTACTGGAAGGCCTGGCCGTTCTCGTACTGACGATGCACCGGCCACCGGCCGGTCTGCGGGGGCACGCCGTGACGTGCGGCCCGACCACATGACCACCAGCCCTACGAGGTGGGTAGTAGACTTGCCGAGGAGAGGTCGACGCGGTCCGAGAGGTCGTGACGGCCGTCAAGACGTCGTGTGGGGAACCCCCTACACGTTCGGGAGCCCTTTTCGATCGAAGGAGACAAGGGATGCGGGAGATCAGTCGGTGGCGTCGTACAGCCGCCATACTCAGTGTGCTCGCCCTCGCTGCAGCAGCCTGCGGCGACGGTGACGACAACGGCGAGGATGCGCCGGAGCCAACGGATGACACGACCGAAGAGGAGCCGGCGGACGACGACGCCGCGGACGAACCCGAGGACGACGGCGACGATGCCGAGCCCACGGAGATCGCGACGGACTTCGGGGTGACCGAGGAACCCTGCGACGACGCGGTGAACCCGGACAACGGCTGCATCTACCTCGGGATCCTCTCCGATCTGACCCAGGGACCGTTCGCGCCCCTCGGCGGGCCGATCACCGACGGGCAGTACGCCTTCTGGGATCGGGTCAACGACAACGGCGGGATCGGTGGCTACGACGTCGATGCCCGCACCTACACCCGAGACACCCTGTACGACCCGCAGGAGCACAGCTCCCTGTACCGGCAGATCGAGCCCGACATCCTGGCGCTCGCACAGACGCTCGGGACCCCGACCACCGAGGCGATCCTGCCCGACATGGACGCCGATGACATGATCGGTGGCCCGGCGTCGTGGTGGTCCGGCTGGCACTTCGAAGAGCAGGATAAGGGCCTGATCGTGGAGTCCGGGTACTCCTACTGCGTCGAATCGATGATCGGTCTGGACTGGTACGTCGAGAACCGTGAGGAGATCGGCACGCTGGCGCACGTCGGCTACCCCGGTGACTACGGCGGGGACAGTGCCGCCGGCGCGACCGCCTGGGCCGAAGCCAACGGTGTGGACATGGCGGACCCGATCACGACCCTGCCGGCCGGTGCCGTCGAGAACCAGGACGAAGCCGTCGGTGCGATCCTCGGTTCCGAAGCCGACGTCGTGGTGATCGCGACCGGTCCGGCCGAGATGGCCGAGATCGTCGGCAAGGTCGCCGCCTCCGAGGCCGGTATCCAGTTCCTGGGTGCGGTCCCGACCTGGAACCCGGCACTGCTCGACTCGCCGGCGGCCCCCGCGCTGCAGGCCTTCTTCACGCACGTCGCGCCGTGGGAGAACTTCGACGGCGAGAGCACCGCACACGAGGCCATGCGTGAGTCGCTCGACGGCGAACTGCCGGACAACGACGGCTACACCTTCGGGTGGATCTGGTCCTACCCGCTGCTCGCTGCGCTGGAAGCAGCCGCCGACAACGGTGACCTGACCCGCGCGGGCCTGCGGTCGGTGACCGAGGGCCTGGAGGTCGACTTCGAAGGTGCGTTGCCGACCACCACGCTCGGGGGTGACCCCAACGAGAACGCCAACCGGACGGCGGTCATCTCGCAGCCCGACCCCGAAGCTCCGCTCGGGATCACCACGCTGGAGGCCGGCGTGACCGGTCCGACGGCGGACGCCTACGAGTACACCGAAGCCTGCATCACCTTCTAGAGGTCGAGGCAGGTCGGTAGGACGCCGGTGGGGCGGCCCGAGAGGGCCGCCCCACCGGCGTTGTTGCGTCCACGTTCCCACGCCGCGGCCCCAGCCCCAGCCCTGGCCGGAACGTGCGGATGTGCGGGTTCGGTCGGGGTGGGGGGTCCGTGGGGGAGCCGCTTGCGGGCCAGACCAGGGGCGGCGACCCTGGTGGGCGACGGCGACCTCAGGGTCGCGCCGGGGGGTTCCCCGATGGTGTTCGGGGTCCGTCCGAGGGATGCTGTGGAGGAGCCGGCAGAGACCTTGGTGCATGACCGCGGTCCGCCGGGCCCCCGAACTCCCGAAGAGGTACCACGATGACTGCCACCACCTGCACGACCTGCGGCGCGACCTTCGTCGACGGCGCGTCGGCCTGCTCGATCTGCGGCTCCGAGGCCGCGCCCGATCCCGGCGCGTCCGGGCCGACGGGATCCAGCTCCCCCCACGCCGATCCCGCGGGTGCCGGGCCGACCGGCACCGGGTCGACCGCCGGCGCGGCGACGGCCACGCCGCCCCGACCCACCATGGCTGCCAGCCTGACCTCCGAACAGCGCGCCTGGTCGATCGGCGCACACCTCGGCGGGCTCGGTCTGGCCCTGAGCTCGGCAGCCATCCTCGGCTTCGTCGCCCCGCTGGTGGTCTGGCTGGTGCGCAAGGACGAGGACCCCTACACCGAGCACCACGCGAAGGAGGCCCTGAACTTCCAGCTCACCGTCCTGCTGGCGATCGTGGCCTTCACGGTGCTGCTGATCCCCGGCGTGATCATCGGGGTCCTGACGCTCGGCGTGGGTCTGGTCCTGGGCGCGGTCGCCGTCGCCGCGGCGACCGTGGCGTGGTTCGTCCTGCCCATCATCGCGACCGTCAAGGCCTCCAACGGCGAGGGCTACCGCTACCCCCTGACGATCCGCTTCGTGCGCTGACCCGCCGACGAGCCCGACCGTGCCACCGGCGGTCGGGCTGTCGGAGTCGCCCACTACGCTCGGAACCGATCGGGGTCTCCGGTCCGACCGCGCCAACCGCCGGGTCCGCCGGTGCTCGCCGTGGTCGTCGTCCATCGTCACTGGAAGCCGTGCCGTGCCCGATGTCCCTCCCACCTCGACGTCCGCTGCCTCGACGCCTGCCTCGCCGTCGGTGTCGCCTGCCCTGATCGAGGGGCTGAACCCGGCGCAGCAGGAGGCGGTCACCACCGTCGAGGGACCGGTGCTGGTGGTCGCCGGTGCCGGGTCGGGCAAGACCCGGGTGCTGACCCACCGCATCGCCCACCTGATCCGTGACCACGACGTCAGCCCGTTCCGGATCCTGGCGATCACCTTCACCAACAAGGCCGCTGGCGAGATGGCCGAGCGTGTCGGCGGGCTCGTCGGGGAACGGCTGTCGGACCGCATGTGGGTCACCACGTTCCACAAGGCGTGCGTCCGGATCCTGCGCAAGGAGCTCCCGCGGCTGGGCTACAAGAGCGGGTTCACGATCTACGACGCACAGGACTCGCAGCGCCTGATCAAGCAGTTGGCCAAGGACGCCGGCGTCGACGACAAGCGCCTGTCGCCCCGCGCGATCCAGAACGCGATCAGCAACGCCAAGGACGAGCTGATCGATTTCGAGTCCTACAAGGCCCGGGCCACCGGCTGGCCCGAGGTGGAGATCGCCGAGGTCTACCGCTCCTACCAGGACCGGCTGTTCCGGGCCAACGCGCTGGACTTCGACGACCTCATCGTCAAGACCGTCGAGGTCCTGCAGCTGTTCGACCCCGTGCTCGAGCACTACCAGCAGCGCTTCCAGTACCTGCTGGTCGACGAGTACCAGGACACCAACCGGGCGCAGTACCACCTGGTCAACCTGCTGGCGTCCGGGCACCGCAACGTCATGGTGGTCGGCGACCCACAGCAGGGGGTCTATTCGTTCCGCGGTGCCACGATCAGGAACATCCTGGACTTCGAGGCCGACCACCCCGACGCCCACGTCGTCGTCCTCGACCGCAACTACCGTTCGACCCAGACCGTCCTGGATGCCGCGAACCACATCATCGAGCGCTCGTCGGTGACCCGGCGCGCGGAGCTGTGGACCGATCGGGGCCTCGGTGCGCCGGTCGTGCGCTACGCGGCCGAGGACGAGCACGACGAAGCCGCGTTCGTCGCCGAGGAGTGCGAACGGCTGCGTGCCGAGGGCTCGAGCTTCGACGACATGGCGGTCTTCTACCGCACCAACGCCCAGTCCCGCGTGCTGGAGGATGTGTTCCTGCGCGTCGGCCTGCCCTACAAGGTGATCGGGGGCACGCGCTTCTACGAGCGCAAGGAGATCAAGGACGTCCTGGCCTACGCCCGGTTGCTGGCGAACCCCGCCGACGACGTCTCCGCGCGACGGATCATCAACCTGCCGCGTCGCGGGATCGGCGACCGCACCGTCGAAGCGATCGCCTGGCACGCGCGGCGCGAAGGCAGCACCTTCCTCGACGCCTGCCGCCAGGCCGAACACGTCCAGGGCCTCGCCGCCCGCGCGATCGGGGCGGTCACCTCGTTCGTCGACCTGCTCGACGGGCTGTACACCTCGCTCACGCACGACCTGTCGATGGCGGACCTGATCGAGCTGATCTGGGAGCGCACCGGGTACCTGAAGGAGCTGCAGGCCGAACGGTCCATCGAAGCGCTCGGCCGCGAGGAGAACCTGCGCGAGCTGAAGTCCGTCGCCCAGGAGGTCCACGAACGCGGCGGGGGAGCGGCCGGCATCGAAGGTCTGGAGTCGTTCCTCGAAGCGGTGACGCTGGTGTCCGACCAGGACCAGTTGGACGAGCAGGATGAGGGCACGGTCACCCTGATGACCCTGCACACCGCCAAGGGCCTGGAGTACCCCACGGTGTTCCTCGTCGGCCTGGAGGACGGTGTGTTCCCGCACGTGCGGTCCCTGTCGGAACCCGACCAACTGGAGGAGGAGCGCCGTCTGGCGTATGTCGGCTTCACACGGGCCCAGGATCGGCTGTACCTGTCCCACGCCGAGCACCGCACCCTGTGGGGCGGGACCTCCTACAACCCACCATCGCGCTTCCTCGACGACCTGCCGCCCGACCTGGTCGAGCAGCGCAGCCCCACGCGCGGCTCGTCCCCCGGCAAGCGGGTCCGGGATGCGCAGATGCTGGAGGTCGGCGGCATGGAGTTCCACGTCGGCGATGCGGTCATCCACCCCAAGTTCGGTCCCGGTCAGGTGGCGGCGCTCAGCGGAGAGGGGGAGCGGGCCGAGGCGACGGTGGACTTCGTGGAGGTGGGGCGCAAGCATCTCGTGCTGGCCTACGCCCCGCTCGTCCGGGCGTGATGCGCGGTCCTCGCCGCGGCGCCGTCCGACCCACCACGGCGTCGGTCCACCGACCCCCGCGGACCACCCGGTGATGGACGCGCTGCTGACCTCGTTCGGGCTGGTGTTCCTCGCGGAACTCGGCGACAAGTCGATGCTGCTCGCCCTGGCCTTCGCCACGCGCTACCGACCGTGGCCGGTCCTGGCCGGGATCGCGATCGCGGCCACCGCGATGCTGGGCCTGTCGACCCTGGTCGGTGCGGCGCTCGGTGCTGCGCTCCCACAGCAGGCACTGGCGATCGGCGGGGGGCTGCTGTTCCTGGGGTTCGGCATCTGGACGTTGCGCCCGGAGGACGATGACGACGACGACGCGGGTCAGCTGCGCAGCTCGTCGGTGCTGCTCGGGGTCACGCTCGCCTTCCTCGTGGCCGAGTTCGGGGACAAGACCATGCTGGCCACCATCACCCTGGCGAGCACCCAACCCGCTACCCCGACGTGGCTCGGGGCGAGCCTCGGGATGACCGTCGCCAGCGGGCTGGCGATCGTGGTCGGCGCGGCACTCGGCGCGCGCCTGCCTGAGCGCATGACCCGTATCGTGGCGGCCTGCGCGTTCCTGGTCTTCGGTGTCCTGCTGCTCATCGAGGGCGTCACCGGGTGACCCCGCCCGCCCCGATACACCCCGCCGCACCCCGCCGGCCCCGCTGCCACCGCCGTACCCCGCCCACCGCGCCTCCCCCACCCACTCGCCGCACCCACCCGCCGCATCCCGACGGACCGAACCACCTCGACGTCACTGTGGAAGGACCCCTCATGGCCAAGCAACGACAGGTTTCGACCAGCCGCGTGATCGCCGCGGACCGACAGGCGATCTTCGACGTGATCGCCGATCCCGCCAAACATCCCCTCATCGACGGCTCCGGCACGGTGCAGCAGGCACGCGAGGGCGGCCCGGAACGCCTGGAGAAGGGCGCCACCTTCGGGATGGACATGAAGGTCGGTGCGGCCTACAAGATCACCAACACGGTGGTGGAGTTCGAGGAGGGCGAGCGGATCGCGTGGCGGCACTTCCACGGCCACCGGTGGCGCTACGAGTTCGCGGACGTGGAGGGCGGCACGGAGGTCACCGAGACCTTCGATTGGTCACGGGCGAAGTCGCCGCTGGCCCTGGAGCTCGCCCGCTACCCCAAGCGCAACCTCAAGGGCATGGAAGCCACCCTCGAGCGGCTCGAGCAGCTGATGACCACGGGCACCGTCGACGGCGGCGCCTGACGCTGTCGGGTGCCGGACCCCGTGCGGCACCGGCCGAGCGCCGGTCAGGTGCAGCCGCGCTCGACCGGTTCGTCCATCGGTTCCGGCGCGGGCGCACGGCGGGTCGGGTCGACGTAGAGCACCCCTGCGGACAGCAGCGTCGGGTGCTCATCCAGTGACGGCGTCCCATCCAAGCCGCGACCGGTGAGCGCCCACACCCCACCGTCGGCCGCCTCCAGCCGGTTGCTCGCGGCGCAGTATTCCACGCCGACGGCGCCGGCGAACGCGCGGGCCCGCCCCCCCGTGGCCACGATCAGGGCGTCGACGTCGGTGTCGTACCGGCTCGAGCCGAGCTCGGAGGTCTCTGCGACCGCGACCCAGGGCTCGGGAGGCGGTGCGTCGCCGCTCTGCAGGAACAGCACCCCGGCGACCACCACGATCACGCCGGCGACCAGCGCCCCGACGATCCACTGTGCGCCGAGGGGCGCACGCAGCACGATCTTGCGCGCGCGCTTCGCCGCCCGCTCCGGCAGGTACCCGGACGGGCCGAACTCGGGTCGGTCGGCCGGGGCGTCGCCGGGACCGTCAGGCGTCTCGTTCATCGCCATGGACGGTACCCCGCGCCGCCGGGCCACCGACCTCCGGGCCGCATCGTCACCGAGCCCCGGGCTGCGGCGCCGACGACGCCGCGGAGCCGGGTGGCGGGCCCCGCCTTTCAACGGGCGTCGGACGCGGACTATCCTCGCCCAGGCCACAGGGCAGATGGCTCGTGATCACCTCGAGAGCCCGGCCCGTGGCCCGACAGGAGGGTGGCACGCCGATGGCGAGACGCGTCGTCGTGGCCAAGCCGGGGCTGGACGGTCATGACCGAGGAGCCAAGGTCGTCGCGCGTGCCCTGCGGGACGCGGGCATGGAGGTCATCTACACCGGTCTGCATCAGACACCACAGCAGATCGTGTCCGCGGCGTTGCAGGAGGACGCCCAGGCCATCGGGCTGTCGGTGCACTCCGGGGCCCACCTGACCCTGTTCCCCAAGGTCGTCGCGCTCCTGCGCGAAGCAGGTGCCGATGACATCGTCGTGTTCGGCGGCGGCATCATCCCGGCGGAGGACATCGCCACCTTGAAGGAGCAGGGTGTCGCGGAGATCTTCACACCCGGCACCCCCATGGCGACCATCACCGCCTGGGTCGCCGACCATGTCCCTGAACACACCGCCTGACCCGGGCCAACCCGCAGACCACCTGGAGAGCGCTCGGCCGTTCGCCTCGCAGATCCCCCTGTACATCCCCCGCACACCCTCAACCGAAGGATCCCTCCATGGACCTCGTGGAGTTCCAAGGCAAGCAGCTGTTCGGACGCAACGGCGTCCCCGTCCCTCCGGTCGGTGCGGTCTGTCGCACCGTCGACGAGATCGTCGCCGGGGCTGACGCCGCCTTCGCGGCCGGTGCGTCCGCGGTGGTCGTCAAGGCGCAGGTCAAGACCGGTGGTCGCGGCAAGGCCGGCGGGGTCAAGCTCGCCAGCAGTGTCGAGGAGGCACGTGAGCATGGCGAGTCGATCCTGGGCCTCGACATCAAGGGCCACACGGTCAACGTCGTGTACGTCGAGCCGGCCAGCGACATCGCCGAGGAGTACTACCTGTCGGTGATGCACGACCGGGTCAGCAAGGGCCACCTCGTGATCTGCTCGAAGGAGGGCGGGGTCGACATCGAGGAGGTCAACCGCACCAACCCGGATGCGGTCGTCAAGCGGACCCTGTCCCCGCACGAGACCGTCGATGGGCTGTCACGCGACACCGCGCTCGAGGTCGTGACCCAGGCCAACCTGCCGGCCGAGGTGCTGGATGGTGCCGCCGACCTGCTGGTCGCCCTGTTCACCGCCTACCGCGACGAGGACGCCACACTGGCGGAGATCAACCCGCTGATCCGGCGTCCCGACGATTCGGTGATCGCGCTGGACTCGAAGGTCACGCTCGATGGCAACGCCGCCTTCCGCCATGACGGGTACGAGGAGTGGCAGATCCCCGGCATCGATGCCGACGACCCGCTGGAAGCCGAGGCCAAGGACAAGGGCATCCAGTACGTCAAGCTCGACGGCGAGGTGGGTGTGCTCGGCAACGGCGCCGGCCTGGTCATGGCGACGCTGGACGTGGTCGCACAGAACGGTGGACGGGCCGCGAACTTCCTGGACGTCGGTGGTGGCGCATCGGCGGACGCGATGGCGCAGTCGCTCGGGCTGGTGCTCAAGGACCCGTCGGTCAAGAGCGTGTTCGTCAACATCTTCGGTGGCATCACCCGTGGTGAGGAGGTCGCCAACGGCATCATCGAGGCCACCGACCGCCTGGGCGACTTCCCGCAGAAGCTGGTGATCCGCCTGGACGGCACCAACGCCGCCGAGGGCCGCCGCCTGCTGGAGGAGGCCGACCTACCGAACGTCATCGCCGCCGCGACGATGCAGGACGCCGCTGCGAAGGCGGTCGAACTGGCCGCGCAGGCCTGAGCCGCCCGACGTCCACGACGGCGCCCGAGAGCGGCGCACGAGGAGCATCACATGAGCATCTTCATCGACGAGAACACCAAGGTCATCGTCCAGGGCATCGGCGCCCAGGGCACCTTCCACGCCAAGCGCAACCAGGACTACGGCACGGATGTCGTCGCCGGCATCCACCCGAAGAAGGGCGGCACCACCTGGGAGGAGCTCGATCTGCCGGTGCACGCCTCCGTCAAGGAAGCGGTCGAGGCGACCGGGGCCAACACCTCCATGGTGATGGTCCCGGCGCCCTTCACGAAGGACGCGATCCTGGAGGCCTACGAGGCGGGGATCGAGACCATCATCACGATCACCGAAGGGGTCCCGGTCCACGACATGACCGAGGTCTACGACACGGTCGTGCGTCGCGGGGGCGTCCGCCTGCTGGGACCGAACTGCCCCGGGATGATCTCGCCCGGGAAGTCCAACGTCGGCATCATCCCGGCGGACATCACCATGCCGGGCAACGTCGGACTGGTGAGCCGGTCCGGCACGCTGACCTACCAGATCATGCATGAGCTGGCGCAGGCCGGCATCGGGATCTCGACCTGCGTCGGGATCGGCGGTGACCCGGTCATCGGCACGCAGTTCCTGGACGTCATCGAGGCCTTCGCGGCCGATCCGGACACCCACGCGATCGCCTTCGTCGGGGAGATCGGCGGCGCCGAGGAGCAGCTGGCCGGCAAGTGGATCCGGGACAACATCCCGGACACGCCCGTCGTGGGCTACATCGCCGGGTTCGAGGCCCCCGAGGGCAAGCAGATGGGCCACGCCGGCGCCATCGTCAAGGAGGGCGGCGAGGGCGGTGAGTCCGCCGCGGAGAAGAAGGAGATCCTGGAGGGCTACGGGATCTCCGTGGCGATGAACCCCTCCGAGGCCGCGCAGCTGATGATCGAACGGCTGGCCTGAACGGCTTCCGGCGACATAGAACGGACCCCCGGCAAAGCCGGGGGTCCGTAAGCCGGGACGCGCGGGGCACGGCGTCGACCGGCGCACGATCGTCCTCAAGAGGAACGATCGCCGGCACATCGTTCGATGGGGCGTCGAACATGGTGATGTGCCGTGACGGCCAGGGGCAGGCCGTCTACGTAGTTGTAACCCCCACGCACCCCTGTGTGTGCCTGACCGTGCGTCGTTCGCGCGAAAGCGGGGGTGTCGGGTGCGCCATGCGCGCGAACCGCCCGCTGTGGGGGCCTACGATCGTCCGAACCTCACCGCGACCCCAGGAGCTGTGCTGATGCAGGTGGCCGCCGCCCTGTCGCGTGCCGGTGACGGCGGCATCGCCGCCGCGGAGGCGGCCGACGCCGTCGGCGCCAGGATCGGGGTCGGCTGCGAACTCGTGGTGGTGTTCGCGACCGCCGAACACGCCGACGAACTGGCGTCGATCGCGGCGGCCATCGAGGCGCGGTTGGAACCCGGGGTCATCCTGGGGGCGATCGCGCAGGGTGTGGTCGGGCCCGGCGAGGAAGTGGAGACCGGCCCGGCCGTCAGCGTCTGGGCCGCGGCGCTCGCGGGCGGGCAGCCGCAGCCGTTCCGGGCCTGGTCGGTGCGGACGCCGGACGGCGGGATCGCGGTCGCCGGCTGGCCCGATCCGCAGCTCGACGAGGTGACGCTCGTGCTCGCCGACCCCTTCTCGTTCCCGGCGACCGAGGTCGTCACGCGGATCGGCGAGCAGCGTCCGGGGCACCGGATCGTCGGCGGGCTGGTCTCCGGTGGGGCCGGGCGGTCGCGCCTGCTGCTGGACGACCGGGTCCACGAGGACGGAGCCGTCGGGGTGGTGCTCCCGGCAGCGGCCGTGCGGACCGTCGTCTCGCACGGCTGTCGGCCCGTGGGGATGCCGCTGACCGTCACGGGCGCGGAGCGCAACCGCATCCTGGAGCTGGCTGGCGAGCCAGCCACCGCGAGGTTGCAGACGCTGCTCGAGGAGGTCGATCCGGCCGACCGTGAGCTGCTGCGGACCGGGGGGCTACACCTCGGTCTGGTGATGGACCAGCAGCAGGAGCACTACCTCACGGGCGACTTCCGCATCCGCGGCGTCCTCGGGATCGACCCGGACGCGGGCTCCATCACCGTGGGCGACCTGATCGAGGTCGGCCAGGTGGTGCAGTTCCAGGTGCGTGACGGCCGGTCCGCGACCGATGATCTGCAGCGCCGCCTGGCGGGGGTCGGTCCCGCGGACGGCGGTCTGCTGTTCACCTGCAACGGGCGCGGACGGGGCCTGTTCGGTGTGCCGGACCACGATGTGACGATGGTCGGTCGGGCGCTCGGGGGGCCGGTGGCCGGTGCGTTCTGCGCGGGCGAGATCGGGCCCGTCGGTGATCGCAGTGAACTGCACGGTTTCACCGCATCGGTGGTCGTTCTGGGATGATGGCGTCGGAGGTCCGCACCACCGGCTGTGGGCGTAACCGGGTCGAAACGATCACGACATTGCTCTGTGATGCCGGCCCGCGAGGATCACCGCCACCGCGGGTGGTACGCCACCCTGCTGGTTGACGCCAACGGCTCGACCACAGATGGTCGAGGACAAGGAGGACGACGTGAAGCTCGTCACGGCCATCGTGAAGCCACACAAGCTCGATCAGGTCAAAGAGGCCCTACAGGAACTGGGGGTGCAGGGCCTGACCGTGTCCGAGGTCCGCGGCTACGGTCGCCAGCGCGGCCACACCGAGGTCTACCGCGGTGCGGAGTACGCGATCGAGTTCGTACCGAAGGTGAAGCTGGAGATCCTGACCTCCGACGAGGAGGTCAACGGTGTCATCGACGCGATCGTCAAGCAGGCCCAGACCGGACAGGTCGGTGACGGCAAGGTCTTCGTGACCGGTGTCGACCGGGTGGTGCGGATCCGGACCGCCGAGGAGGACGCGGAGGCCCTGTGAGGCCTCGGTCGACCCCTTCCGACGCAGGCCCGTCGGGCGGATCGGCCGGATCGGCGTCGGGGTCCGCAACGGACCCCGACGCGAACACGCGCTGTGACCCCGCTGCGGTCGCCGCGTCGCTGAAGGCGACGTCGGCTGGACTCGCTGCGGATGGTCCCGCGCCGGGTCGCGCCTGGTGTCGTGCCTGGACGGACGCCATCGACGCCGGGCTGGTCGACCTGTCCGCACCGGTGCTCGCCCAGCACCGCTTCGCCATCGTCGCCGTGGGGGGCTACGGCCGCCGGGAGATGTGCCCGGCCTCCGACGTCGACCTGCTGCTGCTGCACGATCGGTTGCCCGAACCGGTCCTCGAGCAGGCCGTCCGTGGCATCGTCTATCCCCTCTGGGATGCAGGCCTGACCGTCGGCTACGCGGTGCGCGACCGCCGGGAGGCGCTGGGGTCGATCGATGACCTGGACACGGCCACGGCCATGCTGGACCTGCGCACGGTCGCGGGCGACGCCGGTTTCGCCCAGCTGGTCCGGGCGGAGTCGATCCGCCGTCTGCGTCGTCGGCCGGACCGGTTCCTGGCCGCGCTCCGTCGGGCGGACGGCACCCGGCGTGACAAGGCCGGCGACGCCGCCGAGGTGCTCGAACCCGACCTGAAGAACGGTGCCGGCGGGTTGCGTGACATCCAGTCCCTGCGGTGGGCGGCGGCCGCGCTCGTCGGCAGTACCGGACTCGATCCGTTGGTCCCGGCGGGCTACCTCGGCGCGCCGGACCGCCCCCGGCTGTCCGAGGCCGAGGACCGGCTGCTGGCGGCACGGGTGGCGTTGCAGTTGGTGGCCGGCAAGACCGACGTCCTGCGCATGGACCTGCACGAGCAGGTCGCCGAGCGGCTCGGCTTCCGTGACCTCGACGAGCACGACCTCGCGCCACACCAGCTGCTGAACGGCCTGTTCCTGGCGGCGCGGAGCGTCAACCACGTGCACCGACGGGCCTGGGCCCTGATCGACGCGGACCTCGCCCGCGGCAAGCGCCGGCGTGGGCGGCCGACGCAGGACACCGTCGACGGTTTCGAACTGGTCGATGGCGTGCTGCGGTTACCGGTGGAGCTGCCGTCGTCGACCCCTGACCTGCCGAGTCGCCTGCTCGCCGCCCTGACCGACTCCGGGGCCGTGCTCGATCGCGGCAGCGCCTCGCGCCTGCGGGCCCACGCGGACGGCGACGAGGTGGGCTGGCACTGGACCGACCGTGACCGTGAGCGGTTCGTCGGGGTGCTCTGGCGGGGACGCATCTCGCTCCCCGCGCTGGCCGAGATCGACGACGTCGGTATCCTCACCGCGATCCTGCCGGAGTGGGCGCCGCTGCGTGGCCGGGCGCAGCGCAACCCCTTCCACCGCTTCGCGCTGGACCGACACGCCTGGCACACCGCGGCCGAACTCGGGGACCTGGTCCGCCGCGAACCGTGGGCGACCGAGGCGCTCGAGGAGGTCCAGGACCGCGAAGGCCTGCTGCTCGGGGCGTTGTTCCACGACGTCGGCAAGGCGTTCGGGGAACCCCACACCCAGACGGGGGTCCCGGTCGCCCGGGCCATGGCCGAGCGGATGGGGGCCAGCGCGGAGACCGTCGAGCTCGTGGGCCGTATGGTGGCCCTCCACCTCGTGCTCCCCGACGCCGCGCGCAAGCGCGACGTCACCGATCCCGCGTTGGCCGCGGAGATCGCCGAACTCGTCGGCGACCGGTCGATGTTGTCCTGCCTGCACCTGCTCGCGACGGCCGACGGCCGCGCGACGGGCCCGACCGCTTGGAGCGACTGGACCGCCACACTGGTCCGCACGCTCGTGACGAAGGTGAGAGCCGTGCTCGACGAGAAGCCACCCGATGAGGTCGCCGAAGGCGCGATCGTGACCGTGCGCGCGGCGCAGGAACTGGCCGAGGAGCTCGGGTCGTCGCCCGAGGCGGTCCGCGCCCACCTCGCGGCGCTGCCCTCGCGCTACGCCGCCGCCGTGTCGCCGCGTGCGGTCGTCCGGCACACCCTGATGGCGAGCTCACGGCCCGGCCCGACCGAGGTCCGCACGCGCGTCACCCCCGGCGAGGACGACCCCGACGGTCTGGACGGGCTGGACGAACTGGATGTCGTGGCCCTGGACTCCCACGGCTGGTTCGCGAAGGTCGCCGGGGTGCTGTCCCTGCACGGTGGGTCGATCGTCGCCGCCGACGCCTTCTCCCGGGAGGACGGCCTGGCGGTCGACACGTTCAAGGTGCAACCGCCCGAGGGCGCCGGAGGGTCCTGGTGGGCGCTCGTCGAAGGCGACCTGGCTGACGCCGCGGCCGGTCGCCTGGCGGTCCGCGCGCGTGTTGCCCGCAAGGCCAGGACGGATGCGCATCGGGTGTCGCGGCTGCCGGAGGTGCCCACCCGGGTCCTGCACTCACTGGATCCGTCCGGGCGCTCCACGGTGATCGAGGTCCGGACGCTGGATCGCATCGGGGTGCTCTACGGCATCGCGATGGCGCTGGCGGAGCTCGAGCTCGACATCGTCGTGGCCCGCATCCAGACCCTCGGGCACGAGGTCATGGACGTGTTCTACGTCCGCGATGCCGATGGCCGGCCGCTCGATGACGAACACCTGAGCGAGTTGGAGCTGGGGGTCAGTGCGGCGATCGCCGAGCTGTAGCGCGACGGGTCCGCGCCCCCGCGTGGCGGCGGGTCATCGAGCGACGGTCACCAGCCGGTCGCGGCCGGCGTCCTTCGCGGCGTACAGGGCGTCGTCGGCGGCACGGACCAGTTCGGTGCTGCTCCTTCCGTGATCCCGCGCAGCGGCCCATCCGGCGCTGGCGGTGACCGGGACGGGGCCCTCGGCCGTGACGATGGCCGTGGGTGTCGTTGACCTCCTTGCAGTGATCGAGGTCGAGCAGCAGCACCGATACCGGTGCCCCGCTGCGTGACGACCGAGCCAGCACCAGGTGGAGCTCCTCGTGGTCGACCGACCTAGAGGACCCCGCCCTCGGTCATCCGCTTGTAGTCGAGGACCCGGTCGAGGGTCTCCTCCGGGACACCATCCTCGGCGGCCACCTCGCGCAGGGTCTGGCCCGTCTTGTGGGCCTTCTTCGCCAGCCCCGCCGAGCGCTCGTAGCCGATCTCCGGGACCAGCGCGGTCACCTGCATCAGGGATCGTTCGACGAGCTGCGGCCCCTGGTCGGTCGCTTCGGTGTCCGCGAGGCACGTGTCGACGAACACCCGACACACGCTCGCGAGCAGCGTCTCGGATTCGATCACGTTGCGTGCCATCAGCGGGATCATGACGTTGAGTTCGAGTTCGCCCGACAGCCCCCCGATGGTGGTCGCGGCGTCGTTGCCGATCACCTGGGCCGCGACCTGCCGGACCGACTCGGGGATCACCGGGTTGACCTTGCCCGGCATGATCGAGCTCCCGGGCTGGATCTCGGGCAGCTGGATCTCGTAGAGCCCCGTCCGCGGGCCCGACGCCATCCAGCGGATATCGTTCGCGATCTTGATGAGGCTCACGGCGACCGTCTTCAGTGCGCCGGAGACCTCAACGAGCGCGTCACGGGCACCCTGGGCCTCGAAGTGGTCCTCGGCCTCGCGGAACGGCAGCTCGGTGCGTTCGGCGATCAGCTCGATGACCTTGTCGACGAAGCCGGGCGGGCAGTTCAGTCCGGTCCCGACCGCGGTGCCGCCGAGGGCCAGTTCGTAGACCGACGCGAGCGAGCGCTCGATGCGTTGACGGCCCAACTCGATCTGCCGGGCGTAGCCCCCGAACTCCTGGCCGAGCGTGACCGGGGTCGCATCCATCAGGTGCGTGCGCCCCGACTTGACCACATCCGCCCACGCGGCCTCCTTGGAACGCAGCGCGGCCGCGAGGTGGTCGAGGGCCGGCAGCAGGTCGTTGTTGGCGACCCGCGCGACCGCGACGTGCACGGAGGTGGGGAAGGTGTCGTTGGAGGACTGCGACGCGTTGACGTGGTCGTTGGGGTGGACGCGGGCGGAGTTCAGGTCCTCGCCGAGCAGTTGCTTGGCCCGGTTGGCCACCACCTCGTTGACGTTCATGTTGGTCGAGGTGCCCGAGCCGGTCTGGAACACGTCCACCGGGAAGTGCTCGTCGAGCTTGCCGTCGATGACCTCGTCCGCGGCGCGGCGGATGGCGTCGGCGACCTCCGCGTCGACGGCTCCGGAGGCCTCGTTGGCGGTGGCCGCCGCCCACTTGAGCATCGCGTGCGCCTGGATGACCTCCATCGGTACGCCCTGGCCGGAGATGGGGAAGTTCTCGACGGCCCGCTGCGTCGATGCCCCCCAGAGGGCCTCGATGGGGATCTGCATCTCGCCCATGGTGTCGTGTGCGGTACGGAACTGGTCAGCCATCGGCTCGGGGGCTCCTCGTGTGGGGAACGGACGGGAGGCGTCCATGTCCCGCCGATCGTAGTCCGGGCCGTTTCGGTCACCAGAGCCGGAAGTCCCGCTCGGTCAGACGGCAGTGGTCAGGTCGTCGGAGCTGACGCCGTCGGCCCGCCGGGGCGCCTCGCGACCCGGATCCCTGGCGTCCGCACCGACGATGCCGGCCAGCGCCTCGACGTCCTCGGTGATCACGGCATCCTCCGCGAGCTTCGGGAAGGCGACCAGCACGGCCACCGCCATCAGGACGAACACGGCGTGGACGATGACGAACCAGATCGGGTGGTCGACGGCGATCTGCGTGTTGAACAGCAGTTCCGGGGCGATGACCGCCAGGACCAGGTGGTGGACGACCACGAAGCCGATGGCGGCCAGCAGCGGCGACCAGCGCTGGTAGAGCGCGATCAGCGGCAGCACGACGAAGAAGTGGAAGTGCGCCTCGGTGATGCCGTCGACCAGGTGGATCAGCACCGCCGAGCAGACGAGCGGCGCCAACGCCACCGCGACCTCCCGGGTCAGCCGCCGGGATGCGGACCGCAGGGCGAGCAGCAGCCCGGCGAGGACGGGCAGCAGTTCGAGGACCAGGTGGGTCACGGTCTCCCCCAACACGAACCCCAGCGCCGCCAGGACCACGATGTGGCCGATCAGCACGCTGGTCAGCAGGCGATGGCGTGCCCGCCACTGCGTCTCGTCGAGCGTGCCGCCGCGTGGCAACCGGGCGAGGATCGTTGCGGACATCGGAAAGCTCCCCGAGGTGTCGTCCGGGGATGGTCCCGGAGGTCCCGGAGGTCCCGGCACGCGGCCGCGTGCCGGGTACGGGTCGGCCTGTCGGCATCGACGGTCGTCAGTGAAGGGCCCGGGCGGGCGACGCGCGCGGAGCGCCGGGTGCCGGGGTGTGTCCACGGCGAGCTCACACGGTGCGCACGCGGACAGCGATGCTGTCGAGGTCTAGGCTCGCCGCCACCCAGCGGAGGGGAGCTCGATGCAACTCGTGGACATCGGGGCGGTCCGATCGGCGCGTGAGCGGCTGGTTGGGGTGGTGGACCGCACCCCGGTCGAGCGGTCCCGGGCGATCGGGGACCTGGCCGGTGGCGAGGTCTGGCTCAAGTGCGAGAACCTGCAGCGCGCCGGGTCGTTCAAGCTGCGCGGTGCCTACAACCGGATCGCCCAGCTCTCGGAGGATGAGCGCGCCCGGGGGGTGGTGTGTGCGTCGGCGGGCAACCACGCGCAGGGCGTGGCCCTGGCGGCCGGGCTCCAGGGGGTCGCGGCCACGGTGTTCATGCCGGTCGATGCCCCCCTGCCCAAGCTCGAGGCCACGCGTGGCTACGGCGCGGACGTGCAGCTCGTCGGCAGCTCCTTCGACGATGCGATGGATGCCGCGCAGACCTACGCCCGCGAGGAGCAGCGGACCTTCGTCCACCCCTTCGACCACCGCGACATCATCGCCGGGCAGGGAACGGCAGGCCTGGAGATCGTCGAACAGGTCCCCGATGCCGCGACGGTGGTGGTGTGCGTGGGGGGTGGGGGACTGCTGTCCGGGATCGCGGTGGTCCTGCGGGCCCTGCGCCCGGACGTGCGCATCGTCGGCGTCCAGGCGGCCGGCTGTGCGTCCTTCGCGGGATCGTTGGCCGCCGGAGCACCGATCGCGCTGCCGACCTCCACCACGATCGCCGACGGCATCGCGGTCAAGCGGCCGGGCGAGCTGACCCTCGCCCATGTCGAGGCCCTGGTGGACGAGGTCGTCACGGTGACCGACGACGAGCTCGCCCGCGCGGTGGTGATCCTGCTCGAGCGCGCCAAGCTGGTGGTGGAACCCGCCGGTGCCGCCGCCGTCGCCGCACTGATCGCCGGTCGCATCCAGGGGGCCTTCCCCGCCGTCGCGACCGTGTCGGGTGGCAACATCGATCCGCTGTTCCTGCAACACCTGGTGACCGGGGGGCTGTCGGCGATCGGCCGGTACGCCTCCCTGCGCACGCGGGTCCCGGACCGTCCGGGCGGGTTGTCGGCGCTGTTGGCGCTGGTCGCCGAACAGCGCGCCAACGTCGTCGGCGTCAACCACCATCGCCTGGACCCCCGGCTGCAGCTCGGCTACGTCGAGGTGGTGCTGGAACTCGAGACCCGTGGCCATCCGCATGTCGCGGAGCTGGCATCGGCGCTGGAGACGGCCGGCTATCCCGTGGGCTGACCGGCACGGCGGTCCGGCGGTGCCGCGCACCACCCCCGCGCGACCCGCACCACCCCCGCGCGACCCGCACCACCCCGCTCGAACGGACGCCCGAGGCTCCGGATGGCGTCCCATCGCGGGGGTACCGTGGCGACGACGAGCCGCCTGCGCCGCAGGGCCGTCGGCCTCAGGCCAGCCGCGCGACCGCGTGCCTGCACGCCCCGCAGGCTCGTGGCACGGCCCCACAGCACCGTCCGATCAGTGAGTTGCCCGTGGACGTCCGGTACCCGACCCCACCCGGTGACGGGGGCAGCGAACCTGACGCCGATGGTCCCCCGCCGCCACCGTTCGTCCGGGAGCGTGCGGCGCGTCGCCGCCGGCGCCGGTGGATCGTGATCGGCGCCGTGGCGGGCGTGCTGCTGTTCGTGGGGGTCCCGCTGCTGGTCGGCGGTGCCTTCCTGCTGTCGGACGGTGATGAGAGCGCTGACGCACCGGTCGACGAGCCCGCGCCGGCCGATCCGGACGCGCAGCCCGGCGAGGACACACCCGACGGTGACGATCCGTCCGATGGTGCTCCCGGCGGTGAGGATGATGGCACGGCGGAGCCGGGTGAGGAACCGGGCGCGGATCCGGATGACGATGGTGCGATCGCCGAGGGGCAGCCCGGCGATCGCCCGGACCGTGAGGTCCCGGCCGACGAGCGGATCACCGCACCGGACCTCGATGAGCTGGAGGGTGACGACACCCGCATCGCCGAGCTGCTCCTGGACATCGACGCATCCGAGCGCGTCATGCTCGGCTACCAGCTCGACGCGCAGGAGGCCTTCCGCGGCGAGCTGGACCTCGAGGATCCCGAGGAACTGCTGGACGCGGTCGGTGCCGCGGCGCGCACGGCCCTCGACGACCTCGAGGTGCTCCGCGCACGGCTCGGTCCATCGCAGCCGGACCCGGCCGCTGAGCAGGTGCGGGCGAGCTACGTCGAGCACCTCGACTCGTGGGTGGACTACCTCACGGCGATCGAGGACGACCCGCGGGTCGTGCTCGGAGACCTGACCCGCTTCACGGTGCACATCAACCGCACCGGTGACGGGTTCGTGCGGGCGGTCGACGGGCTGCGGGAGAGCGACGTGGATGACGCGGTCGGAGGCTACGCACAGCGCATCGTCGACCGGGGGTTCAGCGGCCCCGACACACCCCAGGCCTGACAGGTCGGGGCGGTCAGCCCCGGGGCAGCGTGCGGACCATCAGTCGCTGACGGCCAGTTCGGCGACGTCGGCCAGCATCGTGGTCAGCCCGTAGTCCTTGGGCGTGAAGACCGCGGCCACGCCCGCCCGGCGCAGGGTGGCCGCATCCGCCGCCGGGATGATCCCACCCGCGACCACGGGGATGTCGTGACCCTCCCGGCGGAGCCCCTCGATCACCTGGGGCACCAGCGACAGGTGTGACCCCGACAGGATCGACAGGCCCACGATGTGGACGTCCTCGTCGACGGCGGCCCGCACGATGTGGGCCGGCGTGAGCCGGATGCCCTCGTAGATCACCTCCATGCCAAGGTCCCGCGCCCGGATCGCGACCTGCTCCGCGCCGTTGGAGTGCCCGTCGAGGCCCGGCTTGCCGACCAGGATGCGCAGCTTGCGCCCCAACCGGCCCTCGACCACGCGGACGCGGGCACGTGCTGCCTCGAGGTCGCTGCTGCTGGTGCCGGCGATCGCGCCCTCACCCACCCCGGTCGGGCCGCGGTACTCGCCGAAGCGTTCGCGCAGAACCTGGGACCACTCGCCGGTACTGACCCCCGCCTTGGCGCAGGCGATCGATGCCGGCATCAGGTTGGCGCCGGCGTCGGCATCCCGCCGCAGCTGATCCAGCGCTACGGCCACGGCGTCGTCGTCCCGTGCGGCCCGGGCCCCCTCCAGGCGTGCGAGCTGCTCGGACTCGGCAGCCGGATCGACGACCAGGATCCCGCCCTGTTCGTCGAGCAGGGGTGAGGGCTCCGCATCCGTGTAGGCGTTGACGCCGACCACGACCTGCTCGCCGGTCTCGATCCGGCGCAGGCGCTCGGCGTTGGAGCGGACGAGCTCGCTCTTCATGAAGTCGACCGCCTGCATCGCGCCACCGCGCTCGAGCACCTCGTCCAACAGCGCGGTGGCGTCGTCGATCAACCTGTCGACCTTGGCAGCCATGACCGGCGAGCCCGTGAACAGGTCGTCGTACTCCAGGAGGTCGGTCTCGTGGGCCAGGATCTGCTGCATCCGCAGGGACAGCTGCTGGTCCCACGGCCGGGGTAGGCCGAGCGCTTCGTTCCAGGCGGGCAGCTGCACGGCGCGGGCACGGGCATCCTTGGACAGCGTGACGCCCAGCATCTCGATCAGGATGCGGGTGATGTTGTTCTCCGGCTGCTGTTCGGTCAGGCCGAGGGAGTTGACCTGCACGCCGTAGCGGAAGCGCTTGAGTTTGGGGTCGGTCACGAGGTATCGGTCCGTGCAGATGCGGTCCCACAGCTCGACGAACGCCCGCATCTTGGCGATCTCCTCGACGAACCGGATCCCGGCGTTGACGAAGAACGAGATCCGCCCGACGACCTCGGGGAAGCGCTCCGGTGGCACCTGGCCACGTTCCTGCACGGCATCCAGCACGGCGATGGCGTTGGCCAGGGCGAAGGCCAGCTCCTGGACCGGGGTGGCACCCGCTTCCTGGAGGTGGTAGCTGCAGATGTTCAGGGGGTTGAACCGGGGCAGGTGCTCGACGGTGTAGGCGATCATGTCGGCGGTCAGGCGCATCGACGGTTCCGGCGGGAACGCGTAGGTCCCGCGCGACAGGTACTCCTTGAGGATGTCGTTCTGGGTCGTGCCCGCCAGCTGTGAGACGTCGGCGCCCTGTTCCTCCGCGACGGCGATGTACAGCGCCAACAGCCACATCGCGGTGGCGTTGATGGTCATCGACGTGTTCATCTGGTCGAGCGGGATGCCGTCGAACAGCGTGCGCATGTCGTCGATCGTCGAGATCGGCACCCCGACCTTGCCGACCTCACCCGCCGCCAGGGGGTGGTCGGGGTCGTAGCCGGTCTGGGTCGGCAGGTCGAAGGCGACCGACAGGCCGGTCTGGCCCCGTGCGAGGTTCGTGCGGTACAGCTCGTTGGACGCCGTGGGGGAGGAGTGGCCGGAGTAGGTGCGGATCACCCACGGACGATCCCGTTCGCGGGGCTCGCTCACCACTACCTCCGGCGGGGTCGGTGCATCCCACCAAGCGTAACCGCCGGATGCGCCTCATCCCGCACCGCGGGTGGCGCATGGGGCGACCGCGCGGATCGGCAACTATCCTCCGGGGGACCGCCGCGATGTACTCGCCGGTCGGTCATGGTCGGTGGAGCCATGGTCGGTGGGACCATGACCGTCCAGCCCCGTGGTCCGACCCCACGGTTCGGGCTCCGGTCCCGGCCCCGATCCCACCCCCGCCGCGCCGCCCACGCTGCCCGGCCCCCGCCCCCGCTGCCCGGCCCCCGCTGCCCGGCCCCCGCCCCCGCCGATGCCGGTGCCCCCTTGCTGTCCCCGCCGCCCTGCCGGCTGCCCTGTCCGTCGATCCGAGGTTCACGGGAGGTTACGCGTGCTGTCACGCCCCCTCAGGGCCCTGGTCGTCGTGGTCGCGGTGGCGCTCGTGGCGTCGCTCGCCGGGCCCCCCTTCACGCCGCTGCAGGCCCAGACGTTGGACGACCTGGACGACGCGGAGCGGGTCGTGGAGGGCCTCGAGGCCGACCTCGATGCCGCGACCGACGCCTACGAGGAGGTCTGGGCACAGATCGAGGTGGCCCGCGTCGAACTCGACGACATCCGCGCCCGGGAGGAGCGCTACGAACGTGAGGCGGAGGCCGCCCGGGCCGCGATCAACCGGCGGGCCCGCACGACGTTCATGGAGGGTGTCGGTGCCACCTTCGAGGTGCTGTTGGCATCCGACGGGTCGCAGGCCGCGGTCGAGCGGGCCGGGATGGTCTCCGCCCTGCAGCGCCGCGAGGGCGTGCGCATCGAGGACGCGGTCGCCTCCCGGACCCAGCTCGACCAGATCCGCGCGTTGGCCGCCGATCGGGAGGCAGAGCTCGACGCGCTGCAGACCGAGCTGGCAGCCAGGGCGTCGGAACTGTCCGACCGACTGGCCGCCGCGGAGGACGAGGCGACCGAGATCCGGTCGCTGGTGTCACGGCAACGACGGATCGACCGCGGGACCCAGCAGGGCATCTACGCCTGCATCTTCGATGGCGCGTTCCGGTTCCGTGACACCTGGGGGGACCCCCGCAGTGGTGGCCGCAGCCACAAGGGGACCGACGTCTTCGCGCCGTTCGACCATCCGACCTACGCCATCACCGGGGGCGTCGTGGAACGCCACTCGAACAGTCGTCTCGGCGGCCTCGGGCTCTACCTGCGTGGCGACGACGGCAACCTGTTCTACTACGCGCACCTGAACTCGATCGAACCGGCGGGTGCGGTCGGCAACCGGGTCGTGCCCGGTGAGCTGATCGCCCGCAACGGCTCGTCCGGCAACGCCGACCGCTCGGCACCGCACGTGCACTTCGAGCTCCATCCCGGAGGCGGGTCGGCCATCAACCCCTACCCGTGGTTGGCGGCCGCCTGCTTCTGACCCCCCGGGCCAGCAGCGGTACCCTGCCGCCGACGGGTCTGCGACGCCCACGGCGTCGTCGGCCCGTTCTGCTGTCGACCCAGCCCGCCGGCCCACTCGTCCCCGCCGGCCCCGCACCCTGCATCCCGCCCCCTCGAGGTCCCCTCTCCCATGCGCCGCGTCCCTGCTCTGTCGTTCTCCCTGGTGATCATCGCCCTGGTGGTCGCACCGTTCGGGGCGGTGGCGCAGGACCTCGAGGTCGAACGCGAGCGCGTCCGTGACCTCGAAGCCGACCTCGATGACCTCGCTCACCGTTCCGAGCAACTCATCGGACAGATCGAGGGCCTGGTGGCCCAGATCGAGGACCTGGACGCAGAAGAGCGCCGGCTCGAGCACCTGGCCGACGACCTCGACGAGCGGCTCGGGGATCGGGTCCGGCAGGTCTACATGCAGGGGGCGGGCACCACGATGGAGGCCCTGCTGGCCGCGGAGGACCCCAACGCCGGGGTCGAGCGCGCCGGTTTCTTCCTCCGGATCCAGGAACGCGAGACCGCCGGCCTGCAGGATGCCGTGGCGGTCCGCGCGCGCCTGGAGCAGACCCGCGAGCTGCTCCGGGAGCGCGAGCAGCGCCTGGAGAGCCGCTCGGCGGAGCTCGATGCCGCCCAGGCGGAGATCGAGGATGAGCTCGCCGGCGCGGCGGCGACCGTGACCGCGCTGGAGGCCATCGCCGCCCGGCAGCGAACCATCGACCGTGGTTCGCAGCAGGGGGTCTACGCCTGTCCGTTGCAGCCGGGGGTCACCCACTTCATCGACTCGTGGGGGTTCCCGCGGTCGGGCGGCCGTCGCCACCAGGGCACCGACATCATGGGCCCGATGGGATCCCCGGTCTACGCGTTCACGGATGGGGTCATCGCCCGGCACTCCAACAGCCGTCTGGGTGGCATCTCGCTGTACCTGCGTGGTACCGACGGCAGCACCTACTTCTACACCCACCTGCAGGGCTACGCCGAAGCCGGCGCGGTCGGTACCCGGGTCGAGGCGGGCGAGCACATCGCCTTCAACGGCAACACCGGCAACGCCCGGGGTGGCGCACCGCACATCCACTTCGAGCGCCACCCGGGTGGTGGCGCCGCGGTGAACCCCTACCCGTACCTCGCGGCTGCCTGCTTCTGACCGCGGGCCGGTGACGCTGCGCTGCCTCGCCGCACCGGTGGACGTCGGAACGCGCGCGTTACGCTCCGCGACCGCCGGTGTCCCGCCCGCCACACCGGCACAGACCTCGTGCCGACGCATGGGGCCGGGACCGTGACCGGGCCGTTCGGAGGCTCATCGTGAACATCGCCCTGCCCGCCGCCATCATCGCCGGCACGCTCATCGCCGTGCAGTCCGCGATCATCGGTGCGTTCGGGGAGCGTGTGCACCCGTTCGTCGCCTCCACCTGGGTCCACGTCGGTGGCCTGATCTTCGCCGTGGTCGGGGTGCTCGTGATCCCGCGGTTCAGTTTCGAGTTCG
>JAWLFE010000067.1:0-14840 GCA_041685735.1 Nitriliruptoraceae bacterium
CTGGACGGTCTCCACGGTCACGGAGGCCCCCGGTGACGGGGTGGGCCGGGACCCGGGGAGCACGTTCGCCCGGAGCCGGGCATCGGCGGGCCCGGTGACCTCGGCGGTCACGGTGAGACAGGCGGTGATGCGCTCCTCCTGCGTCAGCGGCGTGGCGTCCACCGTGATCGCGTGGGAGAGTGCGTCGTGCCCGGCGCCGGCGGCTGGCGACAGTGCCTGCTGCGAGCCGTACAGGACCACCGCGGACACGACCACCGCAACGATCCAGGCTGCGGTGCTCCGCTGCCGGAGCTGCTGCTTCATCGGACCCTCGCTGTTCGTCATCCCCCGGATGGTGATCCCGTGCCGACCCTGCGATCGGGACGTGCCCGTCGATGACGGGCCGGTGGGGATCAGAAGGGCAGGACGGTCGAGGTGGAGGGTTCCCGGAACACCTGGGTCACCCACAACGTGCCATCGCGCTCGTCGACCGCGATCCCGACCTCGGTGAAGCCCGGGTCGAGGATGTTCGCCGCGTGGCTCGGCGACGCGATGAAGGCGGTGTGCACCGCGTCGACCGACGGACTGCGACCGACGTTCTCGCCGACCCGCTGCCAGTGGTCGACGTCGTCACCCAGGTCGGGGTTGTGGTGCAGGTGCGTACCGTCAGCCATCCGGGCGCTGTGCTGGCCTGCGACGAGTGACAGGTCAGGGGCCAGCGCCAGTTCGGGCAACCCTGCAGCGACCCGGTCCGCGTTGACCACGGTGAGCACCTCGACCTCGAGGTCCGACGCGGCGATCGGCGGCGTGAGGCCGGTCTGGGTCGTCGCCGCTGATGACGACGCGGCCAACAGCATCGCGGTGAGTGCCGCGAAGAGGACGACGGCGCTCAGGCCGGCGATGCGGCGACGTCGAGGTGACGCCGCCGGGGCGACCGTGGGGTCCATGGGACCGTCCTTCCTCCGGAGAGGTTGGACGGAGCCACAGCGATCGTGGTGCAGAGTCTCGTTCGGTGGCTCGGCTGCCGTGACCGCTCCTGGAGCGGCGGTAGGCCCGTGGCTTTGCGGACCGCCCTTTCGGGCGGGGTGCCGTTTCGTGAGGCTCCGTCGGGTTCCCTTGAGGTATCGGCAGCGTGGGGTGCTCGGTTGAGCGACCGGACCTGGCAGTATCGACCCCTGCGAGCCACGACGGAGGAGCGATGGATGGCAGCCGCCGGCGACACGATCCTGTTGACGATCTTCCTTCGCCACGACCAGCGCCTCACGATCGCTGAGATCCGACGCAAGCTGGACGACAACGGCTTCTGGGACGGCTTCCCACCGGACGGCATCGAGGTGGCGTCCTGGTATGTGATGATGGGCCTCGGCCAGGTGGTGACCCTGCGGGTCCCACCGGACCGGCTACGGGAGGTCAACCAGGTCATCGAAGCCCGTGCGTGGGGTGCGTTCTCGACGGAGTTCTACGCCACCTACGACTTCGTCCCGGTCTGGCAGGAGAAGCTCGAGCAGCGCGGCAACGGCGATGCCCACTGAGCATGCGCTCCCAACCCTGCCGGCGTGCCACCGTGCCCGCATGCCCGCATGGGTCACCGGGCCGCGGCTCAGGTGGTGATCACTGCCAGGCTGTCTGTCAGCCACGTCGGTGGCAGGTCCATCGCGCGGGCTTCAGCGGCGGTGCTGATCCCCGACAGCACCAGCACCGTGTCCCACCCGAGTGCCTGCGCGCCCACGATGTCGGTGTCGATCCGGTCCCCGACCATCACCACGCGGCCGTCGGGCAGGGAGGCCGCAGCCCGCTGCAGCAGGGGTGCGTGCGGCTTGCCGACGACCTCCGGCTCTCGACCGGTGGCGGCCGACAGCGCAGCGAGCACGGCGCCGTTGCCCGGCCACAGCCCCTCGCTCGATGGGAAGGAGACGTCCCCGTTGGTGCCGATGAACCGGGCGCCGCGGTCCAGACCGATCGTCGCCGCGCACAGCTTGGCCCACGTCAGGTCCGTGTCCATCCCGACGACGACGGCATCGACCGTGGTCGGATCATCCGACAACACGCAGCCACGTTGCGTCAGGGCGGCGCGGAGCCCGGCCATCCCGATGACGAGGCAACGGGTCCCGGGTTCCAGCAGGTCCGCAGCGGCCTGCGGCGAGGTCACGATCTCGTCGACGGACGCGTCGATCCCGACCGAGCCGAGGTGTCCCGCGGCGGCCTCCGGGGTCCGCGTTGCGTTGTTGGTCACGAACCGGACCCCGAGGCCGGCGGCGCGCAGGTGCGTGACGGCATCGGCGGCACCCGGGATGGGATCCGATCCCCGGTAACAGACGCCGTCCAGGTCGAGGAGCACCCCCACGTAGCGCTCCGCCAGGCCGCGCGCCGACAGGTGGTGGGTCACCGGCAGTGCCCGCTCGCTCTCACGCATCATGCGCGCCTCCGTGCTGTCGGTGACGATCCTGCTCGACGACGTGGGACCGACGCCTCATCGGTCCCGCACCGCTCGGGCGAGGTAGCGATGGTCGCCCACCGTCGCGACGTCGACCGCTGCCTCGTACCCCGACGTCGGTTCCACGACCCGGAAGGTGGTCACGCCGTGGTCCGGTGCGTGGTCGTCGGTCCGCTGGAGGCACTCCGTCAGCACGCGCCCGTCCAGCGGTGAGGGGTCCAACCCGGCCAGCGCCAGGATGGTCGGTGCCACGTCGAGGTTGCCCGTCGGGACGGTCACGACGGCGTTCGACCGGAAGCTCGGCCCCCAGCAGATCATCGTGGACCTGAGGTCGTAGGGGGACAGGTTGCCGTGCTGTGCGGCCATGGACGTCCCACCCGCCGGGGTCAGGGCCATCGACTCGCCGGGTACGCCACTGCGCGTGCCGGCATCGCTCCATGGCAGGGATAGCACGATGTCGGGCTCCCGGGTGTTCCCGGCATACCCGAGCAGTCGGTCCGAGAGCGTTCCGCCGACCCACCCGTGATGCTCATCGGCGGGTGGCGTGGTGTCCGGCGCGTTGCCGTGGTGGCCGGGCGGTCGCGGCGGGGTGAAGATCGTTCCGCTGAAGGGTTGGCGCTGCAGGAACCCGACGATCCGCTCGATGTGTTCCGGATCGCGGTTGCGGACGTACAGCAGGCCGCAGCCGGATCGCGCGACGATGACATCGGTGGTGTCACCAGGCCGTTTGAGTCCGGCTCCAACGAGCTCGTGATCGAGGTCCAGGGAGCCACTGATCGTGGAGAACCCGTGATCCGACACGACGAGCACGTCGGGGTCGGCGGCGCCGGTGTCCGTGATGGCGGCCAGGACCTCAGCCACGGCCTGATCGGCGGCCGACCGGGCACGCACGGAACCCGCTGCAGCGAGTCCGAACGTGTGGTGGGCATGGTCGGGCTCCGTGATCCAGAACAGCAGGACATCGGGCTCGAGGTCCGGCAGGACGTAGTCACGGATGACCTGCGTCGCATAGGTGATCGACGGTCGGAAGTCGGCCGCTGGGTCCTTCGCCGGCGGTGGACCGAACCGGCGTTGCAGCTCCCCGTCGATCACCTCGGGGATCGCGACCGGGACGCCGTTCGGTGTCCGGTTGACGTTGATCATGACGCCGTGGCCCTCAGCGGCCTCACTGGCGAGCAGGAGCGCACACCCCGATGAACCGGAGCCGACCGTGACCAGCCTGCGGCCACCGTCGTGCAATCGTCGGCCGAGGGACGGCCGGTGCAGGAGCCGCCCGCTGACCTGCTGGAGGTGTCGCAGGGCACCTCCATCGGCTGTCCGGAAGGCTCGACCCTCGGCGACGGCGGGCTGGTACAGCTCGTTGCCCGGCAGGCCGTTGCGCCCCGGGTGGTCTCCGGTGGCGATGGCGGCGGCGTTGACCCGGGTGACCGGCGGGCTCACCGCGTGGGCAGCGACGCAGTCGACCCCCTCGTGGCGGAGTCGCGCGATCGTCGGCGTGGTGTCCTCATCGATCAGGTCCGGTCGCAACCCGTCGACCACGAAGACGACCTGCAGGGTCGAGGAGGTCATGGAACGCCTTCGTGCGCCGGTCGTGCGGCCGGGCCGCTGGGCTGCGGCACGGCCAGGCCGACAGGCTAGTCGCGGCGGGGTCGTCCTCCGGTCGCCCGACCGCGGCCAGCGGCACCGTCCCCATCGGCTGCTGTAGGTTGACGGCCCATCCCAGGGAGGTTGCCGATGATCGCGTTCGTGCTGCTCGATGTCGACGTCGCCAGTGTTCCCGAAGCGGCCGAAGCCCTCTGTGAGATCGACGGGGTCACGGAGGTCTACTCCGTGACCGGCCGCTACGACCTGATCGTGAAGGTCAAGGTCGCCCGCAACGACGAGCTGGCGGATGTCGTGACCGGCAGGATCGGCAAGGTGCCCGGTATCCAGGGATCAGAGACCGTGATCGCCTTCCGCAGCTACTCGGATGAGATCCTCGATGCCGGGTTCTCCCTCGGAGACGACGCGTCATCGGCCTAGCGGCGTTGTCGCCTGCCTGCCCGTCGATCAGGCGGGGATGATCGTGACGATGCCGTAGTCGGCGGGGAGTTCGACGCCCCCACCCACGGCCGGTCTCGCCAGCTGCCCCCAGCCGGCAACGACGTCGTGGCGCACCCGCTCCCACCCTGCCTGCTCGCGTTGCTCGATCGCCGCGCGCATGCGTAGGTAGGGGCCGGACGCCGCCTCGAAGAGTTCGAAGGCGGCTACCAGGGACGGGAACCGGAACCAGATCGTTCGATGCTCGATGTGGACCTCCACGTCGAGCCCGGCGACGAAGCCGCGGACAGCAGCGGGTTCAGCCCAGTCGTGGGGATCGTGGCGCGCCGGGCCGTGGATCTCGGGTAGCTCGCGCGCGATGACCTCCCTGGAGGTCGCGAACACGCCCCGGTCCGCCCAGGCGGTCGTCACGACACGACCGCCCGGACGGCAGACCCGCACCAGTTCCCGGGCGCATCGCTCAGGCTGGTCGACGGTGAACGCACCGAAGGTCGACACGACGAGGTCGAAGGTTGCGTCCGGATAGGGCAGCGCGATCAGGTCGGCTTCCGCGAAGGCGATGGTGACGTCCGCGGCGGCAGCACGACCACGTGCGAGCTCCAACAATCGTGGTGTGAGGTCGCAGGCATCGACCATCGCTCCGGCCATGGCGGCGGCGATGGCCGTGTTGCCGGTTCCGGTCGCCGCGTCCAGGATGTGGCGACCGGCGACATCGAGTTCCGCGACCAGTTCGTGGCTGATCGGTTCGAACAGCGCGCCGATGGCTTCGTACCTGCCCGCGGACCAGAGGGACACGATCTCATCTCGACGTTGCGGGTCCGGCGTGGTCGTTCCGGCGACGTCTTGGTCGGTCATGCACGACCTCGATGCTGCCGGGGGTCGGTCCGGTGTTTGGGGTGCGGAGGTTGCCGTCGGTCAGCCGGCGGCCGCTTCGATGCGGTCGGCGGCGACGGTGGTCCCACCGATCGCGCGGATCCGCTGGCCGTTCATGTCGAGCCGGCGGCGCAGCGTCCTGTCCGCCAGCAGCCGGTCGATGGCACCCGTGAGTTCCTCGTCCTCGAAGCCGTAGGTGTCCAGGCGGATGCCCGCGCCGACCTCGTCGATCCGTTGCGCGTTGTCGTACTGGTCCCAGAACAGCGGGAGGACCACCATCGGCTTGCCCATGTGGAGGGACTCCGTGACGGTGTTGTTGCCGCCGTGGGTGACGACGAGGTCGACGTGGGGCAGCACGTTGGTCTGTGGCACGGTCTCCGCGCCCCACATGTTGTCCGCCAGTTCGAACTCATCGTGGCGGGGTCCCTTGGACACGATGAAGCGGTGCGGGGTGCGCGACAGGACATCGATGAGGCGGTTCATCAGCCCGACATCGGCCGATCCCAACGAGCCGAGGCTCAAGTAGATCAGCGAGCCGTCGCCATCGGCGACCGATGCCGGCACCTCGAAGGCCTCGTCGGTAGCGCGGACCGATGAGGCCAGTCGGTGCCAGGTGGGCCCGAGTGCCTGCGAGCGTTGGTAGTCGGCGGCCTGCGGGTAGAGGTAGAGGTTGGCGTGCTCCGAGGTGTGGATGAACTCCAGCTCGGGGAGCGGTGGAGCGCCCTGCTCGACCACCCACTCGTTGAACTCGCCCCACATCGTGCGGTGGGTGCGGTCGTAGGCGGCACGGAAGTCGTCCCACCCGCTGGGATCGTCGGTCGGGAGCCCGGAGAACACCGGTGGCAGCAACGGGTCGCGGACCTCCAGAGGGTTGCAGGACACGATGCGGACGAACGGTGCGCCCGCGGTCATCAGCGCCGGGAAGCAGACGACGTTGTCCTCGACGACGACATCGGGCCGGACCTCGTCCACGATGCTCGCGAGCCGGTCCTGGCTGTAGCGTGCGCCGTCGATCAGCTCCTGCCAGATCGGTGCGGTCACCGTCTCCAACTGCTCGATCGTCGGCCGCTGGAACTCGGGCGCGGTCTCGGAGATGAAGTCCTTCCAGAACTGGCCTGCGTCGACAGGGCCCTCCGGCGGTTCGGACAGGTCGACCAGCTGTTCCTCGAAGCCCAGCGGTTCGAGTTGGCCCTTCCACGAGGACTCGACGGCGAACACGACCCGATGGCCGCGCTGCAGGAGGACGTGCCCGATCCCGATGCAGTTGTTGGTCGGGCCGGCCGCGCTCTCGGGCCACAGCATGATGGTCGTCTGGCTCACGGGATCCCTCCGTGCTCGTCGGCTGTCACATCTAGGATCGGAGCCGAACGGCCAGGGTCCGTCAAGCACCCTGCCCTGCACCACCGACCGGGAGATGCGCCGATGCCCCACGCAGCCATGATCGACGGGACCGTCGTGGAGGGCGACGGCCCGTCGCGCGAACTGGTCGATCCGGCCACCGGCCAGGTCGGGCTCCGCTTCAGCGAGGCGACCCCCGAGGTGCTGGACCAGGCGGTGGCCGCCGCTCGACGTGCAGGCCGCGAGGACTGGGGTCGGACGACGCCGGGGGAGCGGTCGGCTGTGCTCCTGCGGTGGGCGGACCTGCTGGAGCAGCACGCCGACGCGCTGGTGGACGCGGAGATCGCGGACACGGGGAAGCCGACGGCGACCGCTGCGGACGGTGAGTTCCCCTTCGCCCTCGACAACCTGCGGTTCTTCGCCGGTACCGCCCGATCCGTGCACGGCACCGGAACCGGACGCTTCACCCGTGGCTACACCTCCCTGATCACCCGGGAACCCGTGGGGGTCGTCGGAGCCATCACCCCCTGGAACTTCCCGCTGGTCATGGCCATCTGGAAGGCGGGTCCGGCGTTGGCTGCCGGGTGCACCCTGATCCTGAAGCCCGCACCGGCGACCCCTCGATCATCGATGCGCCTCGCGGAGTTGGCGGTCGAGGCGGGCCTGCCACCCGGGGTCCTGAACATCGTCACGGGTGGCGATGACATCGGTGCCGCGATGGCCGCGCATGCCGACATCGACATGATCACGCTGACGGGATCGACGGGGACCGGCCGTGCGGTCATGGCAGCGGCCGCGCCGACGCTCAAGCGGCTGCACCTCGAACTCGGTGGCAAGGCGCCCGCCCTGGTGTTCGATGACGCCGACCTCGCAGCCGCAGCCGGTGGGATCGCGATGGGGGCGACCTACAACACCGGCCAGGACTGCACGGCGGCGACGCGGGTGTACGTCGACCGACGGATCCACGACGATCTCGTCGACGCGCTCCGGGAGACGCTGACCGGTATCCGGCTGGGGTCCCCGACGGCGCCGGACACCGACATCGGGCCGCTGATCTCTGCGGCCCACCGCGACCGCGTGCACGGGTTCGTCGAGCAGGCTGCCAACCAGGGCGGCGAGGTCGTCTGTGGCGGGGTCGTGCCGGACGGTGACGGGTTCTTCTATCCGCCGACACTGCTCACCGGGGTGCGCCAGACCGACCGGGTGGTCCAGGAGGAGGTCTTCGGACCGTTGCTGGTCGTGCTGCCCGTCGACGGCGAGCGCGAAGCCATCGATGCGGCCAACGACGTCGTCTACGGGTTGGCGTCGTCCGTCTGGACCGCGGACGGCGCCCGGGGCCTGCGGGTCGCCCACGAACTGCGTGTCGGGGTCACCTGGGTCAACGATCACCTGCCGATCACCTCGGAGGCCCCGCACGGGGGCATGAAGCGCTCGGGGTTCGGGTCCGACCTGTCCGAGGACGCGGTGCAGGCCTACACCGTCCCGCGCCACATCATGATCCGGCACCAGGATCCGGATGCGCACGATGGGTTCCGACCGGCGTGAGGTTGGCTTCGGCTCCTCCCGGACCGAGCTGACAGGCGGGCCGACACCCGTGCGACGCGTCGTGGGCCACTGGAACCTTGACCGCCACTCAACGTTCTGGTTGAGTGCCGGTCAACCGGATCGGGTCGGACCGATGGGGGCGCGGAGGGTGGAGCGATGGCGACACGGGCGGAACAGGTCGCGGCCACACGGGCGTCGATCTCCGGCGCGACCCTGGAGTTGCTGCTCGAGCACGACCTCGCGGACGTGACCCTGGCGGCGATCGCGGAACGTTCGGGTGTGTCGCACCAGACCGTCCTCAACCACTTCGAGTCCAAAGAGGGTGCGGCCCGAGCGGCCTTCGAGCGCCTCAGGGACGAGGTCGGCTCCGAGCGGGAGCGGATCACGCCGGGTGACGTGACCTCCGCGGTCCACCACCTCGTGGCGCAGTACGAACGGTCGGGCGACGCCAACGTGCGCGCGGCGATGGCGGCGGAGCGCCTGGAGTCGTTCGCACCTCTGCTCGACGAGGCACGGCTCGGGCATCAGGCCGATCTGGAGCGCATCTTCGCCGACCACCTTCCCGCCGATCCCGGGGCACGCATGCGGGCCGTCTACGCGCTGCACGCGGCCACGGACGTCTACACCTGGAAGCTGCTGCGCCGTGATCTCGGCCTGAGCCGAGCCGTCACCGAGCGGATCCTCGCGGACCTGGTCGATGGTGTGCTCCGACACCGCGAGGAAGCGTGATGCGTGTCCCCAAGCACTACCTGTTCGCCCTGGTCGACGGTGGCGGCACCGTGCCGCCGGAGCTCGGTGCGGCCCGACGATTGCTGGAGCGGGGTCACCGGGTGACCGTGCTCGGTGAGGACACGATGCGCGAGGAGGTGTTGGCCACCGGGGCTGATTTCCGACGGTGGGAGCGCGGGACCAACCGACCGACGCGGCGGGCTGAGGACGACCCGATCAGGGACTGGGAGGTCAGTTCGCCGCTGAAGATGTTCAGGCGGGTGCTCGACCAGCAGTTCATCGGGCCGGCCCCCGGCTACGCAGCCGACGTCGATGCGTCTATCCGTGTGGTCTCGCCAGATGTCGTCGTCGCGACCCTGTTCGGGTTCGGCGCCATGGCCGCAGCCGAACGCGCCCGCCTGCCACTCGTCATCCTGCACGCGAACATCTACCCGGTCCCGACGGTCGGTCGACCGGCCTTCGGCTTGGGCTTCTCCTGGCCCCGGGGGTCATTCGGTCGAACCCGCGACCGCATCGTGCCGGCGCTGCTGCAGCGCATGTGGGACCGGCAGGGCCGGGACCGCTTCAACGCGTTCCGGGCGGACCTGGGGCTGCCGCCGCTCCGTCACTTCCTCGATCAGTTGGGGGTGGCTGAACGTCAACTCGTGCTCACGTCGTTGGCGTTCGACGGACCGGGTCACCTACCCGCCTCCGTGGTGCATACCGGGCCGGTGCTGGACGATCCGTCCTGGGCGGACGCGACGTGGCGGGCGCCCGCAGGTCAGCACCCCCTGGTCCTCGTCGGACTGTCCTCGACCTTCCAGGATCAGGGCGCGCTCCTGCAACGGATCGCCGATGCCCTCGGGCGACTTCCGGTCCGGGGCGTGATCACGACGGGGCCCGCGATCGATCCAGCCGACCTCTCGGCGCCGGCCAACGTCAGCGTCGTGGCCAGCGCGCCGCATGCGCAGGTCCTGCACCACGCTGCGGTCGCGGTGACGCACGGCGGTCACGGCACCCTCGTCAAGGCCCTGGCCGCCGAGGTGCCGGTGCTGGTGCTGCCGCATGGCCGGGATCAGGCGGACAACGCCGCTCGGGTCGTGGCTGCCGGGGCGGGACTGATGTTGAAGCGGACCGCGGGTACGGATCGGATCGCCCGGTCGGTCCAGCGTCTGCTGGACGATCCGGTGCGGCGGGCGGCCGCGGCAACCCTCGGCGCGACCCTGCGGACCGACGCGGCTGCCGACACGCTCATCCGTGAGCTCGAGGGGGTTCCCCACGACCGGCCCGAGGTCGTGACGACCTGAGCAGCTCACGGGCCTGGCCGGGTCAGGGGGCCGTCCCGGTGGTGCCGCTGCGTGCCTGCACGGCCTCGTCGCCGATGCCCATGACGTGTAGCCGTCGATCGACGACCGACGGCAGTGGTATCTGGTCCCTCAGAGGTTCCCGCGGGTGATCGCCCCTGGAGCCCGGGCGGCACCATCGTGACCCAACCCGGCCGCGATGTCACGGCCTGATCCCGTGGCACCCCACCGGTTGCCACGGCCGGATGCCACGTTAGGGTCGGGGGGACGGCGACAGGGAGGTGCGACATGCCCCGCTACCTGGTGGTGGCCAACCAGACCCTCGGGGGACCGGCGTTGCTCGACCGGCTCGAGGAGTGCGCGTCGGAAGGATCCTGTTCGATCCACGTGCTGGTGCCTGCCAGCGCGGACCCGACCGATGCGTTCCACGACGAGGATGCTGACGTCCGGCTCGCGGAGCGGCGCCTGGCCGAGGCGTTGGAACGGTTCGGTGAGTTGGATGCGACCGTGACCGGCGAGGTGGGAGATCACCGTGCGGCCGACGCCGTCGGTGACGTCCTGCGTCGGGGTGAACGCTTCGACGGGGTCATCGTGTCGACGCTGCCGGCCGGGGTGTCGCGGTGGCTGCGGCTCGACGTCGTCAGTCGGATCGAACGGACGGTGGACATCCCGGTCGAACACATCCCGAGCGAGGAACGCCCCGTCAGGGAGGACTGAGGTCGCAGAGAGCGACGCGGGCCGACGCAGAACACCGGCCCGGTTCTGCTCCGTCCGGGAGCCGACTTCGTTGCGGACGCCCAGGTGGGCCATGAGTCGTGCGTTGGGTCAAACGACGGTCCAGACCCACAGGTTCCACGCAGCGACGACGGTGAAGACCGCGGTCAGTGCACGTAGCGACCACCGGGTGAGGGGCGCGCCATCGTGCTCGACGGCCACCATCACCGCCGCCACCAGGACCAGTCCAAGGAGGAGCCGGATGGACATCGCGGCACCGATCCCGATCCGGCCGATGGCCGCCTCCCAGAGTGGGTGCCCCTCAGCGGCGCCGCCCTGGACAGCCAGGTAGGTCATGACGGGATCGGCGGATACCGCCAGCGGGGCGGCTGCCGCACCCCAGCCAGGCTCCTCGACGTGCCCGCGACCATCCAGCGTGCGGTCGCCGTGGCCGGTGTCGGGCGCGGCCCTGGACTCGGTCACCGTGTCCTTCCCGGCAGAGGATCCTGGACCGAGCCAGCGCACCGCATCGCCGCGGTGCAAGCAGGGCCGTCACGCTGGCCCGTGGTGGTGACCGTGTCGGGTCGAGCTGGACGCTCGGGGCGACTGACCGGTTCGGCCTGGACCGCCACTCGCCCTCGACCTCCGTTTGATCGACATCGACGACGCTGCGTGGCCTGCACGCTCTACGAGCGGTCTCCGATGGTTCGGCGGACGCCGCGCAGCAGGTCGGGATCCCAGTGTCTGTCGCCGTGGAGCATGCTGACGTCCCCGGTGGTCTCGAACACGACCGCGTGGATCTGGGTGACATCGGTCACATTCGCCTCCCGGAGCTTGGCACGGAGGTCGTCGAGGGTCAGGCGCGCCGAGGCGAGGTTGTCCTCGAGGACGGCTCCGTCCCCCATCAGCAGGAGCGGTGAGTTGTCGACGAGTCCCCTCAGCAGTCCGTGGCGTCGCAGCACGGCGACCCCGGCCTGGGCCGCGTACAGCACCGCGACGCCGGTCGCGGCCGTCACCACGGCGACCTGCCCGGATGCAGCCGTCGCGACCAGCGACCCGATGGCCACCGTCATGGCGAAGTCGAAGGATGACATCTTCGACAGGCTCCGCAGGCCGGAGAGCCTCGTCGCCGCGATGACCGCGAGGTAGATGGCGAGTGCGCCGAGCGCCGCACCCGCCATCTCCGGTACGGATCCGGCGATCACCCGCGCTTGACCAGTCGACCGACCCCACGGGCTGCACCGACCGTCAGGTCGATCATCGTGGCCGGGATCGCAGCGATGAGGTTGGCTGGCGGGGTGGAGGGCGCATGTGGGTGCGGCCGGGTCGGGGCGAGCTTCCAGGCCGTCAGCATCGCGCCGCCGATCTCCCGGCGGCGTTCCTCGGGCAGCTGGTCCACGACCTGGGGGAACAACACCGATTCCTCCTCGTCGAGGTGCTGGACCACCATCTCCTTGACCACCGTGACCTTCGCATCGAAGCGTCCGGACTCGGGATCCATCCGATCGATCTCGTTGAGCAGGAGTTCGGCTGCGTGGTGCTCCTCGAGGCTCTCGTCGACGAGGCGCTCCTGGCCCTCCACCTCGGCCGCGACAGCCGGGTAGAAGATCTGTTCCTCGATCTTGGCGTGCTTGACGAGGATCGTGATCACCTCGCGGACCACCTCCTCCTTGCGCTTCGAGGGGCGCGTGGACAACTCGTCCCACTCGCGGAACAGCCGGCGGATCTCGTCGTGCTGTTCGACCAGCAGCCGCACGGCATCGGGACCGGTGTCCTCCATCCGGAATGCTGTCACGAGCTCCTGCTTCGAGAGGTCTGATCGGCCCTCGATCCCACGCTCCTGCGCGAGGTCGTAGAGCTCCTGGCGGGTCATGTCCTCGTACTGCTTCGACGCCATCGTCGTCTCCTCCATCGAGTCTGGGACCCGCCGTCACCCGGGATGAGCCGGCGCGTTTGCCGAGGCTGCTCGTCCTCGGGAAGCGCCGGGCCGGTCCTTCGACCGTAGGTGCGGGGCCCGAACCAGTTGCCGATCGGCACGTCATGCACGGCACCGACCGGGTCCAGTTGGGCTCGTCGCCGACCGGCAGACCAGCAAGCTCCCCCGCCACGTGGACCACGACCCTCTGCGTGCTAGCCAGGCCCCGCTATCGCCCACGGAGGATCGTGGGATCAGGGATGGTCGTCGCTCGGTCCGGAGGTCCGTCTCGCGGCCTTCATCTGTGCCTCGTGCACGTGGCGATGGCCATCTGACAGGGTGTCACGTACCCGTCGGGCGAATGCGGCGGCGACGTCGTAGTAGGTGTCGTCGAAAGCTTCGACGATCTGGAAGGTCCACCGATCAGGGATCGCGTTGCGTCCGACCAGCGAGGTCTCCAGATCGCCTGCGAGATCGTCATGGCCGGCCTCACGGAGCAGGTCGACCGCCTCGCCGATGAGCGCGTCGCAGCGGCCCATCTGCTGGTGGAACTCGTAGAGCGCGCCGCGCGCCCGGATCAACCGCTCGAAGCCTTCGCTGAAGCGGCCCACGGCCTCGACGGTCAGTTCGTCGACCGGACCCGTCGAGGGGCTGTGTCCCGGGGCCCCGCCGGCGTCCTCAGATCCGTCATGCACCACCGGTTCTCCTCGAGGGCCCGCGTGGATCGGGTCCGGATGCTCAAGGTATCGCTCGGTGCGGGTGGCTCACGGGTTCGCGGTCAGCAGCGACGTCGCGACCAGCGACGCGGGCCGACGCAGAACACCGGCCCCGAAGGACCGGTGCTCGCGGTGCGCCGCCTAGGACTTGAACCTAGAACCTGCCGGTTAAGAGCCGGATGCTCTGCCAATTGAGCTAGCGGCGCGTACACAGCCGCAGGACGGTAGCAGGACCGACCGGACGGCTGCGCGTGGAGGGTGGATGAGGGGACTTGAACCCCCGGCCTCTCGGACCACAACCGAGCGCTCTAACCAAACTGAGCTACACCCACCGAGACGTACCGAGGATCCGGCACGAGCGCGGAGCGTATGCAGCCGGCGGCAGGGGGTCAAAGCGTGCGCGTGCTCGCGCGCACCGGGCCCGCGCGGACACCGTCGGACTCACGTGCAGACCCCGGCCTGTTGGACGGCCGTGCGCAGCGTCTCGACACGATCGCGGTTCACCCCGAAGTCCCGTCGCCCCAACCTCGCCGCAGCCCGGACCTGGATCCGATCGTCGTCCGCGTGGAGCTCCAGGTCATCGACGAACCCCATCCACCGACTCGTCGATCGCAGGTGGGCGTAGCCGTCACGAACGACGACCATCTCGGTGCGCGGCAGGGTGTTCAACCCGACGCCGACGACATCCTCCAGCCGGTCTCCTGGGCAGTGGAGCGGCTCGGTCGCGTGCCGTGGATCGTCCGCCCCGGAGCGGACGCAGTTGTCGGAGTCCGGGCACGGGTAGAGCTCACCGACCCGCAGACCGATCTCCGGCGGCGGCACGACACCGACGGCCAGCCGGGCGGCGACCAGGAGCACGAGCACGAGCCCCAGGACGAGCAGGAGACGGTGACGTCGAGGTGGCACGCGTGCCTCGCTCATGTCGGTGACGGCGCATCCCGGTGCGTGACGATGTCCGCGAGCATGGCGGCCAGGTCCTGCCACGCGAACGGCTTGCCCAGCACGGGCCGCCCATCAAGGACCCCGTCCGCCGGGGGCGAACCGGACATGAACGCGCTGTGGGACCACAGGCCGGGTTGCTGTTCCTCGAGCTGTCCGAGCAGCTGCCGGCCGTCGTCACCGACGTCGAGCAGGGCCAGATCGAAGGCTGCCCCCCGAACGGCGTCGAGCGCCTCGGCGGTCCCTTCGACGGACGTGACCTCCCATCCGTCCCGGCGCAACAGCGCCTCCAACAGGCCGCGGATGGCGGGCTCATCGTCGACGACCAGCACGTG
>JAWLFE010000021.1:0-1727 GCA_041685735.1 Nitriliruptoraceae bacterium
TGCTCTACCGGGACCTGGCTCGGCTGGTCACCGATGTCCCGCTCACGAGCACCCTGGACGACCTGGCGTGGCACGGTGTGCCGCGGGCCGGTTTCCTGACATGGTGCGACGAACTGGGCGTGACCCAGCTCAGGGAGCGTCCGACGCGATGGGTCTGACGCGTCCGGTGCCCCGATGAGCCAGCCGTCGGACGGGGACGATGCCGAACTGCGGCGGGGCTCCTCGCTGGTCGCCCTCGGGATCCTGGGCTCGCGCATCACGGGCCTGGTCCGAGAGATCGCGACCGCCCGCTTCCTCGGCACCGGACCCGGGGCGGAGGCCTTCAAGGCCGCCCTGCGGATCCCGAACCTGCTGCAGAACCTGCTCGGCGAGGGGGTGCTGTCGGCGTCGTTCGTGCCGGTCTACAGCCGGCTCATCGCCGAGGGACGCGACGAGGACGCCGGGCGGCTCGCGGGGGCCATCGCCGGGCTGCTGATCCTGCTCACCTCGTTGATCGTGGCGGTTGCGGTCGTGTTCGCCCGGCCCATCACCCGGATCATCGCCTTCGGGTTCGAACCCGGCGGTGAGCGCTTCGAGCTGACCGTCACCCTGGTCCGCATCATCACGCCGGGCGTGGGCATGCTGGTGCTGTCGGCCTGGTGCCTCGGGATCCTCAACTCACACCGTCGCTTCTTCCTGTCCTACATCGCTCCGGTGGTCTGGAACCTCGCCATCATCGGGTCGCTGACCGGGGCGGTGCTGTTCGTCACGACCGAGGAGCTCGGCCTGGCCACGGCCATGGGGATCGGCGCGCTGACCGGCTCGGTCCTGCAGTTCCTCGTGCAGCTGCCGACCGTCCGCCGCCTGGTCCCCCACCTGCGCCTGTCCCTCCGGTTGGACGCCAACGGGGTCCGTGCCGTCATCGCCAGGTTCGGGCAGGTCCTGGCCGGACGTGGCAGCGTCCAGCTCGGCAGCTACGTCGACCTGTTCGCCGCCTCCCTGCTCGCCGTGGGCGGGGTGGCCGCGGTCACCTACGCACAGTCGCTGTACCTGTTGCCGATCGCCCTGTTCGGCATGAGCGTGGCCGCCGCCGAGCTCCCGGCCCTGTCCACGATGGACCAGACGGATCGGGTGCGGATCGTCACCCGCCTCGATGCCGGGCTCGGACGGGTGGCGTTCTTCGTGCTGCCCACGGCCGTGGCCTTCGTGGTTGCCGGGAACCTGGTGGTGACCCTGCTGTTCCAGGGGCGGAGCTTCTCGGCGGATGCCAGCATCCAGGTGGGTGCCATCCTGTCGGTCTACGCGCTCGGGATGGTCGCCAGCACCGGCTCCCGCCTGCTGCAGTCCGTGCTCTACGGCAGCGGCGATGCGAGGACGCCGGCGATCTACGCCACGATCCGCGTCGTGCTGGCGGCCATCGTCGGGATCACCGTGATGCTGCCGCTCGATGCCGTGCAGGCGGGCGTCGACGGGTTCTCGCTCGCGGACGAACTCGGGTGGTCCATCGCCAGCGTCGAGGATCGACGGGCGGCGCAGAACCTGCTGCGCCTCGGCGGCGCGGGCATCGCCATCGGCGCCGTGGTCGGTGCGTGGGCAGAGTTCGGGCTCCTGCGCATCCGGGTCCGTGTCCTGTACGGCCGCGTCCGTCCCCTGGGCCCGTACGGGTCGACGCTGCTCGCAAGTGCGGTGGGAGCTGCCGCGGTCGGGATCGTCGCACGGTGGGCCGTTGGCACCCTCGAGGTGCCGGC
>JAWLFE010000021.1:1827-11699 GCA_041685735.1 Nitriliruptoraceae bacterium
GCGACGGCCACGCGCACGTAGGTCGCCACCTCGACGTCGTCATGGGAGCGCCCCGCCGCCGCAGCGGCGCCGCGGACGATGCCAGCCGCCCGTGCCACCTCATCGGCGCCGGCCCAGTTCAACAGCGTCCCGTCGGCGGCGGTTCCCGCCAGTTCCAACATGCGGGGACCCATGGCCGCGAGGTAGCGCGTGGCCGGCGGAGGCAGGGGGTCGATCGCCAGCCGGAACCGTCGGGAGGACAGCACCTGCCCGTCGAGGTCGGTCGGCTCCCCGGCTGCGACCTGCGCCAGGATCGTCAGGAGCTCGCCGGCCGCGGTCAACGGGGTCACGACATCCGCACCGTGCCAGGCGCCCATCGTGGCTGGATGACTCACGCCCAGCCCCAGCAGGAACCGTCCGCCGGACGCCTCCTGGAGGGTGGCGGACGCCATCGCGAGCTGGACCGGGGTGCGGGTCCAGATCGGCACGACGCCGATACCGACCTGCAGGTCCGTGGTGGCTGCCGCCCAGGCCTGGCAGAGCAGCAGCGCATCGCGGCCGCTGGCCTCGTTGGTCCACAGCGACCGGAACCCGGCCGATTCGATGTGGGTCGCGAGCATCTGTTGGACCTGGATCGGCAGGTCCTCGCTGATCCCCAGCCCGAGCTTCATGTCCAGTCTCCCTGTTCGTCGGTGGATCCAGCGTCGTCGGGATGGGCCAGCAACATCAGCAGTTGCTCCTGCCACCAACCCAGATGGTCCATCACGGCGAGCCGGTAGCGCAGGGCGTCGTCGTCGGGGATGTCCTCCCGATCGAGGTGCTCGATACCGATCCGCGCGCCGATGGCCAGACGCAGATCGTTCAGGACCCCGAGCACCAGCAGTGGCTCATCGTCGACGAGGTCGACCCGCAGCCGACCACGATGCGGACGGGCACGGTCGAGGATCTCCCCGAGGGCGCGCAACCCGGCCTGCCGTGCCTCGAGCAGGTCGTCGCGCAGCAGCCGGCGCAGCTCCGTGTCGGCCTCCTCGTCGCCTGCGACGGCGGTCGGGAACAGCCGCTCGATGACGGGGTCGGCGTCGTCGCCGCGCTCCAGGGTCTGGGCGATGCCCTGCTCGAGTGTGCGGAGCAGCTCGACCTCCTGGGGCTCGAACTGGGCCCGGATGCCATCGCCGTGTGGCCGGAAGACCCGACTCATGGCCGGGTCACGAGGAGCGTTCCATGGTGGCCTGCAACCCGTAGCCGTGCAGCTGCGAGACGTACATCTCCGCCCGCTCGCGGGGTTCCGAGGCGACCAGGGCCTTGCCGAGGTTGTGGACCTCGAGCATCAGCTTGTGTGCCACCGGTTCGGAGAACCCGAACACCCGACGGAGCACGAAGACGACGTAGGACATCAGGTTGACCGGGTCGTCCCAGACGATGACGTCCCACGGCCGGTCGGGCTCGATCCGTTCCTCGACCTCGGGCTCGCGTTCCCGTACCGGAGCATCCGGGGCGCTGGATGCGCGCGGGGTGCTCACGGTCGACGCGCCGTGCGTCACCCGTCCACGGCCGAGGCCGCCGGGCAGCGCAACGCGCGAGGTCACGGGAAGCTCGCCTACCGGCGGCGACGACGCGCCATGCGGCGCTGGCGCTCCCGGTCCTCGAGCTCCTCCCACGTGGGGGGCGGGGCCATGGTCCGACCGATGGGGTTGTCCGCCGGGGCCTGCTTGGTGACCGTCACACCGGTGGCGGCCTGCTTGCCCTTGTCGCCCTCCTCGACCTCGAACTCGACCTCGTCACCGGAGCGCAGCGGCTCTCCGTGGACCTGGTCGCCAGAGACGTAGACCTCACGACCATCGAGGCTGGTGAGGAAGCCGTAGTTCTTGTCGGCGTGGAAGACCTTGACGTGACCGTTGGGCATGAGCGGGACTACCTCGTGTGAGGACGATGTGATGTCGGGTGGTGCGGTCGGGCGATGTCGTGTCGAGCGGTGTCGTGGCAGCCGGTGTCGTGGCAGGCCGACGTTGGGCTGCCGAACCATGCGGCGACGCCTGAACCCGGAAGCGTAGCGCGTCGGGACCGGACGGGGATCAGCCCTGCGCCGCCGCCCAGGTCCGGGCGGCCTCCTCGACGTCGTCGTAGGCCCCGGCGGCAAGGGTGTCGATCGGGGTCCGTCCGTGCAGACGCCGCTGGTGGGTGAGGAACCAGCCCGCCGCGGCGTCGTCGCTGACCCACCCCTGGAGGACGCGGAGCACGTCGAGCGCCACATCCAACGGGGTGCGCTGGGCATCGGGTTGCGCGCTGGTGAGCGCATCGACGGGATCATCGCCGAGGATCTCGCGCAGTTCGGCCTCATCATCGAGGGGGTCATCGCGGTACATCGGTGCTCCTCGCGGTCAGGACCCGCGTTGCAGGGCGGTGTACTCCTGCTCGCACTCGGTGACGAAGGCATCGGCCGCCGCTTCCCGGTCCGGCAGCCCGCGCAACTCGTCGGCGATGACGGCCAATCGGGCTTCGACCGCTTCGGCCAGCGGGGTGTCGGTGTGTCGCAGCGCGCGCCGGAGGCGCCGATCGATGCCGTCCGCATGGGCCTGCCCCTCGGCCATGAATCGACGCAGGCGACGGGCCTCCTCGGCGAGGTACTCGCCGTAGCGACGGATGTCGTCGAGTTCCTCCCGCGCGCGCAGCAACGTGAAGTAGGCGGCTTCCTGCTCGTCACGACCCATGTCAGGCCTGGGACTCCGCCCGGGCCTTCAGCCCCGACAACCCCTGCTCGAGGATCGTCTTCGCCGCGCGCTTCTTCAGGAAGCCGGGCAGGGGCAGGTCGACATCCACCTCGAGGGAGTAGGTCACGGCGGTGCCGTCGCCATCCTCGGCCAGGGCGTAGGTGCCGTCGAGTTGCGAGATCGTGTCACCCTCGACGAGGTGCCAGCTGATGTCGTAGTCGTCGTAGCGGTACTCGATCGTGTAGGTGATCTCCGAGACGCGTGCGTCGACGCGGAACCGGGCCTGGTGCGGGTACCCATCGTCATCGGTCTCGAGCAGCGTCGCCTCCTCGACACCCTCGGTCCACTCGGTGTAGGACCCGATGTCGGTGATCACGTTCCAGACCGTGTCGATCGGCGCGGCGATCGTCGTGTGATCCGAGACCTTCTCGCCCATCGGGCCCTCCTGCTCGCGGTGACGTCGCAGACTAGCGAGCCTCGTCGTCGGCCAACTCGGAGGCCAGACGTTGCACGCCGGCCTCGAGCTCACGCAATCGGCGGACGTCACGGCTCAGCTGGCGACGCAGATCCTGGACCTGGGTCACCGCGGCCCCGAGCCCCTCGTGCCCGTCCGACGGCCAGGCCGGGCAGATGTCCCGGTAGTCGCACCAGTCGCACAGGCGGTTTGGTGTCGGCTCGAAGGCCTCCGCCCGGACGGCAGCCGCCGTGTCCAGGATCGCCTGCCGGGCACCATCGAGGTCGATGTCCTCGATCGGCACGGTGATCGGGACCCCGGGCACCACGAAATCCAGCGACACGGTCGCGGGCAGGGCGCCGAACAGGTGCCGGCAGGCCAACGCGTAGATCGCCAACTGCAACGAGCGGGCCACCCGGGCCCGATCCTGGACCTTGCGGTTGGTCTTGTAGTCGACGATGTGGAACCGGCCGTCGTCGTCGAGGTCCACCCGGTCGATCGAACCGACCACGACGGCCTCGTGCGCGATGGGCAGTTCGAACCACGCCTCGGTCGATGCCGGGAGCCGGTAGCTGTCGGCCACCCGATGGTGGTAGCGACGCAGGACCTGCTGCGCATGGCGGTAGAAGTCGAGTTGCTCGGACCGGGGCAGGTCCCGGAAACCGGAGGGATCCCAGGCGTCGTAGAGGAACCCGAGCAGGTCCGCTTCGGTGGGACACGCGGGCAGCTTGCGGTCGTAGAACGCTTCGAGTGCCCCGTGGATCGATGTGCCGAAGGACAGGTGCGGGCCCGGCACCCCGGGAAGCCGGTCGACGTAGGCGTAGCGGAACTTCCGCGGGCAGTTGCGGTAGGAGTCGATCCGGCTGAACGACAACCGGATCCGGCCCTGCGCATCCGTCAGCGGCGGGGAGGTCGGTTCCAACTCGCCGAACGTCCCCGGCGGGGCGTGCTCGACGTCCAGCAGCCGCAGCGCGCGGTCGGGATCGACGGAGGTCGGCCCGGCCGCGGGCTCATCGGTCGGTGGCGGGTGGGCGGAGGTACTCATGGCACGAGCCTAACGGTCGGCAGCGACCGCACGGTCTGCTCCCGACCCGTCAGGCCGCGGACGGATCGAGCAGCGCGAGAGCCAGATCGTGGAGGTGACCGTTGCTGCTGAGCGCGTTCCCGCCGTCGGCGGTCCGCCGGCCCCGGAGGTCGGTGAACCGCCCGCCAGCCGCCTCCACGACGACCTTGACGGCGGCCAGGTCCCACAGGGAGACGTCGGCCTCGGCCGCGATGTCGGTACTGCCGGCAGCGACGAGGCAGTGGTTCCAGAAGTCGCCGTAGCCCCGCTGGCGGCGGGTGGCTCCGACCAGGCGGGTGACCGCGTCTCCGAGCCCGCGGCTGGTGAAGTGGTCGAGGCCGCCGAAGGCGACCTCGGCGTCGTGGATCTCGGTGATCCGGCTCACGTGGATCGGACGTCCGTCCTGGTGGGCCGGCCCCCCGGCGACGCCGTCCCAGCGTGTGGACAGGGCGGGAGCGGACACGACACCGGCGAGTTCCCGGCCGTCGACCTGGACCGCGATCAGCGTGGCGAAGACGGGGTTGCCCTTGACGAAGTTGGTGGTCCCGTCGATCGGGTCGAGGATCCACGTGGGGGCGTCGGCTGGCCCCTGCCGGCCATCCTCCTCCCCCAGCACGGCGTGTCCCGGGAAGCGCTCGAGGATCATCGAGCGCAACGTCCGTTCGACCGTCTCGTCGACGCTGGTGACCCACGTGCCGTCGGCCTTGGTGCGAACCTCCAGGTGCTGGCGGAACGCCGGCAACGTGCGGGCGTCGGCCGCATCCGCCAGGGCATGGCAGGTCGTCAGCAGCTCCGCCGTCTCCGGCAGACCAGACACCGGGTCGCTCACCAGTCGAAGGTGATGCCGTCGAAGCGCAGGATGATGTCGTTGGGCTGCACGGTCAGCGTGACCTCGTCACGCGGCACCCACAGCGGGATGCAGGGACCCTGGCCCGCGTGGCCCATCAGACAGATCAGCAACCCGCCTTCGTCGTTGACCCCGATGATCTGCCGGGCGTAGCTGATCAGTTCCGTGAAATCGGCCGTTCCCGCACGTCGCTTCTGGTAGGCGGTCGCCCACCGTGACTCCGAGCGGCCGTAGTTGACGATCATCTGCCCCGGCGACAGCTTGGTGATGCCGTTCAGCGACCGCACGACCTTCAGCGGCTTGTCCTGCTTGGGCAGCTTGCCGACACGAACGGCGGCGTCCGGCTCGGAGAGCCGTCCCGGGAGGTCCTCGAGTTCGAAGTTCCCAGCGGCCTGCGCGGCCTTCTGGCGTTCGACGGGGACCTGGACTTCGATCTTGGTGGCCACGTGGCCTCCTGCAGTTGGTGCCGGCGGTGTGCGCCGGTCAGGCGGTGCCCGGACGTGGTCGCCCGGTGTGCCCACGAGCGTTCCCGCGAGGGTAGCTGCGCGACCCGCCGTCGTGTGAGGTCAGCGCCCACGATGAGCCGGCGACCGGCGATCACCGTGAGCCGGCGGAGGGTGGGGACGGTGCGGTACTGCGCGGTACTCCCGACGGGATTCGAACCCGCGTCACCACCTTGAAAGGGTGGGATCCTAGGCCGCTGGACGACGGGAGCACATCCAGCTCACACTGGACGGGCGGCAGGCTACCCGGTCACCTCGGCAGGCCCGAACCGGCCCGTGCCGGGCGCGCTGCGGCGCGTCGATCCGTGACCCAGGGCAGCGCCACGAGGACCAGCAGCCCGATCCGGGCGAGCCAGCCGAGTACGTCGCCGGTCATCAGGTAGGGCGTCGGGCCGGCGGCCAGCGGCACGTCCCGGCGGATCGAGTCGATCTCGAACACCGGGGTGACGTCGTGCGCGCCACCGTCCGGATCGAGGAAGGCGGAGGAGCCTGCGATCGACGCGTGGACCACCCACCGGCCCGTCTCGACGGCCCGGAGACGGGCCTGCGCGAGGTGCTGCGCCGGCTCTGCGGTGTCCCGGAACGACGCATCGTTGGTCAGGGACAGCACGAGCTGCGCCGGCTCATCCGTCGCGAGGATGTTGGTCCGCCAGATGTCGGAGAACAGCGTCTCGAAACAGATGACGACGGCGAGTCGGACCTGCTCGGAGATCGCGAGCTGCTGTGGTCCCCCGCCCGCGATGGCGTCACGCGGGACCTGGCCGAGCGGTGGGAACCAGTCCAGGGCCGCTCGCGCCGGGATGTACTCCCCGAAGGGCACCAGCCGCCGCTTGACGTAGCGATCGATCTCCTGCGCATCCCCGTCGAACTGCAGCGCCGCGATGTAGCGGGTGGTGGCCGGGTCCGGTCCGTTCATCGTCGCCCCGGCGATCAAGGATCCTGCGACCCCGGCCGCCTCGTCGACGAGCGGGCGCAGGTTGGCGCCGCGCTGGCTCGTGAGATCCCGGTCGATGCTCGACTCGGGCCACACGGTCAGGTCGGGGGCAGCACCGTCACCGATCGCGGCCAGGGTCTCATCGCGCAGGTTGGTCGTGATGGTGGTCGGCGGATCGCTGACCGGCTCCTCCCAGTGGCGGATGTCGTTGCCCTGCACCACGAGCACATCCAGGGTCCCCTCCGTGGCCGGCGCTTCGATCGTGACCAGGATGGACAGCAGCAGCCCCCCCACCAGCATCCCGAGTGGCAACGTGGTCCCCGTCAACGCATCCTCGACCGACCGGTCGCCGCGTCCACGGACCTGTCGGACCGTCTGCCGAGCCGCCACGGCGGCGGCGACCCCGACGAGGACGACGACGAACGTGATCCCCCGGCCGCCGACCAGCCGTGCCATCGGCAACATCCAGGAACCGTCCACGTGGGCGTAGGCGATCGCACCCCACTCGAAGCCGTTGAGCGGGACGATGGCTCGCCAGGCATCGATCGCCGTCCAGCCGACCGCGGCGATGACCGGGAGCAGCCGGTGGGCGAGGAAGCGACGCAGGATCAGCGCGAGCAACCCCATCCACAGTGACTGCACGCCCACCAGCAGTCCCCAGCCGACGTAGCCCGCGGGCGCGATCAACCAGGACAGCATCGGGGCGAAGGCCACCAGGCCGGCGACCGAGCCGAGCCCGAAGGCCCGCGTCCGGTCGGGTCGCCCGTCGACGACCCCGTCGACCCACAGCGCCGCGATCAGCAGCGGCGGATGCAGGAACGTCAGCCACCACCATCCCACCGGGGGGTGGGCGGCCAACAGCGCCAGGCCAGAGGCGGCGGCGACCGCCGGGGCTCCGGCGGCCACGCCACGTCGTACGGTCACACGCAGTCGCGACAGATCATGTTCCTAGCGTCCGCCAACTGCGTGTCCCGCATCGCGAGGTGACAGGAGCGGCACACGAACTCGCCGTCCCGCAGGCCCTCGATCTCCTCGTCGTCGTCCTCGTCGTCACCGCCGACGACCGCCACCAGGTCATCATCGTCGTCGTCGAAGGCGGCATCGGGCGTCACCAGCGCGGTGGCGACGGTCTCCTCATCCTCCGCGTCGTCATCCGAGGCATCCTCAAGTTCATCATCGGATGCCAGGTCCCCGTCGACGAGGTCCCCCTCATCGTCCTCCTCCCCATCGAGCGAGTCGTCGGCGGGGTCGTCATCAGCTTCGAGGACCCCGTCCTCCGGCTCATCATCGAAGGGATCGGCGGCTGGGGACGCGTCCACGTCCGCCTCCTGGAGGTCTGCTGCCACACCACGTCGGGACGTCGTCCGGGCTGCCACGGCCGTGCTCCTGTCCATGCCCGCTCGACGGGTCTCGCCCAGCGGGCGGGAGTGGTACCAGAGGTGCCAGGACCGGCGCAAGCGCGGGAGGGAGGTCCGGGGGCCCCGGATCGTCTCCGGGGCCCCCTTGAAGACCGGGTGTGTCTCGCGCCGTTGGGGCCGCGCAGGTCCGGTACGGCTGGAGTCTGCACGTTGTCTACTAGGCGCCGACCCACCTCAACGAGGACGTTGGCGCGCGGTACTGCGGTCACCGCTCATGGTGATGACCGGCCGTCCACCCTCGCGAACGCCCCCGTCTCGCGGGAGGGAAGCAACCATCCGACGACGGGTGACGTCAAGCCGCCCGGTCGCACCTGCCATCCTCCTTGCGCAGACCGCGCGGAACATCTGCGCAGGCGGCCATCAGGTCGCGAGCACGACGCGTCCGGGAGCGTCCGGGAGCGGCAGGTCGCCGTGGGCGATCCGACCGTGGACCAGGGTCGCGACGCACCGGGCCCCGCGCGGATCGTCCGCCCGGTAGGGATCATCCTCGAAGATGGCGAGGTCGGCGCGCATCCCGGCCCGGACGACCCCGACGTAGCGGTCCTGACGGGCAGCGTGGCGGCCACCGAGCGTCGACATGCTGACGGCCTCCAGGCGACTGACCTCGTGATCGCGCTCGATGCGGTGCTGCGCGGCCATCACCGTCTCCCAGGGGTCCATCGGGGTGACGTTGGCATCGGAGCCGAAGGCCAGGCCCACGCCACGGTCGGCCAATCCGCGGAACGGGTTGGTCCAGCGTGCCCGGTCCGCCCCCAGCCGGGCCGCGTACATGCCCTCCGGACCGCCCCAGAGGGTCTCGAACGCCGGCTGGGCAGAGATCACGAGCCCCAGTTCCGCGATGTCATCGAGGAGGTCGGGTGGCAGGACCTCGGCGTGCTCGATCCGGTGGCGGCCGCGACGGACCGCATCGGGGATCCCGTCCTCGTGGAGGCGCTCGGAGACGCTGCGCCAACAACGCACCACCTGGCGGATCGCCGCGTCACCGATGGCGTGTACCGCCGTCTGCAGGCCCGCCCGGGTCGCTTCCAGGTACCAGGCGGTGAGGGTGTCATCGTCGAGTTCGAGGTGGCCGTTGGTGTGGGGGCGATCGGTGTAGGGCTGACTCAGGGCCGCGGTGTGCGCGCCCAGCGAACCGTCGAGGAACAGGTCGCCGCCGACGTGCCGGAGGTCGCGCGCCAGTGCGGTCTGGAGGTCCAGCCCGGCCCAGTACGGCACGACCTCGATGGGCCACTCGCCCTCGAGCCACCGGTCGAAGTCTGCGAGGCCCATGACGTCCGGGCTGCCCATCTCGTGCACGCAGGCCACACCCAGGCGCGCCGCGTGGCCGACGGCTTCCCGTCGTGCCACCTCGAGTTCTGCCTCCTCCATCGCCCCGACACTCCACCGTCGCACGATGTGGTTGGCCTCGCGTCGCAGCATCCCGGTCGGATCCCCGGCCCCGTCCCGCTCGATGCCCTCACTGCGAGCCAGCGGCGCCGCGGAGATCGTGCGGCGGTCCACCAGGCTGGCGTGACCGTCCACGCGCGACAGGTAGACCGCGCGCCCGCCCGCGACCCGCGCCAGTTCGTCCGGGGTGGGCAACGGATCGGTGAAGCCGTGGGGATCGAACCCGTGCCCCCAGACCACCCGGCCCGTGTGCGCCCCCGCGTAGGTCGCCACGGCCTGCAGCAGCTCGGCGCTGCTCCGCACCTGGGAGAGATCCAGGCTCGTGAGGGCCAGTCCCATGGGCGTCAGGTGGACGTGCGCATCGACGAAGGCCGGTCCGATGACGCACCCGCGCAGGTGGATCCGCTCCTGATGCGGTGGCGCCTGCTCGGGGTCGTCGCCGACCCAGACAACCCGACTCCCCCGCACGATCAGCGCGCGGGCGTGCTTGCGCCCATGGCCGAGGGTCAGGATGCGGTCCGCGACGAGCAACGTGCCGCGCGCGGGGATACGACCGTGATCTGACGCCGCTGGCGTCATG
>JAWLFE010000021.1:11799-43727 GCA_041685735.1 Nitriliruptoraceae bacterium
GCGTGCTTGCGCCCATGGCCGAGGGTCAGGATGCGGTCCGCGACGAGCAACGTGCCGCGCGCGGGGATACGACCGTGATCTGACGCCGCTGGCGTCATGTTGCTCTTCACGCCTGCTCCGGTCGGGGGCGCGCCGATGGCGCGCACGTTACGGACGGGTTCCAGCCTACGAGGTCGGTCGCAGGGTTGCTCGGAGGCGGTGCACATCCGGTCGGCCGCTCCCACGCCCCCACGAGCTGCCGATCACTCGTTGACGCCGGCGAGGGCCGCCACCATCACCAGCAGCAGCGCTCCTCCGGCGAACAGCCCCAGGCTGATCAGCACGCGGACCAGCCCGACCGGTGCCCGCCTGGCCTCGTCGACGATGGCGAACACGATGGTCCACAGGGCACCGCCGACCGCGCCGACGGCGGTCCCGGTCATCACCATCGCGAAGCCGACACGCCCGTCGAAGCCGAGGATCCCGAGCGCCGCCGCGCTCACCGCACCGAAGGCGGCACCGAGCAGCAGCAGTCGCCGCGTCGCCCGCAGGCGGTGACGATCGTGCGGGCTGAGCCACCGGCCCGGCTCGTCGCTCACGACGCGGTCAGCGACCGTGCGATCACCAGCCGCTGGATCTGGTTGGTCCCCTCCACGATCTGCAGGATCTTGGCTTCCCGGAGGTAGCGCTCGACCGGCACGTCGGTCGTGAGGCCCACCCCACCGAAGACCTGGACCGCGTCGGTGGTCGTCTGCATCGCCGCGTCCGTGGCGACGAGTTTGGCCATCGCCGCCGCCCGACCGATGTCGAGCCCCTGATCACGCTGTTCCGCGGCTGACCGGTACAGGGCCCGCGCGGCTTCGGTCCGCGCGGCCATGTCGGCCAGGAGGAAGCCCACACCCTGGAACTCCGCGATCGGACGCCCGAACTGCTCACGTTGTCCGGCGTAGCGGACCGCCTCGTCCAACGCGGCCTGCCCGAGTCCCACCGCACACGCGGCGATCCCCAGCCGGCCGCCATCCAACGAGGCCATCGCCGTGGCGAACCCCCGGCCCTCCTCGCCGCCGAGCAGGCGGTCGGCGGCGACCGGCGCCTCATCGAACACGAGCTGGGCTGTCGGCGACGCCCACATCGCGATCTTGTCCTCGGGAGGCGCCACGGTCATACCCGGTTGGTCCGCGTCGATGACGAACGCGCTGATGCCGCGCGCTCCGTCGTCCGAGGTCCGTGCCATGACGAGGTAGCGGTCGGCGACGCCGCCATGGGTCACCCACGCCTTGGTCCCGTTGAGGCGGTAGCCGTCGCCGTCGCGCACGGCACGGGTCGTCAGCGCGGCAGCATCGGATCCCGATCCGGTCTCGGACAACGAGTAGGCACCCAGCGACCTGCCGGCGACCAGGTCCGGGACGAACCGCTCCCGTTGCGCCGGGGTGGCGAAGGTGTCGATGCCCCAGGTCGCCAGCGTGTGCACCGACAGGCCCATCCCGAGCGCCGCGAAGGCCCGCGTCACCTCCTCGACGACCATGAGGTAGGTGCGCTGGGACACGGCGGACCCGCCGACCTCACCGTCGAACGGCAGGCCGGTCAGATCGAGGTCGGCGAGCAGGTCGAACAGTCCCCGCGGGAAGGTGCGTTCCCGCTCGTAGCGCCCTGCGCTCGGCGCGATCCGTTCGGCCGCGACCTCACGGACCAGGTCGATCAGGGCGCGGTCCTGCTCGGACAGGCGATGCACGTGGGTCTTCCGATCTCCGGGCGGGTGTCAGCGGCTCTTGGCGGAACGCGGCGTCAACGACATCAGGACGCGCCGAGGTTCGTACCCGAGCGATTCGAGGAACCGTTGGCCATCCTCGTTCGGCGCCGCCACCGAGATCTCGACGACCGGGACCCGGGTGTCCTGCGCCCACTCCTGGATGGCGGCGAGCAGGCTGTGACCGACGCCACGTCGGCGCGCGGTCCGACGCGTGAACACCGGGCCGATGGTGCAACCGGTCGGCCGCAGGGTGCCGGCCGCATAGCCCAGTGGGGTCCCGTCGGCGTCGGTCGCCAGCCAGAAGATGCCGCCCTGCGGGAGCGGCGGATCCGGCGCGTCGTCTCGCAGGGACTCCTGCTCGCGCTTGTACTCCCCCGCGAGCGGCCGGATCTCCTCGATCCGGGCCCGCCTGACGTGCACCTCAGCCTCTGCCATCTCTCACTCCCGTTCCCACGACCCAGAAGATCGCCGCGGCCGTCCCGCCACGACCCCTCGTGCTCGATCATCCTGCCACGATGGGTCCCCGAGGACGATGGTTGACCGGCTCGACCCCGTTCCGGGTCACGAGCACGATGTCCTCGATCCGCGCGCCGAAGCGGTCCGGGACGTAGATGCCCGGTTCGACCGAGAACGCCATCCCTGGCTCGAGCGTTCGCTCGTTGCCCGCCACGATCCAGGGTTCCTCATGCTCCTCGACGCCGATGCCGTGACCGGTGCGGTGGATGAACAGATCGCCGTAGCCCGCGGCCGTGATCGGCTCTCGCGCTGCTGCGTCGATCGACGCCGCCGTTGCGCCGGGCCGGACCGCGGCCACGGCACGTGCCTGGGCGTCCTCGAGGACCGCGTGCAGTTCGGCGTACTCGGGGGGGATGTCGCCGACGACGTAATCGCGGGTGCAGTCGGAGCAGTACCCCGCCCGCGTCCCACCGATGTCGACGACGACGGGATCTCCGGCTGCGAGGACGCGGTCGCCGGTCTCGTGGTGTGGTGATGCACCGTTCGGTCCGGACCCCACGATCACGAAGTTGACCTCGTCGTGGTCGACGAGGATGAGGTCGGCGATGTCGCGCCCGACCGCGCGCTCGGTCCGTCCGGCGCGCAGGAGCTCCGGGACCTGCCCGTGGACCCGGTCGATGGCGGCACCGACCTCCCGGAGCGCCTGTTGCTCGGCGGGTGACTTGATGATGCGCAGTTCGCGCATCACCTCGGATCCCGGGATCCAGGTCGCTGCGGTGAGTGTCGCCTGCAGGGCCAGGGTGAAGCTGGTCCAGAGGCGATCCTGGACGGCGAACCGACCGCCACTCCCATCACCGACGATGCCGCGCACGAGCGCCATCGGATCGTCGGTCTCCTCCCACGGGCGGATCGTCGCGTACCGGTCGGCACCGCTCTCGCGGGCTCGGGCCGCCTCCAGGGCCGGGACGACGAGTTGGGCGTCACCCTGCGCTGGCACCACCAACAGGGTCAGCCGCTCCAGGGGCAGCGCGTGGTAGCCGACCAGCCACCGCAGATCGGCGCTCGGGCCGACCAGGAGCGCATCCACACCGTCTCGTTGCAGGACGCTCTGGGTCCTGGCCAGCCGCTCGTCGCTCACCCGGGCTCCTTCTCACGACCACCCAGCGTAGGACGTCACGCGCGGGGCCCGGTCACACCTTGAGCCGCAGGATGCCGGCGAGCACCTCGAAGTGCGCCGGTGTCGTCCCGAGGAGTTCACCATCGGCCTCCACGGTCAACGGTCGCGGCGCATCGACGGTCACCGTCGCCGAGCGCCACTCACGCATGTCGGATCGCTCCAGGTGCCTGCCGGTCCGGAGCAACCGGCTGGCGCGCACCACGTCGAGGACCCGGCCACCCCAGGACTGGACGTTGAAGTACCCGTCGGCGGGCAGTGCCCGCGGTGCCACCTGCATCCCGCCGCCGAAGAACTGGCCGTTGGCCACCAGCACGTTGCAGACCGGTTCGGTTGTCCGGCCCCCGTCGACGGTGACAGAGGTCACGACACGTCGGAACCGACCCCACCCGACCACGATCCCGATCGCGTACCGGGCGCTGCCCAGACGCCGAGGGAGGTGCTCACAGGTCTGCACGACGGTGCCCCCGAAGCCGGCCTGCGCGATGTTGGCGAACACGCGGTGCGTCGGGACACCATCGCTGCCGATGAACGAGAGGTGGCCGAGGTCGATCCTCGTCGTGCTGTCCGTCGCGAGGTGCGACGCCAGCACCTCCGGACGACGGTCGAGCCCGAACGTGCGCACGAGGTCGCTGCCACTGCCCGCGCTGACGATGCCGAGCACGGGATCCTGGCCGCGGAGCGACCGCGTGTCCGCATCGACGAGCCCGTTGACGACCTCATGGACCGTGCCGTCCCCGCCGACCGCCACCACGAACGTGCGGCCCTCCTCGACCACGGCGGACCGCGCCAGGTCGGTTGCCTGACCGCGGCCGCGCGTCTCGACGACGTCGTGCGCGACGCCGGCCGCATCGAGCGCGGCCGTCAGGCGTGGGAGCACCGGGTCCCGCCCCGCACCGGCCACCGGGTTCGCGATCAGCAACGGTGTGCCCAGGGGATGCGACACGACGATCTCCTGGTTGCGACGGACCCGTGATCCTAGCCGTTGCCTGGCCGGTGACCGCGACGCGCACGGCACCTCACGCCTCGACGATCCCCCGCCGCAGGCCGCCCATGGCCGCCCCGCCAGACACGGCCAGGTCCGGGCCGCCGACGCTCCGTAGCTGACCGACCAGATCCGCGACCTGCTTGACGTTGCGGACGAAGTCGCCGCCGGTCAGCTCCAGGTCCCCGAGGGCCGTGTCGAGGTCGGAGCCCGACGCCCAACGCCAGGCGGCCGCCACGAAGCCGGCATCCAGGTCACGGAGCGGGCGGACGCCCGCCGTGCGTTCCCGATCACGGATCTCCTCGGCCAGCTCGAAGATCGCATGGGTCGCCTCGTAGATGCCGACGGTCGGCAGCTCCGGACGGTAGGTGGGATCACCACCACGGGGTTCGTAGAGGAAGACCGAGGCGACGCCGGCGAGCTCCTGCGCGGAGAGCTCATCGAGCAGGCCGCGTCGGACGGCTTCCGCGACGAGCAGATCCACCTCGCTGTAGATGCCGGCGAGCAGCAGACCGTCGTCGGTGGGGGTCGCATCGCCGGTCACATAGCCGAGATCCCGGAGGACCCGCAGGATGCGGTCCAGCTGCCGCACGAGCGACCCCGTGGCGTGGCGGATGGTGCCCCGGAGCCCGTCGGCCTCGGCGATCAGGTTGTCCGCCCGCTGCTGCCACACGGCATGGTCGCTGCGATCGGGGCAACCGTGACACGGATGCGCCTGCAGTTGTGCCTCCAACCGGAGGATCTCCGGAGACGGTCCGCCGTCCTCGGCTGTCGCGTCCGGTGGCGGGGTGGACTGCACGGCCGGAGGGTCGACCCCCCGCAGGGTGTCGCCGATGGCCCGGCGGTACTCCTTCTGTCGCGGGTTCCCGGAGGTGGGAAGGCGGATGCGCTCGACCGGCTCGGGAGGTTCCACGAGTTCACGCGGTCCCACCCGGGTGAGCGCCCGCTCGTCGGTCACCACCTGCGCAAGCGGGGTGCCGCCCTTGCTGAGTTGGATACCGACGACCGCCGCCAGTCCCCGTCGTCCCATCCAGGGCAGGTGCAGCACGTCGCCGGGATCGAGCCGTGCGATGGCATCCCGGACGACCGAGTCCGACCGTCGCCGACGAGATTCGGCCTCGTCGCTGCGCAACCGCTCGAGCTCCTGGTGCAGCGCCCAGTACGCGCCCCAATCTCCCTGGTCACACTCGAGATGCTGGGCGTAGCCCCGGATCCCGCCCTCCAACTCCAGGAGCCGGTCGGCCTTGCGCGTGACCGACGAGTCCGCCTCGAACTGGGCGAAGGAGGCGCCGAGCAGGGCTTCGGCCTCCCGCAGGTCGTGATGACGCAGCAGGTTGACCGCCATGTTGTATGAGGGAGCGAACGAACTACGGAGAGGATAGGTCCGGGTCCCGACCAGTCCGGCCACGGTGGTGAAGTTCAGGTCGCGTTGGTAGAGCACGACGGCATGCCCGACGCTGTCGATGCCACGTCGCCCGGCTCGGCCCGTGAGTTGCGTGTACTCACCGGGGGTGAGCAGCACGTGGGCTTCGCCGTTCCACTTCTCCAGCCGCTCGATGACCACGGTCTTGGCGGGCATGTTGATGCCGAGCGCCAGGGTCTCGGTCGCGACCACGACCTTCAGCAGCCCACGCTGGAAGAGGAGTTCGACCACCTCCTTGAACGCCGGGACCATGCCGGCGTGATGCGCGGCGATACCGTCGAGCAGGCCCGCACGCCACGCCGAGAAGTTCAGGACCCGCAGATCCTCGGCCGGGATATCGGCGAGCATCGTGTCCACGAGCGCGGCGATCTCGTCGCGCTCATCGTGGTCCGTGAGCCGGACACCCGATCTGACCAGCTGTTCGACCGCCTTCTCACAGCCGTTGCGCGAGAACACGAAGAAGATCGCGGGCAGCCAGCGTCGCGCCGCGAGTTCCGCGACGACCTGCGGGCGTGACGGCCACCGCAGCTTCACCTCCGAGGCCATCCTCCGGCCCTTGTTACTGACCCGGTTGCGCTGTCGGGAGCGTCGTTCGAGCATCACGACATCGGGGTTGGGGACGCCGGCCAGGGCCTGCGAGGCTCGCTCGCGGTGTTCCCTGCTCGCACCCTTCTTCTTGCCCGCTCGGAAGGTGTCGTGGATCCGGTCGTTGACGAAGTAGTGGTGCTTGAGCGGCACGGGCCGTGCCTCCTCGATGATGACCTCGCACTCGTCGCGCACCTCAGCGAGCCATCGCCCGAAATCCTCCGCGTTGCTGACCGTCGCGGACAGGGCCGAGAGCTGCACGGAGGCCGCCAACTGGATGATGACCTCCTCCCAGACCGCACCCCGGGACCGGTCCGCGAGGTAGTGCACCTCGTCGAGGATCACGTGGCGGAGCATGTGCAGCGCCGGGGAGGCCTCGTAGATCATGTTGCGCAGCACCTCGGTGGTCATCACGACCACGGGAGCGTCGCCGTTGATCGAGCGGTCACCGGTGAGCAGGCCCACCCGGTCGTCGCCGTAGCGGGCTGCCAGGTCCCGGAACTTCTGGTTCGACAGCGCCTTGATCGGCGTCGTGTAGAACGCCCGCCCGCCGGTGTGGATGGCGTCGTGACAGGCGAACTCCCCGACGACGGTCTTGCCCGCCCCGGTCGGTGCCGCGACGAGCACCGATCGGCCCGCGAGCAGGCCGGCGATGGCCTGTTCCTGGAACGGGTCGAGGGCGAACCCGACCTCGTCGAGGAAGCTCCCGACCAGCGGGAGGTCCCGTGTGAGCGGTGACGTCATCCTCGTCGTCCTTCCAGGAAGCTCGTGAGTCCGGGGAGGGGCGAGACATCCGCTCGCTGCCCGTCGAGGTCCAGGACCGAGGCACGGGCGGAGGCGGTGAGCTGTTCGCTGCGCTCGCGGAGTCGTCCGACCTCGGTGAGCAGGTCACGACGGCCGTCGCCATCGTCGATCTCCGCGGCATGGCCCAGCACCTCGACCGCGTCGCGCGACAGGGTGACGGCCGTGATGAACTGGCGCTGCACCGGACGGGCACTCGGCGGCATGTCCAGTCCGGCGAGTTGCAGGAGCACCCCGTCGTAGGAGACGAGCCAGGCCTCACCCCAGGTCTGGACGGGGGTGGGGTCATCGTCGCGTCGCAGCGCGACCAGCGCCTCGGAGACGGGTTCACGGTCCCCCGAGGCGGAGTTCCAGATCCCGTCGGCGTCCAGCACCAGTGGCAGGATCGCGGTCTCGATGACCTGAGCGGCGTCCGCATCGGCGCCGGGCGATGTCAGGCGACCCACCGCCACACCGAGCAGCAACGCGATCGCACACGCCACGAGCAGCGGGCCGAGGCGCAACCGTCCGGACAGCCGTCGCCAGCGCAACACCAGGCGCGACCACGTCGAGGTCGAGCGCCCGTTGGTCGGCGTCTCCGGCACATCGGTTGCGGCGTCACTCACGGCGCGCGCTTCCGCCGCGAACGCTCGATCAGCCACGCCGCGAGGATCGAGACCTCGTAGAAGAAGATCATGGGCCCGGCCATGAAGAACAGGGTGATCGCGTCGTTGGTCGGCGTGATGAACGCCGCGGCGACGACGCTGCCGAGGATCGCGTACGGACGGGCCTTGCGCAGCGCGGCGGCCTTGAGCACCCCGACCATGGACAGGAAGATCAGGATCAACGGCATCTCGAAGACGACACCGAACGCGATCGACATCGTCAGGAAGAACGACAGGTACTCCGATGCCGACAGCAGCGGTTCGATGCTCGGGCCACCGAGGCCCAACAGGGTGCGCAGCCCGTACGGGATCACGAGGTAGGCGAAGGCGATGCCGGCGGCGAACATGACCTGACTGATCGTGACGAACGGCAGGGCGTAGCGGCGTTCCTTGGTCGTCAGACCGGGCGTGATGAAGCGCCACAACTGGTAGAAGATGACCGGACCACCGATGAACAGGCCGACGACCACGGAGGTCTTGAGTCGGACCGAGAACGGCTCCAACGGGGTCAGGGCGACCAGGGTGCAGGTGCCGTCGGGCCGGATCCGATCCGCCACGTCGCAGTACGGTTCCATGATGAGGTCGATCAGCATCGGGAACAGCATGTAGCCGATCACCGTGCCGATCGACAGCGCGATGACGGCCTTGAACAGCCGGTTGCGCAGTTCAGCCAGGTGCTGGAAGAGGGTCATCTCCCCCGGGAGGTCCGATCCGGGGGCGGCTTCGTCCGTGGCGATGGATCAGTGTCCCTGATCGGATCCCGACGACGCCTCGGGATCCTCTTCCATGGCGTCCTTGGTGGCCGATCGGAACTCCTTGATCGACGAGCCCATCGACCTGGCCAGGTCAGGCAGCCGCTTGGCGCCGAAGAGCAGGAGCACGATCAGGAGGATGATGACCAGTTGCTGCCCGGTGGGGTTCATGGCGATCCTTACGGGTGGTCGCGGCGGATGGTTGCGGCAGGCGGGTGGGTCGGACCGACGGGCCGAGACCTCGGTCGCAAGGCGCGCCGACGACCTGAGCGTATCGCCCATCGTCCTCGCGCGGGCGCTCTGGACCCCTGGGTGGGCGTGGTTGCGGAACCGGCGCGCGACACGACGTCAGGCTCGGCCGGGTGTGCGTCCGGGTGGGCGTCGTTCCCGTCGCGCCTGCTGCTCGTCCTGGAGGCGCTCCAGCGACGCGCCGACCTGATCGAGTTCGCGCGAGGTCACGTCGGCATCGCGTTGGATGCGTTCGAGGTCCGGCAGGACGCGATCGCGCAGGTCGGTCACATCGGCGGCGACCGCGGTGACGCTCCGCACGACGCTCCAGATCAGCACCGCGAAGGCGACGAAGGTCACGAGCGCGGTCACGATCAGGATGGCGATGATGGGCGTGGACACGCAACCTCGGTGTTCGGGCCCCGCAAGTCTAGATGAGTCGTGCCCGCTGGGTGCGAGCTGCGCGCGTGCTCACGGGTACCACGGGGGACACGGCGACCGGGAGGGCCGGCGACGGGTCCGACGTCCTGGTCGGCTGCCGGGGGCCTCAGGCCATCGAGCCGACGAGCCGGTTGAACCAGTCGTCGCGCGCCAGCAGGAGGTGGAGATCCAGCAGGTCGTCTGCGGTGAGCGGCGCTCCTGCGGGAGGATGCTCCGGGTGTTCCGGACGAGGATCGGCTGCCGGATCAGCGACCTCAAGGGCGACCCCGCCGGTGATCAGCAACTGCACGATCCGATCATCCGCCGGTTTGGTCACGGTGCCCGCGCAATCCGGACAGGTGAAGCGGTATCGACTGCCGTCGCCGACCAGATCCGCGTCATCGTGGGCGACCTGGATCAGCATCTCGTCGGGTGTCAGCTCGACGTCACCGCAGTCGGGACAGTTCGCACGGATCCGGGTCATGACACGTACCTCCACACGGCGATGTGTCGGGGGGTTCTCCCCTACCCATCGACCGCTGGACCGGTGACCTATAGCGGCCGGCGCCGGTCAGTTCCGCGCGTCGCTGGCCAGGCGCAGGACCTCAGCACGCAGCCCATCGGGCGCGACGACGCGGGCGGCGCCGCCGGCCATGAGCACCAACCGTGCGATCCAGCGAGGCGCGTCGGTGCGCAGGGTGAGGACGGCGCCGCCATCGTCACGCTCCTCCCGCCCGTCGATGACGACGGCGCCCTCGAGCCAGCGACCCGCCGGGTCGACCTCGATGATCACCTCGAGGTCGTCGGGCGCCGGGGCGTACCTCGGTGGTGGCAGCTGGTCGGGTGCCGTGACGCCGATGGTCTCCGGCAGCGGTTCGATCGCGGAGGTGCGATCGAGTCGGAACGTGCGTCGTTCGCCCACGCCGTGGTCGTGCCCCTGCAGGTACCACACGCCGTCCTGGATGTGCAGGGACCACGGATCGACCTCGCGCAACGTCGGCGCCGTATCCGATCGGCCCTGGTAGCTCAGCCGCACCCGCACGCCGTCACGCAGGGCCGCCCGGGCGACCTCGACCGCGGGGACCTCGTCGGCATCCAGGACATCGGCGACGTCCTCGGGGATGCCCAGTGCCGTGCGGACCTTGTCGACCGCCGTCCGGAGGGCCGGAAGCTCGCCGCCGAGAGCACCCATGACCGCGTCGACGGTCAGGACCAGCCGCAGGCCCTCGCTGGCGGTCGGACGCAACGGACGGCGCAACTCGTCGGCCATGGAGACCACGACCCGGTCACCGACCAGGGAGACATCGAACAGCGCTCCCCCGCCGAGTCCCGGGAGGCCACAGAAGTCGAGGTGACCGAGATCCCGGCGGATCACACTCGCGGGGACGCCGAACGCGTCGGCGGCCTCATCGAGGCTGGCCCCGGGCCGTTCGAGGAACCAGGGCACCAGGGTCAGCATGCGCCCGACATCGGCCGTGGCACTCATCGGCGCACCACCGGACCCAGCGGATCACGGTGGGCCGCGATGACCGCCTCCAGCCCGTCGGCCACCGATCGCGCGACATCGTCCGGGGCAAGCACCTTCGCGCCCGGCCACAGGCCGAGCAGCCAGGGGCGATCGCGGGCCGCATCGATGCCGGGGACGCGCAGGACCGGCCGGCCGTCGTGGAACGTGCCCGTCTCGACCCCTCCCCGTGACTCCACCGCCCAGCGGGCCGTGCCATCCACCGCCAGGTCGACATCGATCGTCGCCACCTCGGGTCCCGAGACCGCGGCGGTCAGGTCCAGGTCCTGCGGCGGCTCGAACGCCGCGGCTGCGCCGATCGTGGTGGGTCGGCCCTGCATCCGGTCGAGCCGGAAGGCGCGGACGGCCTGGCGGTCATGGTCCTGCGCGACGAGGTACCACGAGCCGCGTCGCTGGACGATCGCGTACGGATCGACCGTCCGCTGTGAGACGGAGCCGTCGGCGGCCCGGTAGGAGAACGCCAGGGAGGTCCGGCTGACGACCGCGTCCGCCACGGCGTCGACCGGGTCCGCGGCGAGCTCCACACGCACCGCCGGTTGGTCCTGTAGGGGGATGGGATCCGGTGCCCGGGCCACCAGTTTCGTCAGCGCGAGTCGATCGCTCTCCCCGCCGGTCAGGTGAACGGCCAGTGCCAGGGCGGCGACCTCCTCGGAGGTCAGGGCCACGTCGGGGAGCTCGTAGACCCGCCGGTCGACCCGGTAGCCCAGGTCCTCGCCGAACGCAACATCGACCACCTCGACGGGGACCCCGAGTCGTCGCAGATCGTCCTTGTCGCGCTCGAACATGCGCCGGGCGGATCCTGCATCCGCCTGGTCGTAGAAACCCGTCCGCTGCTTGAGCTCGGCGAAGGTCATCGGCCGCCGCGCCTCCAGCAGCGCGACGGTCAGGTTGACCAGGCGTTCGGTCTTCGGTGTCACCGGCAAGCTCCCGTCGTGACCTCGGCGCAGCGTAGACGGCGAGGGAGCGCCGCCCCGCAGGCGCGGGCGCCCCCACGCCGGTGCTCCTACATCGATGCGATCAGGCGATCCACGCGATCGTCCTCGTGACGGAAGGGGTCCTTGCACAGCACCGTGCGTTGCGCCTGGTCGTTGAGCTTCAGGTGCACCCAGTCGACCGTGTAGTCGCGCCGCTTGCGCTTGGCCGCGGTGATGAACCGACCACGCAGCGCTGCCCGTGTCGTCGGCGGTGGGTCGGTCATGGCCGCGACGATGTCGGTCTCCTCCAGCAGTTGCTGGACCCGGCCCTGCCGCACCAGCAGGTGGTAGAGACCCCGGTCGCGCACCACGTCGTGGTACGACAGGTCCAGCATCTGGACCCGCGGATGCCCGAGGGGGAGGTCGTGCTTGGCCCGGTAGCCGTCGATGAGCTGGTACTTGGCCACCCAGTCCAACTGCCGCCCGAGCGACATCGGGTCGGACACGAGCCGCTCGAGCACGAACCGCCACTCCTCGACCACACGCTTGGCTTCCTCGTCGACGTCCGGCGTGGACTCGAGGTAGCGCTCGACCCGTTCGAGGTAGGCCTGCTGGATCTCCAGCGCGCTCATCTCGCGGCCGCTCGCCAGGCGGATGCGACGTGTTCCCGTGATGTCGTGCGAGATCTCACGGATCGCACGGATCGGGTTGTCCAGGGACAGGTCGCGCATGACGGCCTGTTCCTCGAGCATGCGCAGCACGAGGTCGCAGGTCGCCACCTTCAGCCACGAGGTGTACTCCGACATGTTCGAGTCGCCGACGATCACGTGCAGTCGGCGGAAGCGCTCCGCATCCGCGTGGGGCTCGTCGCGGGTGTTGATGATGGGCCGCGACCGGGTCGTCGCCGAGGACACCCCTTCCCAGATGTGTTCCGCACGCTGGGACAGCGAGTAGCTCGGGCCCCGTGGGGTCTGCAGCACCTTGCCCGCACCGGCGAAGACCTGGCGCGTGACCAGGAACGGGATCAGCGCCTCGGCCAGGCGCTGGAACTCACCGACCCGACCGACGAGGTAGTTCTCGTGACAGCCATAGCTGTTGCCGGCCGAGTCGGTGTTGTTCTTGAACAGCGAGATGCGCCCGGCGATCCCCTCCTCCGCCAGCCGCTGCTCGGCCGACAGCACCAGGTCCTCGACGATCCGCTCGCCCGCCTTGTCGTGGATGATGGCCTGCCGGGGCGAGTCGCATTCCGGGGTCGCGTACTCCGGATGTGAACCGACGTCGAGGTAGAGCCGGGCCCCGTTCTCGAGGAAGACGTTCGATGACCGTCCCCACGACACGACGCGACGGAACAGGTAGCGGGCGACCTCATCCGGGCTCAGCCGCCGCTGCCCCTCGAACGTGCAGGTCACGCCGTACTCGTTCTCGATACCGAAGATCCGCCGTCGCACACGCGCCTCGTCTCTGGATCCCGTCAGGGTCCGTGCCGGCCAGGGTGCCGGCTCACCCGAGCATCCGCTGCAACGGGCCTCACCCGTCGGTGTCGAGCGCGTCGGTCAGCGCGTCGTCGCGGAGCCGGAAGAAGCGTCGCCGTGACCGTGTGGCGTCGAGTCCGGATACCTCGAGGTCGTCGGGGTCCATCGCCCGACCCGCGACCTCGGCCAGCGCGGCCACGCACACGTTGATCGCCGCGTCCCGGTCGAGGTCCGGTTCCCAACGGGATCCGAGTGCGGCGGTGAGGGGTTCGGTGTCACCGCCGATCACGACGAACCGGTGCTCATCGACGATCGACCCGTCGTAGAGGATGTGGTAGAGCTCGTGACCGTTGCGGCCGTCCGCATCGTCGTCCACCTCGGCGATCAGCAGTTCGACCTCGTAGGGCTTGGCCTCGCCGCCCATGAAGATCGACCCGAGCGCCTGCGAGTAGGCGTTGGCCAGGGCCTTGGCCGTGACGTCCTCCCGGGCGTACTGGTAGCCCTTGACGTCGGCCAGACGGATGCCGGCGACCCGCATCGATTCGAACTCGTTGTACCGGCCGACCGCGGCGAACCCGATCCGGTCGTAGATCTCCGAGGTCTTGTGCAGCGATCGCGAGGGGTTCTCGCTGACGAAGACCACCCCGTCGGTGTACTCGACGGCGATGAGCGCGCGGCCCCGTGCGATGCCTTTCCGGGCGTACTCCGCCCGGTCCTTCATCATCTGCTCGGGCGCGACGTAGAACGGTGTGGCCACGGGTGCCTCGTTGGAGTGGGCGGATGTGGAGGGGGCGGTTGCTGCGGGGGCGGTTCCTGAGGATGGGGTGGCGGGAGTCGGTCAGCTGCGGTGGGTCTCGACGACCGCCTCGACGTGCGCGGCGACCTCATCATCGCCGAGCTCGCGGTACCCGTCCTGGTCGATCACGGCCACGATCGGGTAGATGCGGCGGATCAGATCGGGGCCTCCCGTGGCGCTGTCCTCCTCCGCCGCGTCGAACAGCGCCTCGAGCGCGGTCCGTGCCGCGACGTCGAGGTCGGCCTCGGGGTCGGCCAGCCGCTTGAGCGTGGCGCGGGCCGCCATGGAGCCGGACCCGGTCGCCGCACTGTTGGTGGCGCGGTAGCGACCCCCCACCGGGTCGTACTCGAAGATGCGACGATCACCGGTACGTCGGTCGACCCCGGCGAACAGGGGCACGACCACCAGCCCCTGCATCGCCATCGGCAGGTGGGCGCGGACCATCCCCGCCAGCTTGTTGGACCGGCCCTCCAGCGACAGCGGCTCCCCCTCGACCTTCTCGTAGTGCTCCAACTCGGTGGCGAAGATGCGGGCGAGTTCCATCGCGGGCCCGGCGGCCCCGGAGATCCCGATCGCGGACGAGTCATCGGCCGGGAAGACCTTGCGCATGTCGCCGCGGGAGATGTGGTGTCCGGCCGTCGCGCGGCGGTCACCGGCCATCACGACCCCGTCGCGGGCGACGACCGCGAGCACCGTCGTGCCCTCGATCAGTTGATCACGAAGCTCAGCGGGCAGCGGGTGACCACCGAGCAGCGGCGGGAGGGCCTGCGGGGCCTGCCGTTGCAGGGCGGCGACGAACGAGCTACCGCCTGCGTCGAAAGCCTGCGGCAGGTCGCTGATGGGGTCGTTCGGGACGAAGGTCACGCTGTTCTCCTCAGGGCCGCGTGAGGGTAGGCCGCCCTCCCGCCCGACGCATGCCACCTGCACCGGCCCCACGCAGGTGTCTCACCGCGCCGACCGCTGCCGTGCGACGTCCGCCCGCGGGCCGGCCTGCGTACGCTGGGAACGCACCGATCAGGGAGGGCAGCATGGCCGGCTCGGAGACCGAGGGGCTCGAGGTCCAGATCCGCGAGCGGATCGGCTACGTGACCATCGATCGGCCCGAGCGCCGCAACGCGCTGAGTCAGGACGTGTTGATCGGGCTGGTCGAGGCCTTCGATCGGTTCGATCGCGACGACGATGTCTGGGTCGTGCTCGTCACCGGCGCGGGCGACGCGGCCTTCTCCGCCGGACGCGACCTGAAGGAACTCTCCGAGCGCGACGACGATGGCCTGGGGGCGCACCTGCCGATGACGGGGGTGCATCGCAACGCGTTCGAAGCCGTCTACGAGTGCCGCAAGCCGGTCGTCGCGGGCATCAACGGCTGGGCGCTGGGTGGGGGCCTCGAGCTCGCGATGGCATGCGACCTGCGGGTCGCGGCCGCGCACGCGAAGCTCGGTCTGCCCGAATCCCTGCGTGGGATGGGGGCCAACTTCGGTGCCGCGATCCTGCCGCGACTCGTCCCGGTGGGCGTCGCGAACGACCTGCTGTACTTCGGCGGGTCGGTGACCGCCGAGGAGGCGCAGCGCTGGGGCCTCGTCAACCGGGTGTACGCCTCCGAGACGTTCCGGGATGAGACCGAGGCCTACGTGCGGCTGCTGCTCGAACGGGCGCCGCTGTCGATCCGTCGCTACAAGGCCATGATGCGCAAGAGCCTGGAACTGCCTCTGAGCGCTGCGCTCCGACTGGATCTCTCCCCCAACCCCTACCTGAGCGAGGATCGCGTCGAAGGTGTCAAGGCCTTCGTCGAGAAGCGAGCTCCGCGCTGGACGGCACGCTAGCCAGGTTCCTGAGCGTGACCCACTGCCCGCGCCTCCCCGGCTACTGGCCGCCCTTCTGGACGTACCCGCGGACGAACTCCTCGGCGTTCTCCTCGAGGACATCGTCGATCTCGTCGAGCAGCTCATCGACGTCGTCCAACACGTCCTTCGCATCCGACGCAGGGGTCGCCTCGACGTGTTCCTCGGGCTCCTGCTCGGACCCACCGCCCTTCTTGACCTGACCACCGTCGCTCATCGAGCCCCTCCTGTGGGATGCCCGTCGAGCGTACCGCCGAACGCCGAGGTCATCCCGAGGCCGTCCACCAGGACGGCAGATGCCTCAGCTGGTGAGCCGGTCCAGGAGCTCCTCGGCACTGTCCACGCTGTCGAGGAGCTCCGCGGTCATGGCCCGCGTGCCCCTTCCAGGCTCCATCATCGGGACCCGCTGGAGCGCATCGCGTCCGACGTCGAAGATCAACGCGTCCCAGCCGGCCGCGACGACCTGATCGCGGAACCGCCGGATGCACTCGCCCCGGAACCAGGCGCGGGTGTCCTGCGGTGGGGTGGTCATGGCCGCGTCGACCTCGGCGTCGGTGACCAGGCGCTCGACCCGCCCCCGCGCCGCCAGCCGCTGGTAGAGGCCCTTGTCCCGGCGGACGTCGTGGTACTGCAGGTCGACCATCTTGAGACGGTCGTGACCCCAGTCGAGGTCGTGGCGGGACCGGTAACTCTCCAGCAGACCCAGCTTGGTGGCCCAGTCAACCTGTCCGTCCAACGCGCGGGGATCACGCTCGGCGGTCGTCAGGACGGCCTCCCACCGATCGAGGACCGCGGAGGTGGCGGCCTCGTCGACCCGACCCTCCTTGACGTAGCGTTGGCAGGCATCGAGGTAGTGCCACTGGATCTCGAGCGCGGTCATCCGGCTGCCGTCGTCCATCCGCAGCGGTTCGGCACACGTCAGGTCGTGGCTGACCCGGTGGAACGCCCGGACAGGATCGGCCAGCGCGGGCAGCTCCGGGAGGGCCTCGTCCTCGATGACGTCCAGCAGCAGCAGCATCGTGCCGACCTTCAGGAAGGTCGCCACCTCGCACAGGTTGGCGTCGCCGTTGATCACATGGAGCCGGCGGTAGCGCTCAGGATCCGCGTGCGGCTCGTCCCGGGTGTTCATCAACGGCCGCTTGAGCGTCGTCTCGAGCCCGACCTCGACCTCGAAGAAGTCGGCGCGTTGGGACAGCTGGAAGGGCACGTCGTCCCGCTCGAACTCGTTGCCCGTCCGACCTGCTCCGACGAAGACGAGGCGACTGACGAAGAACGGCAGCAGTTGGCGCGTCAACCGTCCGAACGGCACCGTGCGCGGCACCAGGTAGTTCTCGTGGGTGCCGTAGGCCGCACCCTTGCCGTCGGTGTTGTTCTTGTGGATCAGGACCCGACTGCCGGGCGGCAGGGTCCTCACCGCCTGGGCCGCAGCATCCTCGAGGATGCGCTCCCCCGCCTTGTCCCAGATCACCAGATCACGGGCGTTGGAGCATTCCGGGGTCGCGTACTCCGGATGCGCGTGGTCGACGTAGAACCGTGCACCGTTGGTCAGCACCGTGTTGGCCAGACCCAGGTCGTCGTCGGGGAACGGCTCATGGGGGTCGGGGTGCTCGTACCCGCGGGCATCGCGCAGGGGATGTTCGTCACTGTGGTCCCAGCGGACATCACGCTGTCCGCGTCCCCGGTAGGCACCCACCACCAGCGACGAGGCCACGACGGGGTTGACCTCGGACGTTCCGGTGACCGCGATGCCGAACTCGGTCTCGACACCGACGTACTTGGGCGTTGCCATCGTCACCCTCCCAGGGGTACGCCTGGCCGAATGGAGGCGGCCTACAGGTACTGGCCGGGTTGCAGGTTGTCGATGGCGCGACCGCTGTCCTCACCGGTACTGATCAGCGTCCGGACGTAGACGATCCGCTCACCCTTCTTGCCGGATATCCGGGCCCAGTCGTCCGGGTTGGTGGTGTTGGGCAGGTCCTCGTTCTCGCGGAACTCCTCGCGGATCGCGGTGACCAGATCCTCGGTGGTCAGGCCCCGGTCGCCGGTCTCGATCAGCCGCTTGATCGCGATCTTCTTGGCCCGTGAGACCACCGACTCCACCATCGCGCCGGAGTTGAAGTCCTTGAAGTACAGGACCTCCTTCTCCCCGTTGGCGTAGGTCACCTCGAGGAACTCGTTGTCCTCGTCGCTGGCGTACATCTTCTCGACGGTCCGCGCGATCATCGCGGCGACGGTGCGCTGCGGATCGCCACCGTTGGCGGCCACCTCGTCGGGATGCAGCGGGAGCCGTTCGTGGAGATAGATGCCGAAGATCTCGCTGGCCGCAACCTCGTCGGGCCGATCGACCTTGATCTTCACGTCCAGGCGACCAGGACGCAGGATCGCCGGATCGATCATGTCCTCGCGGTTGGACGCGCCGATCACCACGACGTCCTTGAGGGACTCGACCCCGTCGATCTCCGCCAGCAACTGCGGCACGATGGTGGTCTCCACGTCGGAGGACACCCCGGAGCCGCGGGTGCGGAACAGCGATTCCATCTCGTCGAAGAAGACGATCACCGGGAACCCCTGGTCCGCCTTCTCGCGGGCCCGCTGGAAGATCAGCCGGATCTGCCGTTCGGTCTCACCGACGTACTTGTTGAGCAGTTCCGGACCCTTGACGTTCAGGAAGTAGCTGCGGACATCCGAGCGTCCGGTCTTGTCCTGCACGCGCTGGGCAAGCGAGTTGGCGACGGCCTTGGCGATCATCGTCTTGCCGCAGCCCGGCGGGCCGTACAGCAGGATGCCCTTGGGCGGACGCAGCTCGTGCTCCACGAACAGTTCCGCGTGCAGGTAGGGCAGTTCGACGGCGTCGCGGATCGCCTCGACCTGGCCCTTGAGGCCCCCGATCTGGTCGTAGGTGATGTCCGGGACCTGTTCGAGCACCAGCTGCTCGACCTCGGCCTTGGGGATGCGCTCGGTCGCGGTGTTCGAGCGGGTATCCACCAGCAGCGCATCGCCGGCCTTGAGCGGCAGTTCCTTCAGCGGCTCGGCCAGCGACACGACACGTTCGTCGTCGGTCTGCCCGAGCACCAGGACCCGGCCGTCGCCGAGCAACTCGGCGATCGACATCAGCTCTCCGCGGTCCTCGAACCCGGCGGTCGCGACCACGTTCATCGCCTCGTTCAGGCGGACCTGTTGGCCGGGTTCGAGCTCGTCGAGGTCGACCTCAGGGCCGAGCAGCACCTCGAGCTTGCGACCGGAGACCATCACGGTGACCGACGATCCGTCGTCGGCAGCTTCGAGGAAGATGCCGTAGGACTGCGGAGGAGCCGCGAGCCGCTCGGCCTCCTCCTTGAGGGTCGCGAGCTGGTCGCGCGCCGCCTGCAGCGTGGCGGCGAGCTTGTCGTTCTGACCGTGCGCGGCCTGGAGCTGGCTCTTGGTCTCCAGCAGGCGCTCCTCGAGGACGCGGATGCGTGCCGGTGCGGTCTCCAGGCGGTGGCGGAGCAGATCGACCTCCTCGCGCAGCACCTTGAGCTCGGCGGCCACCGCGTCGGGATCATCGAGGTTCGGCTCCTCGTCCTCCGGCGCCGCGGTCTCACCGGCATCCGCCGATCCCGAGCCTCGGACCATCGCAGCGAAGTCCTCCGCGTCGTCGTCCGGCCGTCGTTCGCCGGGCGTTCCCGGGGTCTGCTGTCCCACCGATGCTCCTCTCGTCGCTCACCGACCGACGCGTTTCGAGCGTACAGCACCCCCCGCGACCCTCCCCGACCACCGCTCCCGACCTGCGCTGCCTTGGACAGACGTACAGGGAGCGGGCCTGACGGCGGGTGTCGGGCAGGGCATGATGAGCGTGACACCGACCTCACCGGGCGGACGGGTCACCGCGACCCCGTCGGTCCGCTTACCGAACGGTCCGCCCAGCGAGCGGTCCGCCCAGCGAGGGAGTGCCCGGTGTCCGCAGAGATGGAGGGCATCGTGGCACGCACGACCGAGGCGGTGGCGCTCGTCGGGGCGGGCGCTGCCGGCGCCGCACTCGCGGTCCTGCTGATCGGTGGCAGCCTGCTGCTGATCCTGCCGGCCGCGGCCGTGGTCGGGCTCATCACGCTCGTGGCGTCGATCAGGAACGGGTAGGGCAGCGCTCGACAACGGTTCGGCCGGCCGTCGACGACCGGCCCGTCACCGCGACGCGTCGCCCGGCTGTGTCGGGTCGTCCTGCCACACCAGGCCGGGGCCGGTGTTCTCCTTGCGGCGTGGCGGGGGCGGCCCGCCCGCATCCCGGTGCGGCACCCGTCGTGCCACGGTCAGGAAGGCGGTGTGCGCCACCATGCGGTGCGCGGGTCGGACCGCCATGCCGTCGAGGTCCCACGGGCGGACCAGGGTCTCGCTGGTGCGCACATCCGTGAACCGCCCGTCGGCCCACAACGCCTGGTCGAAGCGCATCACCTGCGGCACGGTCGGGGTGTAGGCCACGACGATGCCACCGGGTGGGAGCGCCGCCGCCACGGCGGCGGTGGCCAGCCACGGCTCGAGCAGGTCGAGCACCACCCGGTGCGCGGTGAGCTCCGCGAGCCCGTCGACCACGTCACCCAGGTGCAGCTCCCAGTTCGCCGGCCGCTCCCCCAGGAACCGGGTCACGTTGCGTTCTGCGATGCGGGCGTGGTCCTCGCGTCGCTCGAAGGAGATGACCCGCCCGGTCGGTCCGACCGCGGCCAGCAGGGCCAGCGTGAGCGCACCAGATCCGGCCCCGGCCTCGACGACCGTGCAGCCCGGACGCACATCGGCGGCGGCGACGATCATGGCCTGGTCCTTGGTGTAGACCACCTGCGCGCCGCGCTTCATCTTGAGGATGAAGTCCTCTCGGGTGGGCCGCAGCACGACCACCTCCATGTTGCGGTTCGTGCGGATCGCGCTGCCTTCGACCACCCCGATCATGTCGTCGTGGGGAACGAGCCCGGCGTGGCTGTGCCATTCGCCACCGACCTCGAGCGTCACGAGGTAGCGACGGCGCTTGCGGTCGATCAGCACCACCAGCTCGCCGGCGGCGAGCGGTTCGTCGGTGCCCGGCAGCCGCGGCGCTCCCTCGGTGGTCGCCGGGGCGTTCGGATGGTTGGGCTCGGTCATGCGGGCACCTCGGCGTCCAGCAACGGCAGCGCGGCACGGATGCGTTCCTGCTGCCGGCAGAACGCACAGACCTCGCTGACCGTCGCCAGGCCACAGCGTGCACAGGCACGCAGGTCCGCGGCCCGGTCATCGGCACCCGCCTGGGGGGCCACGCGGGCCTGACGGTCGAGGAACCCGAACAGTAGCTGGGCCTTGGCACCCGGGGAGCCCGCCTCGATCAGGTCGAGTGCGGCCTTGTGTTCGTGGCCACTGTTGCCGGCGACCAGCGGGCACTCCTCGACCACGTAGTCGATCCCGCGGACCACACAGTAGGCGGCTGTCTCGCGCTCCGAGAGGCGGTACAGCGGCTTGCACTTGCGCGTCTGGAGCTGGCCGTGCCCCGGCAGGACCGGTCCCTGGCGCGCCAGGAAGTCGTCGTGCCACCGGACGAGGTTGCCGTGGAGGGTCGCTGCCTCGTCGTCGAGGTTGTGGCCGGTCAGCAGCACGTCGTAGCCCTCGTCGACCGCGACCCGGTTGAACGCATAGCGCTTGGACAGGCCACAGACCCCACAGGTCGACCGCCCCGTCGCCGACGCACCCGATGGCGTCGTGTAGCCGTAGGTCTCGGCGAGGTCGACCACGTGCAGCCGGGCGTGGTGCTCGTCGGCGAAGGCTCGGCAGGTGTCGTGGCTACGGGCCGAGTAGCCACCGATGCCCAACCCGACGTACAACCCATCGACGCGGTAGCCCATCGTCAGGAGCACGTCCCAGAGTGCCAGCGAATCCTTGCCCCCGGAGACCGCGACGAGCAGCCGATCGTCGTAGCCGAACATCCGCTCGTTGTGGTTGGTGCCGTGCGCGTGATCGATCGCCTTGCGGACCTGGTTGTGCACGTGGTCGACGAAGTGGAGCGGACACCAGGCCGCCCGGTGCCGGCGCTCCTCGATCGCCGGGGGCTGGCGGCACACGATGCAGCCGGGTCCGTCGGCGCCACCGGAGACCACGGGACGGATCTCGACCTCGGCGTCGGCGTCCAGCAGGTGATCGGCCACGACCAGCGTGCCAGCCTCGATCACCAGCACCGTGTGTGGGGCGATACCGAGGTGGTCGAGGAGGTCGCTGACGTGCATCGGTCCGGCCACCTCCACGGTGGTGTCCGGGTTCCTCCTGCGCACGATCACGTGGCTGCCCTCCTCCAACGGCATGCCGGCAACGACCACGCCGCTTCCCCGCACGGGTGCCGCGGCGTTCGTCCGGCGGACCGTAGGTCGGCGGTGTCAGTCCTGCGAACCGCCACCGACTGCCTCGGCGCCCGCCCGCTGGAGCGCCGGGATGGCATCGCCGTCGGCCGGCGCATCCACAGCCTCGGACGGGAACGACCGAGCCTCGCCGGGTTGCAGCAGGACCTCCTCACCGCGCACGGTGATCGCGATGGCGTCGCCCTCGATGATCTCGAAGCTGGACTCCTCGTGGGTGAGGATCACCTGCAGGTGCCGGTCGTGGAAGCGCAGGCGGAAGGCCAGGCGGCGCCACGGTGTCGGCAGGCGGGGATCGAACGACAGGTGTCCGTCGTAGTCACGCAACCCGCCGAAGCCGTAGATCAGCGCCATCCAGACCCCACCGGTCGAGGCGATGTGCACGCCGTCGACGACGTTGCCGGCGACGTCCGCGAGGTCCATCAGGAGCGCGTACTGGAAGTACTCGAGCGACTTCTCCTCGTAGCCGATCTCCGAGGCGAGGATCGACTGCACGCACGCCGACAGCGACGAGTCTCCCGTGGTCAGCGGGTCGTAGTAGTCGAAGTTCCGGCGCTTCTGCTCGAGCGAGAACTGGTCGCCGAGCAGCACCATCGCGAGCACGACATCGGCCTGCTTGATGACCTGATGCCGGTAGATCACCAGAGGGTGGAAGTTCAGCAGCAGGGGGTAGCTGTCCTTGGGGGTGGCGGCGAAGTCCCAGACCTCCTTCTCGAGGAAGTTCGCATCCTGCGGGTGGATGCCGCGATCCGCGTCGTAGGGGATGTGCATGCGGTCGGCTGCCTCTTGCCACGCGAGGACCTCATCGTCCTCCAGGCCCGTCTGGTGCACCAGGTTGCGGTACGCATCCGGTTCCTCCTCGCGCATCCAGAGCACGGTCTCCGCGGCGTAGTGCAGGTTCGTTCGGGCCATCAGGTTGGTGAAAGCGTTGTCATTGACGACCGTCGTGTACTCGTCCGGGCCGGTCACACCGTGGATGTGGAAAGCGGTGCTGGAGGGGTGGAAGAAGCCGAGGTTGGCCCAGAGCCGGGCCGTCTCGACCAGCATCTCGGCACCGACCTCGCACAGCAGTTCACGGTCGCCCCGGACGTCGACGTACCGCTTGATCGCGTAGGCGATATCCGCGTCGATGTGGTACTGCGCGGTGCCGGCGGCGTAGTACGAGGATGCCTCCTCGCCGTTGATCGTCCGCCACGGGAACAGCGCACCCTGCTCCGACATCTCCGCGGCTCGTTCCCGCGACAGTTCGAGCATCGAGTGGCGGAACCGCAACAGGTTGCGGGTGATCCGTGGCTCGGTGTAGGTCAGGAACGGGGTCACGTAGACCTCGGTGTCCCAGAAGTAGTGCCCCTCGTAGGCCTGCCCGGTCAGGCCCTTGGCGGGGATGCCGGTCGTCTCGGCCCGGGCGGACGCCTGGACCAGCTGGTAGAGGTTCCACCGGATGGCCTGCTGCACCCGGGCGGGCCCGTCGACCTGGATGTCCGCGCGCGACCAGATGTCGTCGAGGTAGGCGCGTTGGGACGCTTCGAGGTCCCGGTAGCCGTGCTTGACCGCGCGATCCAGCGTGCGTCCCGCCCGATCGACGAGTTCGCCCGATGGCACGCCACGCGAGGTGTGGTAGCTCATGAACTTCGTGATCCGGATCGGGACACCGGCGCGGGCCTCGACCGTGACCACGACCTTGCTGAGGTCCTCGGACCACGATCGTTGCGCATGCCACGGGTTGTCGGTCTCGATGACGTGGTCCATGCCCACCCCGAGCGTCATCCGTGAGTTCGTCGTCCGGTAGCCGGTGATCACCCGGTGACCATCCTCGACGTGCCCGCGGGCGCTGAGCACCCGATGGCCGAAGCCCTTCGACCGGCGGGGGTCTCCCCCGTTGCCGTTGCGCGGCTCGTCCTGTGCACGCGCATCCTGGCGGTTGAGCAACTGCGAGGACAACAGCACCGGCGCGTCGGTGTCGACGGTCACCTCGTAGCTGATCGCGGCCAGGTGGCGGTGCTCGAAGGACACGATACGGGTGGATCGGACGCGGACCTGCTTGCCGCTCGGGGCGGACCAGTTCAGATCCCTGCGCACGACGCCGTCACGGAACGACAGTTCGCGCTCGTAGTCGGTGATCCGGGCGGTCGGCAGGTAGAGGGGTTCGTCGTCGACGTACAGCTTGAGGATGGTGGCGTCGGGCACGTTGACGATGGTCTGGCCGGTCCGTGCGAACCCGAAGGCCTCTTCGGCGTGCACGATCGGCCACGTCTCGTGGAAGCCGTTGATGAAGGTGCCGGTCTCGATCGACGGCCGTCCCTCCTCGAAGGTGCCGCGCTGGCCGAGGAACCCGTTGGACAGGGCGAAGATGGTCTCGGCGTTGCCCATCCAGGGTTTGGAGAACCGGGTCTCGACGATCCGCCACTCGTCTGACGGGTAGATGTGTTCCGGAGGCAGACGGATGGCACGGGGGATCATCGACGGGTCCTGAGGCAGCGGGCGAGCAGACGGGTGGCAGCGAAGGACCGCCTCCGGGACCGGGAGCGGCACCGCGCACGCTAGCGCTGACCTCGCAGGCCGTCACGGCCGCGTCCGAGGGCTCGCGGTGCCCCCGTGGGCGGGGTCAGCCGCTGTAGGCGACCTGGCAGAAGCCGTGGTTGCAGTACCCACCCGGGTGCTTGTGGAGGTACTGCTGGTGCTCGACCTCGGCCCAGTAGACCTCGTCGAGGTCGGCGATCTCGGTGGCGATGGCACCGAACCCGTTCTCGGTCAGCTTGGCCTGGTAGGCCTCGCGCGAGGCGGTCGCGACCCGACGTTGCTCGTCACCGGTCACGAGCAGGCACGACCGATACTGCGTCCCGACATCGTTGCCCTGCCGGTGGTGTTGCGTGGGGTCGTGGTTCTCCCAGAACGGCCCCAGCAGGCCCTCGTAGTCGATCACGGTCGGGTCGAAGACGACCCCGGCCACCTCGGCGTGGCCGGTCCGGCCCGAACAGACCTCGCGGTAGGTCGGGTTCGGCGTGTAGCCACCCGCGTAGCCGACGAAGGTCGTGTACACCCCGGGCAGCGACCAGTAGAGGCGTTCGGCGCCCCAGAAGCACCCCATGCCGAACACGGCCAGTTCGTGGCCCTCCGGCCAGGGCGGGACGATCGGGCGGTCGTGCACCGCGTGGGGTCGCTGCTCGGCGATCGGTGCGTCGCGCCCCGGGAGCGCTGCGTCGGGACTGACCATCGTGGGCTTGGATCCGAACATGTGCGCTGCTTCCTCTCGTGCCGTCGGGCCCGCGGCGGGCTGCTCAGATGGTACGGCGGTGCTCGTGGGCGTGGATCGGTCCCGGACCGGCCGCCAGCGGACTGCGGGGTCCGAACCGTCGCGTTACCCCTGCGCTCACCACCTCCCTGCCGTGGCCGCGCTGGCCGGGTTCTGCGCGCGTCGGGACCGCGGCCAGGTGGTGCCCGAGGACCGCGCCGGCGCCCGAGCGTGCCTCTAGACTCGCTGGCGCCCGACCGCGCTCCGTCGCATGCCTGCCACCTCGTCCCCCGGACCATCAGGAACCGTCATGCCAACGCTCGCCATCGTCCGACACGGCCAGTCGCTGTGGAACCTCGAGAACCGTTTCACCGGCTGGGTCGACGTCCCGTTGACCTCCAAGGGCATCGAGGAGGCACGGGCCGGAGGTGAACGGCTCAAGGGCATGCACTTCGACGTGGCCTACACCTCGTCGCTGACCCGGGCGCAGGAGACGCTTCGCATCATCCAGGAGACCGCCGGCCTCGACCTGCCGGTGATCCGGGACCAGGCCCTCAACGAGCGCCACTACGGCGACCTCCAGGGCCTGAACAAGGCACAGACCGCCAAGGAGTACGGCGACGAACAGGTGCACATCTGGCGGCGTTCCTTCGCGACGCCCCCGCCGAACGGTGAGGCCCTCAAGGACACCGCCGCGCGCACCCTGCCGTTCTTCCAGCGCGCCATCCTGGGTGACATCGCCCAGGGCAAGGATGTGCTGGTCGTCGCCCACGGCAACTCGAACCGGTCCATCGTCATGCAGCTCGACGACCTCAGCGAGGACGAGGTCCTGGCGCTCGAACTCGGGACCGGTGTCCCGCTGGTCTACGAACTGGACGAGTCCGGGGCCGTGCAGGGCAAGAACATCCTGGAGTGAGCTGCACGAGTGACCGGGGCGGGTGACCGGTCAGCGTGCCCTGCGAGCGGGTCTGCGGCCTGCCGGACCCCGCCATCGCCGACGACCACGTCGCTACCCTCGCCGTTCGTGAGCATCCACGTCGTCGCGAGGAGTGCCACCGTGTCCGAAGCGACCGTGTCCGACGCAGCTGCGCCGATGGTTCCCGGCCAGGGCTGGGGCGTGCTGCACCTGCTGTTCAAGGTCGACCACGCCGTGGTCCCCGCGCTGCCACCCGGTGCTGGCAAGGGCTTCTGCGCCGCGCTCGAGCGGTGGCAGGACGAGCTGCAGATCCACGTCTTCAGCGTACTCGGCCACAAGGCCGACGTGATGTTGATGGCGCTGTCCGAGGACCTGACCAAGCTGCGCGCCTTCCAGACGGCGATGCAGTCGACCGGGGCCGCTCCGGCGATCACGCTCGACTGGTCCTACCTGTCGCTCACCGAGGGCAGCGAGTACACCGACACCCCCGAGCGCTACCGCGAGGAGATGGCGGCCAAGGGCGTCGAAGGGGCGGAACTCGACCGCCGGGTCGAGCAGTTCGCGGAGCGCATGGCGAGCTACACCGAGTCCAAGCTCCACCCACAGATGCCGGAGTGGGAGATCGGGTGCTTCTACCCCATGTCCCACCGCCGCGAAGGCGCTGACAACTGGTACGCACTCGAGTACGAGGAGCGCAAGCGCCTGATGGGCGAGCACGGACGCAGCGGCCGCGCCTACACCGGCCGGGTGATCCAGCTGGTCAGCGCCTCGACCGGACTGGATGACTGGGAGTACGGCGTGAGCCTGTTCGCCCACGACCTCGCGGACGTCAAGGACATCGTCTACACGCTGCGCTACGACGAGGCGTCCGTGCGCTACGCGGAGTTCGGCCGGTTCATCATCGGGCTGCGCCGCTCCCCCGCCGACCTGGTGGCGGAGATCGGCCTGGTCCCGTCCGGGTGATGGCACCGGCCAGTGACCCCCGGGTCGAAGCGCTCCGGGCTGCGGTGACGGCGCACGTCCCCGCCGACGCCGCGGAGCACCGCTCCTGCCTGGAGACCCTGCAGGCGCTCGATCGGTTGGCATCGCCGTTCGATCAGGACGCGGATCCCACCCACGTCACCGGCTCGGCGATCGTCTCCGACGGTGACGGCCGGGTCGTGCTGCACCGCCACAAGCGCCTCGGGATCTGGCTCCAGCCCGGCGGCCACGTCGATCCGGGCGAGGAGCTCGCAGCAGCCGCCGTGCGTGAGACGCGTGAGGAGACCGGCCTGTCCGCGCGGCATCCCGCCGACGGTCCGGACCTGCTCCACGTCGATGTCCACCCGGGACCGCGTGGGCACCGCCACCTCGACATCCGCTTCCTGCTCGTGGCCCGACCGGACGCGCCACTGGTTCCCGCTGCGGGCGAGTCCCCCGAGGTCGCCTGGTTCACGCTGGACGCCGCCCGGGACGTCGCCGATGCGTCCCTGGCCGCCGCGATCACCGCGTTGGGGCGGCGGTGAGCCGCGGTGCTGCTGTGGGCGAGGCGACCCTGACGAGAACGGCCGTCAGAACAACCGGAGGTGGGCGTCCTCTTCGCCACGGAGGCGTCCGAGGTCGACCTCGACCCAGCCGATCCCACGGGATTCCGCCAGGACCCGTGCCTGCGGCTTGATGCTCGTCGCCGCGAACAGTCCGCGCACGGGCTTGAGCAGCGGATCACGTTCCATGCGTTCGAGGTAGCGGGTCAGCTGCTCGACCCCGTCGATCTCGCCGATGCGCTTGATCTCCACCGCGACCGCGGCCCCGTCCGCATCCCGACACAACAGGTCGACCGGGCCGAGGTCGGTGCGGAACTCGCGTTGGATGCAGGTCAGTCCCGCTTCGAGGTGGGTGGGGTGGTCGGCGAGCAGCTCCTGCAGTTCGCGTTCGACCCCGTCGAGGGTCAGGCCACGTTCGGTGTCGAGTTCGTAGGCGACGTCCTCCAGCACCTCCTCGAGTTCGATCGTGAGGACCTCACCCTTGGGGTTGGTCACGACCCACCGCTCCGGCTCCTCGTGGATCGTGTTCGGCGCGTTCATCCAGTTCAGCGGCTTGTAGGCCCCCACGTCGGCGTGGAGCGCGACGCACCCGTCCGCCTTGACCATGATGAGCCGGACCGCCGAGGTCAACGTGGACGACAGGCGGCCGTCGTAGGTCGCGGTGCAGCGGGCGACGATCAGGCGCATACGCGGCAGCGTAGTTGCTCCGCCGGATCGGCTCGGGCACGGGCTCCGATACGCTGCAAGGCCGCTGCGTCACCACTGATCTGCTCCGGACGCGCGACATGTTCGACATGCGCAACAGGCGCGACACGATCGGTCTCCCCCACCGCCGGGAGGCCCGGAGCTCCCGTACGTCTGCAACCTCGGATCGGATGCACCCGTGGCCCTCCAGGTCGGCCTCGTCGGCTTGCCCAACGTCGGCAAGTCCACGCTGTTCAACGCCGTGTCCCAGGCCGGCGCCGAAGCAGCCAACTTCCCGTTCTGCACGATCGATCCCAACGTCGGGGTCGTCGCGGTTCCCGATCCCCGCCTGGCCCGCCTCGCGGAACTGGCCGCGTCCAAGAAGGTGGTCCCGACCGCCATCGAGTTCGTGGACATCGCCGGCCTGGTGGCCGGTGCGTCCCAGGGCGAGGGGCTCGGCAACCAGTTCCTGGCCCACATCCGCGAGGTGGATGCGATCTGCAACGTGGTGCGCTGCTTCGAGGATGACGACATCGTCCACGTCAGCGGCACGGTCGACCCGGCGCGCGACATCGAGATCATCGACACCGAACTGGTCCTCAAGGACCTCGAATCCGTCGAGAAGCGCCTGGAGCGGGCACAGCGCTCGTCGAAGTCCGGCGACAAGGACATCGTGCGTGAACGCGACCAGATCCGGGCGCTGTACGAGCACCTGTCGGCGGGCAGCGTCGCCCGCACGTTCACGGGCGAACTGAACCCGGCCCTGCGTCGCGAACTGTCGTTGCTGACCGACAAACCGGTCCTGTACGCGGCCAACGTCGCCGAGGACGATCTGCCCGACGGCAACGACCACGTCGAGGTGGTCCGCAAGATCGCCGAGGCCGAAGGTGCCGAGGTCGTGGTGATCTCCGCCCAGGTCGAGGCCGAACTGGCCGAGCTCGACGGTGCGGAGCGCGCCGAGTACCTGGAGTCGCTCGGCCTGGAGCGCTCTGGGCTGGAACGGCTCATCGAGCGGGCCTACGCCCTGCTCGGCCTGTTGACCTACTTCACCGCCGGTCCCCAGGAGTCGCGCGCCTGGACGGTGCCGGCCGGCTCCACCGCACCGCGGGCCGCCCGCGAGATCCACACCGACTTCGAACGCGGCTTCATCAAGGCCGAGGTCATCACCTTCGACGACTACGACCACCTCGGCTCGGAGGCCGCTGCCCGTGAGGCCGGCCGACTGCGCATCGAAGGCAAGGAGTACATCGTCGCCGACGGGGACGTCATCCACTTCCGCTTCAACGTCTGACACCTCGTCGACCGATCCACATCCCCTCAAGGAGAGCACCCATGACGCGCACCGAGCCGATCACCCGCCTGGAGGTCGCCGCGTGCCCGACCCACCGGATGGACGTCAAGCACTACAGCCCCTACGAGGTCGGGTGCGCCTGCCTCACTGACGACCGGCGCCGCGAACTTGGCGTCCGCCTGGAACGGGCACGCTCGGAGGGCAACCCCCTGGCCGAGATGGCGGAGTGACCCGCCCACAGGGCCCCGGTGCGACGAACGACCGATGGCGGCCACCCGGCTGCCCATCGAACCGATAGGACGGGATCGAGCGTGGCGAACAAGCGCCTCGGCGGCCGCATCCAGCGTGGCGCCCGACTCGCCCGGACGGGTGTCCGCGGTGCGACGGGGATGGCCGGCGCCAAGGCTCGCGGCCTGACCGGTCGGGAGCCGGACGACCTGCGCCACGACGAGATGGCCGCCCACCTCGCCGACGTCCTCGGGGAGATGAAGGGCGCAGCCATGAAGCTCGGCCAACTGCTGAGCTTCGTGGACCTCGACGTTCCGCCCGAGGTCCGCACCGCCTACCACGATGCGCTCGCGCAGCTGCGCGACGACGCCCCGGCCTTCGACGAGGACGCCATCTGGGACGTGCTCGAGGAGGAGTACGGCGCTCCACCCGACGAGGTGTTCGCATCGTTCGATCCCACGCCCCTGGCCGCCGCCTCGATCGGGCAGGTCCACGCCGCCAAGCTCGACGACGGCCGTGACGTGGTCATCAAGGTGCAGTATCCGGGGGTCGCAGACGCCGTCCGCGCTGATCTGCGCAACGCGGAGTCGTTCGCCCCCCTCGCACGGTTCGTCTCCCCGAACCAGGAGATCGGACCGTTGCTCGACGAGCTACGCGAACGCGTCGACGATGAACTCGACTACGAGCGCGAGGCGCAGTACCAGCGCGCGTTCGCCTCCCGCTACGAGGACCACCCCTTCATCCGGGTACCCGACATCATCGGCGACATGTGCCGCAAGCGGGTGCTGGTCAGCGAACGGATCCACGGGCAGCGGTTCGACGCGTTCGTGGCCGATGCCGATGCGGACGACAAGCAGCGGGTCGGCGAGGTCATCTTCCGCTACGCCTTCGGTTCGATCGGCCGCTTCCGGCTCTTCAACGGCGACCCGCACCCGGGGAACTACCTCATCGAGGAACCCGGGTCAGCCGCCGATGGCGGCGTCCGGGTCGCCTTCCTCGACTACGGCTCGGTCAAGATGTTCACCCGGGAGCGCTACAGCTCGATGCGCACGATCGAGCAGGCCCTGTCCGCGGGCGACCGGGACACCGCCCTGGCGGCACTCCGGGAGGCCGGCTTCCTGCCCCGCAACGCGGCGGTCGACGAACAGGTCGTCTACGACTGGTTCCAGATGTACACCCGCCCGGTGCTCGAGGACCAGCCGTTCGCGTTCACGTCGGACTACGCCGCCGAGGTGATCCGCTCGACCACCGATCCGCGGAGCCCCTACAGCGACGTGCTGCGCAAGCTCAACCTGCCACCGGACTACCTGCTGCTCAACCGCATCCAGTGGGGCCTGAACTCGGTGTTGGCACGGCTGGATGCCGCGGCCGACTGGCGCGCGATCCGCGACGAGTACGTCGTGGGTGATGCGGCGCCGGCCACGGAGCTCGGGCAGCAGGACGCCGCCTGGTGGCGCGAGCGGTCCGATGCCGCCGACCACCTCTGATCCCGACCACCCCGGGGACCCGTGCTGCACCGTCGGCTACGTCGTGAGCCGGCTGCGAACCTCGTTCGAGAAGGCGTCGACGCGTTTGCGGTTGACGTCGAAGTCGTAGCTGCCCATCCGGGCCGCCGACCGCACATCGATCCGGTCATCCCCAACGACGACCTCCAGGTCGTCCTTGAAGCGGAACACCTTGGAGGCCGACACCGCGTGCACGTAGTCGTCGTCCTGCTCGACGATCGTGGTGCGCTCCAACGTGCCGATCGCGGCGAGAACGGCCTGCATCGCGTCCGCAGGGTCCACCGAGAAGATGATCGGGGCGATGTGATGCGTGCGGTCGTCCTCGGGCGCCAGCGACGACACACAGTTGGGCGTCTTCGGACACGGATCGAGCGAGCGGTCGGTCATGGTGGCCTCTGGACGAGTTGGTCGCGCGGCGGGCCACCCCCCCCCGCCCCCGGGGCGGGGGGGGGCGGTGGGCGCGGGGGTT
>JAWLFE010000021.1:43737-50206 GCA_041685735.1 Nitriliruptoraceae bacterium
GGTGTTGGGGGGGGGGGGGGGCCCCCCCCCCCCGCGACCAGGGATCGGTGGCTGCAGGTGTCAGCTGTTGTAGATGTCGGCGATGACGTCGCCGTACTTCTCGCCGACGACGTTGCGCTTGACCTTGAGCGTGGGCGTCAGTTCGTTGCCGATCTCGAAGTCCTCGGGCAGGATACGGAAGGTCCGGATGGACTCGGCCTTCGAGACGGCCTTGTTGGCGTCGTCGATGGCGGCTTGGACCTCGGCCTGCAGATCCGGGTCGTCGATGAGGTCGGCGAGTTCCTTGCTGGGCTTGTCGTTGTTCTCGGCCCAGGTGGGCAGCGCTTCGGCGTCGATCGTGATCAACGCGGCGATGAACGGCTCACCGTCGCCGACGACCATGGCCTGGCTGATGAGCGCGTGCGCACGGATGCGGTCCTCGAGCACGGCCGGCGCGACGTTCTTGCCCCCGGCGGTGACCAGGATCTCCTTCTTGCGGCCGGTGATCCGCACGAAGCCCTCGCCATCGAGCGCTCCGAGGTCCCCAGAGTGGAACCAGTCGCCGTCCAGGACCTCGGCGGTGGCCTCCGGGTTGTTGTAATACCCCTGGAAGATGTGGCCGCCCTTGAGCAGGATCTCGCCGTCGTCGGCGATCTTGACCGACGCGCCCGGCAGCGGCTTGCCGATCGTGCCGACCCGCGCCGCCGCGAGCGTGTTGATCGTGGCGCCGGCGGTCGTCTCGGTCAGGCCGTATCCCTCGAGGATCGGGACGCCGATGCCGTTGTAGAAGTGCCCCAGGCGTTCTCCCAGGGCGGCGCCACCCGACACCGCGACACGGACCCGCCCACCCATCGCGTCACGCAGCTTGCTGTAGACGAGCTTGTCGAAGATCCCGTGCAGGATCTTGGTGCCGAGGCTGACCTTGCCCGCCTCGCTCTGGCGTGAGTAGTCCTCGGCGACCGCGGCCGCCTTGTCGAAGATCTTGCCCTTGCCCTCACCGTGCGCCTTCTGCTGGGCACCGTTGAAGACCTTCTCGAAGACCCGCGGCACCGCGATGAGGAACGTCGGCTGGAAGATCTTGAGTTCCTCCAACAGGTTCGGGATACCGGTCGAGAACGCGAGCAGCACACCGCTGCGGATGCAGGAGGTCTGGATCACCCGGGCGAAGATGTGCGCCAGTGGCAGGAACAGCAGGGTCCCCTCACCGGGCTTGAGGAACTCCGGCATCGCGGCGGCGACCTGCGTGGCATCCCAGGCGAAGTTGTGGTGCGAGATCACGCAGCCCTTCGGGCGGCCCGTGGTTCCCGAGGTGTAGACGAGGGTCGCGATGTCGCTGCCCACGACCGATGAGGCGCGCTCGCGCACCGCATCGTCGTCGATGTCGGACCCCTTCTGCTTGAGCTCTTCGAGGGCGCCGTCGTCGATGACGAACACGTTCTTGCAGGTCGTGAGCTTGTCGGCGACCGAGTCGTATTCGGCCTTCAGTTCCGCGTTCTCGGCCATGAGCGCCACCGCGTCGGAGTCCGAGACGATCCACTCGACCTGTTCAGCCGAGGAGGTCTCGTAGATCGGGACGGTGACCCCACCGGCGGCCCAGATCGCGAAGTCCAGGACCGTCCACTCGATCCGCGTGCTCGAGTAGATGCAGACCTTGTCGCCCTTCTCGACCCCCAGGGCCATCAGACCCTTGGCGACCGCCTGTACCTCGTCGGCGAACTGCTGGGTGGACCATTCGACGAACCGGTCACCGACACGGTGCGCGAGCGCGGGCCGTGTCGGGTTGGCTGCCGCTGCCTCCCAGAGCGCGTCGGTCAGGTTGGTGTCCGCCGAGACCTCGACCTCGCCAGGGCTGGTGTACTCCCGCATATCGTGTCCTCCCGTTGAAGCTTGTCTCGAGCCTATCCAAGTGTCGTGACGACCACTCACCTGATCGGCGCAGGAGCCCGGTTCGGGCGCGCGGTCGTCGGAAGCCGATCCGAAGGAGCCATGTCCATGACGGTCCGGATCCAGTCGAGGGACCGCATCCTGCTCGTGACGATCGACCGGCCGGAGGTTCGCAACGCGGTGGATCGTCCCACCGCCCAGGCGCTCGACGAGGCCTTCCTGGCCTTCGAACATGATCCTGAGCTGGACGTCGCGGTGCTGACGGGTGCCCGCGGCACCTTCTGTGCCGGCGCCGACCTCCATGCCCTCGACGACCCGGACCGCGCGAACCGGGTGGAGGCGGACGGTGCCGGTCCCATGGGGCCGACCCGCCGCTCCATCGGCAAGCCGATCATCGCCGCCATCGAGGGCCACGCGGTCGCCGGTGGGCTGGAGCTCGCCCTGTGGTGTGACCTGCGCATCATGGCCGAAACGGCCATCCTCGGCGTGTTCTGCCGCCGCGTCGGCGTGCCCCTGATCGACGGCGGGACCGTCCGACTCCCCCGCATCATCGGACTCGGTCGGGCGCTGGACCTGACCCTGACCGGTCGAGCGGTGACCGCCGACGAAGCGCTCGCGATCGGGCTGGTCACCGAGGTGGTGCCCGACGGGGGCGCCGTGGCGCGCGCCGAGCAACTGGCGGCTTCGCTCGTGGCCCTGCCACAGACCACCCTGCGATCCGACCTCCTGGCCGCCCGCGAGGCCTTCGACCGGCCCCTGGACGAGGCGCTGCTCCGGGAGCACCACCTCGGCGCTGCAGCGATCGAGGCGGGAGGTATGGCCGACGGCGTCGCACGGTTCAGGACGGGCGAGGGTCGTGGTGGCGCACCACTTGAACCCGGTGACCGCCCGCCCGACGCCGGGTGACGTACCTTCCAGCGTCCCGGACGACCTCGTCCGCCTGCTGCCGTTCACACCCCCGAGGCACGATGACCACCGAGACCGCCGTGCGCGAGAACCTGACCCGCGACGAAGCACGACAGCGAGCCGCCCTGCTCGACGACGTCACCGCCCGGGTCCACCTCGACCTGACCGGCGGCCCGGAGACGTTCGGCTCACGCACCGAGTTGTCGTTCACGGTCGTGGCCGACGACACCACGACGTTCGTCGACCTCACGGCCGCATCGGTGGTGTCGATCGACCTGGACGGTGCGCCACTCCCGGACGACGCCGTGGAGCCGACCCGGGTCCAACTGCGTGGCCTGTCAGCCGGCCGGCACGTGCTGGTCGTCGATGCCGTGATGCGCTACCAGCACGAGGGCAACGGCCTGCACCGGTTCGTCGATCCGTCGGATGACCGCGTCTACCTCCACAGCCAGTTCCAACCGTTCGACGCGCACCTGGTCTACGCGTGCTTCGACCAGCCGGACCTGCGCACGATCTTCGAGCTGCGCGTGGACGCCCCCGACGAGTGGGTGGTGGTGTCGAACTCCCCCGCGGTCACGGAGCCCGCCGAGGGACAGGCAGGCCGCTGGGAGTTCGCGCCGACGCCCCGGATCAGTCCGTACATCACCGCCGTCGTCGCGGGGTCCTACACATCCATCCATGACCAGCACGTCCGCGACGATGGCTCGACGATCCCCCTGGGCATCTTCGTCCGCCGGTCCCTGGCCGACCACCTCGACGCAGCTGAGATCCTGGAGGTCACCCACCAGGGCCTGTCCTACTTCGAGTCGGTCTTCGACCAGCACTACCCGTTCGGCAAGTACGACCAGCTGTTCGTGCCCGAGTTCTCCGCCGGCGCGATGGAGAACGCCGGCTGCGTCACGTTCTCCGAGACCTACGTGTTCCGCTCCAAGGTCACCGACGCGATCCGGGAACGCCGTGCGGAGACGATCCTGCACGAGATGGCCCACATGTGGTTCGGCGACCTCGTCACGATGCGGTGGTGGGACGACCTGTGGCTCAACGAGTCGTTCGCGACCTTCATGGCCGTGCTGTCCCAGGCGCAGGCGACCCGCTGGACCGACGCGTTCGTGACGTTCCTGGACCGCGACAAGGCGTGGGCCAAGCTCCAGGACCAGCTGCCATCGACCCACGCGATCGCCGCCGACATGCCGGACATCGAATCGGTCCACCAGAACTTCGACGGGATCACCTATGCCAAGGGCGCCTCGGTGCTGCGGCAGTTGGTCGCCTGGGTCGGGCAGGACGAGTTCCTGGCCGGATGCCGTACCTACTTCGACCGGCACGCCTGGGGCAACACGGACCTGTCCGACTTCCTCGGGGCGCTGCAGGAGGCGAGCGGTCGCGACCTCGGCAGCTGGCGGGACGAGTGGCTGTTGACCACCGGGGTCACCACGCTGATCCCGGAGATCTCCATCGACGACGCTGGGACCTACCGGGGCGTCACGATCCATCAGCAGGCCCCCGCGCCCACCTGGGCGGACCTGCCGGGCGTGAACGTTGACGCCCCGATCCGGCGCCGCCACCGCATCGCGGTCGGGGTCTACGACCGCACGGATGCCGGTCTCGTACGTCGCGAGCGCGTGGAACTGGACGTCGACGGGGCCATGACACCGGTCACCAAACTCGATGGGGTGCCGGCCGGTGACGTGTTGCTGCTCAACGACGACGATCTGACCTACACCAAGGTCACGATCGATCCGGCCTCGACCCAGGTCGTGACCACCGAACTCCACCGGTTCGTCGACCCGCTCCCCCGGGCCCTGGTGTGGGGCGCCACCTGGGACATGGTGCGAGACGGCGGTCTGCCCGCCCGTCGCTTCCTCGACATCTTCGAAGCCAACATCGGTGCCGAGGACCAGATCGGCGTCCTGCAACGACTCCTGCTGCGCTCGGCCGGAGCGGTCGAGCGGTACGCCGATCCCGCCACCTGGGACGCGTGCTTCCAGCGGCTCGCGGTCCATGGTCGGACGCACGCCGGATCGGCTGAGCCAGGCAGCGACCTGCAGCTCGCCTGGGTCCGCCACTGGGCCAACGTCGCGCGGTCCGGCGAGCAGTTGACCGACGTGCACCGGCTGTTGGATGGCGAGCTGTCGCTGCCCGGCCTCACGGTCGACACGGACCTTCGCTGGTACCTGATCACCTGCCTGGCCCGCGCCGGGGCGGTCGGCGAGGACGTCATCGCCGCGGAGCTCGCCGCCGACGACACCGACCTCGGACATCGGCACGCCGCGACCGCCCGTGCGGCCCAGCCGCTCGCTGAAGCGAAGGACGCCGCGTGGCGGCAGCTGCTGGACGACCGATCGCTCTCGCACACGATGTCGCGCCAGCTGTGGGCCGGGTTCTCGCAGCTGACGCAACCGGCGATCCTGGCCCCGTACGTCGACCGCTGGTTCGACGTGCTCGACGAGGTCTGGGCCTCCCGGTCACTCGACTGGGCCATCGGGTTCTCCAACGGCACGTTCCCCCACCACGGTGCGGGTCCGGAGCTGGTGGAGCGCGTCGATCAGAAGCTCGCGGAGCACGACCTCCCCGGTCCTCTCCGCCGGGTGCTGCTGGAACAGCGCGACACCCTGGTCCGGACACTGGCCGCCCGGGACCTCGACGCCTCGTCCGCCTGACCCGTGGTATCGCGCCTGCACCTCTGCCTCGACGATGGGCAGGACGACCCCGCCGTCGACACGGCCCTGTCGCGAGCCATCCTGCAACGTGTGGATGCCGGGGAACTACCCGCCACCCTGCGTCTGTCCCGTCCCCGCAGGGTCGTGGCGTTCAGCCGCCGGGACGCACGATCCGATGGCTTCGAGGCGGCGGTCAAGGGCGCTCGGTCCGTCGATTTCGCGCCGGTCCTGCGTCTGGCCGGTGGACGCGCCGCCGTCTTCACGCCGAGCACGATCGCCTTCGCCTGGGCGGTCCCGGCCGAGGTCCCGGTGAACGGCACGATCGAGCGCTTCCGAACGATGGCCACGGCGTTGACATCCTCGATCTCCGCGTTCGGCATCGACGCCCGGATCGGTGAGGTGCCGGGCGAGTACTGCGCCGGCCGCTGGTCGGTGAACGTCGCCGGCCGCCACAAGGTGGCCGGGATCGGTCAGCGGCTGCTCCGCCGCGCCGCCCACACCGGCGGGGTCGTGGTCGTCGCGGACGCCGATGCGGTCAACCAGGCGTTGCAACCGGTGTACGCGGCCATGGACGTCGCCTGGGAGCCGGCGGTCACCGGTGCGATCGACGAACACGCGATGGCCTCGTGGGAGGACGTTCGATCGGGGATCGCCGAGGCCTTCGGATGCACCTACGAGCTCGTTGCCTGGGAACCTGATGGGCCGACCCTGCAGCTCGCCCGTTCGATCGCCGACGAACACCGCCTCTGATCAGCGGCGTGGCCGCTCGACCAGCTCCGGTGTGGTCAGGGACAGCGCCGTTGTCCACAGTTCAGGATCTGCCCCTCCCGTCGGAGGTCGGGTGGGCGATACTTGAGCCATGACCTCGATGGCTGCGCTCCCGACGACCGGTTCTTGTCCGGTGGGTGCTGGTGTGCCCGAGGAAGGTTCGACCGGGCTGGCGGATGTGGTGGGGGCGGTGCCGGGGTTGGGGGCGGTGTTGGAGGCGCTTGGCCGTGTGGATCGTGCGGTCGCGGCGGCGGTGGATGGGCTGTTGGAGT
>JAWLFE010000202.1:0-3576 GCA_041685735.1 Nitriliruptoraceae bacterium
CTCCTCGCGGAAGCGGTCGAGCTGCTGATCGATCGCCGCGTTGAGGAACATCGCGAGGATCGCCGGCGCCGGCCCGTTGATCGTCATCGACACCGAGGTACTGGGGTCACACAGGTCGAAGCCGTCGTACAGCGCCTTCATATCGTCGAGGGTCGCGATCGACACCCCCGAGGTCCCGACCTTGCCGTAGATGTCCAGCTGCTCCGCAGGATCGCGCCCGTAGAGCGTGACCGAGTCGAAGGCCGTGGACAGTCGCGTCGCCGGTGAGCCTGCAGCGAGGTAGTGGAAGCGGCGGTTGGTGCGGAACGGATCCCCCTCGCCGGCGAACATCCGTGCCGGCGCCTCCCCGTCGCGCTTGAAGGGGAACACCCCCGCGGTGTAGGGGAAGTGACCCGGCAGGTGCTCGCGGCGCAGGAAGCGGACGATCTCGCCGGGAGCCTGGAGCTGCGGCAGCGCCACCCTCGGCACCTTCGTCCCGGACAAGGACTCGCGGGTGAGCGGCACCCGGACCTCGCGGTCGCGCACGCTGTAGACGTACTCGTCGCCCGCGTGCTCGCGGCGGGTTCGGTCCCAGTCGTGGAGCAGCCGGCGGGTCTCGGGATCGACCCCCGCGGCGAGCTCCTGCAGCCGCGCCTCGAGCTGCGCCAGGACGTGGTCATCGCCGACCGTGTCGCTGCGGTCGGTCCCGACCTGACCCCGGGCCGGGGTGCCCCGCTGCGAGGTCGGCGCCAGTTCGTCACGGGCGACCTCCAGCGCGTGCACCCGGGACAGGAGCTCCGCCTGCTCCTCGGTGTGGGCGTGGTAGCTGCGCACGGTCTCCGCGATCTCTGCCAGGTAGCGCTCGCGGTCCGGTGGCAGCACGCTGTCGAGCTGTGTCGAGACCCGGGTGTCGACCGGAGCCAGCCGTCCTGGCCCCGCTGCGAGCCCGTGCGGGACGAGGTGGTGGACCAGCTCGTGGTAGAGCGCCGTGACCCCGTCGTCGTCGAACCGTGCCGCCGAGGTGCCGAACACCGGCATGTCCTCCCACGAGGAGCCGAAGGCCTCGCGGTTGCGCACCAGCTGCCGGGCGACGTCCCGGCGAGCGTCCTCGGCGCCCCGACGCTCGAACTTGTTGATCGCGACCACCTCGGCGACGTCGAGCATGGCGATCTTCTCGAGCTGGGAGGCGGCGCCGAACTCCGGGGTCATGACGTACAGGGGGACATCGACGTGCTGAGCGACGGCGGCGTCTCCCTGCCCGATACCCGGGGTCTCGACGATGATCAGATCGTGTCCGGCGGCCTTGAGAACGACCAGCACGTCATCGAGATGTGCCGGCAGCCGCCCGTCGGCCTGTCGGGTCGCCATCGACCGGAAGGTCACGCGACCCGGCGCGATCGCGTTCATGCGGATCCGGTCACCGAGCAGGGCACCACCACCACGACGTCGGGTCGGATCGATGGCGAGCACCGCGATGCGCAGCGCGTCATCGCGGTCGCGACGGAAGCGTCGCACCAGCTCGTCGGTCAGGGAGGACTTGCCCGCTCCACCGGTGCCGGTGATCCCGAGCACCGGGACCTTGCGATCCGCCGCGACCGCCCGCAGCCGGTCGAGGAACGGCTGCGCAGCGCGGCCCTGTTCCACCGCGGTGATCGCCCGGGCCACGGCGGGCTCCTCGCCGGCCAGCACCGGCTCGACGCGCAACCCGTCGGTGGGCAGCGCGATGTCACAGGACGAGATCATCTGGCCGATCATGCCCGGCAGGCCGAGGCGCTGCCCGTCCTCGGGGCTGAAGATGTGGGACACCCCCCGCTCATGGAGCAGCGCGATCTCGTCGGGGACGATGACCCCGCCACCGCCGCCGAAGACCTGGACGTCCCCGGCCCCGCGCTCCCGGAGCTGCTCGATCAGGTAGGTGAAGTACTCGACGTGCCCGCCCTGGTACGAGGAGATCGCGACCCCCTGCACATCCTCCTGGATCGCTGCGGTCACGACCTCATCCACCCCACGGTCGTGCCCGAGGTGCACCACCTCGGCGCCCTGGGACTGCAGGATGCGGCGCATGATGTTGATCGAGGCGTCATGGCCATCGAACAGGCTCGCCGCGGTCACGAAGCGCACCGGGTTGGTGGGGCCGACCGGATCGCCCGCGGGTGGGGTGACGTCGGGCTCCGGTTGCTTCGGCGGCACGCTGTCGACTGCCAGATGTTCTGCCATGGTGCTCTCCTCGCACAACGCCCTCGCCCGACCCACGATGCAGCGGTCGGTGCCGGGCTAGAAGTCGCCGGCCGCCTTCCGGAGGCGACCGAGGATCTCGATCAGACGCTCGACGTCGTCGTCGTCGATCCCCGGCTCGGCGTACACGTCCCGGTTGAGGCGGTCCGCCGCCACCATCGCGACCTCCCGGCCTGCCGGCGTCAGCTCAGCCAGCTTCGCACGCCGGTCCGTGGGGTGCTCGAGGCGTCGCACGTAGCCCTGGTCCTCGAGTCGGTCCAACGCGCTGGTGATGCTGGTGGGGTGGACCTGCAGTCGGCTCCCGATCAGCGACAGCGGGAGCGTCCCGCGCTGGCTGAACACGAGCACCATCAGGACCTCGTAGCGCGCGAGCGTCAACCCGAGATCGCGGAGGGCCGAGTCGGCACGATGCAGCAGCAGCTGCTGGGCGCGGATCACCGAGGTGACCATGGCCATGCCCGGCGCCGTGGCGGCCCAACCGTGCCGTTCCCACTGCCGACGGGCTTCCGCGATCGGATCGAGGGGCAACGTCATCGACGACCGCACCTCCCGATCCGACGCGCAGCGCGACGCTAGCGGAACGATCCTCCGGGACCGCGGTCGGCGCGGGCAGGCGACGGACCGGGAGATCCTGCCGGTGTCAGCCGGCGGCACGGAGCAGCTCCCCAGCGACCGCCGCAGGTCGTGGCGCCGTCCGTCGGACCTGACCGGCGACGACCTCGAGCCCACGGCGTTCCGCGGCGGTGGTCCCACCCCAGATCCCGGTCCGCTGCTCGGTCTCGATCGCGAAGACCAGACACTCGTCCGCGACCTCGCAGGCTGCACAGACCTCGAGCGCGGCCGCGATCTGTCCCGCGTACCGCTCGCTCTCCCCTTCGGGGAAGAACAGCTCCGGGTCCTCGTTCAGACAGGCTGCCTCGGACCGCCAACCCTGGTCGGCCTCCTCGGCGAGTAGATCCTCCAGCATTTCCCGCTCCCAACGTCGTCCGACCGACGCCTCGATGCCAGATAGTAGGAAATCCGACGATAGCATTTCCTGCTACCTGCAGCAACCGTGTCTCGGAGCGCGCGCGGCTGACCCGCCGAGCTGGCTCCAGCCGGCGGGTCCGTGCGCGACGTGGTGGAGCCTCAGCCCTCCGTGCGCAGCCCGGACAGCATGCGCAGCGTCGGGAGGCCGCGCTGCGAGCGCTTCAGCTCCGCGAAGCCCGGCCAGCGCGCCAGGCGCTCGACGGCGTCGAAGAGCGCGACCGCGTCCTCATCGGTGGGGAGCTCGGCGATCACCGGACCGAAGAACGCCGGCCCATCGGGCGGATCGAGACCGATGATCGGCGTGCCGACGTCGTCGCCGGCGCGGCGCAGGGC
>JAWLFE010000203.1:0-3566 GCA_041685735.1 Nitriliruptoraceae bacterium
CGTCGCCCGGTTGCGTCGAAGACGCCCACCGGGACGGTCGCCATCTATCCAGATGGCCACCGAGAGATCCTGGAGGTCGATGTGTCCGCGTCAACCCTGCTCCGCTCCGCCCGGCACGCCAGCAAGCTGTCTCAGCGCGCTCTCGCAGCGCTGGGTGATACCTCCGGCCCGACGGTGGCCGCCTACGAATCCGGGTCGAAGGATCCGCGGGCCTCGACGCTGCTCCGACTTCTCGCCTCCGCCGGCGTGGACGTCCAGCTCGTTGCGCGGCGGCCGGCAGCGGACCGCTTCCGGGACCTGCTGGCCGCTGCCGTCGCCGAGAAGATCGTCGCCGAGCCGACCCTGCTCGACCGTGCCCGCGAGGTGATGGACGGAGGCGCCTGGAGCTCCGACTACGAAGGTCAGTGGCGGGCGCTGGTCGACGCCGGCCCTGCCGCGGTCGTCGGAGTGCTCACCTCCACCCATCCCGACACCCTGGCGTTGAAGGCGGACTCGCCGTTCACGATGCTGGATCTGGTCGGAGACGCCGAACGGCAACGACTGCTCGAGGCCGCGTATGCAACGTGACCAGGTACTCCACGTCTGCCGCGCGGTCACCAGCCATCTCGGAGTCGTGCCACTGCTTGCCCTCGGGTCGCAAGCCATCCATGTGCTCCTCGAGTCCGAGGAAGTGCCAGAGCAGGTGACGGGGTCTGCGGAACTCGACGTCGTCGCGCTTGACGCCCTGCTCCGAGGCCAGCCAGCGCAACAGCGGCCCATCCCGTACAGTAGATCGTACGGTTACCCGTACGGAAACCTGAGAGGATGTCGACATGGCCGATGTGAAGGGCATGGAAGAGGTTCGCTCCTCGTTGCCGACGATCCTCGCGACACTGCGGAGCACCCCACAGGCCGAACCGGTCCACTTCGGGTCCCACCGCCGTGATGAGGCGGTGCTGCTTTCCAGGGAACGCTACGAACAGCAGGAAGCCGCGGTGCGCCAGTTGGAGGAGCTCGAACGGCTCGGATCGGTGGCGATCGTCCGCGACCGACTCGCCGATGATCGGTTCGCCGAGGGCACCGTTGATGACCTCTTCGCCGCCGTGGACGAGCCGGCGTGAGCCTGCCACTCCGGTGGCATGACGAGGTCGTCACCGACCTGCGACGTGTCCGCGAACGGTTCGGGGTCGAGGCGTTCGCGCAGGCACGCCAGGTCGTCGCATCGCTCCCTGGCGACCCGCTGCTCGGCGACTGGCTCACCGACCACGCAGCAACGGGCGATCTCTCCACCTGCAGGAAGGTCAGGTTCGGTCCCGACGAGATCGCCGCCGATGGCACCAACCTCGGCCCCGTACTTCGGCTCGTGTACCGGCTGCTGCCCGCCAACACCGACGCCCGACAGGTCGAGGTGCTCAGCATCGGCCCGCGCCGAGACCTCATCGCCTACGCCGTGGCCGCTGCCCGCATGCACGGAGACTGACCACGGCACCGAGCACCAACGCCCGTCGTCGCTACCCCGGCGGGCGTCCTCAGGTGCTGTGAGTGGAACATCAACACCCGCCGAACTGACACCAGCCTGAGTTCGGCAGCGGGTGTTGCTGGATACGGACGAACGGGCACTCGAACTCCATGGCCGAGAGCAGTGCCGCAAGATGGTTGCGCGCAGGGGCATCATCCCGTACCGTAAACCGTGGAAACCGGCAGAGTCGTGATTTCCGTGAGGAGCACCTGATGGGCGAGAAGTGGAACCGCGGCCTGTCGACCGGCAAGGTCGCTCGAGCGCTGGGCCTGAGCAACTCGACGGTTCAGGCCTACGCGCGCGAGGGTCTCGTGCCAGCCAACACGACACCCGGCGGCCAGTACCGCTTCAACCTCGACGAGGTACGTCAGGTGCTGGCTGGCGATCAGCTCCCCGCAGCGCGCCCGATGCCCGCGCTGGACGAGGGTCCCGGTGTGGTCGTTTCGATGCGTCCCGAGACGACGGGCGACGAGCGTTCGACCGCGTTCGCGGAGCTGCGTGGGTTCCTGCCAGCCGCGCAGCCTGAGATCGCCGACGCTGCCGACGACCTCGAGGACTACTCCCTCGAAGGCATCGTGCAGCAGGCTCCGGCGGCGGTCACCGCCTACCTCCAGCTGCGGTGAGCGACCAGACACAAGGCACCGTCGCTGCCCACGTCGCGCACCGAGCCGGCACGCTCCGTCAAGGCGACCTGCTCTCCGGCCTCGCGGTCGCGGTGACCGGTCTCGGCACGGCGCCTGCGTTGCCTGACGGCGTCGACGAAGGTCACGAGACGGCAGCTGGAGAGCTGTGGACGATCACCTTCTCCGCCCCGACCGGCTGGTACGCGATCTGCTCGCAGGACTGCGACCTGGCACGCGGCGAGGACAGCGAGCCGACCATCACTATCGCCCCGGTCGTCTGGCTGCCGCAGGACCGGTGGCGGGAGGCCGCCAGCGACAGCTACACCTCCCGGTTCTTCGCCATCCCGGGGGACGCGTTCGACGGCGCGCCGGAGGGCTTCGCTCCCGCGGTGGACCTGGCGTGGCAGACCAGCATCGCGAAGGGCTCGCTGGCGGATGGTGACCTGCAGGTCGTGCACCCGCTGACCGGACCGCACCGGCGCCGGTTCGCAACGTGGGTCGGTTGGCGCTCTGCCCGGCCGCCTTTCCCGGACGACGCCGTCGAGGCCGTGCTTGACCCTGCCCACTACGTACGGTCGAGACTGATGAAGGCCTACGACAAGGCGGTCCGCAGCGGCGCGCAGCCGAACCTCGAAGCGCGGCTCATTGGTGCGTGCACCGGCTGGTACGCCAGGGTGCAAGAGCCCAACGTGCACCTGCTCGGACGCGTCACCCCGGAGAGCCTGACGGCCGCTGGGTTCGTCACACCTGACGGCGAGACCGACGCTGAAGCGCTGGAGGGTGGCCGCAAGAAGCTCGAAGCGTCCATCCGCAAGCGCATGCAGCACCAGCAGCCCAACAGCGGCTTCGGAGTTGCCGTGTCCGTGCGCTCCTTCAACGACCTCAGTGCCGCGGACGCCGAGACGTTCTCCCTGCTGATGCGCTGATCAACCCTTGAAGCGCAGCACCCAGAACCCCACCGTTGGAAGGCGACCGTTGGCGGCGAAAGCCGCGTTGGCCCCGACGCCGTCCTTGAGCGCCGCCGCCTCCTTCCTACTGGCCCTCTGCCCGCCAGGCGGCTGACGGGTGCCGAACGCATAGTCGAAGGATCCACAGCGCTCACCGGGGAGGAACGGCAGCTCGCACCTCACCGGGAATGCCCCCAGATCCCCAAGCCGTGTCGCCTTCCAGGCCCGACGCAAGAGTGCGGGTACGCGCTGACGCTGGACGCGCCCGCCCAGCTTGTCCGTATCTCAACAACACCCGCCGAACTCACACCAGCCTGACGCCGGCCTGCGGGGTGAGAGCGATGCGACCGTCCGGTCAGGTGTCAGGTCGCCCCGGAGAAGTCGAACCGGATCTGCGCCAGCTGCTCGTGCTCGCCGGGGACCGGGATCGGGTACTCGCCGGAGAAGCAGGCGGTGCACAGCTTCTCGCGCTGGTGCGGGGTCGAGGCGATCAGCCCG
>JAWLFE010000204.1:0-3564 GCA_041685735.1 Nitriliruptoraceae bacterium
CGCAAGGCTGTGGAGCTGTACCGGCTGGACGATGATGTCACCTACGCGCAGGTGGGGCGTGACCTGGGAGGGATCTCGGGCGAGACCGTCCGCAACTGGGTCTTATGCCGACGTCGGCATAAGACCCATTAGGCCGACCTCGGGGTTATGCCGACCTGATGTCGGGGATGGCCGCAGACACCCGGTGGGGCTGGCGTCTGGGGCCTTCGAGGTCGGCATAATCGGGCGGGGGTGGATGCTCGTCTCTCCAACGATGGAGAGGAACGAGCATGACGAACGGGTTGGGGATTCGGATCTCGGGGCCGTTAGCGGCGTACGTGGACGGGTTCGCCGCTGAGCTTGCTCGGCTGGGCTACACGCCGGGGTCGGCGGCGCATCAGTTGCGGTTGCTGGCGCATCTGAGCGGTTGGCTGGAACGGCAGGACCGCGGGCCCTCGGTGGGTCTCGAAGAACTTGGGGATTTCGTTGCTGTGCGGCGGGCTGAGGGTCGTCGCTTCTACGTCTCGATGAGGGGCATCAGCCCGCTGGTCGAGTTCCTCGATGGGGTCGGGCTGGTGGCTCCTGAGGAGCAGCCGGTGGCAAACGAGCTCGAGCAGTTCGTAGAGCGCTACCGCGACTACCTCCAGCACGAGCGTGGTTTGGCGGACACGACGATTCGGACGTATCTGGCTGCGTTGCGGCCGTTCCTTGCATCCCGGGTCGTTGAGGGTCGGCTGGATCTGAACCATCTGACGGCCGGGGAGGTGACCGGATTCCTGCTCGAGGTGAGCCAACGCCGACAGCCGGGTCGGGCACAGAGCACCGCGACGGGGCTGCGATCGTTGCTGCGGTTCCTGCAGGTGGAGGGGATCACGGAAGGGTCGTTGGCGGGGGCGGTGCCCTCGGTTGCATCGTGGCGGCTGTCGGCGCTTCCCATGGCGCTTGAGCCGGGTGAGGTTGACCGTCTGGTCGCGGCTTGTGATCGACGGACGGCCCTCGGGCGCCGAGACGTGGCCATGCTGTTGCTGCTGGTCCGGCTCGGTCTTCGGGCTGGTGAGGTCGCCGCCCTCGGGCTCGACGACATCGACTGGCGGGCAGGCGAGATGGTCGTTCACGGCAAGGGCAGCCGCGATGAGCGGCTCCCAGTTCCCGACGATGTCGGCACGGCGGTTGTCGGCTACCTGCAGCGCGGGCGGCCCGCGGATGCGTTGACCAGGCACGTGTTCGTGCGCGTCAAGGCGCCCCATCGAGGTCTGAGCTCCGAGGGGGTGTCCGCGCGTGTCTGCGTGGCCTCCCGCCGTGCCGGGTTGGGCGAGCTGCGGGCGCATCGGCTGCGTCACACGGCTGCGACGACGATGCTGGCTGCGGGAGCACCGCTGACCGAGATCGGGCAGTTGCTGCGGCATCGAAAGGCGATGACCACCGCGGTGTACGCCAAGACCGATGTCGAGGCGCTGCGTGCCATCGCTCGTCCGTGGCCAGGTGGCAGGTCATGAGCCGCTTCCGCGACGCCGTCGATGACTACCTGACGATCCGCCGGTCGCTGGGCTACCGGCTCGAACGGCACGGCCGGCTGCTGCCCGACTTCGCCGACCATCTCGACCAGGCTGGGGCGGCCACGATCACGGTCGAGCACGCCCTTGCATGGGCGACCAGTCCCGAAGGCCAGCCCGTCAACTGGTGCGCGGAACGTCTGAGCATCGTGCGCGGGTTCGCGATGTGGTTGGCCGCGACCGACCCGACCGTGGAGATCCCACCGTCCGATCTTCTGGCGTGGCGTCCTCGACGGGCCGTGCCGCACCTGTTCTCGACCGAGCAGATCGCCGCACTTCTCGCCGCCACCGGCCGGATCCGATCGTGCTGGCGTGCCGCGACGTTTCACACCCTGACGGGTCTGCTTGCCGTGACCGGCATGCGGATCGGGGAAGCCCTCGCACTCGATCGCGACGACTTCGATGCTCATGTCGGACGTGTGGTGGTTCGTTCTGGGAAGTTCGGCAAGGCCCGCCAACTGCCGTTGCACGCCACCACCGTGGCAGCGTTGGCCGACTATCTCGTCCTGCGTGACGAGCAGCAGCGCGGACGGGACACCACCGCGCTGTTCGTCAGCCTGCACGATGGTCGCCTGTCCTACGGCGCTGCCGGCGACGGGTTCCGCCAACTCGTGGCCACGGCCGGGATCACGCCCCGCCCCGGAGCCCGGCCCCCGCGCCTGCATGACCTCAGGCACAGCTTTGTGGTCAACACCGTGCTCGATGCGTACCGGACCGGCGCGGATGTGCAAGCACTGTTGCCGACGCTGTCGACCTATCTCGGGCACGTCGATCCGGCCGCGAGCTACTGGTATCTGTCGGCTGCTCCCGAGCTGCTCGCCCTAGCCGGTGAACGCCTCGAGGAGACGTCATGAGCGCCCTCGCACCCACGCTGCAGGCGTTCTTCACCGACCGGCTGACCCGCCAGAAGGACGCCAGTCCCAACACCGTCGCGGCCTACCGCGACACCTGGAAGCTGCTGCTGGCCTACGCGGCCACATGCACCGGCCAGGCGCCGTCACAGCTGGACATCGGCGATCTCGACGTGCGACTCATCGGCGGCTTCCTCGACCACCTCGAACACGAACGAGGCAACAGCGCCTCGACCAGAAACGCCCGGCTGGCCGCGATCCGGTCGCTGTTCCGGTTCGCGGCGCTTCACCATCCCGAACACGCCGCCGACATCGAACGTGTCCTCGCCATCCCGACCAAACGCACCGACACGCGGCTGATCAGCTATCTCACCGATCCCGAGATCGACGCGGTGCTCGCCGCTCCCGACCCGACGACCTGGTTCGGTCGCCGCGACCACGCCCTGCTCCTCCTCGCCGTGCAGACCGGACTCCGCGCCTCGGAACTGCTCGGACTGCGATGCGGCGATCTGCAACTGTCCACCGGCGCCTACGTCGCCTGCCACGGCAAAGGACGCAAGCAGCGCACCACGCCACTGACCCCCACCACCGTCGCCGTGCTCCGACCCTGGCGCGCCGAACGAGACGGACAGCCCGACGACCCGCTGTTCCCGACCCGCCGTCGCACCTTCATGTCCCGCGATGCGCTCGAACGCCGGATCGCAAGACACGTCGCCCACGCTGCCAGCACCTGCCCATCGCTGAACGCCAAGACCGTGACCGCCCACGTACTGCGCCACACCGCCGCGATGCGGCTGTTGCACGCAGGAGTCGACACCTCGGTCATCGCGCTGTGGCTCGGCCACGAGAACGCCGAAACCACCCAGGTCTACCTGCACGCCGACATGGCCCTCAAAGAACGAGCGATCAACAGGACCACCCCGCCCAACACCATCCCCGGGCGCTACCAGCCCGACGACGCCATCCTCACGTTCCTCGACAGCCTCTGATTATGCCGACCTCGAAGGCCCCAGACGCCAGCCCCACCGGGTGTCTGCGGCCATCCCCGACATCAGGTCGGCATAACCCCGAGGTCGGCCTAATGGGTCCGCCAGGCGGAGCGCGATCAGGGGGCGCGGCCTGGGCCGACCTCTGAGGAGCTCGCCGAGCTCAAGGAGTTGCGGCGGGAGGTGACAGAGCTT
>JAWLFE010000068.1:0-3059 GCA_041685735.1 Nitriliruptoraceae bacterium
TTCGCCGCCGGCGCGGAGATGGACCGGTTCTACGACGTGACCGAACTGGGCGCGATCGTGGTGAAGTCCGTCACGCTGGAACCCCGCCAGGGCCTGCCCACACCGCGGATGGCGGAGACGCCGTCGGGGATGCTCAACGCCATCGGGCTGCAGAACCCCGGGATCGACGCGTGGCTGACCAAGGACCTGCCGTGGCTGCAGTCCAAGGGCGCCCGTGTCGTGGTCTCGATCGCGGGTCGGTCCGTCGACGACTTCCGGGCGGTGGCGCGCAAGCTACGCGGCAAGGGCGGGATCGCGGCGATCGAGGTGAACCTGTCCTGTCCGAACGTCGAGGACCGGGGGTTGGTGTTCGCCTGCTCGCCGACCGACAGCGCCGAGGTCATCACCGCCGTCCGGCGGGAGGCGGACGTGCCCGTGCTCGGCAAACTCACCTCGGATGTGACCGACATCGTGGCGGTCGCGCGGGCGGTCGTGGACGCCGGCGCCAACGGGCTCACCCTGATCAACACGCTGCTGGGCATGGCCATCGATCCGGACACCGGGAAGCCGGAGATCTACAACACCTACGCGGGTCTGTCGGGTCCGGCGATCCGGCCGGTGGCGCTGCGCAACGTCCACCAGGTCCACACCGCGATGCCGAGCGTCCCGATCCTCGGGTGCGGTGGCATCCGGACGGTCACCGATGTGGTGCAGTTCCTGCGGGCAGGAGCATCGGCGGTCTCGGTCGGCACGGCCACCTTCGTCGATCCCTTCGTCGGCCAGCGGCTGATCAAGGACCTACGGTCGTGGCTGGCGGAGCGTGGTCTTGGCAGCGCCCGTGAACTGATCGGCACCGTGGAGCCGTGGTCGTGAAGGAGACGTGGTCATGACCCCTTCCAACCCCCTGATCGTCGCGCTGGATGTCTCGACCCTGGAGGAGGCCGAGGGCCTGGCCCGGACCCTGCAGGGCCATGTCGGCTGGTTCAAGGTGGGCCTGGAGCTGTTCGCTGCCCACGGGCCCGCGGCGGTGACCGCGATCGGCGCGTACGGCCCGGTCATGCTCGATCTGAAACTGCACGACATCCCGACCACCGTCGAACGGGCCATGCGACGGCTGGCGGACCTTCCGGTCGACCTCGTCACGATCCATGCGGGTGGGGGAGCGGCGATGGTCCGCGCTGCGGTCGACGGGCTCGGCGACGGTGGTCGCGTCCTCGGGGTCACGGTGCTCACCTCGACGTCCGACGAGGACCTCGCGCGCATGAACCAGCCGGGCGCGGACCGCCAGGTCCCGACGCTCGCACGGGTGGCCGTCGAGGCGGGGGCTCCGGGTCTGGTCTGTGCACCGCGGGACCTGTCGGCGGTCCGCGGGGAGGTCGGTCCGGACGTGCTGCTGGTGACGCCGGGGATCCGTCCCGCGGGGTCCGGCGACGACGATCATGCCCGGGCGGCGACCCCGGCATCGGCGATGGCCGCCGGCGCCGACCTGCTCGTGATCGGCCGGCCGATCACGCGTGCCGACGATCCGGCCGCCGCGGCGGATGCCATCACCGCGACGTTGTCCGCCCCGGCGTCGGGATGATCTAGACGACCTGCAGGACGACGCCCAGCACGGCCACGACCACGGCGACCCCGCAGACGGCCAGCGCGCCGCGCGCCAGGCTCGTCTGTCGGGCGATGCGCACCTCGGGCGGTCGGTCGTCGATGGTCGCGCCCCGCCCCATCGCCAGGTAACCGTCACGCTGGTGGACCTTGCCGTACACGTAGAGGCGCTCGCCCGGGTAGATCGCCTTCTCCTCGATGTGGTCGTTGCTGCCGAGGTTGCCGAACACCGCGCTGATCGCATCCAGCGCGCCGTCGCCCTCAGCGGCGATGAACGTCCCGTCGTGCCCGAACCGTCGTGTCCTGATCATGACCTGGGGCAGGCCGATCCTGCCGCTCTCGATGGCGATGGCGGCATCGGGGGCGGCCTCGTCGCGCAGCATGAAGGCCGTCGCGATCTTCGGACCCTGGCGGGTGTAGTTCCCGCCGTTGTCCCCGAACACCCCGCTCGTCTTGCGCAGCGCCCGTGCCCACACGACCGGTTGCTGGGTCACCGCGGAGATGCCCGGCGGCTCCCACGGCTGGGCGATGCCGACGACGGCGAGGTTGCGGCCCGGCGTGACCTGTGCCGGGCCCGTCGGATCCTCGGCCCGCAGCACCGTCACCCGGCTACTCAGGTGGTACAGCGCGAAGATGAGCGACGCGATGGCCACCGGCGTCGCGATGATGACCAGGACCATGCCCATGGTGGCGTGCCTCCTCGATCGGTCCGACCCGCAGGTCGGTCGGTCCGACCCGCAAGGCAGTCAACCCGGGCACCATGTCACGAGCGTGTCAGGCGTCGGGCGGCCCGGTCAGCCCCGTGACCGGGGCGTGACGCCGAAGGCGTCGCGGTAGGCGGCGATGCGGGCGAGGTCGTCGTCGCCGAGGACGCGCCGACCGTCGATGATCGCCTCGGCGAGGTGCTCGACGATGTCGTCGATCGTCGCGAGCGAGACCGTCCGCAGGCCCAGCGACATGCCGAGCTCGTCCAGGGCCGAGATGTCCTCGCGGGTCCCACGTTCACGACGGTCAACACCGACGACCAACCCGACCACCTCGACGTCCGCGGCGGCGCGCAGCAGCGGCACCGTCTCCCGGACCGACGTGCCGGCGGTCGTGACGTCTTCGACGATGACGACCCGGTCGCCGTCGGCCAACGGATGCCCGATCAGCGAGCCACCTTCGCCGTGGTCCTTGGCCTCCTTGCGGTCGAAGCAGACGCCGAGGTCGCGGTCGTACTCGTCAGCCAGTGCGATCCCCGTGGTGACGGCCAGCGGGATCCCTTTGTAGGCGGGACCGAACAGCACGTCGACGCCGTCACCGAAGGCCTCGTCGATGGCGGCCGCGTAGAAGCCTCCGAGCTCACGGAGCTGCTGTCCGGTCCGGTAGCGCCCGGCGTTGACGAAGTAGGGGGTCGGGCGCCCGGACCTGGCGATGAAGTCACCGAAGGCGAGCACGTCACAGCGGACCATGAAGTCGATGAACGTCCGGGTGCG
>JAWLFE010000068.1:3159-14521 GCA_041685735.1 Nitriliruptoraceae bacterium
TGCCGCCCGCGGGCGTCCAGGTCGGCCTGGATGTGGGCGACGACGTCGTCCCACGAGGTCGCCCGGGGGCCGGACAGGTGCCGGTTGTAGGGCTGGTCGAACACGATGGTGGTCCGACCGGCCTCACGCAGGGCGACCACGTTGCCCGGACTGTCGTCGACGTAGAGGTCCGCGCCGACGTCGGGCTTGTCGCTGATGAAGCACAGGTCGCGGTAGGGGATGTCGTTCGCATCGAGCCAGTAGGCGGTGTCCGCGGCGCTGGCCTCGTGGATGCCGTTGAACAGCAGGCGGGCGGTGATGATCCGGATCCAGATGCCGGCGTCCGACAGCGTCCACAACGCGTCGGAGACCCCCGGCAGCGGCTCCATCGTCCGGAAGATGCGGTCCTCGACGACCGCCTGCCGGTGCGCGGTCTGGAACTGCTCGAAGCTCAGCCCCCACTCCGCGTACGCATCCATCATGGTCTGTGGCGGCAGTGACGACGGTGCGCACCCCAGCCGCCGGGCGACCGACCGGCGCAGCGCGTCCTCGTAGTCACCGCAGACCCCATCGAGGTCGACACCGAGCACGATCGGGGCGTGGGGGAGCATGGTGGATGGCATCCGGCGACGTCGAGGTGGCGGGGGACGCCGGGAACGGTAGTCCGGTCGACGGCCACCGGCGGCGGTGGGCGCACTAGGGTTGATGCCACGCCCGCCGCGGCACGCACCGTCCCGGACGATCGACCGACCGGGGGTGTCCGGTCGCCACGACGACCTGAGCTCCGACGGTGGCCGCGCGCCCGCGCCCACGACCGTCACGACGATGGGACCGAGATGCCGCTCCCCGAGTTGGATCCCGAAGCGCGGTCCGCCGCGTTGGCGAAGGCCGCCGATGCGCGGCGCATCCGTGCCGAGCTCAAGCAGATGCTCAAGTCCGGCGAGGTCGGCCTCGCCGACGTCCTGGAGCGCGCCGGATCGGTCGATGCACTCGCCAAGATGAAGGTGATCGACGTCCTGGGTGCGATGCCCGCCTACGGGCCGATCAAGGCCCGGCGGCTGATGGAGGAGCTCGGGATCGCACAGTCCCGGCGGCTGCGTGGCCTCGGCCCGCGTCAGCGTGAGGCGCTGCTCGCGACCTTCGATCCCGGCTCGTGACGGACACCAGCGGCCTGGTGGTCGTGGTGGCGGGTCCGTCCGGGGTGGGCAAGGGCAGTGTCCACCGCGGTGTGCGCGAGGCGCTGCCCGACAGTGCGTTGTCCGTGTCCGTGACGACACGCCCGCCGCGTCCCGGCGAGGTCGACGGGGTCGACTACCGCTTCGTCGATCGGGCGACGTTCCAGGAGATGATCGAGGGGCACGATCTCATCGAATGGGCGGAGTACGCGGGCAACCTCTACGGCACGCCCCGGACCGCGGTGGTCGCCGAGGTCGCGCAGGGCAACGTGGTCGTCCTGGACATCGAGGTGCAGGGTGCGGTCCAGATCAAGGAGACCCTGCCGGGGGCGCTGCTGGTCTTCCTGGTGCCACCGTCGTTCGAGGAGCTGGAGCGTCGGCTCCGGGGTCGCGGCACGGAGGACGAGGCGACGGTCCGGCGGCGGTTGGCGGTCGCTCGGGAGGAGATCGCCGAGCAGGACGCGTTCGACGTGGTGGTCGTCAACGACGACCTCGACCGTTGCGTAGCCGAGGTCGTCCACCACATCGAGATGGCACGTGCCGGCCATCGCCCGTAGCACGGCGCGTGCCGGCCATCGCCCGTAGCGAGGGACGCGTCCCCGGCCGGCCGCGGCTACCAGACCACCTGCGCCGCGTGTTTGGCCCCCGCGTCCTGGATCTCGAACAGCTCCCGCTGCGCGAAGCTGAACAGCCCGGCGACCAGGTTGGAGGGGAAGGACCGCCGCCGGCGCTCGTAGGCCGCCACCTCGAGGTTGTACAGGCGCCGGGACGCGGTGATGCGGTCCTCGGTCTCGACGAGCTGCTGCTGCAGGTCACGGAACGCGCGGTCGGCCTTGAGGTCCGGGAAGTCCTCGGTGATCGCCAACAGGCTCGACAGCCCGTCGGTCAGCGCGTCCTCCGCGCGGGCCTGATCCTCCACCGGCACGGTGCTGCTGGTCGCCTGGATCGCGCGGGACCGGGCGGTGGTCACCAGGTCGAGCGTCGTGCGTTCGTGGTCCGCGTAGCCCTCGACGGTCCGGACGAGGTTGTCGACGAGGTCGTGGCGGCGCTGCAACTCGACGTCGATGCCGGCCCAGGTGGCGTCGATGCTGGCGATCTGCCCGACGAACCGGTTGTAGGACACCACCACGGCGATGCCGGGGAGCACGAACAGGACCAGCAGGACCAGGATGAACTCGCCCATCAGCGTCCCCGACCGAGCGCGCCGACGGCACGCCAGTAGGCCGGAGGCACGGCCCGCAGGATCCGGTGGGCATCCTGGCGCAGGGCGGGGAGCAGACCGATGACGCCGGTGAGCGAGTCGTCCCGGTGGGTCGGGGTCCCCGCGACCAGCAGCAGGCTGCCGAAGACCTCGACGGTCTGATCCGGGAAGTTCTCGACCATCAGTTGCTGGAAGTTGGCATCGATGAGCGCCAGCGCCAGGTGCTGCTCCATCGCTTCGACCCGGAAGCGTCGGTTGAACTCGGCGGATTCGAACTGGTGGCCGCCGCGGGTGATGCCGGCCCGCCCGAACAGCGACTCCGGACGGATGATGACCCGAGTGTCGACCGTGATCGGGAGCTGCACGACCGCGGCGGGGGTGGTGCGCTCGACGTACCGGCGCCCTCCCATCGTGGTGCCGGACCCGCCCAGGACGAACCCGGAGCGCGTCGGCAGCCCGAGCGAACGCATCCTGCGGCGTCGGCGGTGGTCCTGATCGCGCCGTTCCTCCTCCCACCACCACTCGAAGGCCGACACGGTGAGCTCGTCGGGCAGCTCACCCCCCAGCTCGACGCGCATCGGGCCCTCAACGGCGTAGCGCGTGCCGGTGTTGCGGTCGCCGGCCGGCAGCCCCTGGCACCACCAGGCGAGCTCGTCGGGGCGCAGCCCGCACGGGATGACGGTGTGGGACAGGCGCGGATCGCGCTGCAGCAGCCGGTCGAGGGCCGCCTGCTGTCTGCGCCGGCGGTGGTGGTTGTAGAGCGCCACCGCGGCGGCAACGACCACGCCGACACCCAGCAGGGGCCAGAACCACCCGTCGGTCGAGTAGCTCTGGGCGAGGGGCACGCCCAGGATGACTGCACCAGTGTCCACGTGTTGCTGGCCCTTCCCCCGCGGTGGGTCGTCCGAACCGCTCGACGCGCAATCTAGTCATCGACCGGGCCAGAACGGTGGTGGGTGCGCAGGCGGTCGTCGACCTGACGGGGGATGTGCGCGGCGGTACGCTCCCGGCAAGCCCGAGGGCGCCCTCGGTCATGTCATCCTGCCGTGCATGTCCTCACGCATGTCCGGCCGCTCCGAAAGGCACCACCATCGCCCGCATCGACGACCTCATGGACCGGGTGGACTCCAAGTTCCACCTGGTGCACCTCTCCGCCAAGCGTGCGCGCGAGATCAACGGCTACTTCGCCCACCTCGGCGAAGGCGTCGGCAACTACGTGCCACCGTTGATGTCGACGGACACCAACAAGCCGCTGTCGATCGCCCTCGAGGAGATCGCGACCGGCAAGATCGAAGGCCGCGAGCCGGTCGAGGGTGAAGAGATCGTCGACCCGCTGGCCTTCATCGCCGACGAGCACGAGGGCGACGACGCGTCCTGACCGCATGTCACGACCGGCTTGACGGCCCGCTCGCGGGAGGTGGGGCGCGTGGACAGTGGGCCCGTGGACGGTGCGCACGGTGACCAGCTCGCCGGCCGCCACGTGCTGCTGGGCGTCACCGGGGGGATCGCCGCCTACAAGGCGGTGCTGGTCGTGCGTCGGCTGGTCACGGCCGGGGCGACCGTCGATGTCGTGCTGACCCGTGGCGCCGAGCGGTTCGTCGGTGCCGCCACCTTCGAGGGCATCACCGGCCGGCCGATCCGCGCGGACGTCTGGGAGGACATCCACGCCGACACCCATGTCGCGGTGGGGCGCGCCGCCGAGGTGGCGCTGATCTACCCGGCGACGGCCCACACCCTGGCCCGGCTCGCCGGGGGACTGGCCGACGACCTGTTGACCACGACCCTGCTGGCGGCCACCTGCCCCGTCATCGTGGCACCGGCCATGCACACCGAGATGTGGCAGCACGCGGCGACACGCGCCAACGTCGAGGTCCTGCGTTCGCGCGGTGTCGAGGTGATCGGACCCGCCGACGGTCCACTCATGGGCGGGGACGCCGGGCCCGGACGGGTCGTGGAGCCGGACGAGGCGGTCGCGGCGGTGGCCGCCGCCCTGCCGGCGGCGCACGGTGCGCGGCCCGGTGACGGGCACACCGCACCACCCGCCGGGGATCTGGCGGGGACCACCGTGGTCGTCACGGCCGGAGGCACGCGCGAACCGATCGACCCGGTGCGGTTCCTCGGCAACCGGTCCTCTGGTCGCATGGGTTTCGCGGTGGCCGCCGAGGCCGCCCGCCGCGGAGCCACGGTCCACCTGATCGCCGCGCCGGCATCGCTGCCGACACCGCCGGGGGTCGACCGCCGCGACGTCGTGACGGCGCTCGAGATGCGCGACGCGGTCCGGGCGCTCGTCCCCGCAGCCGACGTCATCATCAAGGCCGCGGCGGTGGCGGACTTCCGTCCCGGGACGGCCGCCACCTCGAAGCTGAAGAAGGAGGCGGGGGCGCCGGTGATCGAGCTCGTCGCCAACCCCGACATCCTCGCCGAGCTCGGTCAGGAGCGCGTCGAGTCGGCGACGCCGGCCCGTCCCGTCCTGGTCGGGTTCGCGGCGGAGACCGATGATGTCGAGGCCAACGGACGTGCCAAGCTCGAACGCAAGGGAGCCGACCTGCTGGTCGTCAACGATGTCGGTGATCCACGGGCGGGCTTCGAGGTCGACACCAACCAGGTGGTGATCCTGGACCGGGACGGTGCCCGGACCGAGGTGGCGTTGACCTCCAAGGCCGAGGTCGCCTGCCGCGTCATCGACGCCGTCGTGGCACGCATCGCCCGGTTGGCCACCGGTGGGCGCCGTCCGGACGATGCGAGTCACTAGGCTCACGCCCGCACCGACCCGGCGACCGGGGACGCTCGACGCGATCCGTTCCGGTGTGTCCCGCCGGTGCCTGCCCGACGTCCCGTAGGAGCCACCGTGACCCGCCACACCCTGTTCACGTCCGAATCCGTCACCGAGGGGCACCCGGACAAGCTCGCCGACCAGATCTCGGACGCGATCCTCGACGTGATCCTGACCGACGACCCAAACGGCCGGGTCGCCTGCGAGACGCTGGTCACCACCGGACAGGTCATGGTCGTCGGCGAGATCTCCACGACCACCTACGTCGACATCCCCCGCGTCGTCCGCGAGACGATCCTGGGCGTCGGCTACGACTCACACGACGTCGGGTTCGACGGGAACACCTGCGGGGTGTCGGTCGCGATCGACGAGCAGTCGCCGGACATCGCCCAGGGCGTGGACACGGCCTACGAGTCGCGTGTCGGCGGTGACAGCGACCCCTACGACATCCAGGGGGCGGGCGACCAGGGGATGATGTTCGGGTTCGCCACCGACGAGACACCGACGATGATGCCCCTGCCGATCCACCTGGCCCACCGGATGGCCGAGCAGCTCACCGAGGTGCGCAAGACCGGGCAGGTTCCCTACCTGCGTCCCGACGGCAAGACCCAGGTCACGATCCGCTACGAGGGCACGGTGCCGAAGGCGGTCACCGCGGTCGTCCTGTCGACCCAGCACCGCGCGGAGATCGACCTGGAGACCCTGCTGCGGCCGGACATCGAGGAGCACGTCATCCGGCCCCTGCTGCCTGACGACGTCGACACCTCCGATGTCCAGATGTACGTCAACCCCACCGGGCGGTTCGAGCTCGGCGGGCCGGTCGCCGATGCGGGCCTGACCGGTCGCAAGATCATCGTCGACACCTACGGTGGTATGGCGCGGCACGGGGGCGGTGCGTTCTCCGGCAAGGACCCGTCGAAGGTCGACCGCTCGGGGGCGTACGCGACCCGCTGGGTGGCCAAGAACGTCGTCGCGGCGGGCCTCGCGAAGAAGGTCGAGTTGCAGGTCGCCTACGCGATCGGTGTGTCGACGCCGGTGTCGCTCAACATCGACACCTTCGGTACGGAGACCGTCGACCCCGACAACATCCTGGCCGCTATCCGTGAGGTCTTCGACCTGCGCCCGGCCGCGATCGTCGACGCGCTCGACCTGCGCAAGCCCGGGTACCTCGACACCGCCGCCTACGGCCACTTCGGCCGGGACGGTGACCGGTTCACCTGGGAGCGGACCGACCGGGCGGACGCCCTGCGCGACGTCCTCGGCGTGTAGCGGTCGCGGCGGTGCCGGAGCTGCGCATCGCCCGGGTGGTCGTCGAGGTCGCGCCCCTGCACCTCGACCGGCCCTTCGACTACCTCATCCCCGATGACGTCGAGGTGGTGGCTGGCCAGCGGGTCCAGGTGGGTTTCGCCGGACGGGTCGTGCGCGGGCTGGTCGTCGGGATCGCGGACGAGAGCGATGTGGATGCCGCGCGCCTGCGGCCGCTGAACCGGGTCCTCGGCGAACACGTGTGGGTCCGGCCGGACGAGCTCGACCTGCTGCGGTGGGCCGCGGACCGCTACGGCGCACCGTTGGCCGACGTCGTGCGGCACGCGCTGCCCAACCGGACGGTCGACGTCGAGCGGCGGGCGGCGGCCGCCGGGTGGTTCCCCCCGGGGGCCGGCCGACGTGCCAGCTCCGATCCCGCGCCGTCCGATGCGGCCCTGCACGCCGCCTGGGAGGTCTACGGGGAGACCGGCGCGCGGCTGCTGGGCGCGGTCACCGGTGGGCACGGGTCGTTCCTGTGGCGACCGCTGCCGGGCGAGGACGTCGCGCAACGGCTGGCGGAACTCGCGCAGCTCTGCCTGGCGGGGGATCGGGACGTGCTCGTCATCGTGCCCGACCCCGGGTCGCCGGTCGCTGACGCGGTGGTGCGGGCCGCCGGGGACCTGGCCGTGGATCTGCGCGGCGGGCCGTCACCCCGGGTGACCTACCGGTGTTGGCTGGAGGCGCGGTGCGGGCAGGCGCGCGTCGTCGTCGGGCAGCGGGGAGCGGCGTTCGTGCCGCTCGAGCGGCTCGGGCTGGCGGTCGTGCTCGATGAGGCGAACCCGGTCCACAAGGAACGCAGCAGCCCCCGGCACCACGTCCGTGAGGTCGTCCTGGAGCGGGCACGCCGTGCCGGTGGTGTCGGCCTGGCCGTCGGGACGGTCCCGTCGGCCGTCGCCTGGCGGCTGCTGCGCGAACGTCGGCTCACACCGGTGCGCGCGTCCGAGGCCGCGGAACGCCGCGCCCGGCCACGCGTGACCGTGGTCAGTTGGCAGGATCAGCCGCGGACCCGGTTGTCGCGCGATGCCATCCGGGCGTTGCGCACGGCGACCCGCGCCGGCGCGTACGGGGTGGTCCTCGCGGCCCGGAAGGGGGAGGGGCGGGTGCTGGTCTGCCGGTCCTGCGGCGAGCGCCTCGCCTGCCCGACCTGTTCGTCGTCGCTGGCGCGCAGTGGCGACGGCGTCCGCTGCGAGGGATGCGGCTGGAGCCGGGCACGCCTGCCTGCCTGCGCCGCGTGTCACCAGACCGGGGTGGTGCCGTTGGCGGCCGGTGCGACCTGGCTGGGGGCGGAACTGGCCCGCACGGTCGACGCACCGGTCGCGGTGCTCGAGGGCTATGCGCAGACGCCCCCGCCCGCCCCGGCGGTGCTCGTCACGACCCGCGGATCGGTGCTGGACACCCCGCCCGGACGTGTCCGTGCCGTGGTGCTGCCCGACCTCGACGGCTCCCTGCTCCGACCGACGCTGGACGCGTCCGAGGACCTCCTTCGCCTGGCCACCGCCGTCGCCGGCTGGGCGGTCCACGGACGCACCGATCCGCGTGACAGCCAGGTCATCGTCCAGACCACGCAGCCCGAGCACCATGCGGTCGTGGCGCTGGCGGCCTGGGACCCGGGCGGGTTCTGGCGTGCGGAAGCGGCGATCCGGGCCCCGCTGCGCTTCCCGCCACTGGCGCACGCCATGCGCCTCGAGGTGGCGGGAACAGACGGCGCCGCACCCGACGAACTGCGCCGGTCACTCGCGGACGGCGACGAACTGCTCGGCCCGATCCCCGCCCCCGATGGCCGGCAGGGGTTCCTGGTCAAGTCAGACGACCGGGACGCCACACTCGCGGCCCTGCGCCCGTGGCGGGAACGTGCCAGCAAGGCCGGCATCGAGGTCCGCCTGGACGTCGACCCGGTGGACGCCATCTGACGCGGTCCACGGGCGCGTGTCGGTGCCGGGGTCGGGCGACACCGCACCGGTGGTACGGGCCCTATCCTGGGCCTTCGCACCGCCCATCGCGCACCCGCGCACCCAACCCGCATCGCGCCCGGCCAGCCAAGGAGTCGACGTGGCATCGTTGGAGGTCCGCATCTACGGGGACCCCGTCCTGCGCCAGAAGGCCCACGAGGTCACCGACTTCGACGGTCGGCTGGCCCGGCTGGCCGACGACATGTTCACCACCATGCGTCGCCACGAGGGCGTCGGGCTCGCGGCCAATCAGGTCGGGGTGCTCAAGCGCCTGTTCACCTGGGAGGTCGACGTCGGCGGTGAGGACGAGGAGGACATCGTCGGGTCGGCCGTCGTGAACCCGGTCCTGCTGGACGCCTCCGAGGAGCTACAGGAGGGCGACGAGGGGTGCCTGTCCTTCCCGGGGCTGTTCTACCCGGTCGATCGCCCTCTGCGCATCGAGGTGTCCCACCAGGACCTGCACGGCGACGACCACACCGTGCAACTCGAGGGGTTCCTCGCCCGTGTCTGGCTCCACGAGATGGATCACCTCAACGGCATCCTGTTCCTCGATCACCTCGCCGCCCACGATCAGCGGGCCGCCAAGGAACGGATGCGCGCCTACCGACTGGAGCAGGGCCTCGATGACCCGAGCCCGCCGAAACCCGGCGGGCTGCTACTGGGTCGGGGGCCGCGGTGACCGTCCGCATCGCCTTCCTCGGCACCCCGGAGGTCGCCGTGCCGGCGCTCGATGCGCTACTGGCTGCGGACGACCTCGAGGTCGTGGTGGCCATCACCAACCCGGACCGGCCCAAGGGCAGGAGCAGGACCCCCGTCGCGCCGCCGGTCAAGCAGGCGGCGCAGGCCGCCGGCGTGCCCGTCTGGCAGCCGACCAAGCCGGTGGAGATCCTCGACGAGCTCACGGCCCTGGACCTCGATGCCTGTGCGGTCGTGGCCTACGGCGCGATCCTGCCGGGCTCGGTGCTTCAGGCCAGCCGGCTGGGGTTCGTCAACCTGCACTTCTCCCTGCTGCCCCGGTGGCGTGGCGCCGCACCGGTCCAACATGCCCTCCGTGCCGGCGATGCGGTCACCGGGGTGACCACGTTCGTGCTCGATCCCGGGATGGACACGGGGCCGGTCATCGACCGCGTCGAGGTGGCCATCGATCCGCACGAGAGCAGCGGGGAGCTGCTCGAGCGGTTGGCGACCCTGGGTGCGCCGGTGCTCGTCGAGTCGATCCGTGCGCTGGCGGCCGGGGCACAGCCGACCCCCCAGCCCGACGACGGGGCCACGCTCGCCCCCAAGATCACCCCGGACGATGTCCGGATCGACTGGAACGCACCCGCTCGCGCCGTGGCTGACCTCGTGCGCAGTGCGGATCCGGCACCGGGCGCCCACACGACCCTGCGGGGCGACCGTCTCAAGATCTACCGCGTGACCCCCATCGTGGCATCCAGCGAGGATGCGGCTGGCCAGGTCCGGGGGGAGCCGGGGCAGATCGTCGGCGTCACCAAACGAGCCGTGCTGGTGGCCTGCGCCGACGGCGCCGTGCAGTTGGACGCGGTCCAACCGGTCGGCAAGGCCCGGATGGACGGTGCGGCCTTCGCCAACGGCTACCGGCCGGAGGTCGGGGAACGGCTCGGGGCACCCCCGGAGCAGGGGGCGGGAGAACGGTCCGGGTCGCCGGCGTGAGCGACACCGGTCTGCCGGCCCGCCGCGCGGCGCTCACGGCGCTCACGGCCGTCGAGGAGGACGGGGCCTGGTCGAACCTCGCGGTCCCGGCGGCGGTCGGGGAGCTCGCCCAGGAGCAGGACCGCTCGTTCGCGTCACACCTCGCGTACGACACCCTGCGCTGGGAGGGCACGCTCGACTGGGCACTCGGGCAGGTGCTGACCCGCCCCCTGGCCGACGTGGAGCCGTCGCTGCGGCGGGTCCTGCGGCTCGGCGCACTGCAGCTGCTGCGCACCGGGGTGCCACCACGCGCTGCCGTGGACACGAGCGTGGCGTTGGCTCGGGAGCAGGTGCCGGGCCCCCGGGCCAAGGGCGCTGCCGGCTTCGTCAACGGTGTGCTGCGTGCCCTGGGCCGCTCGAGCGATCGGCTGCCCTGGCCGGATGCCGACGAGGACCCCGTCGCGAACCTCGCACGCACGACCGGTCATCCGAGGTGGGTGGTGACCGAACTGCACCGGCGCGTCGGGACCGACCGGGCCCGGGCGATCCTCACCGCCGACAACGAGCCCCCGGGCCTGACGTTGCGCGCGACCGGTGATCGGGACGGCCTCGTGGCTGCACTGCAGGACCTCGACGTCGCGGCGACGCCGGGGGGCAGTGCCGTGGCGGTACGCGCGCGGGGCGCCGACCCGCGCCGCCTGGCCGCCGTCCGCGATGGGCGGGCGGTCCCGCAGGACGAAGCATCGATGCGGGTGGTCGAGGCGGCCGGCGTGCGACCGGGTGCGCGCGTGCTCGATCTGTGTGCGGGGCCCGGCGGCAAGGCCACCTACCTCGCCGCACTGGCGGGTCCGACCGGCCGCGTGGTGGCGGTCGAGCAGCATCCCCACCGCGCCCGGTTGATCGAGGAGGCGGCCGCCCGCCAGGGCGTCGACATCGAGGTCCGGGTGGGGGACGCGACCGTCCCGGTCGCCGATCCGGGCGGGTTCGATGTCGTGCTGTTGGATGCCCCGTGCAGCGGCCTCGGGACCGGTCGTCGCCGGCCCGAGGTGCGGTGGCGCCGTACCCCCTCCGACGTCAACGACCTGGCGGTCCTGCAGCGCCGCCTGCTGGACGCAGCCGTGGCGGCGGTCCGTCCGGAGGGCCGGCTGGTCTACGCCGTGTGCACCTGGACCGCGGCGGAGACCGAGGACGTGGCCCGGTGGTGCGACGACGCGCACGGCGGCACGCTGATCCCCGGGGAGCGGCGGCAGTGGTGGCCGGATACCGACGACACCGACGGGATGTACATCGCGGTGTGGGACCGGACCGACCACGGGGAAGGATCAGCTGT
>JAWLFE010000205.1:0-3503 GCA_041685735.1 Nitriliruptoraceae bacterium
CTCGAGGGAGCTCTCGTCCTCGCCGCAGCACTCGCAGGCTCCGGTGCGGTGGACGGTGACCGTGCTGGCGGCAACCGTCGCCCCGACGCCCTATCGTCGTGATGACGGAGGAGTGGTGACGATGCCGACCAAGAACGTGTTCATCATCGGTCTGGATGACTTCAACCGGAAGATGCTGCGCTCGATGAGCGATGCCGGCAGCTACACCTTCCACGGGGTCATCGATCCGGCGGAGGTCTACGACACCTATGACTTCCCGATCGAGGACATGCTCGTCCGTGCGGAGCAGCAGATCGGGCAGTGGCAGCAGCGGACAGGTGGCACGGTCGATGCCATCACGGGCTACATGGACTTCCCGGTCAGCACGATGCTACCGCTGCTGTGTGAGAGGTTCGGGGCGCGATCGCCGTCACTGGAGAGCCTGCTCAAGTGTGAGCACAAGTACTGGAGCCGGTTGGTGCAACGGGAGGTGATCCCGGAGCACATCCCGCCGTTCCAGGCCTTCGATCCGTTCGACGACGACACCTTCGATGGCATCGACATCGAGCTGCCCTTCTGGATCAAGCCGATCAAGTCGTCCGGTTCGATGCTGGGCTTCCGCATCAGCAGTCGCGAGGAGTTCGTCGCCGCGGTCGAGCAGATCCGCGCGGAGATCCACCTCATCTCCGAGCCGTTCAACTTCGTGCTCGACCGTGCCGACCTGCCGGACGAGATCGCCGCGGTCGATGGCCACCACTGCCTCGCCGAAGGGATCATCGGAGGACGGCAATGCACGCTGGAGGGCTACTCCTTCGAGGGAACCGTCCAGGACTTCGGGATCATCGACTCGATCCGCTACCAGAACAACTCGAGCTTCTTCCGCTACGAGTACCCCTCGACGTTGCCCGATGTGATCCAGGACCGGATGGCCGAGATCGCGCGCAAGGTCATCCCGCACATCGGCTTCGACAACTGCGCCTTCAACATCGAGTACTTCTGGGACCGCCAGCGCAACCACGTCTGGTTGCTGGAGATCAACACCCGGGTGTCGCAGTCCCACAGCGACATCTTCCAGAAGGTCGATGGGCAGACCAACCAGCAGGTCACCGTGCAGGTCGCGTGCGGCGAGCAGCCGCACTTCCCGCACGGTGAGGGACCCTATGCCTGTGCAGCGAAGTTCTTCTGGCGTGAGTTCGACCTCGATGGCGACACCGAGGTCACCCGCGTGCCCACCGCCGAGGAGATCGCGGCCGTCGAGGAGCGTTTCCCCTCAGCGGTGATCAAGCCGCAGGTCGAGGTGGGGATGAAGCTCTCCGAGCTGCTCGAGCAGGACAGCTACAGCTTCGCCATCTGTCAGCTGTACCTCGGTGCCGATGACACCAAGGACCTGCTCGACAAGTACGTGGAGTGCCGCGAGATGCTGCCGTTCGAGTTCGCTCCGGGCGATCGTTGACGGTGAGGTTCGCCTGGGCGGGGTTGCGGGGTGCGTGATCCGGAGGTTGATGCACCATGACCGAACCCGTCCAGACCCTCGACCCGGATCCCGATGACGATCTGACCGCGAGGGAGCGACTGGCCACGCTGCTGGAACGTCGCCTCGATATCCCGATGGCGGTGCTCGCTGCGGTGTGGGCAGGCCTCGTCGCCTACGAACTGGTGGCACCGAGCGATGTCATCCCGACGCTCACCCTCGTCGGCAACGTGATCTGGGCGGTCTTCGCGGTCGAACTGCTCGCCAAGCTGGTCGTGTCGGGTCATCCCGGCCGTTTCCTGGTCAGGCACTGGCCGTCGGTGTTGTTCCTGCTGCTGCCCGCCCTGCGGATGCTGCGGGTGGTTCGCGCGATCCGGGCGTTCCGGGTCCTGCCCGCGGCCAGGGTGGTCGGGTCGTCGTACCGGGCGGTCGGGACGGCCCGCGGGCTGCTCGCCGGACGGTTGCAGTTCCTGTTGGCCATGACCGGCGTGGTCGTGTTCGGCAGCGGGCAACTGTTGTTCGTCCTCGAGCGTGGTCGGGAGGGAGCGTTGACGTCGCTCGGCGACGCCCTGTGGTGGTCGGCCAACCTCGCCATCTCGTCGAACCTCGTCGCCGAGCCGGTCACGCTGCTGGGCCGGTTGCTGACCATCGTGCTCTCTGCCTACGCGGTCGTGGTGTTCGCGTCGGTCGCCGCCGCCCTCGGGGCCTTCTTCATGGAGTCGCGCCAGGAGCGCGCGGTGCTCGAGGACGAGGCGTAGTCACCCGGCGTGCGGCATCGGCCTGAGGAGTCGGGCCCGTCCGGGAGCGTGGACCGAACGACCGACGTGGAACGTGGACCACCCCACTAGGTTGCGTCTCCATCGCTCTGACGTGGGGAGGCCTCGTGGTCGGCACCTGGTCCCTACCGATCGCCATCGCGGCGTTCGCGGCTGCGGCGATCGTCATCGCGCTTGCCGGTGTCCGTCTCGCCAGGGTCGTCGACCGGTTGGCGGACCGAACCGGGCTCGGGGAGGCCGTCGCCGGGGCGGTCCTGCTCGGATCAGCCACATCGTTGGCCGGCCTCACCGTCAGTGTCGTCGCGGCCGCGTCGAACGAACCCAGCGTCGCGATCAGCAACTCCATCGGTGGGATCGCAGCGCAGACCGCGTTCATCGTGGCGCTCGACGTCACCCATCGTGACGCCAACCTCGAGCGTGCATCGGCGTCACTCACCAACGTCTTCAACTCGCTGCTGATGGTCACGCTCCTGGGCGTGGTGGTGCTGGGGGTGGCCATGCCGCCCGTCACGTTGTTCGGGATCCACCCCGCATCCCTGCTCCTGATCCTCATCTACGGCTACGGGCTGCGCCTGACCCAGTCGATCAGCACTGACCCCATGTGGCATCCGAAGCAGACGAAGGACGACCGGCTCGACGAGCCTGACGAGCCCGAGGTCGGCGAGACGGTCGCTGGTCTGTGGGCCCGGTTCGGTGGACTCGCGGCTGCGACGGCGGCCGCCGGCTGGGTCGTGGGTCGATCCGGTCTCTCGCTCATCGAGGCGACCGGGCTCTCCGGGACGTTCGTCGCCGTGGCGTTCACCGCGGTAGCCACGTCGCTGCCCGAACTCATCACCGGGATCGCGGCGGTGCGCGCCGGAGCGTTGACGCTGGCGATCGGTGGCATCATCGGCGGCAACACGTTCGACGTGCTGTTCATCGCCGTGTCCGACGTCGTCTACCAGCGCGGATCGTTGTACGAAGCCGTGGTTGCGAGCGATCTGTTCGTCCTCGGATGGACGATGCTGCTGACCGGGATACTCGGCGCCGGGCTCATCCGTCGGCAGCGCGCGTGGATCGGATTCGAAGGGTTCGCCATCCTGGGCGGCTACATCGCCGGGCTCTTCATCCTGTCGCAGATGTAGGCGTTCCAGCACAGCGCAGAGCCCGTGCGAGCGGGGGGACTCGAACCCCCACAGGCCTCTCGGCCCACTGGGACCTAAACCCAGCGCGTCTGCCAGTTCCGCCACGCTCGCGTGAGGGTGAAAGCTACCGCTGACCTGCGGGAACACCGAACG
>JAWLFE010000206.1:0-3489 GCA_041685735.1 Nitriliruptoraceae bacterium
CGACGTCCTTGAGGTTGTGCTCGCGCGCACCGCGGACCGTGATGCGGTCGCGCTGGACCGTGGCAGGCGAGGCGGGTGCGCTGGGCACGGCGGACTCCGGCGGACGGACGACGCTGATCGGTGTGCTGCCGACCGACGGGGCGTCGAGGTGGCGAACGTGACGATGCTACCGACGAGGTCGGGTCCGCCCGGACGTTCGGATGGGTCACCCCCACCACGCAGGGCAACACGGCCCTATGCTCGCGCCCGAGCCGCGCGTGTCCCTCACCGCACCGAGCGGGCTGTCGCGTGCTCGACTTCCCCGTCCCGCGACCAAGGGAGCCTGCTGTGCGCATCGCCTTCTACAGCACCAAGTCGTACGACCGCCTCTCCTTCGAGGAGACCAACGCCGAGCACGGTCACGACATCGACTTCCTCGAAGCGCGGCTGCAGGCCAACACCGCCGCCCTGGCCGACGGACACGAGGTGGTCTGCGCCTTCGTGAACGACCGTATGGACGCGGAGACCATCCACCTGCTCGCCGACGCCGGAACCGAGCTGCTCGCGCTGCGCTCCGCGGGCTTCAACCACGTGGACATGGACGCGGCCGCCGAGCGCGGGGTCACCGTGGTCCGCGTGCCGGCCTACTCCCCCTACGCGGTCGCGGAGCACACCGTCGGCCTGATGCTCGCCGTCGACCGCCGGCTGCACCGCGCCTACAACCGGGTCCGGGACGGCAACTTCTCCCTGGAGGGCCTGCTCGGCTTCGACCTGCGGTCCAAGCGGGTCGGGATCATCGGGACCGGCAGGATCGGACAGATCACCGCCAGGATCCTGCGGGGGTTCGGCTGCTCGCTACGCGCCTACGACCCCTACCCCAACGACGAGGTGCGTGACTACGGGGTGCGCTACGTGGATCTCGACACCCTGTTCGCGGAGTGCGACGTCATCTCCCTGCACTGTCCGCTCACCCCCGACACCCACCACATCATCAACGCCGAGTCCATCGCCAAGATGAAGGACGGCGTGATGATCGTGAACACCTCCCGGGGTCCGCTGCTGGACACCGTGGCGGCCATCGAGGGGCTCAAGTCCGGGAAGATCGGCAACCTCGCCCTCGACGTCTACGAGGAGGAGGGCGACCTGTTCTTCGAGGACCTCTCCGACCAGGTCATCACCGACGACGTGTTCTCGCGGCTGCTGACCTTCCCCAACGTGCTGATCACCGCGCACCAGGCGTTCTTCACCCGTGAGGCGATGGCGAACATCGCCCAGACCACGCTGACCAACATCTCGACCTTCGAACGCGGCGAGCTGTCGGGTAACGAGCTGACCCCCAAGGAGCTCGTCGCCGCCTCGCACGCACGTCGCGAAGGCGGCCAGGTCGAGGACGCCGCCGAGACCCTGGAGGGGTGAGCGTGCCCGACAACGGTCACGTCGAGCCGGGCGGCCCGTGGCTGGACCGCGTGGACGGTCCGCTGCTGCTGCGCAAGCTGTCGGTCAGCACGATGGACAACAACGTCTACGTGCTCGCCGACCGCGGCAGCGGCAGGGCGTTGCTGGTCGACGTGGCCGACGACGCCCCGCGGCTGCTGGAGGCCGTCGCGGGCCTCGAGGTGATCGCCGCGGTCCAGACCCACGGTCACTGGGATCACGTACGCGCCTGGTCCGGCATCACCGACGCCGGCATCGAGGTGTGGGGCCACCGGGACGATGCCCCGCTGTTCCCCGCGCCGCTCGACCGTGCGCTGACCGGCGGTGACGTCCTGACCGTCGGCGCGCTCCGGATCGAGGTGCTGCACGTGCCGGGGCACACCGCCGGCTCGTTGTGCTTCCTCGTCCAGGGTGGGCAGCACACCTACCTGCTGTCCGGCGACACCCTGTTCCCCGGGGGCCACGGCCGGACCGAGACCGAGGCGGACCACGAGCGCATCATGGACGGGCTCGAGGCCCAGGTCTTCGCCCGGCTGGACGACGACACCCTGGTGCTCCCCGGCCACGGTGACGACACCACGATCGGCCGGGAGCGACCGTTCCTGGCCGAGTGGCGGGCGCGCGGCTGGTGAGGCTTCCCGGTGGTCACACCCGGCAGGCCGCGCTGCTCAGGGCAGGAACGGCGGCGCGCTGGCGACCCCGATGGACAGCAGGACGAACAGCAGCGCCCCGATGAGGCCGCGGCCTGCGGTGCGGTGGGCATCCACGGCCATCTGGGTGCGCTTGGCCCGGGCGAGCAGCGCATGCCCGATCCCGAGCGCGACGAGCGCCAGCACGGGGTGCAGGTAGGCGACCTCCGGGCGGGCGTCCCAGTACCCACCGACCGCGTACAGCACGATCCCGAGCGTGACGTGGATGTCCAGCAGCACCATGGCGAGGCTGTAGGGCCCGGGTCGGAACTCCGAGGCGTCCTTGGCCGAGCGGAACGCGATCAGCGCCGAGCCGAGCACGACCACGGACACCACGTACCCGAGCCAGGGGTGCACGTTCGCGAGGAGTGCGGTCACGGTGGCGGTCCTGGGTCCGGCGACGGTCGGGGCGTGCTGCGCCGTGAGCCTAGCGAGGTGCCCTGCCGTCAGCGGCTCAGCGCGCGTCGCAGCGTCCAGGACCCGAGCGCGAGGAGGCCGATGGCGAAGGCGGTCAGCGCCGTCAGCTCCGGCACGATGTCCGCGATCGAGCCGTCGCGGCGGACGAGCTCGGCCATGGCATCGTTGGCCCAGGCGTGCGGGGTGATCCGGGCGACCTGGCGGACGGTCTCCGGGTAGAGCTCGATCGGCACCATCGAGCCACCCAGAGCGGCCATGCCGAGCCCGAGGCCGACCCCGGCCCCGGACGCCTGGCTGTCGTTGGAGAACACCGAGCCGACGACCATGGCGGCGGCCGCGGCCACGATGCAGAACAGCAGCACCACCGCCGAGGTGGCGAGCGGGTCGCCCCAGTTGACGTCGAACACGACCCGGGTGACCACGATGATGTAGAGGGCCTGGAAGAGCGCGATCGCGAGACGGCCGCCGGCCGTGCCGACCAGGATCGTGGTGACGCTGGTGGGCGTGGACAGCATGCGCCGCGCGACGCCGTACTGGCGGGTCTGGATCAGCGCGCCGCTGCCGGCCAGGGAGGTCAGGAAGGTGAACAGGAACAGCTGGCTGGACGCGCCGATGTCGAACTGGCCGAGCCCGGCGAACTCCTCGGCCAGCTCATCCACGCCGACCGCGGTGGCGGTCACGTCGATACGCGCGGTCGCGTCCCCCACGGCGAGGGCATCCTCACGCAGCGCTGCGGCGTCACCGGGCTCCTGGCCGACCCGGCTGCGGGCCTCGACCAGGAGGAGCGCGGCCATGCCCGGTTGCGCCTGCTCGGCCAGCACGGCCGAGACCAGGGCCTGCAGGGAGCTACCGGTGGCGTCCGGCCGGGCGATGAAGGTGACCTCGACGGGCTCGACGGCGCCCAGGGCGTCCCCGTAGTCAGGCGGGACGACGACACCGGCGCTGAGCCGGCCACGGTCGACGTCGTCGG
>JAWLFE010000207.1:0-3483 GCA_041685735.1 Nitriliruptoraceae bacterium
CACCTCGTCGAGCAGCACCGCGAACTCGTCACCGCCGAGGCGGCCCGCCGTATCCGCGTCACGCAGGCTGGCACGGACACGCCGGGCGGCTTCGGCCAGGAGGCGATCGCCGACAGCGTGGCCGTGCCGGTCGTTGACCGGCTTGAAGTCGTCGAGGTCGATGAAGAGCATCGCACCGGCGACCGGATGACGGCGCAGCAGCCGGTCCTCGGTGCGCAGCCGGAACAGCCGGAGGTTGGCGAGCTGGGTGAGCGGGTCATGGAAGGCCAGGCGCTCCAGCTCCTGCTCCAGCTGTTTCTCGCGGGTCACGTCCACCAGGACGCCCCGCTGGTAGGGCGCTCCTTCGTCGTCGTACTGGAACGTGCACTGATCCCGGATCCAGACCACGGAGCCATCCCGGTGGCGCATCCGGTAGGTGAGCGTCAGCGCTTCAGGAGAACCGCTCGCCCGATGCGCCTCGTGCTCGGCCGTGGCCTGCTCGCGGTCCGCCTCGTGGAGCAGGCGGTGCCACAGTTGCGGGCTCGCATACCACTCCTCCGGGGCATAGCCCAGCAGCTCCTCCATCCGCGGGCTGACGTAGCTCGCAGCGAACTCGTCACCGGGTTCGGTGACGTAGACCACGGCGGGGACCTGCTCCACCATCTTGCGGTAGCTGGCCTCGGCGGCGGCGAGCTCCGCCTGGAGCCGCTTCTCCTCGGTGATGTCCTGCAGCAGGCCGATGGCCAGCCGCTCACCCTCCTCGTCGTCCATCGCCGCGACCAGCAGCCGACCCCACACCACGTGGCCGTCCCGGTGGAAGAAGCGCTTGTCCATATCGAAGCGATCGAGACGACCGGCCATCAGGTCCGCGAACAACTCGTCGTTGCGCTCCTCGTCCTCCGGGTGGGTGAACGCAAGGAAATGGAGCGAGCTGAACTCCTCCTCGGTGTAGCCGAGCATCACCCGAAGGGTCTCGTTCGTGAGGACCGTCCGTCCCTCGGCGTCCACCAGACCGACGCCGATCGGTGCCAAGGAGATGATGCGTGCCAGCACCTCCGGGGACGCGTCCCGAAGGGAGGACAACAGACCTGTCAGCGCTGCAGGGTCGTCACCGCGAGCAGCGCCGCTCGATCGGTCTCGTGCCACATCCCCGTCCACTACCACTCCCTACCGGCCAGGCCACCCGCACGCCTCCCGGCCGCGTTCGCAGCCTAGAGGACCGCGGTCAGCTCACGGGTACGGCCAGCCGTTGGCCATGCAGCCGTCGGTCCCCATGGACTGCTGCATCATCACCGGGGCGAGCACCCCCGGCTCCGGACAGCCCACGTGGCCGTAGCCCAGCGCGTGCCCGACCTCGTGGTTGACGAGGTAGCGCCGGTAGGTGGTCAGGTCGTCGAAGGCACCTGCCCCCTCCTCCCAACGCCAGGCGTTCAGCGCGGTGAACCGCCCCGTCCAGCACGAGTACCGCCCCACGGTCCGCAGCCCGGCCTGGCCGCACAGCCGATCGACCGTGCCCGGGGTGGCGAGCACGATGCGGACCGAGGCTTCAGCGGGGTCGTCCACCCGCACGAAGCGCCGCTCGCGTGACCAGCTGCGCGGATCACCCAGCGCCTGCTCCACCGCCGCGGTCACCGCCAGGAGATCCTCCCCGACGGCGGGCTCGAGCTCGACCGTGTAGGTGACCTGCGGGCCGCTGCCGAACTCGGCGCTGCCGGCGGCGACGTCGAAGCCCTCCGGACTGCGCATCGCGACGATGTCGGACGGCTCGATGAACAGGTCGTCCTCGTCGGCGAAGGGCGCTGCTGCTCCCTCGGTCCCCTCCGCGCCGTCTGGCTCGGACGCCTCGGACGGCGCTTCGGCCGCGAGGTCCTCATCAGATCCCGTCGCCTCGCCCGTCGCGATCGACGAGGGCCAACGGCCGAACCACCACCGGGTAGGCGGATGCACGGCCTCGCCCGCGGCGGGTCCGAGGGCGGCCATGTCTTCGTCGGCCCCGGTGTCGCCGGACGGCGGCAGGTCACCGGCGGACGGCGACCCCACGGTCAGGGCGACCGTGCCGGCGCCGAGCACGAGTAGCACGACCGCAGCGAGCAGCGCTGCGGCGACCCGTCGTGTCACGTGCATCCTCGGCTCCGTCACCACGCGCGTTCCCGGACCACGTCCGCGGCCGAGGGTACGCGGCGCTGGCACCGTGGGTCACGGCGCCAGGAGATCGCGCTCCTCGAGCCACCGGTCGATGCTGTCCGGGTGCGAACCGAGCGCGACCGCGATGGTGCGCAGGTCGTCCGCACGCAAGCTCAGGACCCGGCCGTTGTAGTCGTCACGCAGCCACTGCACGTGCTGCGCCAGACGCAGCAGCGGGGCGACATCCGGGTCGTCGGCGAGGTCGCGGAGCCGATCCACGGCGACCCGCAAGCCCGGCCCGTCGGCACGCGTGTGCTGCGTCTCCTCGTCGGGGAGCAGGTCGATGAGCGGGACCTCGTAGAACGACGCGAGTGCCGCGAGCTTGTGTGCGGAGACGGCCCGGTCCCCGCGCTCGTACGACCCGATGACGACCGCCTTGAAGCGACCGTCGCTGCGTTCCTCGACGTCCTGGAGTCGCATCCCCTGCGAACGGCGGACGGCCCGGAGCCGCTCACCCAACCGGGACTGGTAGCTCGCCGAGAGGTCAACCTCGTCCGACACGAGATCCACCTGCAGGTCGGCCACGGCGTCGGTGGTGGACATCGGTCACTCCCGGGTCTAGGTGTCGCCTTGGTGAGCGATCCGCAACCCATCCGAGTCACGGGCAGTCCCCTTGCTGCGCGCAGAACGCGCGTTGTTGCCCAGAAGGGAGCGGACTCCACGCCCCGAGGTGACACAGCGTCATAGCGGGCCCTCGGGCGGACACGAGAGACCCCCGGCGGGGAAACGCCGGGGGCCGGTCGATCCAGGCCAGGGGACCCGCGCCGCCGAAGGGGACGGACGGCGGTGCCGGTTGGCGTGAAGCCGAACCTGGACCCACGCTCGTGGTGCGAGGTCGCTCGCTCGGGGAAGCTCGCGAACTCACCGGGAACATACCCGCCAGATAACGCGCTGTCACGCATCTCCGCGCAAGATCGACAGCATCGCGACTCTATGCGTTCCCGACCGGATACTCCTGCACGCTCCGTGATATCTCCGAGGTTGCCTGCGCGGCTCACGCGCGGCGTCCCCGACGCGCCCAAGCAGGTGGTCGACCTCCACCGAGGCTGACCCGGGCCGTTAGTCTCGACCGGTCGACCTCCGTGCGGAGGTCACGGCGGGGAGCTCTCCCGCCCGGGTCGAGACGGCACGGAGAAGCCCGTGATCTGGTTGGCCGCGATCGTGCTCATCACCGCGCTGGTCGTCGTCCTGCTCTACAACCGGCTCATCCGGGCCAAGGCCAAGGTCCAGCAGGCCTGGGCGCAGGTGGCCGTGCAGCAGCAGCGCCGGCACGACCTCATCCCCAACGTGGTCGCCGCCGCGCGGGGCTCCGCCGCCCAC
>JAWLFE010000208.1:0-3476 GCA_041685735.1 Nitriliruptoraceae bacterium
GTGCTGGACGTCGAGGCCGATGAACGCACCGCGGATGTCCGGGTCGGGGTGGGGGGTGCGTTCACCGGTGAGGTAGGGGAGGAAGTACAGCCCACCGCTCCCGACGGGGGCGGAGGCCGCATCTTCGGTGAGGGTGGCGAAGTCCTGCTCAGGTGCCAGGGCGTCGCGGTACCAGCGCAGGCTGCCGGCGGCGGACAGCATCACGCCCATCAGGTGCCAGCGGTCGGGCACGGCGTGGCAGAAGGCGTGCGCGCGTCCGCCGGGCGCGATCCGGGGAGCGTCGGTGGGTGCGAAGACCACCCCGGAGGTCCCGAGCGACAGCGCCATGGTCCCGGGATCGACCGCACCGACCCCAACGGCGTTGGCGGCCTGGTCCCCACCGCCGGCGACCACGGGGGTCCCCGGCACCAGGCCGGTCGCGTCGGCGGCGTCCCGGGTGATCGTGCCGGTCACCTCGGGGCCTTCGAAGGTGCGTGGGAGCCAGCCCGGGTCGATGTCGAGGGCGTCGAGCACCTCGGGCGACCAGTCACGGGCGGCGACGTCGAACAGCAACGTGCCGGCCCCGTCCGCCTTGTCGGTGGCGAGCTCGCCGGTCAACTGCAAGCGGACGTGGTCCTTGGGCAGGAGGACGTGCGCGACGCGTGCGTGGACCTCGGGTTCGTGGTCACGGACCCACAGCAGCTTCGGCGCGGTGAACCCTGTCATCGCATCGTTGCCGGTCACCTGGACCAGCCGAGCAGCACCGACCCGGCCACGGATGGCGTCGCACTGCGCGGCGGTGCGCTGGTCGTTCCACAGGATCGCCGGGCGCAGCACCCGATGCTCGGCATCGAGCAGCACCAGCCCGTGCATCTGCCCGGTCAGCCCGACCGCGACCACCAACGCCGGATCGATGTCCCCGGCCGCCAACGCGGCCCGGATTGCCCGGGTGGTGGCGATCCACCACAGTTGAGGGTCCTGCTCGCTCCACCCGGAACGTGGCACGTCGTAGTCGTAGCTGTCGGCCCCCTCCGCAACCACCGCGCCCTGCTGGTCGATCACCACCGCCTTGGTCGCGGTCGTCGAGGTGTCGATCCCGATCACGTACGGCATGATGGGGCCCTCCGGGGAGACCGATGCGGATGGTCAGCGACGCCAGATCGCGTGGTTGACACGGTTCTCGAGCAGCTCCTGTTGGCCCGAGCGTGGGGACGGGTCGATGTCGCCCTGCTCGACCCGGGCCGCGAGGTCCGCGAGCGACAGCTCCCCGTCGAGGATGGCGCGGCCGAGTTGCGCGTCCCAGTCCTCGTAGCGCCGTCCGCGCGCGTCCTCGAGCACCCGGCGCTCGAGCAGGTCAGCGGCGACGAGCAGTGCCTGGGCGAGGGTGTCGATCCCGCCGATGTGGCCGTGGAACAGATCCAGGCGGTCGACGCTCTGGCGGCGCAGCTTGGTGTCGAAGTTGAACCCGCCGGTGTCGAACCCACCACCGTGCAGGATCTCGTAGAGCACCAGTGACAGTTCCTCGACGGAGTTCGGGAACTGGTCGGTGTCCCAGCCGTTCTGCGGGTCGCCCCTGTTCGCGTCGATGCTGCCGAAGATGCCGTTGGCAACGGCGTAGGCAACCTCGTGGTGGAAGCTGTGACCGGCCAGCGTCGCGTGGTTGCCCTCGATGTTGACCTTGTACTCCCCGGCGAGGTCGTGGCGCTCGAGGAAACCGTGGACGGTCGCACTGTCGTAGTCGTACTGGTGCTTGGTCGGTTCCTGCGGTTTCGGCTCGATCAGCAGCGTGCCGGTGAAGCCGATGTCGCGCTTGTGCTCGGCGACCAGGGTGAGGAACCGGGCGAGCTGTGCCTCCTCGCGGGCAAGGTCGGTGTTGAGCAGGGTCTCGTAGCCCTCCCGGCCTCCCCACAGCACGTAGTTCTCGCCGCCGAGGTGATGGGTCGCTTCCATCGCGTGCTTGACCTGCGCGGCGGCGTAGGCGAAGACCTCCGGGTCGGGGTTGGTCGACGCACCCGCGGCGTAGCGTGGGTGTGAGAAGGCGTTGGCCGTTCCCCAGAGCAGCTGCACACCGGTCTCGGCCATCTTGGCCTCGATCGCAGCGACGATGCGCTCCAGGTTGCGGGCCGTCTCCGTGAAGCTGTCGCCCGCTGGCGCCACGTCGATGTCGTGGAAGGTGAAGTACGGGGTCCCGAGCTTGACGAAGAACTCGAACGCCGCATCGAGCTTGTCCATCGCGGCCGCCATCGGATCGGCGTCCGACTTCAGCCATGGCCGGTCGAAGGTGCCCGCACCGAAGATGTCCGAGCCCGCCCAGGTGAAGGAGTGCCAGTAGCAGACGCTGAGCCGCAGGTGGTCGCGCATAGGCTTGCCGAGCACCAACCTCTCAGGGTCGTACACCTTGAAGGTCAGGGGATCGTCGCTGTCCACGCCTGCGTGACGGATGGGCTCGGTGATCTCTGGGAAGAACTCGCTCGCCATGTGTGCACCTCCAGTGCTGTCGAGTCGACCCTAGCATTATTTGTTGCACGTGACTACTTTCTTGCTGGGCGGCGTCAACCGCCTGGACCGGAGCACGACATGGCCCCCGACAGGCACTCGAAACGCATGGTGAGCAGCGGCTCGGTCGGGACGTCCCCGGCGGGGTTGGGCGTCCGCGATCGCAACCTCGTGTCGCTGCTGCGCATCCTGCACACCGACGGGCCGACCTCGCGCGCGCAGCTCACCCACTTGACCGGCCTGAACCGCTCGACGATCGGTGGCTTGGTCGGCGAACTCCGTGAGCTGGGTCTGGCGGAGGAGAATGGCTACGCGGCGACACCGGGGCCCGGGCGACCGTCGCCGCTGGTCGAACCGCGCGCTCGCGGCGCCATCACCCTGGCGGTCCAGCTGACCGTCGACTCCTTCGCGACCGCCGCGGTCGGCTTCGGCGGTCGCGTCCTCGTCGAGCGCCGTCTGGTGCGACCCCGCCAGTCGGTCGAGCCGGAAGAGGCCATCCGGGAGGTCGCCCGCCAGGTCGGCGCCATGCACCGCACCTGGGAGCAGGCACGGTTGGTCGGGATCGGCGTCGCGGTCGCCGGCCTCACCAACCGTCTGACGGGCACCGTCGACTTCGGCCCGAACCTCGGATGGCGTGACGCACCCATCGGCGATCTGCTGTCTAGCGCGCTCACCGAGGTCGGCATCCCCGAGGACACGCCGGTCGATCTGGCCAACGAAGCCGATCTTGGGGCACTCGCGGAGGCACGGCGTGGTGCCGGACGGGCTGTCGACGACCTGGTCTACGTCTCAGGGGAGGTCGGGATCGGTGTCGGCGTGATCTCCGGCGGCCAGCCGCTGCTCGGCGCCGCCGGGTACGCCAGCGAGGCCGGACACATGCTCGTCAACCCCGAGGGCACCATCTGTGGCTGCGGTGCTCGTGGCTGCTGGGAGACCGAAGCAGGGGAGCGTGCACTGCTGCGTCGGGCGGGCATCGAGCCGAGCCTGGTCGGCGGCGAGGC
>JAWLFE010000069.1:0-14367 GCA_041685735.1 Nitriliruptoraceae bacterium
CACCTCGGTGAACCCGGCGCGTAGCATCGCGGTCGCCGTGTTCGCTGGTGGAACCGCCCTGGAGCAACTGTGGGCGTTCATCGTGTTCCCGTTGGTGGGTGCTGCCGTCGGCGCAATGGCTTGGTGGCTCGTCGACGCGCCGGACGACACGCCGATCGCTCCGGACACGCCCGAGGACCTTCTGGCCTGAGACGTCCCTGCGGTTCCCAGCGACGGTCCAGCGCGGGACACCAGCGTGTGGTCGAGGCACCGACGAGGACCCTGGAGGTGCTGTTCGGGAGCCTTGTCGGGCTACCCGGTGTCGTCCCGACCGGCCCCGTCGGTCACCTCCTCGACCCGACGCGGCAGCCGGTTGGTGAGCGTCAGTGCAGCCAGGGCCAGTCCGGCGACCGCGAGCAGTGCCGACCGCAGGCCGACCAGTTGTGCGTCGGCGTAATCCTCGACCAGTGCGGCGACCTGATCGTCGTCGAGACTGGCACCCTCGAGGACGCGGCGAACCGTCACGGTGTCGACGAACGGGACGCCGGCGCTGACCTGCACCGCCGCGCGGTCCCGCAACGCCGGCTCGAGTCGGTCGTCCGCAGCGATGGTCGTGGCCAGGGTGCCGGTGAGCGATCCCAGCACCACGGCACCGATCAGTGCGGTTCCCAGGGCAGCTCCGAGGTTCTGTGCGGTGAACTGCAGGCCACCTGCCTCGCTGCGCGCGGTGTCGCTGACCGACGACTGCACGACGTTGCCGAGTTGTGAAGCGACCAGTCCCATCCCCGTGCCGAGCAATCCCATCGCGATCGCGAACGAAGCGCCGGCCAGCGTGGGACCGATGACGTTGAGCACCGCCAGGGTTGCGAGAAGGATCGTCAGCAGCCCGACGCGTACCACGCTCCGCGGCCCCCACCGGGCAGCGAGCCCCGCTCCCACCAACGAGGAGAGCAGCAGCATCACGGACACCGGCAACAACCGGACACCCGTGCGGAACGCGTCGAGCCCGAGGACCAGTTGGAGGTAGAGCGGCAGGGTGAAGAAGAGCCCCAGCAGCAGCACGTTCTGCGCGAGGCCGGTAGCCAGTCCCGCCCGCAGGCCGGGTTCCGACAGGAGTGACAACCGGATCAGCGGGTCCTGGCCGATCGACGCACGGTGGCGTTGCCACCGGATGAACCCGGCGAGCACCATGCCACCCGCAGCGAGGACGAACGGGGTCAGGGAGAACCCGAGTGGTGTCATCGGCGACGACCGGGGCTGCAACCATCCCCAGGTGCTGGCCTGCAACGCGGCCAGCACGACGAGGGCGAGCCCGACCGCCGAGAGGGCCGCGCCGACGATGTCGAGACCGGTGCGGGGTGAGGGCTTCGGAGGCTCCGTCAGGATCCGGACACCAGCGAGGATGCCGAGCACCAACACGACCTCACCGACGAACACCAGGCGCCACGACAACGAGGTGGTGACCCATCCCCCGAGGATCGGGCCGACCGCGACGCCCGCGCCCGCCGCGGCGCCCAGGACGCCGTAGGCGGTCGCCCGCTCCCGACCGCGGTAGCTGCCCGCCACGAGCGCGACCAGCGAGGGCAGGGCGAGGGCGGCACCGGCCCCCTCGAGGACCGACCAGCCGAGGAGCAGCACGCGGACGTCCGGCGCGACCGCCGTCAAGGCCGACCCGGCCCCGTAGATCACGAGCCCGATCGAGAATGCCCGCCGCCGCCCCCAGCGATCCCCGAGCTTGCCACCGGTGATCATGAGCGCCGCCATGACCAGCGAGTACGCGGTGATCACCCGCTGGACGGCAACGACGTCCGTGTCGAGGTCCTCCACGAGCGTGCCGATCGAGACGTTCATCACCGCGGTGTCGAGCACCAGCAACAGTTGCGCCGCCGCGAGCACTACGAGCGGACCCCAACGGGCCATCCGCACCCTCCCGGTCATGTCTCGACGGACATCAGAGCAGTCCGCGGTGCCTGGCCTCGCGGACTGCTTCTCGGCGACTGTCCGCGCCGAGCTTGGCGTAGATGGCGCGCAGATGCGTCTTCACGGTGTTCACCGACACGTGTCGTGCCTGCGCGATCTCGCCGATGGTTCGCAGGGAGGGGAGATCCTGCAGGAGGCTCGCCTCGGTGTTCGTCAAGGGTGTCATCGGTTGACCGCGCGCAACGTTCAGATCCAGGATCCGTGCCACGAACTCCTCGGACCGTCCGAAGCGCCCGACGTTGGCGAGGAGCAGCTGTCGGATGGGTTCCCCGGCATCGACGAACGGCCGGAGCAACTGATGAGGTTGCGCCTTCCGGAGCGCCGTCGCGACCGCGTCGAATGCGTCTGGCCCACGCTGCAGGGCAGCGGTGTGCTCGGCCTCGATGAGCCAGGCGGACACCTCGGTGAGACTGACCTGGCACGGGACCTCTCCCCGGATGATCGGTGCGATCGCCTGGCGGGCGGCTTCAGCCTGTCCCTTCCCACTCAGAAGCAGTGCCGCGAACAACGCGGCTTCACCGAGCTCGTTGAACCCTCTCGGCTGGCGTCCTGCGGCCTCGTCGGCCCACACCACCTGGCCGATCCTCAGGCACAGTCGGATCTCCATCGGGATGGCGAAGGCGTGCAACGCTGGACCGATCTCCCGACCTACGGCGTCGTCCCAGGCGGCTCGTATCGAGCAGAGCGCGTCGAACGTGTCTCCGCCGAGCTCCACGTCGGCGAACGCCTCGATGCAGCGTGCACCGAGCTCGATCGGCGCGTCGATGTGGCCGCCGATCGCATCGACCGCGAGCTTGGCATGCTCCAGAGAGTCCTCGGTGGCAGCCCGGAGGTAGGAGCAGGCCGCACGGCTGACATGGGCGTTGGCCGTGATCGGTGACCGGTTCCAACCTCGGGGAACGGCGATGTGCAGTGCCTGGTCCGCAGCATCGCTCATCCGTGTGAAGTCGCTCAACCCGGATGCCGCGCCGGCGAGCACCGAGAGACAGGAGACGGCGATGGCATCCCGTCCGCCTGCAAGCGCCAGGGTGACCGCTCGTTCGAGGTCGTTCGCGGCGGTCCGGTAGTCGCCACTCCAGACCCGGCTCGTGCCCAGATGCTGGAGAGCAAGCAGGTCCAGGTCTTCGTCACCGGTCTGGCCCGCTGCGGTGGTCAGCGCGTGCTCCAGCGCGGCGGAGGGCGTCCCATGCAGACGCGCCCGATTCAGTGCCACGATCGCATGGAGGGCGACGACCCACGGATCCGATCGGGTGGAGATCGTCGGAGCGGTGGGCAGCACCGACGGGTCAGAGGGTGCGAGACCGAGGCGGTGCAGGAAGACGGCAGCCCGGAGCAGCGATGGGACCGGCTCGTTCCTCCACGGTGGGTCCAGCATGTCGAGCCGCTCCTGAAGCTCCGCTCCCCGGCCGTCGAGGAGCATGCCGATGCCATGGCGGCGGAGCAGGTCCAGAGTCAGGTCGCCGTCCTTCGCCAGGCTGGCGTGCTCGAGGGCATGCGCGCCGTCCCCGCGATCGTCGTACCAGCGGGCAGACGCGCGATGTAGCCGTGCGTATTCCGGGCGGTCGACCCGACGGAACTCCGCCTGCAGGTAGGAACGCAGCAGCTCGTGGTAGCGGTAGACCGGTTCGTGTTCTCCGACCAGCACGGTGAGCACGTTCTCACGGACGAGACGGTCGAGCACCTGTCCGGTGTCATGACGTCCGGTGAGATGCTCCGCGAGATCGAGCGCCACCCTCGTACAGGTGCTGGTCTCGAGCAGGAACCGTCTGGTGTCGGCGGTGAGCCGTCCGAGGATCTCCTCGACGAGATAGTCGGCGACCGAGTGTTGGGTCCCATTGAATCGTTGCATGAAACGCTGTGGGTCGGGATCGTCCGTGAGCGCGAGCGCTGCGATCTGCAAGCCGGCCGCCCAGCCCTCCGTCCGTCGCAGCAGCTGGTCGGCGATCGGCGCTTCGATGGTCACCGAATGTCGTTCCAGTAGCTCCGCAGCCTCATCGCGCGTGAAGGCCAGATCGTCGATCCTGATCTCGCGAAGCGCACCGGCGAGTCGTAGACGTTGCAATGCGAGCGGTGGGTCGGTGCGGCTGGAGAGCACGACACGAAGGGGCGTCGGCAGCCGTCGCAGCAGCAGATCGAGACTCTTGAGTGCATCCGGGTCGGTCAGCTCGTGCACGTCATCGAGCACGAGCCACAGCGGCTGCTCGAGGCGCTCGACCGCCTCCATCAGCTCCGCGAGGAACGCTCCGTCGTCCCCGTGCCCGGGTGGTGTCATGGCATGGATGCGGTCGTCCGCAGCGAATGCCCCCGACGTGCGCAAGGCCGCGAGCAGGGCGTTCCACAGCAGCAGGGCATCGTCGTCATGACGGTCCAGATCCAACCATGCGACGGGGAGATCGTCGTACGCCGCGAGCCAGGAGGTCAACAGCATGGTCTTGCCGGAGCCGGCCGGCCCACAGACCAGCGTGATCGGTTTCGGGCTGTCGGTGAAGGCCCGCACGAGGCGGCTTCGGCCCACCAGCGTGCGCGGCGCCGACGGCGGCCGCAGTTTCGTCGCAGCAACGACCGTGGGGACGCGTTGATCGAACCCAACCACCAGCCTGTCCTCCCGCCCCCTGCAGCTGTACGAAGGTAGCGAGGGGCAGGGATGGGTTTCGCCCGTGACGGGTGATGCCGCGGCCAGCTCGGCGAGCGAAGATCGTCGCTCCGAAGACGATCGTGCCCGGGGGAAGCCACATGGATCGAGGCGGGGAATACGAGTTCCTGGTCGCTGAGCGTTTGTCACCGACGGCGATCGCCGCGTTCGACGAGCTGTCCGTCAGCGAGCAGGGTGGAGGCGGCACGTTGCTCTGCGGCACCGTTCGAGATCAGTCCGAACTGCATGGTGTACTCGTCCGTTTGCAGGTGCTCGGACTGACCCTCGAGGGACTGACGAGGGTGCGTCGGTCAAGCCACGGGGGCATCGGCTCGTTCGGGCTCGGATGCTCGGACACGACCCGAGATCGCGGTGGTCAGACCGTCCAGGATGAGCTGGACGCCGAGCACCGTGCCGAGGTACCAGAGCGCAGAGATGGGCCACTGGAAGAAGACCAGCAGCCCGAGCAGCAGCGTGGCGAGTCCGTTGACGATCAGGATGCTCTTCGGAGCACCAGGCTGGAAGGCAGCCACGAGCCGCACGATCCCCCCCACGATGAGCAGTGAGCCGGCGAGAAGTGTCAGCACCAGCAGACTCGCGCCCGGGTTGCGGGCGAACCCGACGCCCAGGACGGCGAGCAGTCCACCGGCGATGACGCCCCACCAGTGGCCGGGTTCGCCCCAGGCCGTGATGGCGGAGACGAACACGACGATCCCACCGATGATCAGGGTCCAGCCGAGGAAGAGCACCGACACGAGGCTGGCGAGTGCGACATGACCGAGCATCACCGCTCCCGCGACCACCGTGAGAGCGCCGAACGCGACGTCCCATTTCGTGCGGCGACGTTCGAAGACGACTGGTGCGCTTGCGGACATGAGGCGGTTCTCCCGGTCGATCGTCATGGCTTGCGGACACCGTCAGTTCGGGCGGTGCTGGCACCTGGCCCCGTGTCGCGCGACGTGCAGGGGCCGAGCCCGTCGGCGGCGCTGGATGCTAAGGCTGAGCCGGGCCATCCGTCCTCACCCGATTCGGGTGAGGCTGGGACCGATGTGGGTGTGAAGGGCCGACTGCCCGTGATGGCATCACGGCTTCGACGGCTGCCCGAGCGCGGACCTTCGGTCGGCCTATCTCCTAGCTGAACCCATCCGGTGTTGCGCTCTCGTGGTGTCCCCCGGGCAGCGGCTCCGTCCATCCCCCCTCGGTATCGACGCCTTGCCACAGCAGCACCATCGCCACCACACAGCTACAGAACCATGTGACCATGATCCAGCGCAGGCGACGCCCTGGGTCGCCGGACGGTTCAACGGTCGTCTGCTCAGGTGATGCCTGCGCCGGGTGGCAGCATGAACAGCACCGATGCATCCGTCGCGCTTCGATCACGCGCTTCCCGGGCATCGTGGTCGTCGTGGTGGTTCGCCTCGAGCGGGCGGCCGAGGGTTTCGGTCGCTGCTCTGGTCGGCAGACCGAGTGGTCCTCGGAAGTCCGCCTCGTGAGCGATGGCATTGCGGTGTCCTCGCCGTGGTTCAGGGTGCCCCGTGTCTTTCGAGCGTCGGCGGCATGATCGCGGTCGTCAGCCATCCGGCTCCGCCTCCGGCAGCTGCGTGCGCAACGCTTCATGTCCGACGAAGTCAGGTTGCCCACCTCGAGGTCTCCACCCGTCACCCGTCGCGGGTGAGGTTGCGATCCACCGGATGTCACCCCGCCTGGGTGAGGTCGGACGCACCCATGCCGTGCATCGTCACCAGCTGCTCGCACCCCGCTGAGCGGGGACCTGATTCCTACTTCGACGCAGGCAGGGGTGATCCTTGTGAACGTGACCCGTGTCCCGGCACTTGCGCGACGACTGTTCGTGGTGCTGCTGGCCGTCTCGATCCTTGGCTGTACGGCTGAGGACCGGGAGGACATCCTCGACCAGATCGGCGCTGGGTCCGGGGGCGAGACGAGTGAGCCCGAACCGGAGCCGGAGCCCGAACCGGAGCCGGAGCCCGAACCGGAGCCCGAACCCGAACCGGAGCCGGAGCCCGAGCCGGAGCCGGAGCCCGAACCGGAGACGGAACCGGAACCGGAGCCTGCAGAGGCCGCGGAGAGCGAGCCTGAGGGGGAGGATGGGTCCAGCCGATGGCTCGCCCTTGTCGCCGGAGCCCTCGCCCTGGGCGTACTCGCCGCCGCAGCCCTCAGGGGCATCCGCTCGCGCAGGCGCCGAGCGGAACAGGTCGAGCTACTCGACCAGGCGTTGATCGATGCCGACTGGCTGCTCGGCGTGTCCGTCGAGCCATCGAGCGTGTCGGAGATGAACGTACGCATCGCTGCCATCCGGTCGAGGAGCGACCGTGCTCACGACCTTCTGGGCCGTCTCGACAGCATCTCGGAGCCACCGCTGCGCGACGCGGCATTGGAACTCCGAGCTGGCATATCGGAACTCGCTGCTGCGAGCATCAGCCGCATCGGGGCGTCGGACCCCACCGCTCCCAACCTGGATCTGCGGATCGGTGAACTCCGCGAGCGTGTGCGGACGACGCGGCGGGCACTCGCGAACCACCACCCCGATCGTTCTCGGCGACCCGTCGTTGGAGCGGGTCCGCGCACGCGGTGATCGCGACGACGGGCTCGTCGAGCATCCCTGATCGGATGAGCGGGTCGGTCCTACGGGTGACGGGCCGGTCGCCGCGTGCGATCCAGAGACTTGCGCCGATGGAGGGCTTGAACGTGCGCGAAAGGCGTCCGCTCAGCAGCTGATTCCAACGTGAGTTGGAAACATGCGCGCCGAGGTGTACCTTCCAACCATGGTTGGAACCTCGCTCCCGGAGGCCACCGCGGTGGCTGACCGCGTCCCGTTCGATACGCGTGTGCAGTTGTTGAAGGCGGTCGCCGATCCCACGCGCCTCGCGGTACTCGACAGCCTGGCGGTGGATGGGGCACGGTGCCATGGCGACCTGGAGGTGGAGCTCGGGGTCCCGGCGAACCGCCTGTCGTTCCACTTGAAGGTGTTGCGCGATGCCGGGCTGGTGCGGGCGAACCGGCAGGGCAGGCGTGTGCGGTACTGCCTGGAGTTCGGCGCGGTCGATGCCGTGCGTGCGGCGATGCCGGAGCTGCTGTCCATCGACAACCTCGACCCGAGCTGTTCCGCCTGTGAGCGCGAGGACGAAGAGGCGCGACGATGAGCGCCACCGATGGGAGCTCCACCGGCCCGCGGCGCGACACCGAGCCGGTGACCGGGCCCCGGTCCGCACTCGCGGTCGATCGGTCCCCCGAGGCGTCCGACGGGGAGGCAGGCGAGGCATCGGGTCGGTCGCCGGGCCGCCGACTCGTGGCCGGGCTCGTCGCTGCAGCCGTGGGTTGGGCCGGGCTGTACGCGTTCAACGAGTGGGTGTGGGACGCCGCCATCTACGACCTCGTGGACGTGGATCCGGACTCCCGGATCGGCAGCGCGGTCCACTTCTTCCTCTACGACACCTCGAAGATCATGCTGCTGATCGTGGGGCTGATCTTCGCGATCAGCCTGGTCCGCTCGGCGGTCCCTCCAGAGCGGGTCCGCGACCTGATCGTCGGTCGGCACGTCGCCGTCGGGTTCCTGCTGGCCGCCGGGTTCGGGGCGATCACGCCGTTCTGTTCCTGCTCGTCGGTGCCGCTGTTCATCGGGTTCGTGGCCGCCGGTGTGCCGCTCGGCGTGACGTTGACGTTCCTGATCGCCAGCCCGTTGATCAACGAGGTCGGGGTCGTGATGCTGGCCGGCATGGTCGGTTGGGACGTCGCGGCGTTGTACGTGGTGACCGGCCTGGTGCTGGCCATCACTGCTGGCGCTCTGCTCGCCCGGTTCGACCTCGAGCGATGGATCGATCCGTTCGTGACCGAGCTCACCGTGCCAACGGGCGTCGACGGCGCGAAACCCACCTTGGCTGAGCGCATCGAGTTCGCCAAGGTCGAGACGATCGACATCGTGCGCAGCATCTGGGTGTACGTACTGATCGGTATCGCGATCGGTGCGGGGATCCACGGGTGGGTGCCGGCCGACTTCTTCGCGACCAGCGGCATCGCGGACAGCCCGTACGCGGTGCCGGCCGCGACCGTCGTCGGCGTTCCGTTGTACGCCAACGTCGCCGGGGTCGTTCCACTGATCGAGGCGGTCTACGCCAAGGGGCTCGGTCTGGGCACCGCGATGGCGTTCATGATGAGCATCGTCGCCCTGTCGCTACCGGCCATGATCCTGCTCAAGCGCGTCATGCGGCTGCCGTTGCTCGCGATCTACGTCACCACCGTGACCGTCGGGATCATCAGCATCGGCTACCTGTTCGACCTCATCGCCTGAAACCGCGGCGCCAGCCGTCGCCTAGCAGCACGACCCACCGGAAGGAACGACCATGGACATCAAGGTGCTCGGCCCCGGGTGCAACAACTGCGTGACCCTCGAGGCGCGCACACGAGAGGCGCTCGCTGGACGCGGTGACGACGTGACCATCGAGAAGGTCACCGACACCGCCGACATCATGAGCTACGGCGTGATGTCCACCCCCGGCCTCGTCGTCGACGGCAAGGTCGTCGTCTCCGGTCGGGTTCCGAGTGTCAAGCAGTTGACCAAGCTACTCAACGCGTGAACGACCGAGGCTGCGGAGCGACCACATCCTGGCGACGCTCTTTGCTGCTCGGCCTCACGGCGGTGCTGGCGCTCGCGGCCTGTGCCGGTGAGGGTGATGGTCCCAGCGCCGCTGCCGACCCCGACGCCGGGCCGCTGGTCAGCGACCAGCCCTTCGAGACCTTCGACGGCGAGTCGACCTCGCTGCTGGCGTTCGCGGGTGAGCCGCTGGTGGTGAACTTCTGGGCCTCGTGGTGCCCGCCGTGCATCGTCACGCGGGCATCCTCAGCGAGCAGCAGCTGCAGGACCTGATCGACGAACACCTGGTCGGTTGAGCGAGGTCGATGATGGAGATCCCCTTCGCCTTCGCGTTCACCGCCGGACTGGTCGCGACGTTGAACCCGTGCGGGTTCGCGATGCTGCCCGCCTACCTGTCGTACTTCATGGGGCTCGACGAGGCCGAGGGACAGCCGGCCTCCACCGCAGCTCGGTTTCGTCGCCGGCGTCATCACCTTCCTGGTCTATGGGCTGGGCATGTCGGTGCTGCTGGTCGTCGTGACCCTCGCACTGGCGTTCGGTAAGCAGGCCCTGGTCACCCGCCTGCGGCGCGGCTCCGCGCACGTGAACCGGCTCGCAGCCCGCAGCTGTTCGCTGGGTCGAGCAGCTGTCCTCGCGCGCCACCAACCTCGTCGCCGACGCCCCGGTGATCATCGGCCTCGGCGCGGGCGCGCTCGTCGCGACCGTCGGTGCCCTGAGCTGGCTCGCCACCCGCCGAACGATCGCGTCCACCGACGCCCGCCGCACGACCGACCCAGCGCATCGGGACACAGCCACGGCCGGACCCGGCAGCTCGTCACCGGATGGCGTCCAAGCTGACCGCCGACGCCCGTAACGGGGCCAGCCCATGTCGGTGTCCTGCTGGGCCTCGCAGACGCTCAGCGGACGAGGATCGCGATCTCGCCGTCGGGATGGAAGGTGCAGATCCCTTCGATGCGTCCCGGGGAGGTGAAGGTCTGCTCGACCGTGTCGCCCGGCCCGACGGTGTACGGACCGATCTGGTGCACGGTGGCATCGTCGTTGACGATCCGAATGGTGTCACCGACCGCGACCGTGAACTCCGCGGGGATCAGCGGTTCGGTCGACGGATCGGACTGCAGTTGCACGCTGTAGTTTGCGGGCACCTCGATGAGGTGCTCGGTTCCGTCGCGGAGCGCCACCGCGAGCAGCAGCGCGGTCGCGATGGCGAGCGCCGCGAGCCCCAGCCACAACAGCGTGTTCGTTCGGGGTGTGCTGCGGTCGTCACCGGCGCTGTCGATCTCGTTCATGGGCGTTCAACCTCCAGTTCAACGGTGACGGAACCGTCCTGTGTTCGGAACTCGATGTCGACGGTCCATGGGTCGCCGTCCTGCAGGTCGATCCCGTAGCCGATGGCATGGTCGGGTGAGGCGAGGAACAGCTCGAAGGGAACCCCGGGAGCGATGTCGGCGTCCGGTCCCTGAACCGCCTGACCGGCGATGGTCACGGCGAGCAGGCCCTGTGGGGCCTGGTCCGCTGCCGGTTGTCCGATGATGTGGATCTCGTTGCTCGGGCCCGGTTCAGCGGGCAGGATCGACACGTCGAAGGTGCCTGCCTCGGTCGGTACCCGCACACTCCACCCGTCGCTGACGCCACCGAGCAGCACGATGGTCACGGCGCCGAGGGCCGCCAGGCCGGTGGCCACGGCCGAGATGCTCGGGCCCACGGCCCGGACGTGTAACACGAACGCCGCGCCGGCCCCGAGACCGACGGCGACGAGACTGCGCCACAGGACAGCTCCCACGGGATCCAGGAGGATTGTGGCGAGTGCCGCCGACGTCGCAACGGCGAACACGGCGCGCCAACTCCTCGAGGCAGCGCGGACAACATCACGGCGGCCGAAGAGGAGCAGGAGCGCCAAGACGACCAGCAGCCTCGCGCCCACCACGAGCGACCGTGTCGAGCTCGCCACCGCGGTCACCGCTTCGGCGGTCAGGCTCACCTGCTCGACGAGGTAGGTACCGAACTCGATCGTGGTCGCGACGAGGACGAACGCAGTCGCCACGAGCATCGTTCGACGGGATCGGGTGTCGTCGCCCCCTGTGGCGAGCATGGCCACGATGAGGGCGCCGAGGCCAGCGAAGGCGACCGCGGCCGCAGCACCGGCGAGTGTCGACGCGATCGTGGCTGTACTGCGGGTGACCTCGATGCTCGTGGCGAAGGCGCTCATCACACCTCGTCAGCGACTTCGACGGTCACGGTCTCATCGTTGCCGTCGTCGAAGGTGAGCGTTAGCTCGAAGGTCTCACCGGCTTCGAGCGGACCGGCGAGCTCGAACAGCATCACATGTAGACCGCCCGGCTCGAGGCGCACCGTTTCGCTCGCAGCGACCTCGATCGAGGGCACCTCGCGCATCGACATCGCGCCCATGCCATCCGTGCCGCCCGTGTCGTCACCCACGTCGGCATCCATGTCCTCCATCTCGCCGCTGTCCACGTCACTGTCGGCGGCGACGGTCTCGTGCAGCTCGACCACGGCGGCGATCTCGGCGGGCACGCTCGCAGCGATGAGCACGACGTCGTCGTCGGTGCCGTTGATCAGGTCGAGGTACACGGCGCCCCGTTCGGCCGACGGTGCGGTGCTTCGGGCGCGGGCGTCCTCGATGGCAAGCGACCCGTCGACATCACCGCCGTTCCCGCAGGCGGCCATCATGAGGGAGAGAAGAGCCACGAGCGTGCAACGCCGAACGGTGGAACGAGTCATGGTGCGATCCTCTGGTGGTGATGGTCGCGGGACCGGACGGTCCGGGTCGGATGCGGCACGTCAGGAGACCGGGAGGCTGGCTTCGATCGCGGCGGCGATCTCCTCGGACGTGACACCGAACGGCAGCTCGCGCACGACGAGGCCCTCGTCGTCGATCAGATAGGTGATCGCGGAGTGCGTGACCCCGTAGTCGTCATCGCCAGGGGTGTGGGCCTCGAGCTCGTAGGTCACGCCGAGCCGTTCGGCGGCCGCCCGAAGGTCGGTGTCGTCGGCAGCACGTAGTGCCCGGTGGCCGTCGTCGAAGAAGTGGCCGAGGTAGTCGCGGATGCGCTCGCCGTCGTCGCGTCCGGGGTCGACCGTGATGAACGCGACCTCCACGCGGTCATCGTCGTCCGGCTCCAGCGCGGCGCGCGCCCGACCGATGTCGACCATGGTCAGGGGACAGACGTCGGGGCATGACAGGAACCCGAAGTAGGCGATCGTGAGACCGTTTGCCGGCCCGTGCAACGTCGCGTCCGCGCGGACGTCCTGCTCGTCGAACTCCACGAATGACAGCCCGTCGACACTGATCGCAGGATCTCGGACCACGCCGGGAACCGGGTCGTCACCGTCGATCAGCAGCGCCGCAGCCACAAGGGTCGCCCCGAGCGCAGCGGCGCCCACGACCAGCAACGCCCGCGGCCTGCGACGCGATCGCGTCGGCAGCGCCTCGCCTGACCCGTGGGCGTCGACCCTGCGGCCCGTCCGCCGGACGCGGGGAAGGAACCGCGGCGTGACTGCCGCGTAGGCCGGGTAGTCCGGGAACCGCTCGATGAGCAGACGTTCTTCGAAGGCCACCTTCGCTTGGAAAAAGCCGATGGTCACGACGGCGAGCACCAGGCCCAAGGCACTGCCGGTGCGGATCGCGATGCCCACCACGATCAGCAACACCCCGCTGTAGATCGGGTGACGCATGCGGGCATAGGCCCCGTCGGTGCGCAGTTCCCCGCCGTCACGCGGGACCGGCGTCGGCGTCAGCCGATCGCCGAGCCGGAACGCGGCCCAGATCGCCCAGGCCGCACCGAGCGAACTGAGCGCCCAACCGGTGCCCACGACCCAGGTCGGCGTCGCCCATGACGCCCCTTGCGGTGTCAGGACGAGCGCGACGATGAGGGCCGCCTGGACACTCACGAGCAGCCACCCCATCAGTCCGCGGCGCATCGTCCGCCTTTGCTGCTCGTGGATCGAGCTGGGTGACCCTCGCTCATCGTGCTGCGTGCTCGGGCGGCGGTGCATCCACGAACCGCAGGTATGGCTTGGTTTCCTCGACGTTGGTGAACTGTGCGGTCACCTCGTCGAGGCTCAGGCCCGCGGAGGCGATCAGGCGCTGTCCGGGCAGCCAGTCGGCTGGTGTCGCGACGGGCGACCGATCGGTCATCTGCAGGGCGTCGACGACTCGCAGGATCTCCGCGAAGTTGCGACCCACGCTCTTGGGGTAGACAAGGATGAGCCGGATCTTGTCGTCCGGGTCGATGATGAACACGGACCGCACGGTCGAGGTGTCGCCCGCAGCGGGGTGGATCATGTCGTAGGCCACGGCGATCTCGTGGTCCGGGTCTGCGACGATCGGGAAGTTGAGGTCCGTCCCACCGACGTCGCCGATGTCCGGGGCCCAGCGCCGATGGTCCTCGATGGCATCGACCGACAACGCGATCACCTTGGTGTTGCGTTGTTCGAACTCGGGCATGAGCCGAGCACTCGCACCGAGTTCCGTCGTGCAGACCGGGGTGTAGTCGGCCGGATGGCTGAAGAAGACTGCCCAGGACCCGCGCTTCCAGTCCAGGAAGTCGATGGGTCCATCGGTGGTATCGGCGGTGAACCCCGGTGCAGGGTCGCCGAGGCGGAGCGTGGCCATGCGTTGTGCCTCTCGGTCGTGTCCGATCGAGGCTATCTTAATGTCCGTACAATTCGTGACGCGCGCGGACGCACTGGTCGGTGATCCGGGCCGAAGGTCACACACGGAGCTCCGCATCGACCCTATTGTCCAGACATTTTTGGGTTATCGTTCTGAACAGGCAGTGTTGCCGTGTCTGGTGTCTGTGTGGAGCGGTTGCCAGGACTGCGGATCGAGTGATATCGACCGTCATCATCCCGTTCGACGCCTCGAGAACCCGGACCGGGCATCGGGGAGGAGCAAGCGCCGTGGAAGCGTTGGAGTTCGCCCGCCTGCAGTTCGGATCGACCACGATCTACCACTTCTTCTTCGTGCCGGTGTCGATCGGGCTGGCCCCGTTGGTCGCGATATTCCACACCCAGTACGTCCGTACGGGGCAGGAGCGCTACCGTCGGCTGGCGAAGTTCTGGGGCAAGATCTTCCTGATCCTGTTCGCCATGGGCATCGTCACCGGCATCGTGCAGGAGTTCCAGTTCGGCATGAACTGGTCGAGCT
>JAWLFE010000209.1:0-3474 GCA_041685735.1 Nitriliruptoraceae bacterium
GGCTACCAGACTGTGCCGTCGATTTCAAGAGGGGATCGCTTGTCGCGATGCGCACAGCATCGGGCGCGGCATTGTGTGCGTCAGTGGGAACCGGCGCGTTGAGGGCCTTGGGACGCTGACTCTGGGTCTTCTCGCCGTCTGGATCCTCGGGCTGGCTAGATCCTCGGGCTGGCTAGAGTGGGATCTGTCGCCTCCCAGTGCCCGCTGCGGTCTGACTCGAGAGAGGCGTCAACGGCGCTGGCCCGCATCACGTCTGTCGGCTGCGGCGTCCTTCGAAGCGAGGAAGCGCTCATGGAGAGGACCATCATTGAGATCGATCCGCACAAGCGGTCTCACCGCGGTCGTGCTCGACAACAGCGAGCGCATCGCGTCCGAGATTAGGGTGGTGGACCGGGTCGCGGCAGGTCGACCGGCCGCTGGCCTGGGCCCATCGGGGCCGCGGATGCTGATGTGGGCGGGGAAAAGTGCCAATCGGGTGCAGCCGCTGGTTCATCAGCGTCCATCCGATACTCCCAGTGAACCATCCCCGCCCGGCTCGTGGGCAGGCGGCGAGGCAAGCCAGTCGCCCCCCACAGCGAGACCGACGAGGACGCCTTGACGTCATTCGCACGGAGGTGGGGGCGAACGGTTGCGTGAGACTGATCCCACGAGCGTGGTCCCGCCGACCGGAGTCGACGGGACCCGTCACCACTCTGGCTCGTAGGTTGAACCGGTGAACAGCCTGCGCCGCGACGCAGAATCGACGCGACCGTCCGGACCGACGAGCCGACCGACACGGACCAGCCTGGGAAGCGATCCCGGCAACGCCACCGGGGCTTCCCGAGCGTTCGGCCGCTGTCCTGTCCGGTCGACCCATGCGGTGCCACGTGAGACCGCCGCCGGGTCCACGCCGGATACCCGGCCTCGAAGAGACACGCCGTCGGGCTCTCCGCAGGAGCTGACCCGCATCAGCTGACGAGGTAGATCCAGGGGTGCTGGTGCGCCATCGGGTGGCGTCTCAAGCGGGACGGGAGTCGGGCCAGAGCCCGACTCCCGTCACCGGTGCCAGACGGTGTCAGCTGGCGTCGTTCCAGGCGAGTGCCCGCACGAGCAGCGACGCCATCTGCGCCCGCGAGATCGGCTCGCCGGGGCAGTAACTGTCGGCCGTGCAGCCCACGGTGATGCCGGCGTCGGCGATCAGGTTGATCGATGCCTCGTGGGTACTGCCCTGGTCGTCACCGAACGCGTCCGCCGGTGCCGGCATCGCGGCCCGGCCCTGCGCCCGGATGACGGCGGTCAGGGTGTCGACGTGCCCATTGGAACGCTGCGGCGATCGCCTCCTGGGTCACACCCGACCCTCGGTCGCGCCCTCGAACAGCGCACCGATGTCCTGCTGGTAGCCACGCAGGTTCTCCAACGCGGCCTGCTTCTGTGACTCGTCGTCCTCGGCGACGCCGTTGGTGTAGTCGACGAAGTAGCCGATGTGGTCACGCCACAGCGTCAGGAACGCGTCTTCGGCGTCATCGCCGTAGAACGCACCGACGGTCGCGCCGACCTCGACGGTGTTGTCCTCAAGCGCCGCTTCGGCGTTCGCGAACACCTCCGTCTCGCCGCGCAGCGCGGCGCCGGTGGTCACTCCGGTGAGAAGCGTGTGCTCCACCCCGAGATCGGTCAGGGTCGTGCGCACGTCGGCAGCGTTGAGCTCACCCTCCGTGCCGCTGGTGACGTCTCCCTCAAGTCCGAACTGATCATCGATCGCGCCACCGAGCACCAGCCCGAGACCGAACACATGGTCGCCGGCCTGCTTGAGCTCGTGCGGCCACTCGGCGCCCATGTCATCCAGACCCAGTCCCTGTGAGAGAAGCGAGGCATACTGCGCCCGGCTGAGGTCGCGTCCCGGCGCGAACTGGCCGTCGCCAACCCCGACGAGCACCCCCGCCTCGGCCGCGGCGTTGATCGCGTCCTCGTGCACGCTGCCCTCATCGTCGGTGAAGTAGTCCCCGTTCGCGACGCGCAGATTCAACGCCCGGTACAGGAATGAGGCGATCTGGCCGCGGGTGACCGTGTCCTGTGGGCAGTACTCGCCTTCGTCGCAGCCGAGGGTGATGGCCAGGTTCGGTGACGCGAGCACGTCGATGTTGGTCTCGTGCAGGTTGCCGTCGTCGTCGGTGAACCAGCCTCCCTGCTGCTCGGTGCCTTCGATCGCGGTCACCTGGCCGCGGATCGCGCCAGCAGGCTCGGCAACGGTGTGGAGGTTGACGTAAGCCTCCCCCGCGTCGACACGTTCGATCAATTCGGCGACCGTGATCGCCGTCAAGTTCACTGGCCGATCGGCCAAGGAGCTCGTCCGGCCGAGCTCAACGACCTATGCGTGGTGCCCGGAACCATTCGAGGAGCGTGGCTGTCGGGCGCGAGAGGCATCAGCAGCGGGGGCCGATGGTCACATCGGCCAGCAACGCGGCGACAGGCTTGCAGATCGACATCGACCACCATAAAGTAGAAACGTAACTACCTCGGAGGTGGGTGATGGTGACCAAGATCAGCAGTAGGGAGTTCAACCAGGACACCAGCGGCGCGAAGAGGGCCGCGGCGCACGGCCCGGTCTACATCACTGATCGCGGCCGTCCCGCCCACGTGCTGTTGGCCTACAACGACTACGAGCGGTTGCTGGGCACCGAACATGTCCTGGACCGGCTCGCCGAGCCTGCGGGGGTCGAGGACATCGAGCTGGTGCTGCCGACCTCCGATGAGCACGCGCGTCCGGCTGAGTTCGGCTGATGTTCGTGCTCGACACCAACGTCGTGTCCGAGCTGCGCAAGGTGCGCTCTGGCAAGGCCGACCCCGAGGTCGGCCCTTGGGCGTCCGAGGTCCCGTCAGGTCAGCTGTTCCTGTCGTCAATCACGATCCACGAGCTCGAGCACGGGGTGCTGCTAGCCGAACGTGCTGATCCACCCAAGGGATCCGTGCTGCGTCGTTGGCTCGATGACAGCGTCGCGGCGGCGTTCGATCAGCACGTCCTCGCCGTCGACGAGACGGTCGCGCGACGTGCGGCGGCGCTGCACGTTCCCGATCCGGCACCCTTCCGCGATGCGCTCATCGGTGCGACCGCACTGGTCCATGGGATGACGCTGGTCACCCGCAACATCAAGGACTTCGCCCGGTTCGACGGGCTTGACATCATCGACCCGTGGCACCCGCAGTGAACCACGCTCTGCCTGATGGCACGCGGACCCGCTGGCGCCGGTCTCGCGTCGGTCGGCCGGGCGGGTGAAGCCAGCTGGCAAGCCGGGCCCGTGCACCACACTGGCACCACAATCGGGTGAGGGAAGATGCGGGAATCTGCCGCGAAAGGCCGCACATTGCTGTGGTGCAGTTGTGGTGCAGTCAAAGAAGCAAAGCTCTGGATCGCTGCTGTTCGCCCTATTTCGCCACCATTGGGGCTTTTTCTGGGTTATCGGTCACGCCCATCGCGCTTCGTTCGCAACGAAGGGGCCG
>JAWLFE010000210.1:0-3451 GCA_041685735.1 Nitriliruptoraceae bacterium
GATGATGAGGTGGTGTGCGACGGGGATACCGTTGATCGGCTCGACGGGACAGCGGGTCGGGCAGGCCTGTTCGGGCCGGCAGTTCCCACAGCAGCAGCCGTCGGCGCCGCAGGGCCCGATCACGGTGTTGGCGTGCATCCGGTCGGGGTGCCCGAGCCGGTCGAGGGTGGTGATGTCGGGGCCGGACTCCCCGGGTGGACGAGGGACGCGTCCTCCGCCTTCAGGCGCTGAGCCCGGTCACCTCGACCCTGCATCGAACACCCTCCCCACCGCGACGCACAGGTCGTCGTCGAGGAGGTGGAGGTAGCCGGCGGTGGTCCCGGCCTTCACATGCCCGAGCAGCCGCTGCGTGGTGTGCACATCCACCCCGGCGGTCAGCACCTCGGTCGCGAACGCGTGCCGCCAGCGGTGCGGATGATGCCGCCCGGGGACCCCGGCAGCGGCACCGGCCCGGACCACGATCCCCCGCACCGCCCCCGGCGACAGCCACCCCTCCCACCGGCCCCCCGCCTGGGACCGCGGGTTGGCGAACAACCACGCCGAGCCCACCTCCAACGGCCGCACCTGGTCGAGGTAGCCGGCCAGCACACGCATGAGCGGCCACGCCACCGATACCACCCGCGGCACGCTGCCCTTGCCCACAACCTCGATCCGGCGTGCCCCGACATCGAGGTCGAGGTCGGCGATCTTCAGCGAACACAACTCCGCGCACCGCAGCCCGGTGTAGCGCAGGGTCGCCAGCACCGCATGCGCCAGACCCACCTCCGCCTGCGCCGTGAGCCATGCCACGACATCCTCACGCCGAGCGTTCTCCACCGGCCCGCGCTCCCGCGCCGAGAGCCACCGCGCGAACCGGGCCACACCGTCGGTGTAGGTCGCCACCGTGGTCGGCGCCGACCCCCGCACCCCACGCAGATGATCCGCGAACCGCTCCAGCACCATCGGCTCAGCCCACATCGGGCCAGACCCGGTCGATGGCGGCCCGCTGACAGATCAGGTTGACGATCTGGCGATCGACCGCGCCGGCATGCCGGCTGGTCACGGTGGCGCGCGGGTTCGCGAACACCCACGGCGAGTCCGGCAGCCGCGGACGGACCTCGCCCAGGTAGCGGTCCAGCACCACCGCGAGCGGCTCGGGGACTGGCACCACCCGCCACCTGCTGCCCTTACCGAACACCCGCGCCCGACCGCGGACCAGGTCCACCTCCGCGAGCCGCAGCCCGACCAGCTCCGCGAGCCGGATCCCGGTGAACCTCAGCGTCGCCACCAGCGCATGATCGAACCGCTGCCCCAGCCGCCGCCCGTCCGCCAGCACCGCGAGGATCGCCTCGGCCTCCAACGGCCGGTAGATCCGGATCCGCGGCGGTGGCGCCTTGGGTGGCCGGACCGCAGCCGCCGGGTTGGCCGCGTCCGGGCGGTGCCAGGCCAGGAACGCCCGCAACGCGTTGATCGCAACCTCCCGGGTCCGGGGCGAGGCCCCAGCCTGCTCCTCGGCGATCAGGAACCGGTGCAGCACCGCGACGTCCACCTCATCGAGGGCACACCCGTCCGTCCGCAACCACACGAAGAACCCGCGCAGCACCGACCGCCGCTGCGCGGTGGTCGTCGCGGCGTAGCCGTCCACCGCCGCCGCATACGCCAGGTAGCGCTCGACCAGCATCTCGTCCGCAGCGGTGGGCACGAACCGCGGCCGGGCCCGGGTCACGATCCGGGCTGCCCGTTGTCGAGGTGGCGGCGGTAGCGCTCGAGGGTCGCCAGGTCGGCAGACCCCAGCCGTCGGGACACCTCATCGACCGCGACACCGGCACGGAGCAGCTCGACGGTGGCCGTCACCCTCCAACGCTGGCAGGTGTGCGGCCCAGACACGCCGCTGCGCCGACCGGCACGCCGTACCAAGCTGCCTGCCAGATCCGGCTCGAGGGATCCGTACGCCGCGCTGTCGAAGCTGACCCGCGGGTTGGCGAACAGCAGGTCCGACGGCGGACAGACGGGCCGGACCTCGCCGAGGTAGGCGGAGAGCATCTCCACCGTCAGGTCCGACAACGGCACCAACCGCCTGCCGGTGAGACCGGAGCGCACCTGCAGGGTCCCAACCTCCAGGTCAAGACCCGCGGTCAACGGTCGGACCAGCTCGCGGCGGTGGATCCCCGTCTCCGCAAGGACGGTCACCACCGCAAGGTCGAACCGGCCGCCGATGTCGCGGCTGGCCCCCAGCCCGTCGAGGATCGCAGCCGCCTCCTTGGGCTTGTACGGCGGCAGCATCGGCCGCTCACCACTCGGCAGCGGGATGGAGCGGGCCGGGTTGGGCCGTCTGAGATCCAGGTGGTCGTAGAAGGGACGCAGCGTGGAGAGCACCGCAGCCCGTGAACCCGGCGACAGGCCGCGACGACGTTCGTCGTCCAGGAACCGTTGCAGGTCATCGACGGCCAGATCGGACACGACCTGCCCCCGTGCACGACACCACCGGAGGAACCGGCGCAGTATCGAACGGTGCCGCACCGCGGTGTGCTCGCTACACCCCAGGACCTCGACGGCGTGCTCCACGAACCGAGCGACGATCGCTTCGTCAACCGAGTAGGGGCTGGGGTCAGCGGCTGCTGGCGCAGCTTCAGTGGCTGCCCAGGTCGATGGACAAGACGAACACCACCGGGTGTGGATCCCCATGCGCACCATCGACGTAGTCGTTGACGAACTGGTAGTCGATGCGGCCCGCACCGCTGATCTCGTAGTGGACGGTGCGGGAACCGCCCGCGAACTTCGGCTTGCCAGCCTTCCCTTTCAGGATCGTCGATGAGTTGAACGCAGGGGCTGCTCCCGGCGTGTTCGCCACGTGGTCATAGAACTGCTGGGCACTCTCAAGCCCCACCCGGTCCGGCAACTGTTCCCACAGGCCTACGAACCTGCGGTGCACCAGCACCCGATAGGCCGGCTTGGTCGGCGGCTTCGAACCGGGGCGCGCAGCCGGCTGGAACGGCGAGTACGCACCAGTCACTGCGGGCGGGCAACCGGCTCGAAGTCGTCGACGCCAACGGTGCCTAGCAGCACCTCGCGGCGGTCCGGGTCGGCCAGAGCCAGCGCGGTGGCCCCCCAGGCGTGCAGGGCATCGTCGAACGCGTCCTGGGTGCCATCGGAGTGCTCGTCCTCGAGCGCCTCCCACAGCTCGGCCAGACACTCCGCCCGATCCTCATTGTCCAGGTATCGCAGCCAACGCAGCCGCGGGGGAAGGTCGCCTCGCTCGGCAGCGTGGAGCGACAGCGCCCAGGAGGCCACACGATGTTCGCGCTCCACCCCATCGAGCCGGGTGAACACCAGTGCGGTCCCGTCGACAGCACGCACGACCGCCCGGCCGCGAACTGCCACATCAAGCAACTCGGTGCGCCGGTCCTTGAGGTCGGTCGCCTGGTAGATCGTGGACACCATCACAGCTCCGGTCACGATCGTGGTCACTATG
>JAWLFE010000211.1:0-3450 GCA_041685735.1 Nitriliruptoraceae bacterium
CCCGTCGATCCGCAGCACCCGGCCCGGGGGGGTGCCCGCGTCGACCTGCGCGCGGATCCAGGCCCGTTTGTCGGCCGTCGCGTCCCGCACGGCGGACGCACGCGCGTGGGGCGCGACGCCCAGTTCCCAGTAACGACAGCTCCGGCACGCCGCGGGCAGATCCCCGACCGCCTCGCCGGTGAGGGGCAGGGCGCGACGCGTCATGGTCGTTGCGGCGTCGGATCGGTCGGAGCGGCCGGATCCACGGGCTCCGTCAGGGGCGTGGGCCGCGCCCGCCGGGGGCCGTCGTCCCGCGGCAGCACCAAGGCCAGCAGTGCGCCGATCAGAGCTCCGATGAGGAAGCCCAGCACGAGCCGGAGCCGACCACCGGACGCGACCGGCCGATCGTGATCCCTGCCCGGGGACCCTGCGGCCGATGCCACGGACGCGGTGTCGGACGCTACGGGTGGTCGCTGGGTCACCGGGTACCTCACAGGCATCGCGCGCGTGGTCGCTACGCTCGATGCTACCGGTGCGCACGGCCGCGTCAGCCGGGAGACCCCACCGCGCAGCGGAGTCTGCATGCGCCTCGACACCGACCCGTACCTGGCGCGCTACGCCGCCCGGGTCAAGGGCATGAGCGCGTCCGAGATCCGCGCGCTGTTCTCCGTGGCCTCGCGACCCGAGGTGGTCTCGTTCGCCGGCGGGATGCCGGCCACCTCGGCGCTGGACATGGAGGCGGTCGAGGCCGTCGCGGCGCAGGTGATCCGCGAGTCCGGAGCCACGGCGCTGCAGTACGGCGGCGGCCAGGGCCGCGCCGAGTTGCGCGGACTGCTGACCGAGATCATGCACCACGAGGGGATCCCCGGCCACGCCGACGACCTGGTCGTCACCGTGGGGGGCCAGCAGGCCCTGGAGTTGGTGGCGCGGTGCTTCCTCGACCCCGGGGACATCGTGCTCGCCGAGGGCCCGACCTACGTCGGCGGCATCGGCGCGCTGACGGCCAACCAGGCGGAAGTCCGTCACATCCCGATGGACGCCGACGGGATGCAGGTCGAGGCACTGGCCGAGGCGCTCGACCAACTCGCCGCCGAGGGTCGCCGTGCCAAGTACGTCTACACGATCCCCAACCACCAGAACCCCGCCGGCGTGTCGATGTCGCTGCCTCGACGTCATCGGCTCGCACAGCTCGCCGAACAGCACGATCTGCTGGTGGTCGAGGACAACCCCTACGGCCTGTTGGACTTCACCGGTCGCACCTGGCCGTCGATCCGTGAGCTGATCCCGGAACGGGTCATCTACGTCGGGACGGTCTCCAAGACCTTCGCCCCCGGGGTGCGCACCGGCTGGATCGCCGCGCCGCGACCGGTGCGCGACAAGCTGATCCTGCTGCGTGAGGCCGCCGATCTGTGTCCCTCGAACCTCACGCAGATGATCGTGGAGACGTGGCTGACGACGCAGCCCTGGCGTGAGCAGATCAAGCGGTTCACCGAGCTCTACCGCGAGAAGTCCGAGATCATGCTGCGCTCGCTGGACACCGAGATGCCGTCCAGTGTCGGGTGGACCGTGCCCCAGGGCGCGTTCTACGTCTGGCTGACGGTGCCGCAGGGGATCGACACCTCGGACCTGCTCGCCAAAGCCATCAGCCAGCGGGTCGCCTACGTGCCGGGCCGCGGGTTCTACGCCGACGGCAGCGGGGGTGATCAGATGCGCCTGTGCTTCAGCTACCCACCGCAGGAGCGCATCCACGAGGGCGTCGCGCGGCTCGGGGAGCTGCTGCACGCCGAGCTCGAGCTCGTCCGCGCGGTGTTCGGTGACGACGCGCCGCAACTACGGCCTCGACGCGAGGCCCGCCGCGAGAACCGCGGCGGCAACGTCGGTGGCTGAGACGTGACCCACGCACAAGGACCACGATGACCACGGATCCCGACCGGCTCGCACCGGCCAACGTCGCCGTGCTGTGCGGCGGCATCTCACTCGAGCGCGAGGTGAGTCTGCGCTCCGGCGGACGGGTCGCCGATGCGCTCGGGGACCGCGGTCACCACGTGACGCGGCTGGACGTCGACGCCGAGCTGGTCCGTACGCTCGAGGAGGGCGCCTTCGACGTGGCCGTCCTCGCCCTGCACGGCTCCGCCGGCGAGGACGGCACCATCCAGTCGCTGCTGGAGCTGGTCGGGCTGCCCTACACCGGCCCCGACGTCCTGGCGTCGTCGCTGGCCTGGAACAAGCCGATCGCGCAGGGCCTGTACGCGCGGGCCGGACTGGCCGTCCCGGACCGCGTCAGCCTGAGCCAACAGGCCTTCCGCGAGATGGGGGCGACCGCTGCCGTCGACCGGATCGCCGCTGCGCTGGGCACCCCGCTGGTCGTCAAACCGGCCACCGGTGGCTCGTCGCTGGGCCTGAGCATCGTGACCGATCCGACCAACCTGCCCCAGGCCATCGTCGGTGCCTTCAGCTACGCCGACACGGTGCTGATCGAGCGGTTCATCGCCGGCGTCGAGGTGGCGGTCACCGTGCTCGACGGCGTGAGTCTCCCGGCGGTCGAGATCCAGCCCAAGGAGGGTGCCTACGACTTCGCTGCCCGCTACACCGCCGGCGCCACGGAGTTCCACGTCCCAGCCCGCCTGGAGCCAGCGGTCGCCGAGGCGTGTGCCGCGACCGCGGTGGCCGCCTACGAGGCGATCGGTGCCCGCCACGTCTCCCGGGCCGATCTCATCGTCGACCCGCAGGGCACGCCCTGGCTGTTGGAGCTCGACACCTGTCCCGGGATGACCGGGACCTCGTTGGTCCCCATGGCCGCCGCCGCTGCCGAGCTGCCCTTCGACCTGCTGTGCGAACGGATCGTCGGGTTGGCGCTGCGCGACGCGACGAGCGCCTGATGGGCCCCGAGCCAGGGACACCGACACCACCTCCGGGGACCCGGGTGGCCGCCGACCTCGACCCGCCGCCGGGCAGCGGCGACCTCGAGGAGCTCACCGACCTGGACCTCGACCCCGACGAGATCCCCGACCCGGATGGACCGGCACCCCGGATCATCGCGTTCGACATCGGTGAGGTGCTCATCGACGAGAGCCGCGTGTGGGCCGTGTGGGCCGGACTGCTGGGGGTGTCGCCGTTGACGTTCGCGGCCGTGCTCGGGGCCGCGATCGCCCAGGGCGAGGACCATCACGTCGCGTTCCCGCACCTCGCACCGAACGTGGTCTGGCAGGACTTCGAGGAGGAGCACGAGCGACGCTACGGCGGGTTCCAGGAGCAGGATCTGTACGCCGACGTCCGGGCATGTCTCGATGAGCTGCGCAGCCTGGGCTTCACCGTGATCCTGGCCGGGAACCAACCGGCCCGACGGACCGCGCAGTTGCTCGAGCTCGACGTTCCGCACGATCACGTCGTCACCTCGGCGGAACTCGGCGTCGAGAAGCCCGACCCGGCGTTCTTCCGTGCCATCACCGATCTGGTTGACGGCGCAACTGC
>JAWLFE010000212.1:0-3437 GCA_041685735.1 Nitriliruptoraceae bacterium
CTCCGGGGCCGGTAGCTCAGCTGGTCAGAGCAGCGGACTCATAATCCGTCAGGCGCGGGTTCGAGCCCCGCCCGGCCCACCGACCGGGAGGGGCAGCGTGGAGGTCCTGGTCCTCGGGCTGGCCTTCCTGCTGATGGTGGTCGGTCTCGTCGGCGTCCTGCTCCCGGTCCTGCCCGGGCTGGTCATCGTCTGGGGGGTCGGGGTCGCCTCGATCCTGTGGCAGGGTGCAGACCCGGTGGGCTGGACGGTGGTCGGTGTGCTGACGGTGCTGTTCGCCGCAGGCAGCGCCGCCACCATCGTCCTGCCTGCCCGGCGCGGCCGCGAGGCGGGCGCCACACCCCGGTCGCTGGCGGCGGTGGGGCTCGGGGCCATCATCGGCTTCCTCGTGCTGCCGGTGTTCGGGCTGCTGCTCGGGGCGCTGGCCGGCCTCTACCTCGGCGAGTGGCAACGCCTGGGCGAGAGGAGCGCGGCCGGGGCGTCCACCCGGGCCGTGCTCACGGCCTACGGCATCGGGGTCCTGCTCGAGCTCGTGCTGGCCACGATCATGCTCGGGATCTGGCTCACCGCCGTCATCGCCCGTGCCCTCTAGCCGGCGCTGACCTCCGGGAGCGTCCGGCTCACGAAGACGCCGGCCAGGCCGAAGGCCGCCAGCGCCAGCAGCGCCGCCTCCGCGCCGAGCAGCGCGATCGCCGAGGTGATCGCCCCGGTCAGCAGCAGCAGGGCACCGATGGCGGTGTTGGACACGGCCACGTACTCGGTGCGCTTGTCCCCTTCGGCGAGGTCGACCACGTAGGTCTTGCGGCCGATCCGCGAGCCGTGGTGGACCAGCGCGAGCAGCAGGTAGGTGCCCGGGTAGACGAGCGCGGTGGCGCGGAAAGCGTCGATGGTCATGCCCACCAGGAACACCAGCACGATCGTGGCCGAGAGCCCGGCAGCGAGCATGATCACCCGCCGGGACGAGCGGTCCGCCAGCCGGCCCCACAGGGGTCCACCGATCAGCGCCGCGACCCCGCTGGAGATGACGAAGGACCCCAGGCCCTGCAGCCCGGCACCCCCCTGCTCGGTGGCCAGGGTGACCACGAACGGTGGGCTGAGCGCGGACACCAGCAGCAGCGTCCGGGCCACCACGAAGCGGCGGAACGGCGCGTCGTCCCGGAGGAGGCGCAGCGTGCCGGTGAGCGCGCTGCCACCGGCCGAGGCGTCCGGGTCGTGCTCACCCTCGGGCTCGTAGACCCCCGCGAAGACCAGCGCCGCGAGCACCCAGGCCACCGCCGCGCCGACCAGCAGCCAGGCGAAGGTGCTCGGGGCGGCGTCGTCCCCACCGAGCAGCCTCAGGCCCAGGCCCACGGTGATCGACGCGAGCCCCGCGCCGATCGTGGCGTAGCCGGTGACCTGGCCCCGCGTGCCCTTCGGCAGCGTGCGGCCCTGCACGTCCTTGGAGGTGATCGACGACAACGACCGCGCCAGGCTGAACGCGGCCAGCGTCACCAGCAGCGCGACCCCGGCCACGGCGCCTTCCAGCGTGGCGGCGATCGCGGCCATCACCAGCACCGAGGTGGCCTGGAGCGACGCGCCGAGGACCCAGATCCACTTGCGTACCGCGCGCCGTCGGACCAACGGCGAGAGGGTGGCCTGGGGCAGCATGGACCCGGACTCCCGGATCGGCACGAGCAGCCCGGCCAGGCTCGCGGGTACACCGAGGGCAGCGAACAGCCATGCGAGCACCGTCTTGGCGTCCACCACCAGGTCGCCGACCTTCTGCAGGGTCGTGGCGGTGACCTGCCGGACGGCGTTGCCGGGCACGTGCCGCGCGAGGTCCTCGTCGAAGCCGTCCCGACCGTTGGGGGACTCCAGCAGCGCACCGTAGAGCCGTTCGGCGACGCGGGAGCGCCAGCCGTCGGTCATCGGTCTCCCCGCTGGCCGAGCGCGGGCATGACCCGGGCAGCGTCCAGCACGCGCAGGTACGGCAGGGGATCGAGACCCTCGGCGAGCACGAAGTCGGTGAGCTGGGTGCGCACCAGCTCCTGCAGGGCGTCGGGGTCCCAGGGCTTGGTCACGTAGTGGTCGAGTCCGGCCTCGTTGACGGCACGGATCGTGTCCTGCTGGTCGGCCTGACCGGTGACCAGGACCTTGCGGCAGCGGCCGTGCTCGCCATCGCCGTCCAGTTCCACGAGCAGGTCGACACCCGTGGTCCCCGGCAGGCGGTGGTCCGCCAGCACCACCGCCAGCGCATCACCGTCGGCGGCCAGCTCGGCGAGGACCGCCCGCGCGTCCGGTACGTCCTCCGCCGGCTCGATCCGGACCGGGGGGTCGAACGGCGCCAGATCGCGGACCAGGGCTGCCCGGACCTCGGGCTCGTCCTCGAGCACCAACACGGCCAGGCGCATGGTGGCTCCTCCTTCCCCGGGAACCGGGGGTCGTGGTCGGGTCAGGTGGTGGGGAGCCGGACCGTGACCACCGTGTGGCCCGGCTCGGAGGTGACCTCGATGGTGCCACCGTGCTCGTGCACGATGCGCTCGCTGATGGCGAGCCCCAGGCCGAGCCCGTAGCGGACCCGGCCCTGCTTGGTGGTGAAGCGAGGCTCGAAGAGCTTGGGAAGCAGGTCCGCTGGGATCCCCGGGCCGTCGTCGGCGATGCCGACCTCGACCGCGTCGTCCGCCTGGCGGGTCGTCACCGTGAGCTGGCCCGCTCCGTCCAGGGCATCGACCGCGTTGAGGACGAGGTTGGTCCAGACCTGCCCGAGGGGCCCCGGATGACCGCGGACCGTGGGGAGGTCGGGGTCGTCGTCGCGGACCACCTCGATGCCGTCGAGGCGGTGGGTGACGAGATGCAGCGCATCATCGAGCGTCCGTCGGACGTCGACCTCGACGGGAGCGTCGGTGGGTCGGGCGTAGCTGCGCAGGCTCGCGACCAGCTCGGAGACGCGGGTCGTCCCGAGCTCCAGGTTGCGGACCGCGGCGCCGAGCTCCGCGGCCGTGGCCAGCAGCTCCCGATGCGTCGTGGAGCGTCGCCGGATCAGCCGTCGGACCTCGTCCCCGTCGGTCATGCCGGCGTCGACCAGGCGGCGGGCCAGCGTGGTATCGCCCACCACCTCGGCCATGGTCCGGCGGAGCTCCCGCTGCCGTGCGGTGGGCAGCGGGCTGCTGCGGGTCCCGGCGTGGAAGGCGGTGATGAGCGCCTGGCCGTCCGGATGGTCGACCAGGAGCTTCCCCAGGTCGTCGGCGATGAAGCTCGCGGCGCGGGTCACGGCCGAGGCGGGGTTGTTGAGCTCGTGGGCGATACCGGCGGAGAGCTCACCCAGGGTGGCCATGCGGGCGGACTCCACCAGCTCCAGCCGTGCCCCTTCCAGCTGCCGGAGCGCGGTGGCCAACGACGCCCGTTCGTGGTCGAGCTCGCGGTTGAGCTTGATCTTCTCCACCTGCAGCTGCTCGGCCCGG
>JAWLFE010000213.1:0-3413 GCA_041685735.1 Nitriliruptoraceae bacterium
CGTCCGAGGCGCACCATGACCGCTCTGCCCACCGGCTGCATCGTCCCCCTCGTCACGCCGATGCTGTCCGCCGGTGAGCTCGACCTGCGCGGACTCGGTGGCCTGATCCGCAACGTCACCGAGGCCGGAGCCGCAGGTGTGCTGGTCGCCGGACCGGTGGGAGAGGGACCGCTGCTGGCCCCCGCGGACCGTCGTGCGCTGACCATCGCCGCCACGGAGGCCACGGAGACGGGCGGACCGGTCCTCGTCGGGGTGTCGGGGGCGACCCCGGACGACCTGCACGCCGATGTGGCCCGGATCGCCAGCGCGGGAGCGGACGCGGTGGTCGTGCTGGCGCCTGGAGCGGTCCCCCTGCGTGGTGAGGAACTGGTGGCGCTGCACCTCGCGGTCGCTGATCGGGCCGAGGTCCCGACGGTGCTGGGCTACGACCCGCGCACCACGACCTCTCCGATCACCGGTGACGCGCTGACGCGCCTGGCCGCCCATGATCGCGTCCTCGGCGTCGTCGACCTGGGGGGCGATGCCGCACAGCGGCGGGCGTTCCTGGCGGCGGGGGCGGGGTTCGCCGTCCTCGCGGCGGACACCCCGACGTTGCCAGCCTCCCTGACGGCGGGCGTCACGGGCGCGGTGGTGGGTATCGCGAACCTACGGACCGCCCAGCTCGTCGAGTTGCTCGCAGCGTCCGACGCCGGCGACGACACGGCCAGGGCACAGCTCCACGCATCGCTCGTCGCGTGCGAGGACGGTCTGCGCGGATCGGGCCGCTCGATGCCAGCGGCGATCAAGGCGGCCCTGCAGCTGGAGGGCCTGATCGACGAGCGCTGGTGTGTGCCACCGTTGGACAGTGTGCCGCCCAACCGTCTGGATCGGATCCGCACCGCCCTGCTGCGGTAGAGCGACCGCACGTCAGCGGTCGGCCGTCACCCGGTCGAGCAGGTCGCCGATGATCCCCGCGACCTGGCGGACCTCCACCAGGAAGCCGTCATGTCCGTGGGGTGAGCGGATCACCGTCGCCCGGTCCCCGCGGACCCGCAGCAGGTGGGCGAGCTTGTGCTGTTCGGGCAGTGGGTAGAGCCGGTCACTGTCGACGCCGGCGACCACCACCTGTGCGCGGACGCACCGGAGGGCGTCGACGACGCCACCGCGGTCCCGGCCGACGTCGTGGCTGTTCATCGCCTGGGTGAGCAGCACGTAGCTGGCGGCGTCGAACCGGGACACCAGTTTGGTGCCGTGATGGTCGAGGTAGGACTCCACGGCGAAGCGGCCCCCGGCCAGCGGGTCCTCCTCGCCCTGGGAGCGGCGACCGAAACGGATGTTGAACTCCTCCTCGCTGCGGTAGCTCCAGTGCGCCAGACGGCGTGCGATACCGAGCCCCTCGCTGGGTGGGCTGCCGCCCGGGTTGAGCAGGTAGTCGCCACCCTGCCAGTTCGGGTCGGACCGGATGGCGTGCAGCTGGATCGACTGGATCGCGACCTGATCGGCCGTCGCGGTCGCCGATACCGCCAGCGGGGCGATGCCGCGGACCCGCTCGGGGAACATCACCGCCCATTCGAGCACCCGCATCGCGCCCATCGACCCGCCGATGACGGCCGCCCAGGCATCGATGCCGAGGTGGTCGGTGACGCGCTGCTCAGCGAGGACCTGATCGCGGATCGTCAGCTGGGGGAAACGTGAGGCCCAGGGCGTGCCGTCCGGCGACGGGGACGATGGACCGGTCGATCCCTGACACCCACCCAGGACGTTCGGTGCGACGACGAACCACCGGTCGGTGTCGATCGGGCAGCCGGGCCCGATCAGGCCGGGCCACCACCCGGGGGTGGGGTGGCCCGGCTCCACGTCGCCGACGACGTGGCTGTCGCCCGTCAACGCATGCAGGATGAGGATGGCGTTGCGACCATCCGGTGCCAGCTCACCCCACGTCTCGTAGGCGATCCGGACATCCGGCACCTCACCGCCCCGTTCCAGCGGGATCGTGCCGACATCGACGAAACGACGACGCCCGACGGGATCTCCGTCCCGCCAGGCGCCGATCGTCGAGGGAAGCTGGCTCACGAAGCCGGGGTCGCGCGGTGAGCCGGCGTCACGCGGCGTCCTTCGCGGCCCGGAAGCCCGCCTCGAGGTCCGCGATGAGGTCCTCGACGCTCTCGAGCCCGACCGACAGCCGGACGAGCCCCGGGGTCACCCCGGTGGTCAGCTGCTGCTCGGGGGTGAGCTGTGAGTGTGTCGTGGACGCCGGGTGGATGATCAGGCTGCGGACGTCGCCGATGTTGGCCAGGTGCGTGAACAGCTCGACGCCGTCGACGAAGCGCTTGCCGGCCTCCACCCCGTCGCGCAGCTCGAACGACACGATCGCTCCGGCACCTTTGGGTGCGTACTTCTGCGCGTTGGCGTGCCAGGGACTGGACGGCAGGCCGGCGTACCAGACCTTCTCGACCTCGTCGCGTGCCTCCAGCCACTCGGCCAACGCCTGCGCGTTGGCGACGTGCCGGTCCATGCGCATGCTGAGGGTCTCGATGCCCTGGATGATGAGGAACGAGTTGTGGGGCGAGATCGCCGGTCCGAGGTCGCGCAGCAGCTGCACCCGAAGCTTGATCGCGAACGCGGCACCGTCGTTGCCGAGCGCCTCCCAGTAGTTCAGCCCGTGGTAGGACGGGTCGGGGGTGGTCAGCCCGGGGTAGCGCTCGGCGTGCGCGCCGAAGTCGAACCGACCGCCGTCGACCACGACCCCGCCGATCGCGGTGCCGTGCCCACCCAGGAACTTGGTCATCGAGTGCACGACGAAGTCGGCGCCGTGCTCGAGCGGACGGATCAGGTAGGGGGTGGCGATCGTGTTGTCGACGATCAGCGGGACCTCGTTGGCGTGCGCCGCGTCGGCGACCGCCTGGATGTCCAGCACGTCGATCTTCGGGTTCCCGATCGATTCGGCGTAGAAGGCCTTGGTGTTGGGCTGGACGGCGGCGTTCCACGCGTCGATGTCGTCGGGGTCCTCGACGAAGGTCACCTCGATGCCCATCTTGGGCAGGGTGTACCTGAACAGGTTGTAGGTCCCGCCGTACAGCGAGGCGGACGAGACGATGTGGGAGCCGGTCTCCGCGAGGTTGAGGATCACGAGGGTCTCCGCGGCCTGCCCGGAGGCGACGGCCAGGGCGGCGACCCCGCCCTCGAGCGACGCGACCCGCTGCTCGACGACGTCGGTCGTCGGGTTCATGATCCGCGTGTAGATGTTGCCGAACTCCGCCAGCCCGAACAGGTTCGCGGCGCGTTCGGTGTTGCCGAGGTCGTAGGAGGTGGTCTGGTAGATCGGCGTCGCCCGCGCGCCCGTGGTCGGGTCGGAGGCGGCACCCGCGTGGATCTGGCGGGTCTCGAAGGACCAGGCGGTGGTTGGGTCGCTCACGGTGGGTCTCCTGCTGGCG
>JAWLFE010000214.1:0-3389 GCA_041685735.1 Nitriliruptoraceae bacterium
GGGCGATGACCAGCAAGCCGCCGGCTGACGCCAGCCGGCACCGAACCACCCCACCACCATCCGATGCACGAGAGGAGGACAACGATGACGAACGGACTGACCAGGACCACTCCCTTCCGCGACGTGGCACCGATGCAGGATGAGATGGAGCGCGTGCTGCGCCAGGTCTTCGGGGACCGGCAGGGTGCGAGCTCGGCCGGCGCATTCAGCCCCGCGCTGGACGTCGAGGAGGATGAGAACGCCTTCACCCTCCACGTCGAACTCCCGAGTGTGAACCCCGACGATGTCGAGGTGTCCCTCGAGGAGAACGTGCTCACCATCGCCGGTGAACGTCGCTTCTACGACGAGAAGGCGGCCGAGGGCTTCCGACGGATCGAGCGCCACTTCGGACGGTTCCACCGCTCCGTACGGCTGCCCGACCGGGTCGACGCCAACGCGGTGGAGGCCAACTACCACAACGGTCTGTTGACCATCACCGTGCCGAAGGCGGAGGAGGCCAAGCCCCGCCGCATCCAGATCAACGCCAACTGACGTTCCGCCGTGTCGTTGCGGGGCGGCTCGACGCCGCCCCGCAACACGCGTCCCCGCGTCCCTCGCAAGCCCCAGGAGTCCCGCGTGACCGACCCGCAGCGACCCGTCGATGACCCCCGGGCGTCCGAGCCCACGGCCCCGCAGCCCGACGTGGGTCACCCGGCCCAACCGTCCGACGCCACCCAGGCGGCGGATGACCACGCGCCGCGTGCGAACCACGCCGCCGATGCGGCCGCCGCGGCCTACCGGCAGGACGGCCAGGAGTCCGGTGGGGACCTGACCGCCAGCGATGCCACCGACGCGACCGACGCTGCCGACGCGCCCGACCCGGCGGACGCCGCTGAGCAGGACACCGTTGACCTCGACGCCCTGGCTGATGCCGATCCACGGACCCGTGCCGAGCTGTACGGCGCTCTGCTGGAGGCGGAGGCGCAGCGTGACGAGTACCTGGACGACCTGCGCCGCGCCCGCGCCGAGTTCGACAACTACCGCCGCCGGGTGATGCGTGAAGGGGCGTCGCAGCGCGACAGCGGCAAGGCCGAGGCGTTCGGCAGCCTGCTGGAGGTCCTCGACGACCTGGAGCGCACGGTCGAGGCATCCGAGGGGTCCGACGATCCGTCGCTGGCCAAGGGTCTGCAGCTGGTTGCCAGCAAACTGGTGTCAGCCGTCGGGTCACAGGGGCTGACCCGGATCGATGCGGTGGATGCCCCGTTCGACCCCAACGAACACGAGGCTGTCCAACAGCAGCCCAGCGACGAACCCACCGACGAACCGGTCGTCACCCAGGTGCTGCGACCGGGCTACCGGCTCGGCGACCGCGTGCTGCGGCCGGCGATGGTGGTGGTCAGGTCGTGAGTGTCTCGGCCGACAGCACGCGCAACCGTGTCGCGACCGGCGTGATGCGCAAGACTCCAGGGAGGAGGTGACCGATGGCCCCGCAGCGTGAGTGGTTGGAGAAGGACTACTACGCCGTGCTCGGGGTGTCCAAGGACGCCTCAGCCGATGAGATCAAGAAGGCCTACCGCAAGCTCGCCCGCGAGAACCATCCGGACGCCAACCCCAACGATCCGGAGGCGGAGCGGCGCTTCAAGGAGGTCGGCGAGGCGTACTCGATCCTCGGGACCGACGAGAAGCGCAAGGAGTACGACGAGCTTCGACGCCTGGGGGCGGCCGGCTTCGGGGGTGGCATGCCCGGCGGCGCGGGTGGCTTCGACGGCGCCGACTTCGGCGATCTGCTCGGTCACCTCTTCGGCAACAGCGGGGGCGGCGGCTTCCCGGCCGGTGCGACCGCCGGGCGAGCCGGTCGTCGTCGTGCGAGCCGTGGCCAGGACCTGCAGGCCGACGTCCACCTGACCTTCGAGGATGCGCTCGCCGGCGTGCGCACGACGCTGCGGATCACCGGTGACGGTCAGTGCGAGACCTGCCATGGCTCCGGCGCGGCACCCGGGACCCAGCCGACGACGTGCTCGCGATGCAGTGGGCGTGGACAGGTCGTCATCGACCAGGGGCCCTTCTCGTTCGCTCAACCGTGTGAGCAGTGCGGTGGTCGCGGGCAGATCGTCACCTCCCCCTGCCCCACCTGTTCCGGCTCTGGACGGGTCGTCAAGCCACGGCAGCTGACCGTCAAGATCCCGGCCGGCGTCCGCGACGGTGCGGTGATCCGCGTGCCGGAGCGCGGCGGACCGGGCGTCGGTGGGGGACCGTCGGGCGACGTCCTCGTCACCGTCCACGTCGCGGCCCACCCCCGGTTCGGACGCAGGGGTGACGACGTGACCCTCGACGTTCCGATCTTCTTCAGCGAGGCCGCGCTCGGGACCAGGTTGACCGTGCCCACCCCGACCGGCGAGCGGCGGACCATCAAGGTCCCGGCCGGCACCCGCAGCGGCCGGACCTTCCGTCTGCGCGGTGAGGGTGCTCCGAAGCGTCGGGGAGGCAACGGTGACCTGCTGGTGACCGCGCGCATCGAGGTCCCCGCGAAACTCACCCGCGAGCAGAAGAAGTTGCTGAACGAACTCGCCGAGCACGATGATCACGCTGCCCGCGATGCCGCGCTGTTCGACGGCGCACCCCAGACCACCTGATCCCGGCGGGTGGCGACCCCACCGCCACCGGCTTCCACCCGAGCGTCCACCCGACCAGACAGCCCGTAAGAGGAGCTGACGATGAGCGAGCAGCACTTCCTCGAACCCCACCACAGTGGGCGGGCGTGGTCGTGGTCCAGCCGCCCCGGCCCTGCCGAGGAGGAACCGGCCGCGTCCGACTACCACGTCGATGACGACCAGGACACCCCCCTGTACGTCATCTCCGTGGCCGCGGAACTGGCTGACCTGCACCCGCAGACCCTCCGCGCCTACGAACGCGAGGGGTTGATCACCCCGGCACGGACCGACGGTGGGACGCGCCGGTTCTCGCGCCGTGATGTCGACCGGCTGCGCTTCATCCGCACGCTCACACAGGACGAGGGTCTCAACCTCGCGGGCGTGCGGATCGTGCTGGACCTCGGCGAGAAGCTGGAGGCGTCACGCCGGCGCGTCACGGAGCTCGAGGAGATGGTGCGCGTGCTGGCCGAGCGCATCGAGGACCGTCCAGCCTCCGACCGCTACCAGATCGTCAAGGCACCGGCCAACAACGTCGAGGTCCATCCGCTGCGCCGACGCACCGGTCAACGGGGCAGCAGCACCGTGCAGCGCGCACGTCCGGTCCGCCCGCCGGAGCGGCAGGCCGCCGACGCCTGACGGCGGCAGCGCCGCCCCGCCGCCTGCGATGACGCCGAGCCGCAGTCCAGCAACGCCGAGCCGCAGCACGGCAACGCCGAGCCGCAGCACGGCAACGCCGAGGGGCGACCACCAGCGGTGGTC
>JAWLFE010000070.1:0-1865 GCA_041685735.1 Nitriliruptoraceae bacterium
GCGGCCGTGAGGCTGATCATCAGGGTGAGGTAGCGGGGCAGTCGCATCAGGTGCGTCCTCCGTGTCGTCGTGCTGGTCGTCGGCAGGCGTCGGAACGTCGGGAACGACGAGGCGCCGTACGGTTGAGTCATCGCGGAACGTGATCATCGCGTTACGGGTAGTTGCGCAGAGGGCACGGCCGGGGAGCGCTGGCGCACACCGCGACCTACGTTGCCGCCCATGGAACGCAGCGTGTGGAACGGGCTCGCCGTCTTCCGGTGGGTGGCGTGGATGTGGATGGCGACGGTGCTCGTCCTGTCCCGTCGCGCCCTGGAGCGACCCGGTATCGCGGTCGGTCTGGTTGCCGCCGCGCTGGTGGTCACCGTGTGGCTGACCATCATCGTGCGCCGCGACCACACCCAGCTCGCCAGCCCCGTGCCGGTCGGCATCGAGGTCGGTGTCGGCCTGGCCCTCCAGCTCGCCGACGGGTTCGTCTACCGCGCCCCGCATGTCTTCGAGGCCGAGCAACCGCTGGGGGTCGCCTGGCCGATCGCGGGAGCGCTCGCCGCCGGTGTCGCGCTGGGCCCGATCGGCGGGGTGCTGACGGGTGTCGTGCTGGGGCTCGGACGTGCCACCTCGTCGCTGTTGAACGCGCCACCGATCCCGGCGGGCGAGAGTGAGTGGTTCCTCGGATTGACCGCCTCGTGGGCGTTGTCGCTGGTCACGACGACCGTGATGCTCGCGATGGCCGGCGGTGTCGGGGGCTACGTCGTCGACCTGCTCCGCCGGACCGAGGCACGCGCGACCAGGGCCGAGCGGCGGGTCGCGCAGGCGGCCGCCCGCGAGGAGGTCGCCCGACAGCTGCACGACGGGGTGCTGCAGACCCTGGCCGTGGTCGAGCGACGCACCGACGACCCGCAGCTCGCGCGGTTGGCGCGGGACCAGGAGCAGGACCTGCGCACCTACCTCTTCGGCGTGCCCGACACCACCGTCGTCGGCGCGGGGGCGCTCGGTGATGCGCTGCGCCACGCTGCTCGGCGCTGTGAATCCACCTACGGCATCCGCACCGAGGTGCTGGTACCCGACGACCTCCCCGAGGTGTCCGCCGACGTGATCAAGGTGCTCACCGGCGCGGTCGGCGAGGCCATGACCAACGCCGCCAAGCACGCTGAATCGAGCCGGGTCACCGTCTACGTGGAACCTCAGAACGGCGCCGTCTTCTGCTCGGTCCGCGACGACGGCAGCGGCTTCGAGGTGGCGACCACCCGGGAAGGGGTCGGGCTGGCCCGGTCCATCCGCGGGCGGGTCGTGGAGGCGGGCGGCACGGTCGAGGTGGACAGCGCGCCGGGCCGGGGCACGGAGGTCCGGCTCACGGTCCCGCTCGAGTCCTGAGCCGTAGACTCCCGGTGACGGGAGGAACGCACGATGGTCCAGCAGGCGAGCAGTCGGCGACCGCCGGTGCGGGTCGTGCTCGCGGACGACCACCCGATCTGGCGTGACGGCGTCCAGGCCGACCTCGGCAGCGGCTTCGAGGTGGTGGGGATGGCCTCGGACGCCGACGAGGCGATCGCGGTGATCCGCGACACCGCACCCGACCTGGTCGTCTGTGACCTGCAGATGCCGGGCGGCGGCGGGATCGCCGTGGCCAAGGCCTGCGGCGAGGACACCCGGATCGTCATCCTCACCGTCAGCGAGCAGGAGCGCGACCTGCTGGATGCGGTCGCCGCCGGCGCGGTCGGCTATCTCACCAAGTCCACCCCCGGCGACGAGTTGCGTGCGTCGCTGGTGCGTGCGGCCCGCGGCGAGCCCGTGTTCAGCCCGTCGCTCGCGATGCTCGTCCTCGGTGAGTTCCGCCGGCTGTCGCAGGAAGCCACCGGCACCAACCC
>JAWLFE010000070.1:1965-3611 GCA_041685735.1 Nitriliruptoraceae bacterium
GAGATCGAGGAGCGGCCCTTCGCCTCTGGCCGCCGATCTGGGGGTGCCCCACACTCGGATGGGGGCCGACCCGGGTGCCCCCGCTCGACCGTTCCGACGACCATCGGGGCAAGCGAGCGTCGAGGTGACGACCATGCAACAGCCACCAGCACCGCAGGGCCCCGGAGTCGCGGACGAACCGCAGGGCGGTACCCGTCCGTCCCGCCAGCGCCTGGCTGACCTGCCGCCCCCGACGGGCGAGCCCCTGGCCGCCGGCTCGCCGCCGGCTGCCCCGCCGCCGGCGAGTTCGAACGTCCGCTCGGCCCCTCCGCAGGTGCCGTCCGCCCCCGCGCCGGATCGCGCCGGGCCGCCACCGCCCCCGACCCGCGGTCGGGTGCCGTCCGACGACGACACGCCGCGGATCACCGCCGCGACGTGGGTCGCGGCGACCGGCGCGTTGCTGCTGCTCGTGGCGGCCGCCACCTTCCTGGCGGTGTCCTGGGACGTCCTCGGCCTGACCGCCCGGGTCGCGGTCGTCGGGTCGGTCACCGGCGCGGCGATCGTCGGCGGCCATCTGCTGCGACGCGTCGTCCCGTCGGTCGGGGCGGTCGTGTTCCACCTGGGTGCGCTCCTCCTGCCCGTCGACGCGCTTGGGCTCGCGTTGCAGCTCGACCTGAGCCTGCCCGCGACCTGGACGTTGACCGGTGCGGTCGCGCTCGTCGCCCTTCCGCCCCTGGCGATCGCCGGTCGGTCCCGGGTGCTCGCGGCTGCGGCCATCGCCGGGGTCCCGGTCGTGGCAACCGGCCTCGGCCTGTGGGATGTGCTCGACCCGTCGCTGGTCGTGGCCGGCGCCGCCACGGCGAGCCTGGCCACCCTGCTGCTGCGCGGTACGCGGGTGGCGCGGGTCTGGCAGGCCGCACCGGTGACGCTCGCGATCATCGCTGTCACCGGCCCCCTGGTCGCCGCCGCGCTCGACGCGCTGCTGTTCCGTGGCACCGTGGCGATCCAGATCGCGGCGAGCGGCTGGGCACCGACGACGTGGACCACCCCGGTGCTGGTCGGCGCCCTGTCGGTCGGCAGCGTCGCCATCCGCGCGCACCACGAGAGGTCGCAGCGGGTCGCGGCGTTGGCACCCGTCCTGGCGGTCGTGACCGGCATCGTCGCGATCCTGCCCGCCGGCACACCGAGGTTGGCCCTCCTGCTCATCGTGCCCGTCGTCGCGCTGCTGCTCGAGCTGGCGGCGCTGGTCGGGACCGACGATCCAATGTGGTCGTCACCCCTGCGGTGGGCGGCGGGTGGCATCGAACTGCTCGGCGCCTGGGCGACGTTGCCGCTGGTCGCGGCCACCGTGGCGCCCGGCGCCTGGATCGGACCAGCGGCCGACACGGAGCTCGCCGCCGCCTACGGGCTGGCAGCCGTGGCCTGGGTCGTCGCCGGGTTGCGGCGCCGGACCCCGTCTGGTCGCACCAACCTCGTGGTTCCTGCGGTGGTCGGGGCCGCGGCCGTCTACGCGGCCGCGGCGGTCGCCGTCGGGGTGGCGGGCGAGCGGTCTCCCCTGGCGGCGATCCTGCTGCTGGTCGTGGCCGCCGTCGGGGTGCTGCGGACCCTGACGTCGGAGCCAGGCTCGTCGATCGCGACCGGTGGCGGCCAGGAAGCTGGGCGTCAGG
>JAWLFE010000070.1:3711-14012 GCA_041685735.1 Nitriliruptoraceae bacterium
GTCAGGGTCACGGGGGTCAGGGTCACGCGCTGCGGGACCCCGGGCGCGAGGACCGGTCCGGACAGCTAGCGGCGGTCACGGCCGCCGTGGCGGCCGGCCTGGCGATCATCGCGGCGATGGCGGCTGCCTCGACGCTGGTGGCACTGCCCGTTGCCGCGCTGGTCGCACCCATCATCGGCCTGCACGTCCGGGGTCTGCTCAGCAACCGGAACGTCGGCAGCATGGTGGTCGCCACACTGGTCCTCCCGTTGGGGGCGCTGACGTCGGCGCTGCTCGCGCTCTCGGTCGCTGACGGGGAGGTCGCACCGAGCGTGCTCGCCGCCCTGGATGGTGGGGCGCTGCCGGTGGTCGTGGCCGTCGTCGCGTTGCTGGGCATGGCGGTCACGGTCGACGCGGTCCGGCCCGTGGCGGACCTGCTGCGAGGTGTGGGCGCGCTGATCGCGCTGTTCGCGGTCGGCACCACGGCCCTGCCCGGCGGACTGCTCGTGTCTGTCGGAACCACGCAGGCTGCGGCGCTCAGCGTCCTGCGTCCGGCGCCGTCGATCCTGCTGGTCCTGGCGATCGCGGTGTCGTGGCTGGTCGCCGATGCGGTCCGCCTGCGCAGCTCGGTGATCGCAACGATCGCCGCGCCACTGCTCGTGCGACTCACCGCGACCGTCGTGGTGGTCGCCGGCGGCGGCGCGACCGAGATCGGGATCGTCCTGCTGGTCGTCACCCTGATCGCGGCCGCACTCGCCCTCATGGGGCCCGAGGGATGGGCGTTGCCCACCAGCGTCACCGCCGTGCTCGCGGCGGTCCCGGGCTGGGCACTGATCGCGACCACGCCCGAGGTCCGGGCCTGGGCGTTGGTCGGTATCGGGCTGCTGCTCGTGGCCGTCGGCGTCGCCCGCCGTCGGGTGCTGGTCGGCCACCTCGGTGGTGCCCTCGCCACGATCGGGGTCTGGCTGCTGTTCAGCATCCACGACGTGACAGCCGTCGACCTGTGGCTGCTGCCGGTCGCGGCGCAGCTCGCGGTCCTGGGGTGGCAGGCACGTCGGCGTGGGCCGGTGTCGTCGTGGATCACCGACGTCCCCCCACTGCTGCTCGTCGCCGTCCCCGCCATCGCCGAGCGCCTGGCCGACGGACCCGGGTACCACGGTGTCCTGGCGGGTGTCCTGGCCCTGGTCGCGATCATCCACGGCGGCGCGACCGGTCGGGGCGGCCCGCTGGTCAGCGGGATCGTGGTCGTGCTGGCCGTCGTGGTGGTCGAGACGGTGGCCTACGCCGCACTGGTCCCGACCTGGGCGTGGTTCGCGATCGCGGGGGTGATCCTGATCGGGGCTGCGGTGCTGATCGAGCGCCAGGGCATGTCCGCAGGCCGCGCTGTCGACCGCTTGAAGGACCTGGTCCGCGATGACGACGCCGCGTCCATCCACAGCTGACCGATCGCCTCTGGCGGGTGTCACAGGACACCTCTACGGTGCCGGTTGTGAGAGGACGGGTGTCTCGGGTACGGTTCCGAGGTCCAGCGCGCAGCTCACGAAGCTGCGCGCGTCGTGTTCCTCCCGCCGCACGCCCGGGTCCCCCCGCGTCGTCCGGTCGGAACCACGACGTGGAACGCACCCCTGCCCCTACCGGCGGCCGTCGCGCGCTCGACACCACGTTCGAGTCAGTGACGTCCGCGCCCGCGGGGGCCATATCACCGGCTCGGCAGCTTCCAGCACCACCCCGTACCACCCAGAGGGACGCCTGCCGACCACCGGACCGCACCGCGCGACGCGCGGGCGGCGCGACCAGAGGAGTGCACATGCGCCGCTACGAACTCATGCTCATCATCCCGGACACGCTCGAGGAAGAGGCCGCGCAAGAGGTCTTCACCTGGGCCAAGGACGTGCTCGCCAAGCAGGGCGGCACGTTGCTCGACGAAGCCTGGTGGGGCCGACGCAAGTTCGCCTACGAGATCAACAAGCGTGATCACGGCTTCTACGGCGTCCTCGACTTCCACGCCGACACCGATGGCGTGAACGAACTCGAGCGTCAGCTCAAGATCTCCGACAACGTGCTGCGCTACAAGACCGTGCGCCCGGAGATCCGCGTGCGCTCCAACGCCTGACGGGCTCCCGTCCTCTCACGACGGTCGCAGCTCACCTCACGCGAAGGAGTCACCCATGGCGTTCGAAAGCAACTTCATCACCTTCGTCGGCAACCTGACCGACGATCCCGAACTGCGCTACACCGGCGGTGGCACGCCGGTGGCGACCCTGCGTGTCGCGTCCAACCGACGGTGGACCGGACGGGACGGCCAGCAGCAGGAAGAGACGACGTTCATGAACGTCAACGCCTGGCGCGACCTCGCCGAGAACGCGTCGGAGTCGCTGAACAAGGGCGACCGCGTCATCGTGATCGGACGGGTCAAGGTCCGCAGCTACGAGAACAAGGAGAACCAGACCGTCTGGGTCACCGAGATCGAGGCTGACGAGATCGCCCCGTCGCTGCGGTGGGCCAAGGCCTCCGCGCAGCGCACCAACCGGTCCGACAGCAGCAGCGACGGTGGCTCGAGCACCTTCAACGCGCCGCCCCCGGCCGACGAAGACGTCCCGTTCTAAGAGACCGCACCCCAACCCCAACCATCCGCCCGGCGCCGGTGGATCGACCGCCGGCCGCGCCCTTCCGAGGAGCACGCCCATGCCGCCCCGTAAAGACAGCAAGGCCGACAAAGACAAGAAGCCACGCAAGCCGAAGCCGTGTCCGATCTGTTCGCAGGGCATCGAGTACGTGGACTACAAGGACCTGTCGCTGATCAAGCCGTTCCTGAACGAGCGCGCGAAGATCAAGGCACGTCGGACGTCCAACGCGTGTGCCAAGTGCCAGAAGCAGCTCGCCGCGGCGGTCAAGAACGCCCGCGAGATGGCACTCATCCCCTACACGACCCGCTGAGGAGGCTTCACGATGAAGGTCATCCTGAAGAGCGAGGTCGACAACCTCGGCCTCACCGGCGATGTCGTCGACGTCGCGGACGGCTACGGCCGCAACTACCTGCTGCCCCGTGGTCTGGCGATCATGGCCACCCAGGGCGCGATGAAGGAAGCGCACGCGCTGACCCGCTCCCGCAAGGCCGCGGAGTCCAAGACGCTCGGCGCCGCCGAATCCGCCAAGGAGATCCTCGAGTCCCGCACCCTGCGCATCGCCGCACGGGTCGATGACCGTGGGTCGCTGTACGGCTCGGTCAGTGCCGTGGACGTCGCGCGGGTGCTCAAGGAACGTGGGCACGACATCCCCCGCAAGCGCATCGACCTCAAGGGCACGATCAAGGTCATCGGGACCTACGAGATCCCGGTGCAGGTGCACCCGCAGGTCATCGCCAACGTCGCGCTCGAGGTGGTCGACGAAGAAGGCGTCGTCACGGTCACCGAAGGTGGCGGCATCGTCAACGCCGACGACGTCGAGCCACCGCCACTGCTGACCGAGGGTGCCGAGACCGCGGAGGAGCTCGAAGCCCTCAAGCAGGAGGCGATCGAAGCCGCGGAGGCCCTCGACGAGGAAGGCGACCTGTCGGCCGCCCCCTCGGAAGAGGTCGCTGCCGCCATCGAGGACGACCCGGCCGCCGACGCACCGCCTGAGGCTGCAGCAGACGCTGACGCCGCGAACGCTGACGCCGCAGACGCTGACGCCGACGACGCCGACGACGCCGAGGAGACGACGGCCTCCTAGGGTCGCCACGTGACCGCTCGGAGCTGACCGGGCCGGTGGGGAGGAAGAGCCCGTGGGCGCGATCTTCGTGACCGCCTCATGACGGACGCCTTCCCCCCGCCGCCCGGCCAGCCCCCGGACGATCCCGGGCCACAGGCCGGCGGCTCCTCCAACGGGTCGGGTCGCGCGTACGACCGGGTGCCGCCGCACTCCCTGGACGCCGAGGTGTCGGTGCTCGGGGCCGCGTTGCTGTCCGCCAACGCGGCGTCCGATGTCACCGAACTGCTGCGCCCCGAGGATTTCTACCGCAACGCCCATCGCCTGGTCTTCGAAGGCATCGGCGCGTTGATCCGGACCGACGGCGTCGTCGACACCGTCACCATCACCGACTGGTTGGCCCGCCAGGACCGCCTCGACGAGGTCGGCGGTGCGGCGGCGATCTACGACCTGACCGTCGCGGTGCCGACCGCGGCGAACGCGTCGTACTACGCGCGGATCGTGCGGCAGAAGGCGCTCCTTCGCCGCCTTATCGACGTCGGGACCGAGGTCGTCCGGCTGGGCTACGACGGCAGCGACGATGCGGAGACGGTCGTCGACCGGGCCGAGAGCCTGGTCTACGAGGTCGCACAGACCGGCACCGCCTCCGAGTACGCGCGGCTCGGCGACCTGCTGACGGACTCGTTCGAGATGATCGAGAAGCTCGCCGACCAACGCTCGGAGGTCACCGGCCTGCCGACCGGATTCAACGACCTCGACCGGCTCACCGCCGGCCTGCAGCCACAGAACCTGATCATCGTCGCGGCGAGACCCGCGATGGGAAAGAGCAGTCTCGCACTCGGACTCGCGCACTACGTGACGTCCAAGATCAACCGCACGGCGATCCTGTTCAGCCTGGAGATGTCCAAGCTGGAGATCGTCAACCGGCTGCTGTCCGCTGAAGCGCGGATCGACTCCTCACGGCTGCGGACCGGCCGGCTGGACGACGCGGACTGGCTCAAGCTCGGTGACGCGTTGGGATCGCTGTCCGAAGCGCCCATGTTCATCGACGACACCCCGTCGATCACGTTGAACGAGATCCGCGCCAAGTGCCGCCGGCTCAAGCAGAAGCACGGCCTGGACCTGGTCATCGTCGACTACCTGCAGCTGATGCAGTCACACCGCCGGGTCGACAACCGCCAGCAGGAGGTCGCGGAGATCTCCCGTGGGCTCAAGATGCTGGCCAAGGAACTGGATGCGCCCGTCATCGCGCTGTCGCAGCTGTCGCGCCAGCCCGAGTCACGGACCGACAAGCGCCCGATGCTCGCCGACCTGCGCGAATCCGGCAGCATCGAGCAGGATGCCGACATCGTCGGGTTCATCTACCGCGACGAGGTCTACGACGAAGACAGCCCCGACCGCGGCATCGCCGAGCTGATCATCGCCAAGCACCGCAACGGTGCCACGGGTGTGGTGAAGCTCGCGTTCCTCGATCACCTCACGACGTTCGCGAACCTGGCGCGCTCACCTGCCGGGTCGCCATCGAATGCAGGAGGCGGCCCTCAGACACCGGTCTGACGCGGGCCAGATCGGCCAGCCACTGCAGGGCCTCGCGGCGCAGGGTGCTGCGGTCCTCGGCCGACATGGGTCTGCCTCACAGGTGGGTGGGGTCGTACGCTCGACAACGGTTCGGTGACCTCCGCGCCGCGGTGCGGTCCGCATCGGTACCGTTGGTCACGAGGAGGGCATCGTGAGCACGTCGCAGACCGGACGGCTGCTGGTCGCCACCCCTGCGCTGGACGAGCCCACGTTCGCGCGGGCGGTGATCCTGCTGCTGGATCATGACGAGGACGGTGCGTTGGGCGTCGTGCTCAACCGTGCGTCCGCGGTCACCGTGCGCGAGACCCTCGACGGGTGGCAGGACCTCGTCGCCGATCCGCCCGTGCTGTTCGGCGGTGGGCCGGTCGAGCCCACGGCGGTCGTCGCACTCGGCCGTGCGCCTGCCGGGGTCGCCTCCGACGGGTTCTCCCCGATCATCGACAACGTCCGACTCGTCGACCTCGACGTGGACCCGATGCTGGCGGCGGTCGACCTCGAACGTGTTCGCCTGTTCGCCGGGTACGCGGGATGGGCGCCCGGACAACTCGAGGACGAGATCGACCAGGGCGCCTGGTTCACCGTCGATGCGCGGGAGAGCGACGTGTTCACCGACGACCCGGACTCGCTCTGGCGCGAGGTGCTCGCGCGCCAGCCGGGCGACCTGCGGATGATGGCGACGTTCCCCGACGACCCGACCATGAACTGAGCGCGACCGGCGGCCGGGCACGGTGACCGGACGTCCGACCGCTGGCGTCACTCCACGGGGTCCGTCGGATCGTCACAGCGTCGCGGCTCGCCGCCGTCCTCGCCGTGGTAGGCGACCTCGTCGCCATCGACCGCGAGCACGATCCGGTAGCCGTCGACGAGGGCCTGGGTGTACATCATGTCGGGCTCCGGGCAGCCGATCGCTCCGTCGGGCCAGGTGACGGCTTCGGCGGTCACCACCTCGATGTCGCCGGGTTCGACGTCGAAGTGCGCGGCGGCATCGGCGACCGCGGTCTCGACCTCATCGCCGTAGGTGCCCGAGACCGGGTCGTCGCCGTTCGCGTCGGGGTCGGTCCCGTCATCCGGCTGGTCGTCCCCGTCGTCGGGCACGGCATCCTCGTCGCCGGGTTCCTCCGGCGCATCGACCGGATCGGTGGGTTCGTCGACCGTCCCGCAGGCAGCCAACAGGGTGGCGATCGCGGCGGTCGTGAGCAGCAGGCGGGCTAGGCGGGTCATGGCGCAACCTCCAACAGCGTCGAGGTGGTGGTGCTCGGCGACAGCTCGGGTGACGGTTCGGGTGACGGCACGGGCTGCCGCGGTGTCATGCCAGTATGACGTCGGCGGCGGGGTCGTGGTTCCGGCGCGGACCCCGCTGACGGGGCACCGCCGACGGGGCACCGCTGACGGGTCAGCGCAGGACGGGTCAGTTTGCCGCCAACTCGGTGAGCGATCGTTCCAGGCCGGCAACGGCCGCGGCGGCGGTGCGACGGAACCCGATCCCGAGCAGTGGGTCGAGCAGGAGCCCGGGACCACGGAGCGCGAACCGCGCCGTCCAGGTCACGTGCGTGCCGTCGGCGGTCGCCTGGAACCGGACGTCGTCCTCGCCCCGGTGGAGCGGGCCGGTCGTGGTGAGCACGACCCGACCGGGCGTGGCGTCGGACGGCGGTGTGTAGGTGGTGATGACGTACTCCAGGGGGACCGTCGCCAGCCCGAGCTTCAGCTGCACCCGGAAGCAGCTACCGAGGCCGATGGCGCCGGTGTCCAGACGCGTCGCCTCGGTGATGGAGTCGTCCCAGTCGACGGTCGTGGTGAAGTCGGCGACGTGGTCGAAGGCGGGACGCACGGCGGTGGGGACCTCGAGGTGTGCGGTGATCCGGGCCATCGTGACTCCGTAGACTCGTGCCGCCCATCGACTTGTGTCGAGGAGATCGTGCGTGGGTGAGACGTCCTGGCTGTTCCTGCTGATCGGCACGTTCGCCGCGTTCGGGGCGGCCATGGCGTTCGGGACCCTGGCCGCGATCATGCGCTACCACCGTACGGGAACCTTCCCCGGTTCGGAGACGTCGGGCGAGCCGCCGCGGGGGCGCCTGCTCTCGCTGTGGGTGCGGGTGGTGATCGGGTTGGTGCTGCTCGTGTTCGGGATCGTCTGGATCGATCGCGCCGGCGTTCTCTGATCAGCGGGCAGACGGTACGGTTCGCGTCCGGAACGGGTTCGACCGATCCGTTCCATCGTGGTCGCCGTGCGGCCGCGTCCGTCCGGGTCCGAGGCTGTCTGCCGTCGGGCTCGCCACCGGGGAGCAGGTGACGTGGACCGTCCGATCTTCACCGCCGAGCACGACGAGTTCCGCGCGATGGTGGCGAGGTTCGTCGCCGACGAGGTGGTGCCGTACCACGCGGCCTGGGAGGACGAGGGACTGGTCCCGCGGGAGCTGTGGAAGCAGGCGGGTGCCGTCGGCCTGCTGTGCACGGACGTGCCCACCGAGTATGGCGGCGGCGGGGTCAGCGACTTCCGCTACAACGCGGTCGTCACCGAGGAACTCGCCCGGGTCGGCGCGTCGGGGGTCGGCTTCCCGCTGCACAACGATGTCATCGTCCCCTACTTCCTGGCCTACGCGACCGAGGAGCAGCGCCACCGCTGGCTGCCCGGGATGGCCACGGGTGAGCTGATCACCGCGATCGCGATGACCGAACCCGGAACCGGATCCGACCTGGCCGCGGTGGCCACGACCGCGATCGAGCAGCCCGACGGGCACTACCTGCTGAACGGCACGAAGACCTTCATCACCAACGGCATCCACGCCGACCTCGTGATCGTGGTCGCCAAGACCGACCCGGCTGCGTCCCACGGGGGGATCAGCCTGTTCGTCGTCGAGCGCGGCATGGAGGGGTTCTCACGGGGGCGCAAGCTCGACAAGATCGGCCTGCGTGCGCAGGACACCGCGGAACTCATCTTCGAGGACGTCCGGGTCCCGGCGACCAATCTGCTCGGTGAGCCGGGCCAGGGCTTCGCCTACCTGATGACCGCACTGCCGCAGGAGCGCCTGAGCATCGCCGTCGGTGCGGTCGCCGGGGCGGCCGGGTCGCTCGAGGAGACGCTGCGCTACTGCAAGGAGCGCGAGGCGTTCGGACGCCCGATCGGGTCGTTCCAGAACTCCCGCTTCGTGCTCGCGGAGATGAAGACCAAGATCACCATCGGCCAGACGTTCGTGGACCGCTGTATCGATGCGCTCAACGACGGCAAGCTGACCGTCGACGAGGCGGCGATGGCGAAGTACTGGACGACGGATCTGCTGGGTGAGGTCGTCGATGCCTGCGTGCAGCTGTACGGGGGCTACGGGTTCATGCGCGAGTACCCCATCGCCCGCGCGTACTGCGACGCCCGGGTCGCCCGCATCTACGGCGGGACGAACGAGATCATGAAGGAGATCATCGGGCGCACGATGGGGGTCTGAGGCCGGGAATGTTCGCGCCCGCCGTGTGGTTGGGGCAGGTGAGGTGCTCGACGAGCACACCCCCAACGTTCGGAGGAACATCATGGCAACGGTCGATGTGACCGCAGACACGTTCGAGCAGACCGCGCTCGACAACGACATCGTGCTCATCGATTTCTGGGCGGAGTGGTGCGGCCCGTGTCGCACGTTCGCCCCGATCTACGACAAGGTCTCGGAGAAGCACGATGACATCGTGTTCGCCAAGGTCGACACCGAGGCCGAGCAGGCGCTGGCCGCGACGTTCAACATCCGGTCGATCCCGACGCTGATGGCGGTCCGGGACAAGGTCGTGGTCTTCTCCCAGCCCGGCGTCCTCCCCGAGGACGCGCTCGAGGACCTCATCGCCCAGGTCAAGGATCTGGACATGGAGGACGTGCACCGGCAGCTGGCAGAGCACGCCGAGGGCGAGCACGCCCACAGTTGAGCGCCGGGCGTGGTCTCAGCGGGTTGCGACCACACCGTTGGTCGCGACCCGCTGGACGTGCTCGATCAGCGACGGCAGTGTCGCGATCATGAGTTCGAGACGTCGCGCGGCCGCCACCGGATCACGCTCCACGACCCGGTAGAGGATCAGGCCGTCCATGACGGCAGCCAGGTAGCTCGCGACATCCCGACGGACCGGCCCGTCGGGCACCAGCGGGTGGTCCTCCAGCACCAACTCGACCGCCTCGGACATCCGCTGGTACTGCATCTCCGCGAGGGGCCGCAACGTCTCGTCGCGGAGTGCGTGGACCGTGACCTCGTACTGGGCGAGCTGGAGCTCCGGGGTCTCCTCGATGAAGTTCCAGAACCCGCGGATCAACTGATCGCCGAGGTCCTCGAGCGACGCCTGCGGTTCGAGGATCGCGTGCTGGAGCACCGTCTCGATCCCCCGTGAGAAGCGTTCGATCACCGCGTGGAGCAGATCGTCCTTGCTCGTGAACGCGTAGTGGAACGCTCCCAGCGCCAGCCCGGCCTCGTCGGTGATCCGCCGGGTCGTGGCGGCGGCGATGCCCTCCGCGGCGAGCACGCTGATGGCCGCGTCGATCAGCTGTTCGCGACGTTCCGCGACGCTCCTGCGTTCCTGCTGCGTACCCATCGGTCCCTCCCCGGCTCGGGTGTCGTCCGCCACGATCCCGAACACGTGCCACATAGTACCGAATGACTAGGACTCAGGTCCTACACATCGGTGTCGGTGTGGTGCCGCGCGGGGTTCCGCGCGACGGTCCACAGCTTGGAGGGCAGCATCCGGATGTGGGCTGGACCGGGGTGGCCGGAGGGACCCTGGCCAGCAGGCGCGCGCCGGTCCCGGCGTCCGCCGGCGAGCCCCGCGGGCGCGGTGCAACCGGTTGCGTCGTCGGTCCGCTGGCGAGTCGCGGTGTGACGCACGCCGCTGGCCAGCGCCCGGCTTCGACCTGAACGAGGTCGCCGCACCGTGCGCTTGGCGCACGGTGCGGCGTGCCCTGAGGGGCGGGTGTAGCGCCAGGGCGTGGTGCCAGGGCGTGGTGGCCCGGCCGGCTACTGCTCTTCGTCGTCCTGCGGGACGAGGGTGAGCTGCGGCCCCTCCGGGGTGTCCTCGACATCCAGGACGCTGCCGGCCAG
>JAWLFE010000215.1:0-3369 GCA_041685735.1 Nitriliruptoraceae bacterium
CCCGTCGTCTCGACAGCGGCCCGATCGGTGCCGGCTCCCGTTTCGAGGTGCAGTACAAGATGGGTCCGACCACGGTGCCCCTCGTCTACGAGATCACCCACTACGAGCGGCCCGACCGGGTGGTGCTGCACACCAAGAGCCTGCTGCACGAGGGGGAGGACGACGTCCGCTTCAGCGCGAACGACGCGGGGACCGAGGTGGTCTGGAACGCGATGTTCCGGGTCCGCGGGCCCGGGCTGCTGCTCGACCCGGCGCTCGGCGTCGGCTTCCGACGTGTCGGGGCGAAGGCCGTCGAGGGGCTCAAGCGCTCGCTGTCGGCACTGGCCACCGGCTGACCACCCGCGCTAGGTCGGAACCCGGACCGAGGTGGTGACGTCCCACCTTCCACGACGGCCACGCGGGCCGGGGACGCACACCACCTGCCGCGAACCTTCGAGGAGGGTCCGATGCGACGTACGACCCTGCAGCTGCTCGCCACCGGTCTGGTTCTGAGCCTGGCGTTGGCCGCCTGTGGCGGCCAGGACGATCCGGTCCTCGAGCAGCCCCCGATCGACGACCTGGACGGGGACGAGGACACCGCCGAGGATCCTGCCCCCGACGACGACCCTGACGACGACCCGGCGGGCGACGGTGCCGGCGAGGACCCAGCGTCCGGCAGCAGCGACAGCCGGGAGATCACGATCGCGACCGCCGATGCGGCGGAGCGGGCCGGGGTCGACGAGGAGGATGTCGCCTTCGTCACCATCGAGATGGTGACCTGGTCCGACGGGGCGCTCGGCTGCCCGGAGCCGGACCGGATGTACACCCAGGCGCTGGTCGAGGGCTACCGCATCGTGCTCGAGGCGGACGGGGAGCGGCTCGTCTACCACGGCGCGCTCGGTGAGGACCCCTTCTACTGCGCCGACCCCGAGGCACCGGTCGACGCGGACGCCTGAGCGTCAGTTGAGGGTCGGGTCGGCGGGGAACGTCGCGAGCAACCGGAGCTCGCCGGGCTGACGGCGCAGGACCGTGTGCCACAGACCGGCGGGGTCATCGGTGAAGACGTCGTCGGGCTCCGCGTCCACGCAGAACCAGGCGCCCTGCGCGATCTCGTCCTCGAGTTGGTCGGGCGCCCAGCCGGCGTAGCCGGCGAAGATCCGGACCCGTTCCAGCTCGCCCGCAGCGACGGTCGGATCGTCGTCCAGGTCGACCAGGCGGACCCGACCGAGGATGGCGGTCCCGGTGTCGGGGGTGGCGACCGGCGTGGCGACCCCGAGCGCGACCACCGCGGTCGGCTCGACCGGCCCCCCGCCGAAGACCACCGACGGCGCCGCAGCCAGCTCGTCCCAGCCCGCGACGGTCTCCCGCACGGGGACGGCGGACGCGCGGTTGAGCACCACGCCGATCGCGCCGTCCTCGTCGTGGTCGAGGATCAGCACGACCGAGCGTTCGAAGTTCGGGTCGTCCAGCGCGGGTGCGGCGACCAGCAGCCGTCCGGTGTGCCAGGTGACCATCGCGAGCCTCCTCGGCCCCCGACCGTACACGCTCCTGCCGGCCTCAGATGGGCGTCGGTGGCGGTGGCTGCCCGCCGCCCCCACCGCCGCCGCTCGAGCCCCGGGGTCCGCGGGCCAGGTTGGCGAACTTGGTGAGGTGGTCGAGGAAGGCGAGCTTGACCACGCCCGTGGCGCCGTTGCGGTGCTTGGCGATGATCAGCTCGGCGATGCCCTTGTCGGGGCTGTCCTCGTCGTAGACCTCGTCCCGGTAGATGAACCCGACGATGTCCGCATCCTGCTCGATGGAACCGCTTTCACGAAGGTCGGCGAGCTGGGGACGCTTGTCGGTGCGGGACTCCGGCTGTCGCGAGAGCTGCGAGAGGGCGATGACCGGGACCTCGAGCTCCTTGGCCAGCATCTTCAGGCCCCGGGAGATCTCCGCGACCTCCTGCTGGCGGGAGTCGACCCGCCGGTGGGACTGCATCAGCTGCAGGTAGTCCACGACCACGAGGTCGAGCCCGTGCTTCTGCTTGAGCCGGCGGGCCTTGGCGCGGATCTCCATCAGGCTGATCGACGGGGTGTCGTCGATGAAGAACGGCGCGTCGGCCAGGGCACCCAGCGCATCCCCGAGCTTGCGCCAGTCGGTGTCCTCCAGCCGGCCGGTCCTGAGCCGCGAGGAGTCGATGCGGGCCTCGGAGGACAGCAGCCGGTTGACGATCTCCAGCTTCGACATCTCCAGGCTGAACAGCATCGCCGGACGCTGCAGCCGGGCGGTGACGAAGTGGCAGACCGCGAGCGCCAGCGAGCTCTTGCCCATCGCGGGTCGGGCCGCGAGGATGACCAGGTTCTGGGGCTGGAGGCCCGCGGTGAGGCGGTCGAGATCGTCGAAGCCGGTCGCGAGCCCGGTGACCTCCGAGCCCCGCTCCGCCAGGGCCTCGATCTGCTCGAAGGAGTGGTTGAGGAGCTCGCCGAGACGCTGGTACTCGCTGACCGAGGTGGTCTGGGCGACGTCGTAGACGACCGACTCGGCACGGTCGACCACGCTGCGCGCGTCGTCGGTGGCCTCGTACCCGAGCCGTGTGACGGCGGTCCCGGCATCGATGAGGCGGCGCAGCAGCGCCTTGTCCCGGACGATACGGGCGTAGTACGCCGCGTTCGCTGCCGTGGGGACCGCCATGGTCAGGTCGTGCAGGGCCGCAGCACCACCGACCTCGTCGAGACGGTCGCGGCGTGCCAGCCAGTCGGTGATGGTGACCGTGTCGACCGGCTCGCCCTGGCGGGTCAGTTCCCGGACCGCCTCGAAGACGACCCGGTGGGCGTTGCGGTAGAAGTCCTCGGGGGCGAGCAGCTCGACCGCGTCCGAGGCCGCGGCCCGCGTCAGCAGCGCCGCCCCGAGGACGGAGACCTCCGCGTCCAACGAGTGCGGGGGCACGCGTTCGTAGCCATGCCCCCCGGCACCGTTGGATGCGGGGTTCTCGGACGCTGGCGGCTCGCCGGGTGGCGGGGGGAAGGTGCCGCTCATGGGGCGTCGGTCACGTCGGTGACGCCGACCATGATGGGTCCCCTCCCTCAGGCCGTGGTGGCTGCCTCGTCATCGGCGGTGGGATCCGCCGGCTGGTCGTCGGCCGCCTCGAGCTCAGCCTCCTCGACCTCGGCCTGCTCGACCTCGGCCTGCTGCTGCTCGAACTCCTCCGCAGCCTCCAGTGCCTGCTCCGTGAGCGCCTCGGCGTCGGTGTCGGTCCCGGTAGCAGCGGCTTCCGCGGCGGCAGCCACAGCCTCGGCGTCGACCAGCCCACCACCGGCGTCGCGGGAGATGCGGCCTTCCTGGTCGACCACCTCGACGGTCACCGTGGCGATGACCTGGGGGTGGACCTGGACGGGCACCTCGTAGGTGCCG
>JAWLFE010000216.1:0-3367 GCA_041685735.1 Nitriliruptoraceae bacterium
CTCCTCGACCCCCATCGATCGACTCAGGCTCGGGCGGCGGAAGTCGCAGTCGATCACCAACACCGTCCGGCCCGAGGCGGCGAAGGTGGCAGCCAGGTTAGCGGCGACGGTGGTCTTGCCCTCACCGGTCATCGAGGACGACACCAGGATGGTGCGGCGTGACCCACCGGCGACCGCGGCTGCAGAGCCGACGCTGCCGTTGCTGATCGGTGCCGTGTGGTCCAGTCGCCACACCGGGCTCTTGTCCACGGCCAGGCGCAGCGTCCGCAACGCCTCGGCGGTCATGGACGACGGATCGGTGTGCGCGGGCAGCGGGTGCTCAGCGCGTTGGCGACGGCCCTGATACGGCAGTTCAGCGATGACCGGGAGGCCGAACCACTGCTCGGCGTCGTGGCGGGTCCGCACGCGTGCGTCGGCCCAGTCCACGGCCAGGATGATCGCCACGCCGATCGCGAGCGACGCGAGCGCTGCCAGGACGAACCGGGCGACGGAGTTGTCCGGCACCTGGAGCGCCTGGGGCATGAGATCGGAGTCGGTCGACACCGCCACCGGCTCCTGGAGCGTCTCGAACGTTGGACCGGCCGCCAGGTCCTGGGTGCTCAGATCGCGGACCTCGGCCTGCAGGGCGCCGTACTGCTCTATCAGCACCTCGATCTCCGACTCCAGCAGGCGCCGGTCCAGGTCCTCCTCGGGCAGGGTTCCGACCTCGGTCTCGAGCGTGCGGATCCGGTCGTCGATGGTGGTCAGGCGCAGCGTGGCCTGTTGGATCCGTTCCTCGGTGGAGGTGTCAGCGCGGTCGTCGAAGTAGCGCACGAGCTCCCGGGAGTAGAGCTCCGCCAGCTCGACCGCCTGGTCCGGCAGCGGTCGGGTCGCGGTGACCGACAGCGTCCCGAGCCGTTCGTCGGGGACGAGCTCCACCGCCTCGATGTCGGCCATGTCGAGCCCGTCACCGAGCCGCGCGGCGACGGCGTTGGCGACCTCACCCTGGCGTGCGAGCAACAGGACGAGATCGAAGTTGGAGGTGACAGGGGTCTGTCGGCCCCGGAGGAGGATCTCGGTGGCGCGGTAGGAGACCTCAGGATCCTCGACCACCTCAGCGTCGGACACCTCCGGCTCGGGCAGCGTGAACCAGGCCAGCAGCAGCCCGAGCGCCATCGTGACCAGGAGGACCGGCCACCAGCGCGCGAGCGGAACCAGATAGCGGGTGAGAGGGCTGGCCTCGTTCATCGTCGCGTGCCTTCCATGGTGCCGGCCAGGAGCGATCGTCCGGCCGGTGTCTCGCGGCGGGCGACCTCGAACAGCAACTCGCGTGCCAGGTCGTCGTCGCGACCGTCGACGGCCTCGGTGAGCCGCGCCACCGAGCTCCGGAGCACGTCCGCCTCGAGCAGCGGCGGTCGCAGCTGCATGATCTTCGGGTGACTGGTCATGCGCGGGTCCTCCTCGGGCGTGCTGAGCTCCTCGGTGAGCTTCTCCCCGGGCCGCAACCCGGTCACCTCGATCTGGATGTCGACCCCGACCCGGTACCCCGCGAGCGAGATCATCCGGTTGGCCAGGTCGGCGATGCGCACGGGCTCGCCCATGTCGAGCATGAACACCTCACGGTCGTGGGCGAGGGCGCCGGCCTGCAGGACCAGCTGCACCGCCTCCGGGATGCTCATGAAGAACCGGGTCATGTCCGGGTGGGTGAGCGTGACCGGCCCGCCCTCACGGATCTGGCGGACGAAGGTCGGCACCACGCTGCCCCGGCTCCCGAGCACGTTGCCGAACCGCACCGCGCACCAGGCTGCGCCCTCCGGGGCCGCGGTGAGGACCAGCTGCTCACCGATACGTTTGGAGGCACCCATCGCGCTGCCCGGGCGCACCGCCTTGTCGGTGGAGATGAACACCACCCGCTCGACGTCGTGCTCGAGCGCCGCATCGAGGACGTGCTGGGTGCCCAGCACGTTGGTGGCGACCGCCTCGCAGGCGTGCGCCTCCAGCAGCGGGACGTGCTTGTTGGCAGCCGCGTGGAACAGGATGTCGGGGCGTTCCCGGGCGAGCAGCTGGCGGACACGCTCGCGGTCGCGGATGTCGAGCAGGACCTCGATACCGGCACCACGGATGCCGTTGGCCGCGTCGAACAGGTTGGTCTCGTCCCGGTCCACCAGCACCAGACGGTCGGGGTGGTAGGCGGCCACCTGTCGGACGATCTCCGCGCCGATCGACCCACCGGCGCCGGTCACCATCACGCGGCGTCCCTGCACCATCGCCGCCACCGCCGCCAGATCGGTGCGGATCTGCTGGCGGCCGAGCAGATCGTCGATCGACAGGTCCCGCACGTCGGCGAGGGACGCACGGCCGTTGACGAACTCCGACACCCCGGGCAGGACCTTCAACTGCACGCCCAGGTCGGCGCAGGCGTCGGCCACCCGGCGGACCAGCTCGGAGGTGGCCGAGGGGATCGCCAGGATCACCTGGTCGAGCTCGGCCCGGCGGCCGACGTCGGCGAGGTCGTCGATCCCGCCCAGGATCGCGGAGCCGCGCAGCAGTCGCCCGTGCTTGCGCGGGTCGTCGTCCAGCAGACCCACGACCTGGACGGCGACGTCCTCGTTGCGTTCGAGGTCGCGCAGCAGCGCCGCGGCCGCGTTGCCCGCGCCGACGATCAGCACCCGCGAGGCGCCCTCGTCGACGCCACGACGGAAGGCGAACAGCCGGGACTGGAACCGCAGGACGCCGAACAGGCCGGTGGCGATCCCACCGCCGATCAGCACCACGGACAGCGGTACGTAGCGGGGCAGCACCAGCATGGCGATCGTCAGCGTCACCGTGGCCCCGGCACCGGCGAGGAGCAGGCGTTGCGCCTCATGGATGCTGGCCTGCTGCCAGACGGGGCCGTACAGCCCCGCCAGCCGGTTCGCGCTCAGGTGCACGACAGCGGCCAGCAGGAGGAAGCTGCCAAGGCCCGTCCACGCACCGTCGGGGATCTGGGCCTCGTAGCGCGCGATCAGCATCACGAGGTAGGCGGTGCCGACCAGGACGAGGTCGAGCAGGACCAGCACCGCGTCGGCGCGGCCGGTGACCGACCGGCGGGCAGCCACGCCCCACAGGTGGTCGAGGAGGCCGCGGGGACCTGACGCGATCGGACGCTGCTCTGCGATCCCGGTCATGGCTCGAGCCTCTCCGCAGTGACCGACCAAGAGATCAGCCCCACACGCGTCAGCTCCTCCAGGGTCCGGTCGACGTCCACCGAAGCGCGTTCGGGCGTGATGGCGAACACCTCACAGATGGCCGCGACCATCTCCGCCGGCAGGGTGACGCCGTCGCACAGCTCCCAGATCGCGCGGGCGGTCGGGTTCAGCACGTGCGTGCCGTCCTGGTCGGGTGCCAC
>JAWLFE010000217.1:0-3365 GCA_041685735.1 Nitriliruptoraceae bacterium
CATTACGCCGACCTCGGGATTATGCCGACTTGGGGCTCGGAACGGGCGTTTGAGGCTGCGTAGGGCGGTTCTCTGGCTGTTGGGGTCGGCATAATCACAGCTCGTCGAGGAAGGCGAGCACAGCGTCGGGAGCCCGGTAGCGACCGGGGGTGCTGTTGGGCGGGGTGATGCGGGCGATCGCTCGTTCTTTGAGCGCGAGGTCCGCGTGCAGGTAGATCTGGGTCGTCTCGACGTTCTCGTGTCCGAGCCAGAGCGCGATCACTGAGGTGTCGATGCCGGCGTGGAGCAGACGCATCGCCGCGGTGTGCCGCAGGACGTGGGCGGAGATCTTCTTGCCGTGAAGTGTTGGGCAGCCGGGTGCGGCGCTGGTCGTGTAGATGGCGAGGCGCCGTTCGATCGCGTCGCGGGACAGCGGGCTGCCCCGACGTGATGGGAACAGCGGATCATCGGGTTGTCCGGCGCGTTCGGTGAGCCAGCCGTGCAGCATGCCGACGGTGTCGCGGGTCAGCGGGGTGATGCGGTCCTTGCGTCCTTTGCCGTGGCAGGCGACGTGTGCGCCGGTGCCGAAGTGGAGGTCGCCGCAGCGCAGGCTGATGAGTTCCGAGAGCCGCAGGCCGGTCTGGATCGCGAGTGCGATCAGGACGAGGTCACGTCGTCCGGTCCAGGTTGTGGGATCAGGCGCGGCGAGTAGCGCGTCGATCTCGGGATCGGTGAGATAGTCGATCAGCGCCCGGTCGAACCGTTTGGATGGGATGGCCAGGACACGTTCGATGTCCGCGGCGTGTTCGGGATGACGCAGTGCAGCGAACCGGAACAGGGACCGGATCGCGGCGAGTCGGGCGTTGCGGGTCGAGACGCTGTTATGACGGTCGTGCTCGAGATAGTCGAGGAACGATGCGATCGTTTCGGCGTTCAGATCGGCGATGTCGAGCTGTGAGGGCGTCTTGCCGCAGTGTTGTGCCACGAACGCCAGCAGGAGCTTGAACGCGTCACGGTAGGCAGCGATGGTGTTGGGGCTGGCCTGACGTTGCCGGATCAGCCGGTCGGTGAAGAACGCCTGCAGGGTCGGAGCGAGCGCACTCATCGGCCGCCCTCCAAGTGGTCTTCCAGCCGTTGTCCGGCGAACGCGAGCAGTTCGGGCGCGGCGGACAAATACCAGTAGGTGTCGGCCGGGTGGACGTGTCCGAGGTAGGTGGAAAGCAGCGGCAGCCGGGCCTGAACATCAGCGCCGACGCGGTAGCCATCGAGCACGGTGTTGACCGCAAAAGAGTGCCTGAAATCGTGGATCCTCGGTCGACGCGAACCCGAACGCGGGACCAGGCCGGCCCGCTCGACCAGCTTGAGAAAGGTCCAGTTGACGCTGCAGTAGCGCAGTCGGGTCCCGGCCGTGGAGATGAACACCGCTGTGGTGTCGGGGTCGGGAAGGAGCTGTTCGCGGCATGACAGGTAGCTGCTCAGGGCGTGCATCGTGGTGGGATGCAACGGCACCTGGCGGTCCTTGCCGAACTTGGTCGAACGCACGATCAGCAGTCCGGCTCGGACGTCGAGGTCGCCGCGGTCGAGTCGGATCGCCTCACCGATGCGGATCCCGGTGACCGTGAGCAGGCCGAGCAGGGTGCGGTAGGTCGCGGTCCGTAGGGTGCCCTGCAGCATCTCGGTGGCCGCAAGCAACGCCGCGACGTCGTCGTCGGAATACAGATACGGGGTCGTGCGCCTGCTCCGTGACGGCAGCAGATCGGTGGGCGGAACCTCGGTCGCTGGATCGATGGTGGACAGGTAGATCGTGAATCCTCGGACCACCGAGAGCCGGTGCGCCCACCAGTTGCTGCTCCCTTGGGCCGGGAGCATGGACCACGCCAGTGCATGCTCGACGGTGACGGTCGCGACACCCGCGTCGTTGAGGTAGTCGACGAACTGGGTGAGCAGCTTGCCGGCCCGTTCGAGCTTGTAGCCCATCGCCCGACGGACCGACAGGTAGTCGGCCAGTGCCTCATGCAGCCTGCTCATGCGACACCTCCCGGCCACGGGCGGGCCAACGTGCGCAGCGCCTCGGTGTCGACCTTCGCGTAGATCGCCGTGGTCAACTCGGAACGGTGGCGCAGCAACTGGCCGATCTCGATCAGCGGGGCGCCTGCCGCTAGCAGCTGGCTCGCGGCGGTGTGCCGCAGCCGGTGCGCGCGGACCGTGCCAAGCCCTGCACGCCGGCCGGCACCCAACACCACATGCGAGACCGCCACGGTGGTCATCGGGCCGTGCGGAGCGCGGACCCGGACAAACACCCGGCGGCCCTGAGCGGTGCTCGGACGACCTCGCGTCAGATAGCTCACCACCGCCGTGCCGACATCGTCGGGCAGGGGAAGCCGTTCGTGGCGGTCACCCTTGCCCCGCACGATCAACTCGCCGGCACGCCAGTCGATGTCATCAAGCTCCAGGGCGGCGACCTCCCCAGCGCGTAGCCCCAACCGGATCAGCAGCATCAGCACCGCGAAGTCCCGCCGTCCAGTACGGGTACGCCGATCAGGAGCAGCCAACAGTGCGGCCACCTCGCCGGGTTCGAGCCCCTTGGGGAGGCCTGACAGCCGCCATGACGCCGTCGTCGGGACGGCAGCGACCAGCGAGCTCTGCAAGACCCCGTCGACGTGCAAGAACCCGAGCAAGGATCGCAGCGCGGTCACCGTCATCTTCGCTGACCCGCGGCTCTGGCCAGGGCAAGTCGCGACCACGAACGCCGTGACCTCGCCCGCACTCAGCTGAGCGAGATCGAGTCCGCCCTCGACCTCCCGGGCCGCGACGAAGCTCTTCACGGCGTCGATGTAGCCGCGTGCGGTCGCATCGGCCAGACCACGTTCACTGATCAGATAGCTGCGGTAGCGCTCCAGCAACACCTGACCAGGTGTGAGCTCGACCACCGGCGCCGGACCGACCAGCCCCAGCTCACGCAGGAAGGCCAGCAACGGCACCAGTGCCTTGACCGTGCGGTAGTTGGTGTAGCCCGCCGTTCGACGGTCAGCAAAGAACTCCTCAACGACATCCGGCGAGGCCAGCGCCGCCAGATCAAGGCCGCGATCAGCAAGCCAGCGGCTCAGATGCGAGACCAGGAACAGCTGGCCCTTCGCCCCCGACACCTTGTAACCCTGACGCGACAACTCGGCCGCGAACCCATACGCGTAGTTCTCCAACGGGCCCGAGAACCGGACCCCATGCAACATCGACATGCTCGCTCCTCTTCGATCGATGAAGAGACGAGCATCCGCGAAACAGCCCCGATTATGCCGACCCCAACAGCCAGAGAAACGCCCTACGCAGCCTCAAACGCCCGTTCCGAGCCCCAAGTCGGCATAATCCCGAGGTCGGCGTAATGGCGA
>JAWLFE010000218.1:0-3364 GCA_041685735.1 Nitriliruptoraceae bacterium
GGATCTCCCGCTGGCTGTCGGGTTGTCGGCGACGATCGACGCCCGCCTGTCCCGACTCGGCCCCACCCAGCGGCGAGCGGTCGAGTTGGTGGCACTCGGGCAGCCGCTGCAGGCCGACCACCTGCGCCGCGCGACGGTCGACCACGGGATCGTGGAGGCGCTCCGGCACGCGGGTCTCGTGACGCACGGATCCGATGGGGTGACCCTCAGCCATCCGCTGCAGACCGAGAGGATCCTCGCGCAGCTGCCAGCCGCGAGACGACGGCGCCATCTCGGGCGTCTACTCGCAGCCATCGACGCCGATCCTCGCCACGACCGGATCCAGCGCGTGCAGTTCGCGGTCTGGCAAGCGGAGCTCGGCGGCCCCGTCGACGACGATGCCCGGGTCCATGCAGCACGGACGGCGCTCACGCTCGACCAGCCGGAGACGGCCAGCATGCTCATCGAGCCATCGCGCACGTTGGAGGCGGAGCTCGTGCGAGCGGAGCTCGACGCCGTCGGCAACCGGCCCGCAGCAGCGCTCGAGCGTCTGCACCGGCTCCAGCCTCGATCGATGGCGGACCGCGCTCGGATCGCGCTGGTCGAGAGCCAGGTCCGGCTCCTCTCGCTCGGCGAGGTCGATGCGGCATCGCGCGCCTTGGAGGCGGTCTCCGGCGACGCACTTCCGACCGCGACGAACGATGAGCTCACCGCCGCCCGTGCGCTGCTCCTCCTGCTGGCAGGGCGACCCGGCGACTCGGCGCATCTCGGAGCTGGTGTCGACCCGGCTGCTTCCCCCCGCAACGCGGTCGAGGTGTGGGTCTCGAGCTCGATAGCGGAGATGCTGGCGGGCGACCTGGTCACTGCGGCGCGTCAGGCGCGCGACGGCCTGGCCGCCCTGACCCAACTGACGGATCCCGGAGTCCTCCCCTTCGCGGAGGTACAGCTCGGCTGCACCTTGGTCTACGCCGACCTGTACGCCGGCCGCATCAACGCAGCGGTCCGACGGTGTCGCACCTACCAGTCCGACCACCTGCGGTCCGGTGGTGCTGTCGCGGGACTCTGGTCATCGATGCGCGGCACCGCCGAACTGCTGGCCGGGAACCTGACAACGGCTCGAGACGTGGCGTCCGATGCCGTCGCGGTCACACGCGCGAGGGACCCCCTCGGCCATGGTGGGCTCACGCTCGCGGACAACGCACTGGCATCAGCGATGCTCGGCGAGCGGGGCGCAGCACGGCAGCTCCTCGCTGAGCTGGAGCACCGGCCGGACGCTGCCACCCCCCGTGTCGCAGTGAACCTCGCCCGCGTGCGCGCTTGGGTGGCTGCGTTGGAGGAGGACATCCCGACAGCGGTGGACCACGCGCTGTCCGGTAGCCGTGAGGCGGCAGCGGCCGGGTACCACAGTTGGGCGATGCTGGCCGCGCACGACGCCGTCCGATTCGGCGCTGCGGAGGCTGCACTGCCGTTGCTCGAGATGTCGGCGAGAGGGCTACGGGACGCACGCTTCCTCGAACTGCTTCTGGACCATGCGCGTGCTTCCGTCGAGGATGACCGCGCCGGGCTCGAGCAGGTCGCGGACGACCTCCTGGCTGTAGGTGCCCGTCTCCACGCTGCGGAGGTACTCCGGCAGGCGACGGCGCTCTCGGTGCAGCTGGGTGACTCGCGCCACGCGACAGCGCTCGCGCGACGGATCGCGGCACTCGGGACGGGTGGCGCCTGGACCCTACGTGACATGCCCTCGAGCGAACCGCTGACGAGGCGCGAGTACCAGGTGGCCGAGCAGGCTGCGCGTGGACGATCGAACCGGGCGATCGCCGCGAGCCTCGGGGTCTCGCACCGCACCGTCGAGAACCACCTCACGTCGGTCTACGGCAAGCTGGGCATCACGGGCCGCGACGGTCTGACTCGGCAGCTGATCGACGCGACGTCAACGGATACCTAGGTCGCCCCAGTGGCGGCCCGGGGATGCCCACGGTGGTGGACCGTCCAACGGTCGGCAACCCGGGAGCGGTCTGCCGGCAGGTGGACAACGCATCCGCGGGATCGCCGAAGAACGCGAAGACGACCCGCTCTAGGTGCGTAGCGGGCCGTTCTCGAGAAGCGCGCTGGGAGGGATTCGAACCCCCGGCCGCCTGATCCGTAATCGCCCGTCTTCACTGCAACTGGGCGAATCTGGGCGAACCGAGCGAGTAGAACGTCGTTGAGAGTGTGGACGGTGGGCACGTTTGGGTTGGCCGTGGGTTCGTGATCCGGAGTTCCGGCTGACGCTCCCGACCGTCGTCGACGCACTGCCGGAGGGCATGACGAGGTCACTCGAGCCGTTGCGCGATCCACACGGCGAGCTCGTCCTCATCGACCGTCCCGGCGGCGACGCCTTCGATGATGGCGACGGTCTCGTCACCCTCCGGGTCATCGACGGGGTTGGTCCAGGTCCCGCCGTTGCGCGCGACGAACTCCAGCGCGCACAGGTACCCCACCCGCTTGTTGCCGTCCGGCAACGGATGGTTGCCGATCAGCCGGGAAGCGAGGACCGCGGTCTTGAGTGCGAGATCGGGGTAGAACTCGACGCCGCCGAACTCGGCGGCCGGCGCGTGCAGCGCCGACTCCGCCAACTCCAGCCGACCAACTCGTGCCAGGTCCTCGGCGGGGATCTCCAGGACCACCTCGGCGATGAGCAGGAAGTCGGCCAGGTCGAGGTAGCGCCACGCCATCTACTGGGCGAGCCGGTCGAGGATCTTCTGGTTGTCCTCGATCGACCGGCGCAGCCGGGCACGGAACTCCTCGTCCTGACGGCGCTCCTCGATCCTTGCCGTGATCGCCTGACGGATCTCCTCCGCGACCGGCACCCCAGCAGCCTTGGCAACCGCCTCCAACTCCGCAGCCTGCTCGTCATCGAGCCGGACCGTGAAACCCTTAGCCATGATCAACCTCCCACTGAGTTGCAGCGTGCATCACGATGCACGATGCGTCAAGAGGCAGCCGTTCCGGAGCCTCGTCAACGGGTGTGGCCGGTGGGTGCGCTTGGGTTCGACGTGGGTTCGTCTTCTCGCTCGGTGCGGGGGAACCGCTTCAAGCTGGTGGGATGGTGAGCAGCCGGCGGGCTGCTTGGCCTGCGGCCCGGTCGGCCGGATCGTCCAACGCGTCCCAGGTGGGCTCCGCGGTGTCGCGCAGCCGCTTGCGATCCTTGGCGGTCGGGGTGAGTGCGGCCGGATCGTCCACGAGCCGGTAGAGGCGCGCCAGATCCTCGAGGTGACGGTGAGGTCCCCGAACGTGGTCGCTGGCGGCGGCAGATGCCTTGACCACCAGAGCTCCCAGCAGGTCGGGACGCGGCAGCACCGAGATGCGGCCGTCGAGGTTGACGGCGACTCGCTCGGTGCGGTCA
>JAWLFE010000005.1:0-82408 GCA_041685735.1 Nitriliruptoraceae bacterium
CCCTTCCTGTTCCGGGGCGAGATCGATGACCGCGAGGCGGCGATGGCTCGCATGGTCGGCCTCGCCGACGACGACGGTGCCGTGGCGGTGCTGCTCGACCTGCTGGTGGAGGACCGGGCCGTGACGGTCGACGTCGCGGATCGCCCCATCGCGGTGGTGTGGGCCCCGGGGCAGTCCTCGGCGTTGGACGCGCAGACCATCGACGATGGCCGCGACGTCGGCCAGACCGCGGCGTTCGTCGCCGAACTGCAGGGGGAACCGATCGACCTGGAACCGACCGACGTCGACGGCCGCTTCCGCGACACGCACAGTGGGTCGACGTTCGACCTGCGAGGGCGGGCCGTGGACGGACCCCTCGAGAGCAGCCAGCTGGACGCGGTTCCCCACGATGACACCTTCTGGTTCGTCTGGGCCGCCTTCAAACCCGACACGGAGGTCGTGGCGTCCTGACCGATACACCATGCTCGACCGATTTCCACGCTCGACCGATCCACACCCGAACAGCAACCCGCACCGGCGGACCGCCGCCGCTGCCGTCCACGGAGTCCGCCCATGCGCCGATCCCTCGCCCTGTCGACCTGTCTGGCCCTCATCCTGCTGGCCTGCTCGCCGGGGGGTCAGCAGGCCGCGTCCGTGGACGTCGAGGTGCTGCCGCTCGATGACGTCCTGGATTCCAGCATCGTGGTCACCCCGGATCCGTCGGGGACCTCTGCGGAGGTGACCCTGACCACGACCGTCCCGCTGGCCTGTGCGGTGATCTACGGGGTCGACGACGACTTCGGTCAGGTCGCCACCGACGCCGACATGGCCGGTGGGGCGCTCATCGACCACGCGCCGGTGCTGCTCGGATTGGAGCCGGAGACCGAGTACCAGTACGTGCTGCAGGGGTCGGACGCCGCGGGCAACCTGTACCGCAGCGAGGTCCTGACCTTCAGCACACCGGCCGCCGAGGCGACCGACCGCCCCGGGCGCAACGTCGCACCGGACGGTGAGGTCGTCGCGGTCAGCTCGGAGTTCTCGGACACCTTCGCAGGGGGTCACGCGATCGATGGCGATGCGACCAGCGAGTGGTCAACGGCCGGCGACGGCGACGACGCCTCCATCACCGTCGAGCTCCCAGAGGTCACCGACGTCGTCGGGTTCGGTGTCCGGTCCCGCGCGATGGGTGACGGCAGCTCGATCATCGAGGACTACGAGGTGACCGTCGACGACGGTGAGGTCCTGGGTCCGTTCCCGGCGGGTGCGGACGGGCTGACCACCTCCGAGTCATCGACGCGGGGGCAGCGCTTCCGCTTCGATGCGGTCGCGACCACCGGCGGGAACACCGGGCTCGTGGAGATCGAGATCTACGCTGCGGACTGACCCGGCCGCGGGAAGCCACGTGACCGGGGCCGGGTTGCTCCTCCCGACGGGTTCGCGCCGACCCTCGGCTGAACCTCCTGTCTGCCGTACCTCTGACATCGCCTGCCTCACCAAGGACACCACATGAGCGCATCCGACCCGGCCGCGGCACCGACCTCCCCGCCGGCGACCTACGACGACCTGCGTGCCCTGTTCATCAACTGCACGCTGAAGCCCTCCCCCGAGCCGTCCCACACCGAGGCGTTGGCGCAGATCTCCATGACGATCATGCGGGAGAACGGCGTCGAGGTGGACGCCTTCCGCGCCGTGGACCACGACATCGCGCCCGGCGTCTACCCCGACATGACCGAGTACGGCGCGGCGTCGGATGCGTGGCCGGCCCTGTTCGAGCGCGTCCACGCCGCGGACATCCTGGTCCTGTTGACCCCGATCTGGCTGGGCGAGAAGTCGTCGGTCGCCAGCCGTGTGGTCGAGCGTCTGTACGGCAACTCGGGACAGCTCAACGAGCACGGGCAGTACGCCTACTACGGACGGACGGGCGGCGTGCTGGTCACCGGCAACGAGGACGGCGCGAAGCACTGTGCGATGAACCTGCTGTACTCCCTGCAGCACCTCGGGTACGTGATCCCGCCGCAGGCGGATGCCGCCTGGTTGGGTGAGGCAGGACCCGGCCCCTCCTACAGCGATGAAGGCTCGGGCGGACCGGAGAACGACTTCACGAACCGCAACACCACCTTCATGACCTGGAACCTGCTGCACACCGCCCGGTGGCTCAAGGATGCCGGCGGGTTCCCGGTCCACGGCAACCAGCGCGCCGCCTGGGAAGCCGGGTGTCGCTTCGACGCCCCCAACCCCGAACACCGCTGATCCCCGCGCCGGGGTCGTGCGACCCCGGCCCGGCTGGTCGGCGACCATCACACGGTGAAGCGGTCCACCTCCAGGTCGATGGTGACCTGGTCGTCGTCGAAGGCCAGCAGGCCCATCAGACCGGCCGCCTCGGGCAGCGGGTCGTCGTAGACCCAGACGGCGTCCTCGCGCAGGCCATCGTCGGCACGGATCGAGAAGTACCGGGTGGTGCTCCCCTTGTAGGGGCACACCGTGCGGGTGTCGGACGGCTCCAGCCGGTCGAGGTCGACGTCGTCGGCCGGGAGGTAGGTGCGCGCCGGCAGGCTGGTCTCGAAGACCATCGTCGGACGGCGGCTCTCCGCGATGATGCGGTCACCGACCCGCACCGTCACGTGCCGGTCGCTCGGCACGACATCGACGCGGTGGTACGGGTCGCGGGGGTGTGCCGTGATCCGTTCGGCCTCTTCGTACCAGGCGTCCACCGCGTCGGGGTAGAAGGCGGCCAGGCCCGTCAACGCCGGTGCGCCGTCCAGCGGCTCCGGGTAGGTCCAGACGGCGTTCTCACGGACCTCGTCACCGACCCGCACCGACCAGTACGACGCATCGCCCTTGAACGGGCAGTGGGTGTGGTGGTCCGTGGCCTCCAGCACGTCCTGCCGGACGTCGGTCAGCGGGATGTAGTAGACCGGCATGAGCCCGGTCTCGTGCAGCAGCATCGCATCGCTGGTGTCCGCGACGACCTGACCACCGATCACCACCCGGAGGCGGCGGGGCGAGGGCTCGAGGTAGAGCTGGTGGGCTGGGGCCTCCACGGTGAAGTTGAAGGTCCCCGCCGGGTGCCGGCCGAACGGGCCGCTTCCTGCCATCAGTGCCATGCGGATCTCCTGTCGTGGCGCGCTCGAGCGTACGTCCCCCGTGCCGGTGGCGATCAGCCGGCGAGGTCGAGCTTGCGGACCTCCTCGAGCAGACGGAGCCATACCTCGGAGACGGCCGGGAACGGTGGCACCGCGTGCCAGAGGCGTTCGATCGTGACCTCGCTGACCACGGCGATCGTCGCGGCGTGCAGCATCTCGCCGACACCGGGGCCGACGAAGGTCGCACCCAGGATCGTGCGACGATCCCGGTCGATGACCAGCTGGGCGGTTCCATCCGTGCCCTTGCCGAGCAGCGCGCCGCCGGCGGAGTGCCCGACGTTGTAGCTGACGGTGAAGACATCGTGCCCGGCATCGCGGGCCTGCGCCTCGGTCGGCCCGACGGCGGCGATCTGTGGGTCGGTGTAGATCACCCGGGGCATCGCCTTCGTATCGGCCCACGCGGGATCGACCTCCACACCGGCCAGGGCGTCACCGACGAGCCGCGCCTGGTACTTGCCCTGATGGGTCAGCAGCGCACGGCCGTTGGCGTCGCCGATCACGTACAACCAGTCGTGGCCGGGGACCCGCAGGTGATCATCCACCTCGATGTAGCCACCCCGGCCGGGCTCGACGCCGACCGTGTCCAGGCCCAGGTCATCGGTGGGGGCACGGCGCCCGACCGCGACGAGCAGCTCATCGCCGGTGATCTCATCGCCGCCGTCCAGCGTGACCGTGACCGGACCGTCGGTGCCGTCGCGGGCCACCTCGGTGGCCATCGCGCCGAGCTTGATGGTGATCCCCTCGGCTTCGAGCGCGGCGGTCAGCTCATCGCTGACGAAAGGCTCCTCCCGGGGCAGGAGTCCATCCATCGCCTCGATGATGGTGACCTCGGCGGCACCGAGCCGCCGGAAGGCCTGCGCCATCTCGACACCGACCACGCCGCCGCCGAGCACGACGAGTCGCTCCGGGATCTCCTTGGCCTCGGTGATCTCCCGGTTGTCCCAGGTGCGCACGTCGGCGAGCCCGTCGATCGGCGGGTGGGCGGCCCTGGTGCCGACACCGATGACGACCCCCTTGGTCGCCTCCAGCCGCGTGACGCTCCCGTCCTCCGCGGTCACCTCGACGGCCTTGTCGCCGACGAGCCGACCGTGGCCGCGGAGCAGCACGACACCCGCACCCTCGAGCCAGTCGACCTGGCCCTTGTCGTCCCACCCGGAGGTGAAGGCGTCACGGTTCTTGAGCACCTTGGCGACATCCACCTCACCGGTGATGGCGGCGGCCGCGGCGGGGACCCGCTTGGCGGCCTCGAGGACCTCGGTGGGACGCAGGAGCGCCTTCGACGGCATGCAGCCCCAGTAGCTGCACTCGCCTCCGACCAGTTCGGCTTCCACGATCGCGGCGGTCAGGCCGCGTTGGACGGCGTAGTCGGCGGCGTTCTCGCCGGCGGGGCCGGCGCCGATCACGACGACGTCGTAGGTGTCGGTCATCTTCGATCCTCCGGATCAGGGACGGGTCGGAACGAGTGCAGCGGCGCTGCCTCGGTTGTGAAGGACAACCCGGCCATCGCCCCAGCGCTTCCATCGACGGTGGACGACCGTTGGCAGACCCGCATCACGGCGTCCTCCACGGCGGGCTGTCATCGACACCCGACCAGGCGCTACGGTCCCAACGGCACCACATGCCCCGACCGTGGCCTGGGATCGGCACGCCGGGGACGACGCGAGGAACACCATGGCCGACGCTGACGGGACGGGCGACGAGGCCCTGTCCATGCGCGACCTCCGTGAGTCGTTCTACTACGGCGAGCACGCCGACATGCAGTACAAGTTCCTGGCGAAGATGTCCGACACCCACGCGGGTGATCTGCTCGCCGGGATCCTGCACGATGTCGGCGCGGCGCTCGACACCGGCGACCTCACCGCGGTCCACGACCGGATCCTGCAGGCGCAGGCCGCGGCCTACGCCGACGATGACACGCCGCAGGTCGACGACGCACCGTTCACACCCCTGACCCGTGATCTCAGCGACACCCGGCTCCTGCTGCTCTCCGCCGGTGGGGTGTTCCGGCGCGACGACGACCCGATGGGCCCCGACGGGCCGTCGCAGGTCGAGGCGCTCGGGATGATCAAGGAGTTCCTGCGCGGCAGCCCGACGTTGTCCGCGATCCCGACGGAGACGTCCGACGGCGAGTTGACCGCCCGCCACCCGGGGTACGACGCGGTCACCGCACAGCGTGATCCCGGGACCGTCTTCCCCCTGGGCGTGCTCCGCGACCTCGCGACCGAGGGCCACGTGCAACTCGTGGACACCCACTACGCCTTCACGGGTGCGACCTCGCAGACCCGGCTGAAGAAGGAGATCGCCGACGCCTGGGCGCAACGCTTCGTCGCCGAGGAGGTGGACGGATGCCTGCTCGTCGCCACCTGACCGGTCTGCCACGGGTCGGTCGGACTCGTCGCTCGTGCCCTGGAGTCCGCCGGTATCCCGACGGTGTCGATCTTCGTCCGCGCCTTCGAGCACGTCGCGGGACGCCTCCGCGTCCCCCGGGTGCTCATCACGCCCCACCTGATGGGCCGGACCGTCGGCCCGGTCGGCGATCGGGCCCGACAGCGCGCGGTCGTCGAAGCGGCCCTCCGGCTGCTCGTCGAGGCCGACGGGCCGCAGACGGTGCGCCACGCCTGAGCGGTGCGCCCGCGACGGGGGCGGGCAGCGGAGGTGGACGGGAATCGAACCCGCCAGGGATTGTGACCAACCCCTCACCGGTGTTGAAGACCGGGGGACCCACCAGGCGTCCGGACACCTCCCAGCACGTCTCGTGCGACGCCGACGGTAGCGGGCATCGGAAGCCCCCGGCACCACCACGTGGTTCCCCTCGTCATGTCCTCAGTTCCCCACCACCTCGAGGTCTCCGTGTCTGATCCCTCCGTGCCGCGTCTGACGTCCCTGAGCCACGGCGCCGGGTGCGCCTGCAAGCTCAGTCTGGACGAGTTGACCCGGATCCTCGATCAGGTGAGTTTCCCCGGACACCCCGACCTGCTCGTCGGTCCCCAGACCGGTGACGACGCCGCGGTGTTCCGGCAGCCCGACGGACGGGTGCTCGTGGCAACGACCGACTTCTTCACCCCCTTGGTCGACGACCCCGCGACGTGGGGCCGGATCGCCGCCGCCAACGCGGTCAGCGACGTGTACGCGATGGGCGCGACGCCGAGGTTCGCGCTCAACCTCGTCGGGTGGCCTCGGGACCTGCCCTTCGAGCTGCTCGGCGAGGTCCTGCAGGGCGCGGTCGACATCGCCGTCGACGCCGGGTACCTGATCGCCGGGGGTCACTCGATCGACAGCGCCGAGCCCCTGTTCGGCCAGGTCGTCCTCGGCGACGCCCGCGAGGACAGCGTGCTGACCAACGCGGGGGCGCGACCCGGGCAGGCGCTGGTGCTGACCAAGGCACTCGGGACCGGGATCGTCACCACCGCGCTGAAGCGTTCGGACCCGTTGCAACCCGGCGGCACCGGTCCCCTGGCGGAGGCCTACCCAGCAGCGGTGGCGTCCATGACCCGGCTCAACCGCGATGCCGCCGACGCCGCGCTGGCTGCAGGGGCCGCGGCCGCGACCGACGTGACCGGCTTCGGTCTGCTCGGCCACCTCAACCGCCTGACGACGGCCAGCGGGGTGGGCGCCGTCGTCCACGCCCCCGCCGTCCCGATCCTGCCGGGGGTCCGCGACCTGCTGGCTGAGGGCTTCGTGCCGGGGGGATCACAGCGCAACGCGGAGCAGGCCGGCCGCTACCTCGACGGCCACGTGGACGACACGACGCGGCTGCTGCTCGCCGACGCCCAGACGTCGGGTGGGCTGCTGCTCGCCCTGCCGGCAGACGCGGCGGACGGGATCGTCGATCGTCTCCGGGCGACCGGGCATGACGCGGCCGTCATCGGCTCGCTCACCGATGGCACCCCGGGCACGATCCGGGTGGCGAGCACATGACCGCGGCCGAGGACCGCGACCCCCGAGCCGACCTCCCCGGGCTGACGGCGCTGCTGCAACGGCCCGAGGTCGCCCGGACCGCGGCCGCGGCGGGTCATGATCGTGTCGTCGACGCGCTGCGTCAGGCCCTGGCGGGGGCGCGCGACGCGGTTGCCGCCGGAGCGGCGACACCCGGTCCGGACATGATCGCCGCCGAAGCCGTTGCGGCGATCACGCAGAGCACCAGCCGCGGTCTGCGGCCCGTCCTCAACGCCACCGGGGTCCTCTTGCACACCAACCTCGGGCGCGCGCCCCTGTCGGCCGCGGCGGTGGCGGCGATCACCGTAGCGGCGGGTCCCACCAACCTCGAGGTGGATCTCGCCGACGGTCGCCGCGGGGGCCGCGGCAGCGTCGCGCACGACGGCCTCGCACGCCTGACCGGCGCCGAGGCGGCCCTCGCCGTGAACAACGGCGCGGCGGCTCTGGTCCTGGCACTCCACGTGTTCGGGCAGGACCGTGAGGTCATCATCAGCCGGGGCGAACTGGTCGAGATCGGCGGGTCGTTCCGGCTCCCGGACATCATGGAGGCCGCCGGCTGCCGCCTACGGGAGGTCGGCACCACCAACCGCACCCACCTCGACGACTACCGGCGGGCCGTCACGGCCGAGACCGGCGCGATCCTGCGCGTCCACCCCAGCAACTTCCGGCAGGACGGGTTCGTGCATCGCCCGCCGACCGGGGAGATCGCCGAGGTGGCCCACACGGCCGGCGTGCCGTTCATCGACGACATCGGGTCCGGCCTGCTGCGCCCCCACCCGGCCGCGGCCGACGAGCCCGTCGCCGCCGAGGCCATCAGCCTGGGTGCGGACCTGGTGCTGTTCTCCGGCGACAAGCTGCTGGGCGGGCCCCAGGCCGGCATCGTCGTCGGTCGGCACGAGCTGGTCGAACGCTGCCGCCGGGCACCGTTGGCACGCGCGCTGCGCCTGGACAAGCTCCGGTTGGCTGCCCTCGAATCGAGCGTCGCCGACCACGAGCGAGACGCGCGGGAGGACCTCCCGCTCTGGGCGATGGCCACCGCTGACCTCGATGGGCTCCGCAGCCGTGCCGAGCGGATCGCCGCAGCCTGTGACGGGACCGTCGTCCAGACCGAGGCGGTCCTGGGTGGTGGATCGACCCCGGGCGGTCGCCTGCCATCCTGGGGCGTGGCGCTGCCGGGCCCGGCTGACGAGCTCGCGGCGCGCCTGCGGACGGGCGACCCCGGGGTCGTGGCACGCATCCTCGACGACCGGGTCGTGGCGGACCTCCGGTCCGTCCCGGTGGATCAGGACGACGTGCTGCTGTCGGCCCTGCGGACCGCGACCGGGGCCGGCTGATGCACGTCATCGCCACGGCAGGTCACGTCGACCACGGCAAGAGCGCGCTCCTGCGGGCCCTGACCACGATGGAACCCGACCGGTGGGACGAGGAACGACGACGCGGGCTGACCATCGACCTCGGGTTCGTGTGGACCGACCTGCCGACCGATCACCTGCCCGATGCACCCACCGGGCCACTGACGGTGGCGTTCGTCGACGTGCCCGGGCATGACAGCTTCCTGCCGAACATGCTCAGCGGTGTCGGGGTCGTCGACGACGTCCTGTTCGTGGTCGCGGCCGACGACGGGTGGTCCGCGCAGTCCCAGGAACACCTGGAGATCCTGTCACTGCTGGACCGTCGGTGTGTCGCCGCGGTGGTGACGAAGGCCGTGCTGGCCGGACCGGACCGGACAACCGCCGTGGTCGACGACGTCCGGGATCGGCTCGCACCGACATCGCTCGGCGACGCCCCCGTGCTGGCCGTCGACTCGCTCAGCGGCGCGGGCGTCGACGACCTGCGCGCCGTCCTCGTCGACCGCCTGCACGGGCCGGCCACCGAGCAGCAGGACCGCGCCGCCGATGCCACGCGCCTGTGGATCGATCGTGCCTTCACGATCCGTGGGGCCGGGACCGTCGTCACCGGGATGCTCGGATCGGGGGTGCTGGAGGTCGGGCAGGAGGTCACGATCGCGCCGACGGCGTCCACGGGCCGGGTCCGCGGGCTGCAGGCACTGGAGCAGCCGGTCGACCGGGCCGCGGCACCGATGCGGATCGCGGTCAACCTGACCGGGATCGAGCACGGCGACATCAGCCGTGGCAACGTGCTGCTCGCCCGCGGGCAACGGGCGTGGGATGGGCCGAGTAGCGCCCTGGACGTGCGGCTCCAGGCACTGCACTCGAGCGGGATCGGACGACGGGGTGCCTGGCACCTGCACATCGGGACCGCCGTCAGCGAGGTGCAGGTCCTCCCCCTGCTGGACGACCTCGACCCCGGGACGTCCGGCCCCGTGCGTCTCGAGCTCGCGACCCCGCTGCCCGTCCGTGCCGGTGACCGGTTCGTGATCCGGGATGCCGGCCGGCATCGCACCGCCGGGGGTGGCATCGTGCTCGATCCCGCGCCGGCCCGCCGGCAGCGCGGGACGGAGGCTCGCCTGGCCCACGCGCTGGTGCTCGAGGACCTGGCGGAGGCCGACGATCCAGACGCCCGGACACGCGGTCTCGTCGATGCCCACGGTGGGGTCCGGGCCCGGTCGCAGCTGACGTCCATCGTCGGGGTCGAGGTGGCGGCGGACGACGACCTGACCGTGATCGGCGACCACCTGGTCCGACCGGAGCGACTGGCACCCTGGGTGGATGCGGTGGAGCACCATGCCCTCCAGGCTCCACCGGACCGGGCGCTGGACCCGTCGGACCTGTTCCCGGTGGCGCGGACAGCGGGATGCCCGCCGGCGTTGACCACCGGGCTGATCGACCACCTCGTGCGCACCGGGGCGCTGCGGCGCATCGGAGGTCGGATCGTGCACCCCGAGCATGCGGAGCGCTACCTCACCGCCCGTGACGACCGCCGGACCCGGTTCGTCGACACGCTCCGGGAGGACTGGCTGGAACCCCCGGACCCGACCGAGCTCGCCGAGCGACTCGGGGTGCCGTCCTTCGAGGTGCAGAGCCTGGTCGATGACGGAACCGTGGTCGCCTGCGGCCCCCTGCTGTTCGTCCCAGACGCGATCGATGCGGCGATCACCGCGCTGCGTGACGGGCCGGGGCGTGACGGCGCGACGTTCTCCGCGTCCGAGGCCCGACAGGCGTGGGGCACCAACCGACGCAGTGCCATGCCGCTGCTCGACCACCTGCGCGCCATCGGGGCGACGAGCTTCGACGGCGAGCGGCACGTCGTCACCGTCAGGGGGTGACCGGCACGGGGGAGGTAGGGCCGAACGGCGCCGACGCCGACCCGATCGGGACGGTCACCGCCGAAGGTCCCACGGATGGCGCCGGTTGTGCCCTAGTCGCGGCGTGCGCAGACCTCCATGGTTGCCACACCGTCGCCCGAGCACCCGCACCCTCCGCGCCGGATCGGGCCCACAGGGAGAGAACCCATGGAGAACCTCGCCGTCCTCAGCCTGCTCGCGTTCCTGCCGATCCTCGTGATCGGCGTGTTGCTGGTCGGGCTGCGATGGTCCGCACGCAACGCGATGGCGGTCGGCTTCGTCGTCGTGGTCGTCGTGGCACTGGCCATCTGGAACGTGGAACCGGTGGCGGTCGCCGCCTCGGTGGTCGAGGGACTCGGCATCTCGTTGGACATCCTCTACATCGTGTTCGGGGCACTGCTGCTGCTCGCCACGATGACGGCGTCCGGCGCCATGGCATCGATCCGTGCCGCCTTCACCCGGGTCAGTCCCGACCGACGCGTCCAGGCGATCATCATCGCCTGGCTGTTCGGATCGTTCATCGAAGGCGCGTCCGGGTTCGGGACGCCGGCCGCCGTGGCCGCACCGCTGCTGCTGGCGCTCGGCTTCCCCGCCATGGCCGCCGTCATGTGTGGTCTGATCATCCAGTCGACACCCGTCACCTTCGGCGCGCTCGGGACCCCGATCATCATCGGCGTCAACGGTGGGCTCGCCGGGACGGCGGCGGAGACCAGCCTCGAAGCGGGCGGCGGCACCCTGTCGGCCTACCTCGGCGATGTCGCCATCGGTGCCGCGACCGTCCACGGCATCGTCGGCGTTCTGATCCCCCTGTTCATGGTGTCGCTGCTGACCCGGTTCTTCGGGGAGAACAAGCGGTTCAGCGACGGGCTCGCGATCTGGCCGTTCGCGATCTTCGCCGCACTCGCGATGATCGTCCCCTACTGGCTGACCGCCCGCTTCCTCGGCCCGGAGTTCCCCTCGCTGTTCGGTGGCCTGATCGGTCTGGCGATCGTGATCACGGCGACCCGGGCGGGGTTCCTGCAGCCGAAGGAGCCGTGGACCTTCGGTGACCGGAGCACGTGGCTCGACGCCTGGATGGGCGACCTGCAGCCCGATGACGCCACGCCCCGCCAGGCCATCGGCACCGCACGCGCCTGGTCCCCCTATGTCCTACTCGCCGGCATCCTGGTGATCACCCGCATCCCGGAACTCGGCATCCAGTCCGCACTCCAGGGCGTGAACCCGACGTGGGCCGACATCTTCGGGGTCGACGGCGTCAACGCCGGCTTCCAGTTCCTCTACCTGCCGGGCGCGGTGTTCCTGGTCGCGGTCTTCGCGAGCTACGGCATCCACCGGATGCGGGCCAGTGAGATCAAGGCGTCCTGGGCGACCGCTGGCAAGCAGATCCTCAAGGCCGCTCCCGCGATCCTGATCGCCGTGCCGCTGGTGCGCATCTTCATCAACTCCGGGTCGGCGTTCAACACCAGCGACCTGACGTCGATGCCGCTGACCCTCGCCGAGGGTGCGGCAGCCGCGACCGGATCGGCCTGGCCGCTCATCGCCCCGTTCGTCGGCGGCTTGGGCGCGTTCGCCGCCGGCTCCAACACCATCAGCAACCTCATGTTCGCCCAGTTCCAGTTCGCGACGGCTGAGGGCATCGGCGTGGCCACCGCCCCGATCGTGGCCGCCCAGGCCGTCGGCGGCGCGGCCGGGAACATGCTGACGGTGCACAACGTCGTCGCTGCGGCCGCCACGGTCGGTCTGGTTGGTCGCGAAGGCGATCTGATGCGGAAGGTCGCCATCCCCTGCCTCTACTACCTGTTCATGGCCGGGATCGTGAGCTACCTGTTCGTCTGGGGGTTCGGCCTCAATGCTGGCACCATCGGGTTCTTCCTCGCGCTCGGCGTCGCGGTGATGGTTATCGTCACGGCGATCCGCGAACGCCGTGAGCACGAGCCGACCCTCAGGAGCGACGTATGAGCACCACCAGCACCGCCACGGAGCGACGACGACGTTTCGAGGCGGGGGTCACCGCCTCCTCCTCCAGCTACCTCGAGGTGGCGGGGTGGCAGCAGGTCGCGGAGCACGCCGGCGGCTACAGCGACGTGGTGGCCGTCGCGCCATCGTTGGCGGCGGCGACGCCGGAGGTGCGCGAGCGCTTGGAGGCCGCCGGGGTCCGGGTGGTCGTGCCCGACGGGGATGATCCCGCCGCCGAGGTCGCCGACGTCCCGGTCGCCATCGTCCGGGCGGAGATGGGGGTCGCGGAGAGCGGCAGTCTCCTGGTGTCCGAACATGCGTTGGGCGACCGCGTGGTGACGATGCTGTGCCACCGCCTGATCCAGGTGGTCGACGCATCGGACATCGTCGATCGCCTGGAGAGCGCCGCCGAGTGGCTCGGACACCGAGGCGGCCAGCCGGGGTTCGCATCGCTGATGACCGGACCCTCCCGGACCGCCGACATCGAACGCAGCCTCACGATCGGGGTCCAAGGGCCTGACGAGGTGGATGTGCTGGTCCTCACGGCGCCCGACCCGACCGACCCGACCGACGCGACGAAGGACGAGGCATGAAGCCGTTCGATGAACGCCTGGACGCAGCGCTCGCCGACGAGAACGTGCGGACCGGGTTGACCTCGTTCCAGCGGGGCTGGCGTGAGTCCCGCGACACGATGATCGGGGCGCTGGAGGAGCAGGAGGGACGCAGCTTCGACGAACTCCGCAAGGAGTTCGCGGCGATCAAGGACGGGGTCCGCGACAACTGGGACCACTACCTCGATCAGTTCACCGCCAACGCCACGGCCGCCGGCGCGACCGTCACCCGGGTCGGGACCCCCGCTGAGGCCAACGAGGCGTTCGTGCGCATCGCCCGGGACGCGGACGCGGACCTGGTGGTCAAGGGCAAGTCCATGGTCTCCGAGGAGATCGGCCTGAACCACCACCTCGAGGATGTGGGTATCACGCCTGTCGAGACCGACCTCGGCGAGTGGATCCTGCAGTTGGCGGGCGAGACCCCGTCCCACCTGGTGATGCCGGCGATCCACAAGCGCAAGGAGCAGATCGCGGAACTGTTCACGCGGGTGCTGGACCGCGAGTTCCCACCGGACGACATCGACCGGATGGTCAAGGTCGCCCGCACCGAGCTGCGCCAGAAGTTCCTGGCCAGCGGGATCGGCCTGTCCGGCGCCAACGCCCTGATCGCCGAGGGCGGGTCGGTCATGCTGATCTGCAACGAGGGCAACAACCGCATGTCGGTCGCCCTGCCACCGGTCCACGTCGTCACGGTCGGGATCGAGAAACTCGTCCCGACCTACGCCGATGCGATGAAGCAGGTACGGCTGCTGGCGCGCTCCGCGACCGGGCAGCCGCTGACCGTCTACACCAACTTCGTCACCGGCCCACGGCCCGGGCAGGAGCAGCACATCCTGCTGCTGGACAACGGCCGCACAGCCATGAACGAGGACCCGGACGTCGCCGCCGCGCTGCGGTGCATCCGCTGCGGCGCCTGCGCGAACGTCTGCCCGCCCTACGGCGTTGTCGGTGGGCACGCCTTCGGGCACGTCTACACCGGCGCGATCGGGCTGGTGAACACCGAGTTCCACCACGGCATCGAGGCGGTGTCGGGCCCACAGTCGTTGTGCGTCTCCTGCGGGGCCTGCGCGCAGGTCTGCCCGACGGACATCCCGCTGCCGATGCAGATCCTGGAGATCCGCCAGGACGTCGTCGAGTCCGGCACCCCGACACCGGGTGGGCGGATCGCACACCTCGGCATCACGGCGTTCGGGCGCCGCGGGTTGGTGGACCTCGGCTTCCGGGCGCTCGGGGTCGCGACCACGCCGCTGCGGCGCGACGGGGTGACGAGCATCCCCCGTGTCATCGCCGACCGTGCACCGTTCGCCAGCCGGGTGGGGTGGCGCTCCCCGCCGGCGATCCCGGTGCGCCCCGCCCGCGACACGCTCAAGCGCGGCAAGCTCGCCGAGCCGACCCCGCTGGACGCGCAGCCGCTGGCCGGACGCCGGGTCCAACTGTTCCTGCAGTGCCTGTCCGACCGCATGGCGCCGGAGATCCCGATCGCCGCCGCCAAGCTGCTCCGCGCCGCCGGCGCGCACGTCATCGTGCCCCGGGAACAGCACTGCTGCGGCCTGCCGGCCTACGACGCCGGCGAGCAGGAGGCCGCCCGCGACATGGTCCGCCAGACGATGGAGACCCTCGACGGCATCGATGACGTGGTCACCCCCGCATCCAGTTGCCTGGCGATGCTCAAGCACGACGCCCCGCACCTGCTGCGCGACGACCTCGATGAACTGGAACGCAGCCAACAGCTCGCCGGTCGGACCTACGACCTCATCAGCTACCTGACCGCGGGCCCAGGGCGGCTGCCGGCCGGCAGCCTCGACAACGGCGATCGGACCCCGGTCACGGTCCACCGCTTCTGCCAGTCCAGCAACACCCTCGGCCGACGCGACGCCATCGAACAGCTGCTGCGTGACGTCGCGGCGGTGCCCGTCGTCCCTCTCCCGGAGGCCTCGGAGTGCTGCGGCTTCGGCGGCTCGACATCGGTGCGCCACCCCGAGGTGTCCGCCGGGATCCTGGACCGCAAGCTCGGCTGTGTCGACCGCACGGAGACCTCCATCCTGATCACCGACAACCCGGGATGCATCCTGCACCTGCGCGGTGGCGTCCACGCCTCCGGGCGTGAGGTCCGGGTGCTGCACCTGGCCGAGTACCTCGCGGGACGGCTGCCCGACCCGACGGACAGGACGTGACCATGCCCCTGCTCCACAGGATCTCCGCGCGTCGGCGGCAGCCGCCCGCGGCCGACGCGGCACGACCCTGGGTGGACGGTGCCAGCGACCTCTCCCCCGGGGAGCGAGGCCTGTTGGCGACCGTGCATGGGATCGTCGGGGACGATGGGCTGCGGGCCGGGCACCTGGGGCGTGCCACCTACCGCCGCGACGCGTCGTTCCTGAACGCCGACCCGGTCGGGGTCGCGCTGCCGCGCAGCGTCGAGGAGACCGCCAGGATCCTGCGCGCCTGCCGTGACCACGGGGTGCCGTTCACGCCCCGCGCGGCCGGTACCGGTCTGGCCGGCGGGGCCACCCCGACCGGCGAGGAGGGGGTCCGACCCCTGGTGGTCAGCGTCGCCCGGATGGACCGGCTCCGCGAGCTGGACGTCGCCAACCGGCGGGCGTGGGTGGAACCGGGTCTGGTCAATGCCCGGCTCGGCCGTGCAGCCGCGGCCCACGGGCTGCGGTTCGCCCCCGATCCGGCCAGCCAGATCGCCGCCACCCTCGGCGGCAACGTCGCCACCAACGCCGGCGGCATCCACGTCCTGACCTACGGGGTCATGAGCCAGCACGTGCTGGCCGTTGAACTGATGGACGCCGACGGCGAGGTCCACCTGCTGGACGGCCGCGCGCCGGAGCTGGCCGGCCTGGACATCCGGGGGGTGAGCGTCGGTGGAGAAGGAACCCTCGGCATCGTGACGGGTGCGTGCCTGCGGCTGCTGCCCACCCCACCGGCGGTCGGCACGATGCTGGCCGGGTTCGCCTCGTTGCGGGACGCGGCGGCGATGGTCGGCGACCTGGTGACCAGCGACCGTCTGCCCGACGCGGTGGAGCTGATGGACGCCCGGGCGGTGCGCCTGGTCGAGGGTTACGCCGATGCCGGCTACCCGGTCGACGCCGCGGCGGTCCTGCTGGTGGAGTTCGAGGGGCTGGCCCACGGCGTCACCGCCGGGGTCGACACCGCCGAACGGCTGGCCCACGCCAACGGTGCCACCAGCGTGACCCGCGCCGCCGACGCCGACCAGCGCGCACGGATCTGGAAGGGCCGCAAGGCGGTCGCCGGCGCGATCGCCAAGGAGGCGCCCGACTTCTTCCTCCAGGATGTGGTCGTGCCCCGGTCACGGCTGGGCGACATGCTCGACGAGGTCGTCGCGATCGGCGCGCGTGAGGATCTGATCATCCTCAACGTCGTCCACGCCGGCGACGGCAACCTGCACCCGTTCATCCTGTTCGACCGGCGGGAGGACGGTGTGCTCGACCGGGTCTTCCGCGCCGGGCACGACATCGTCACGACCGCGCTGCGCCTGGATGGCACCGTGACCGGTGAACACGGCGTCGGGATCGAGAAGCGGGACTTCCTGTCGCAGGTGTTCACCGCCGACGATCTGGCGGTGCAGCGGGCCGTGCGGACCGCGGTCGAACCGAGCGGGTTGGCCAACCCCGACAAGGTGCTGCCCGCGACGGTCGGCTGTCAGGAGGCACGCATGGTCCCTGAGGGAGCGTGGGTATGACCACCACCGGCACCGAGGTGGCGACCACCGACGAACTCCGCGACACGATCCTGGACGCCCGGCGGGACCGCACGCCGCTGGAGGTCCGCGGCGGCGGCAGTGTGCTCGACCGGCTCCCGTCCTCCGACGCGCCCGTGGTGTCCGTCGCCGGGCTGACCGGCGTGGTCGCCCATGCCGCCGAGGACCTGACCATCACCGTCCGTGCGGGGACCGGCGTCGATGAGCTGCGCGAGGTGCTGGCCACCGCCGGGCAGGAGTGTCCGATCGAGCCCACCGACCGAGCCGGTTCCACGGTCGGCGGGCGGATCGCCACGGGGCTCGCCGGCCCGCGCCAGCTCGGCGCAGGACGGGTCCGCGACTGGCTGCTGCGGGTCCGGTTCGTCACCGGCGCCGGGCAGGTGGCCGCCGCCGGAGGGGTCACGGTCAAGGACGTCACGGGCTACGACCTGTGTCGCCTGCTGACCGGCTCCTGGGGCACCCTCGGGGTCATCACCGAGGTGACCCTGAAGCTGCGTCCGTTGGCACGTCACCGTGCCTGGTACGCGACCCGGGAACCCCGTCACGACCTCGACGGCGTGCTGTTCCGACCGGTCAGCCTCGTGACGACCGCCGACCGCACGCATGTCCTGCTGGAAGGCCATCCCGACGACGCGGCCGACCAGGCCGACCTCGCCGGGCTCGAACCCTTCGATCCGCCGACACTGCCCACCACGGCCCGAGCGGCCCTGGATCCCGCCCGGGTCCCGGAGTTCCTCACGGCGATCGACGGCGCCGAGCTGCGCTGGGCGGTGCAGGACGGGGTCGGGGTCTGCCACCTCGATGGCACCGCCGAGCACCTGACGACCGCCCGGCGGGCGGCTGAGCGGCTGGGCGGCTCGCTGCTGGTCCTCGACCGCTCGTCGGGCCTGCCCGCGTTCGGCGGGAGCCGGCCCGACCCGATCGCGACACAGGTCACCGCCGCGCTGGACCCCGACGGCATCCTGGCACCCTGGCGCTGGTCCCGCTGATGCACATGGATCCGACGACGAGGCGGCCCCGACGATGATGGAACGGTGGACGACATGACGAGCCAGCCCGCCAGCGACCCGGCACCACCGGTACGTGGACCGTTCACGGGGTCGCCCACCGAACCGTCGATCTTCGACGCCGACCAGCTGGCGCAGTGTGTGCAGTGCGGGTTCTGCCTCTCCTCGTGCCCGACCTACGAGGTCACCCACCTGGAGGAACACGGCCCGCGCGGCCGGATCCTCGGGATGCGCCTGGCCGACACCGGCGAGCTCTCACTGAGCGATCCCGCCCTGGCCGAGTCGTTGGAGACCTGCGTGCAGTGCCGGGCCTGCGAACTGGTGTGTCCCTCGCTCGTGGAGTTCGGCTCGCTGATCGAGACGGCCCGGACCGAACTGGCAGAGCGGCGACCACCGACCGGGCTGCGGCGTGTGGCGCACCAGGTCGGGTTCCTCGCGCTGGCGCGACGTCCGCTGCTCCGGCTGGGTGTCGCCGGGCTCGCGGTGCTCCAGGCACTGCGGCTCGACCGCATCCTGCCGTCGCGGCTGCGACCTGCCCGCCGGGTCCGGCTCGGCGACCTGCGGCGCGGCTACCGGACCCCGACCACCACCGGTGCGCGCGGTGACGCCTTCGTCTTCCGTGGCTGCGTGATGGACCACATGTTCCGCGACGTCCACCAGGCCGTCGCGGACGTCCTCGGCGCGGTCGGGTTCACCCCGCACTTCGAACCCGCCCCACCGTGCTGCGGGGCGCTGCACGTCCACGCCGGGCGTGAGGGCGAGGCCCATGCGTTGGCGGAGCAGACGATCGCCGCCTACGCGGGGACCGACGGTCCGATCGTGGTCGACTCGGCCGGGTGCGGGGCCGCGATGAAGGAGTACGGCCACCTGCTGGACACCCCGGAGGCGCACGCCTTCAGTGCCCGGGTCAAGGACCTCAGCGAGGTCATCACCCCGGCCGATGTCGCCGAGCACGCGACCCCGGTCCGTCTGCAGCTCGCCTACCAGGCCCCGTGTCACCTGCGCAACGTCCAACGAGCCGGCGACGCGCCGCTGGCGTTGCTGCGCGCCATCCCCGGCCTCACCCTGATCGAACCCGACGACGAGCACCTGTGCTGCGGCTCCGGGGGCATCTACTCGATCGAGCAGCCGGAGTTCGGTGACGCCCTGCTGGCCAAGAAGGACGCGTCCCTGCACCGCACCGGCGCACGCGGTGTCGTGTCCGGCAACCCCGGCTGCGCGATGCAGATCGCACGCGCCGGCTGGGAGATCCACCACCCGGCCAACCTGCTCGCCCGCGCGCTGTCACGCTGACCCGGCGCGCGATCAGCCGAGCTGGGCCAACAGTTCGTCACGATCGATCACCACCGAATCGGCCGTCGCCCGCAGTTCCGCGATCGAGGGACCGCCGGCCGAGCCCATGACGAGCGTCACCACACGGTCCTCGACCCCCATGAGCAGGACGACGACACCGAAGTCGACCCCAGCATCCGTCCCGGATGCGACGAGCACGATCGCCGCATCGGTTCCCGGGATGCGGGTGTCGTCCTCGTCGAGGCGCGTGACGGTCCCGGCGCCCTCGATGCTGCCGCGGTACTCCGCGCGGACCTCGGTCAGGCTGCTGTCGGCGGCCGCGACCGCCACCTCGAGGTTGGCCAGGTCGCCCGCCACCGTCCGGTCACCCACCCACCCGAGGGTCCTCGTGGCGCTGATCCGGTCGTAGCGCCAGGCCCCCGCGGGCTCGTTGAACGAGATCCAGTCCAGCGGCTGGACCCGCTGCGGGCCGTCGTCGACGGTCGCATCCGGTGGTGGGGCGTCGCGACCGGGTAGGAGCCACCACAGCCCGGCGAGCAGCACGAGGATGGCGATGAACACCCACGCACGGGGCAGGGCCCTCATCCCGGCCCCCGCCGCTCCCAGAGGGATCGCAGCAGCCGCTCGCCGCCGAGCGCCCACCGGCCGTTGACGAGGTCGACCAGGCTGTCGAGTTCCTCCTCGCCGATCCCACCCATCAGCAGGGTGCGCAGCGGCGCCTCATCGACCATCGAGCGGACGAGGGCCTCGTTGGCCGGGTCGTCGGCGAACTGCTGGCGCAGCCGTCGTTCGACCGCCCACACCAGTGCCTTGCCCTGCGGGCTGGTCGCCGTCGCGCCGATCGGGGTGTTGCGGGTGTAGGGCCGCTCGAACCCGGGGTTGTCGGGGAGCGGTCGGCCGAGCAGTGCCTCGAAGGAGGCGGCATCCACGTCGAGGTAGCGCGTCGGACGGCGGTAGACCGCGGGCTCGTCACGCTCGGGCAGGAGCGCCCGACCGGTCACCTCGAGGTTCGCGGCACCCCGCAGATCGCGGGACGACGCACCGACGAGCACCTCGAACCGTCCGGGTTCGACCGTCCAGGCCCGCAGGTCCGGATGCCAGTACGAGAACGCCCGACGATCGAGCGGCAACTTCACGTAGGTCGTGGAGCCGGGCTCGAGTCCGACCTTCGCGAACGCCTTGAGTTCCCGGTCGGGTCGGTGGACGGCAGCTTCCACGTCACGGACGTAGACCTGCACCACCGTTCGACCGGCGCGCTCACCGGTGTTGCTGACCGGAACGGTCACGGTCAACCCGGCATCGTCGAGGTCGTCGACCGCGACCTCGTCACGGTCGAGGGTCGGCTCGCCGAACGCGAAGGTCGTGTAGCTCAGCCCGTGGCCGAACGGGAACAGCACGTCGCCGTCGACGGTGTCGTGGAAGCGGTAACCGACGTACAGGCCCTCCCGGTACTCGACGGTCGACGGGCCACCCGGGAAGGTGCGGGTGGAGGGCACGTCGTCGAGGTGGCGGGGGAAGGTCTCGGCCAGCCGTCCCGACGGGTTGACCACACCGGTCAGCACGTCGGCCAGTCCCCCGCCACCGGCCTGGCCGCCGAGGTAGCCCTCGACGACGGCCTCCACGTCCTCGATCCATGGCATCTCGACCGGCGCGCCGTTCGACAGCACGACCACGACCCGGTCGTGGACGGCGGCGACGGCCGCGATCAGCGCGTCGTGGGTCGGCGGGAGGCGCAGGTGGCTGCGGTCGTCCCCCTCGTTCTCGTAGCCGTCGGGCAGGCCGACGCAGACGATCGCCACATCCGCTTGCGCTGCGGCTTCGACGGCTGCGGCGATGAGGCCGTCGTCGCGTCGGGTCGGGTGGTCGTACCCGGGCGCGTCCACCACCCGGTCCTCGCCGAGCAGCGCGGTGAGTTCATGCTGCAGGGTGTCGAGCCGGGTCGGCTCGATCCGCGAACTGCCGGTGCCCTGGTAGCGGGGTGCCTGCGCGAAGGTCCCGAGCAGCGCGACACGATCGTGCGCGCCGATGGGCAGCGCATCGTCGACGTTGCGGCACAGCACGGCCGCCTCCCCGGCCACCTTCCGCGCCAGGGCGTGGTGCTCGTCCCGGTCGAAGGTCGCGTCGGGTCGGCGGCCCTCCTGCGCCTGCAGCGCGAGCGCGACGAGCCGGCCAGCCGCCGCATCCAGCACCTCGACCGCGAGGTCGCCGGCGGTGACCGCCGCGACGATGGCCCCGGTCGTCGCGTCGTCGAGCCCCGGCATCTGCAGCTCGCAGCCGGCGGCCAGCGCGGGGACGCGCTCGTTCATCGCCCCCCAGTCGGTGACCACGATGCCCGTGTGGCCCCACTCCCCCTTCAGCAGGTCGGTCAGCAGCCACCCGTGCTCGCAGGCGTCGGTGCCGTTCAGCCGGTTGTAGGAACACATCACCGTCCACGGCTGGCTCGCTCGGACCGCGAGCTCGAAGCCGGCGAGCTCCAGTTCACGCAGGGAGCGTTCGTCGGCGACGACGTCGATCGTCATCCGCCGCGACTCCTGGTTGTTCGCCGCGAGGTGCTTCAGCGAGGTGCCGACCCCCCGCGACTGGACCCCGTCGATGAACGCCGCGGCCAGGCGTCCGGTCAGCCAGGGGTCCTCGGAGAGGTACTCGAAGTTGCGTCCGCACAACGGGGACCGTTTGAGGTTCGCCCCGGGCCCCAGGAGCACCCCGACCCCGAACTCCAGACACTCGTCGGCGATGGCCCGGCCGACCTCGCCGAGCAGTTCGGGATCCCAGGTCGCCGCGAGTGCCGACGCCGTCGGGAAGCACGTCGCCGGCACGGAGTCGTTGAGCCCGAGGTGATCGGTCGCACCCGCCTGCAGGCGCACCCCGTGGGGGCCGTCGGTGACGGTGATGGCGGGGATCCCGACGCGCTCGATGCCCTGCGTGGTCCAGAAATCGCTGCCGGAACACAACGACGCCTTCTCCTGCAGGGTGAGCTGTCGGACGAGGTCGTCGGCCCGGGTGGCGGTGTCCACGTCGGTCTCCCAGAAGCGGTGCGGTGGTGCGGTCACCCGCCAGCAGACCAGACCGGAGAGGACTTCGCGACCCGGGGATCACCGACCCGGAGCCCGTCCCGGCTGGCCGGGGTCGTCCGGGGAACCTCCCTGCGTGCGCCCGGACCGCGGGCCTGCCATCCTGGCGGTCGCGCTGCACCGCAGAGGCGCACCGACGACCGCGTCCAGTCACCCGGTGCCAGCGCGACCCCACCATCCGAGCCACGCCGGAGACCGCCATGAACGCGACACCCAAACGCCTGTACCGCTCCCGCTCCGATCGGATGCTGGCCGGCATCTGCGGCGGTCTGGCCGACTACTTCAACCTCGACCCGACCCTGGTGCGCATCATCACCGTCGTGATCGCCCTGCTCCCGGGACCCGCGGTCATCGCCTACCTCATCGCGTGGGTGATCGTGCCCGAGGAGCCGTACCAGGCCTGATCGGCCGAGCCCGTCCGATCCGGGTCGAACAGGTCCTCCGACCCGGGACCATCGGCACTACACCGGTCTGCCGGCCACCCGTAGCGTCAGCTGGGACGGCACTCGTCCAGCAGAGCAGGTCGTCCAGCCGACGGGTGGGGAGGCGATGGTGAGCGACGGCACGCCGACGGCGACGGCGACGCGCACAGGCAAGGGGGCACCGCACCCATCGGGCGATGAGCGGTTCGCGCTACTCGACACCGCGCTCAAACGGTCCCGGTTCGCCCAGGATCACCTCATCGAGGTCCTGCACGTCGCCCAGGAGGTCTTCGGCTACCTGTCGGAGGACGTGCTCCAGTACGTCGGCCGGGCGCTGCGCCTGCCGGCGAGCCGGGTGTACGGCGTCGCGACCTTCTACCACCTGTTCACGTTCGACCCACCGGGCGATCACACCTGCACCGTCTGCACGGGCACCGCCTGCTTCGTCAAGGGCGCCGACGACATCGTGGCGGCGATCCAGACCGCCTACGACGTGGCCGCCGGGCAGACCACCGGGGATGGCCGCTTCACCCTGTCGACGGCGCGGTGCCTGGGGTCCTGTGGGATGGCGCCGGTCGCCGTCCTCGACGGGCAGGTGCAAGGCCACCTCGACACCGATGCCGCCCTGCAGGCGATCGCGGGCAACCTCGCGGAGGTGGACTGATGGGTGCGCAGGTCGACCTCGATGCGATGCGGGATGGGGAACTGAACGCCCGCAGTCGCCGGACCCACCGGGCGCTCGTCTGCAGCTCGACCGGGTGCCTGTCGGCCGGTGCGGCCGGCGTGCGGGCGGCGCTGGAAGCGGACGTCGAGGCCGCCGGCCAGCGCGAGACGATCCAGATCGTGCCCACCGGCTGTCCGGGGCTGTGCAGCCGCGGACCGCTCGTCGAGGTCGAACCACGGGGCGAGGGCTCGACGCTCTACGAGCACGTCGACACCGACGGTGCTCACGCGATCGCCCGTGACCACCTCCTCGGCGACCGCGTGACGTCCGACGTGGCGGTGGTCCCGCCGGACCTGCCGTTCCTGGCGGAGCAGGTCAAGGTCGTGCTGGCCAACGCGGGGCGGATCGACCCCGACCGGTTGGAGGACTACGTCGCGGCGGGGGGCTACCGGGCCCTGCACACGGCGGTGACGACCATGACCCCGGCCGACGTCCTCGACCGGATCGACCGCAGCGGTCTGCGGGGCCGGGGAGGTGCCGGCTACCCGACCGGCCGGAAGTGGAAGCTGCTGGCCGAGGCACCTGGCCCCGACAAGGTGGTGGTCGCCAACGGTGACGAGGGCGACCCGGGCGCGTTCATGGACCGCACCATCATGGACTCCGACCCACACCGCGTCCTGGAGGGACTGGCCATCGCGGCGTACGCCACGGGGGCGCAGCGCGGCTTCCTGTACGTCCGGGCCGAGTACCCGCTGGCCATCGAGCGTCTGGAACGGGCGATCCGGGCCGCCAAGCGCGGTCGGTTGCTGGGCAAGGGCATCCTCGGGACCGACGTGACGTTCAACCTCGAGGTCCGGGTCGGCGCCGGTGCGTTCGTCTGCGGGGAGGAGACCGCCCTGCTGGCGTCGATCGAGGGACGGCGCGGCTCGCCGAGCCTGCGACCGCCCTACCCGACCGAACGTGGGCTGTGGGGCCAGCCGACGATGATCAACAACGTCGAGACCCTGGCCAACGTCCCCCCGATCATCAGCCGCGGTCCGGAGTGGTTCCGCAGCCTCGGCACGGAGGAGAGCCCGGGTACCAAGGTCTTCGCCCTGGCCGGGTCGCTGTCGACGACCGGCCTGATCGAGGTGCCGATGGGCATCAGCCTGCGCACCATCGTCGAGGACATGGCCGAGGGGGTCCCCGGCGGGCGATCGTTCAAGGCCGCCCAGACCGGCGGACCCTCCGGTGGGTGCATCCCGGAGCGCTTCCTGGACACCCCGGTGGACTACGAACACCTGCGGGCCCTCGGCTCCATGATGGGATCCGGGGGGCTGGTCGTCATCGACGACGCGGTCAGCATGCCGGAGTTCGCCCGCTTCTACATGGCGTTCTGTCGCGACGAGAGCTGCGGGAAGTGCGTGCCCTGCCGGGTCGGCACCGTGGAACTCCACGCCCTGCTCGACCGGATCTGTCAGGGCACCGGGCGCCGCCGCGACCTGCGCCACCTCGAGTCGCTGTGCCGGACCGTGCAGGCCACGTCGCTGTGCGGGCTCGGCCAGTCGGCCCCGAACCCCGTGGTCTCCACCCTCGAGCACTTCCGTGACGAGTACGAGGCCCTGCTGATCGACGTGCCCGCCACCGTCTCCGGAGGTGGATCATGACCGCCGCCCCAGCGCCTCGGCCGACCACCTCACCGCCGTCCCACCCCGGGCCGCGGGCGTCGGTCCCGGTCACGCTCGACGGGGTCGACGTGCTGGCCCACGAGGGCGAGACGATCCTGGCACTGGCCCGACGGCTGGGGGTCCCGATCCCGACCCTGTGCCAGCTGGACGGTCTGTCGGTCTACGGCGGCTGTCGCCTCTGCAGCGTCGAGGTGGAGGGCGAACACCGCCTGCCCCTGGCCTGCGCGACCGAGGTCGTCGCCGAGATGGAGGTCCGCACGACCTCGCCGGCGCTGGCCGACCACCGCCGTCGGATCGTCGCGCTGCTGTTCGCCGAGGGCAGCCACGTCTGCGCCGCGTGTGTCGCCAGCGGCGGGTGCGAACTGCAGGACCTGGCAACCGAGACCGGCGTCGACCACATCTCCTACCAGATGACCTTCCCCCGGACCCCCGTCGATGCATCCCACCCGAAGTTCGTGCTCGACCGGGACCGGTGTGTGCTGTGCACCCGCTGCGTCCGGGTCTGCGACGAGATCGAGGGCGCCCACGTCTGGGACATCGCCCAGCGTGGGAACCAGGCCCACCTGATCGCGGGGATGGACCAGCCGTGGGGCGAGGTGTCCTCCTGCACCTGGTGCGGCAAGTGCGTCGCCGTGTGCCCCACCGGTGCGCTGGCCTGGCAGGGCACGGCCCCGGGCGAACTGCACGCCGACCCCGACCTGATCGCGTTCCTGACCGACGCACGCGACGGGACGTGGGACGACCGGACCGCCGACCACGACGAGGAGGTGGCGCCATGACGGACCTGACGGAGACGGGCTCAACACCCCCCGGACCGGGGAACGGTGGACGGCGGCTGCGGGTGGCGACCGCGTGGTTGGGTGGGTGCTCCGGCTGCCACATGTCGTTCCTCGACCTCGACGAGGGCCTGTTCGACCTCGCCGACCGGGCGGACATCGTGTTCGGTCCGTTGGCCGACATCAAGGCCTTCCCGGCTGACGTCGACCTGACGCTCGTCGAGGGTGCCGTCGCCAACAGCGACAACCAGGAACTCGCCGAGGCCGTCCGGGCGAACACCACGGTCGTCGTGTCGTTCGGCGACTGCGCGGTGACCGGCAACATCACCTCGCTGCGCAACGGGATGGGCGACCCGAGCGGCCTGCTCGAACGGGTCTACGTCCAACGCCCGGACCTGACGGGCCAGCTACCGACCGACGTGGTCCCGACGCTGCTGCCGCAGGCGCTGCCGTTGCACGACGTCATCGATGTGGACGTCTACCTGCCGGGCTGTCCCCCGTCGGCGGCACGGATCAAGGCCGCGCTGTTCGCGCTGCTCGACGCGATCGAGGCGGGCCAGGACGTGCAGAGCGTGATGGCCGCGCGCGCCCCCGACGACCTCCGGTTCGGCAACTGACCTTCCCACCCTCCTTCCCAACTGACCTTCCCACCCTCCTCCCCAAGGCCCGAGCATGCATGACATCCACACGATCGATCCGGTGTCGCGGATCGAGGGCCATGCCAAGATCACCCTCCACCTCGACGAGGACGGCGGCGTCGCCGACGCGCGGTTCCACGTCACGGAGTTCCGTGGCTTCGAGGAGTTCTGTCGGGGGCGTCCCCTGGCGGAGATGCCCGGTCTGACCGCCCGGACCTGCGGCATCTGCCCGGTCAGCCATCTGCTGGCATCCGCCAAGGCCACCGATGCGATCCACGCCGTGACCATCCCGCCGGCCGCCACCCTGCAGCGACGACTGGCCAACCTCGGACAGATCGTGCAGTCGCACGTGCTGAGCTTCTTCCACCTGTCCGCACCGGACCTGCTGCTGGGCATGGACGCGGACCCGGCGACCCGCAACGTGTTCGGGCTCATGCAGGCGGAACCGGAGATCGTCCGCGGGGGCATCCGCCTGCGGCAGTTCGGCCAGGAGGTCATCGAGGCGGTCGCGGGCCAGCGGATCCACGGCAAGGGCATCGTCCCCGGCGGGGTCGGGGAGGCCTTCACCGCCGACAAGCGCGACGCGATCCGCGCCGGCCTGGACGAGGCCCTGGGCTCCGCGACGCAGGCCCTGGCCCTGCTCAGCTCCCTGCAGGACCGGTTCACCCGCGAGATCGAGGTGTTCGGACGGTTCGATTCGCTCTACCTGTCCCACTGCGCGCCGGACGGCACCTGGGAGCACCTCGACGGAAGACTGCGGATCATCGACGCGGCTGGCGCGACGGTCATCGACCAGCTCGATCCCGCCGACTACCGCACCGTCCTCGGCGAGGCCGCGAAGCACGACTCCTACCTCAAGGTCCCCTACTACAAGCCCCTGGTCACGGGCGATGATCCCCGACCGGGGATGTACCGGGTCGGCCCACTGGCCCGGATAAACATCGCGGAACGGTTCGGCACGCCCGTCGCGGACGCCGGGCTCGCCGATCTGCGGGAACGCACCGGTCGGATCGCCGCGTCGTCGTTCCATTACCACCACGCCCGGATCCTGGAGGTCATCGCCAGCATCGAACGCATCGCCGGCATCCTCGACGACCCGGTCCTGCTGGACCCCCGTGTCCGGGCGCGGGCCGGCATCAACGCGCGGCGTGGGGTCGGCGCCTCCGAGGCCCCGCGCGGCACGCTGTTCCACGATTATGAGGTCGACGACCACGGCATCGTGACGGCGGTCAACCTCATCATCGCGACCGGCCAGAACGAACTGGCGATGAACCGCACGATCCTGGACATCGCCCGCGCGTACGTCGACGGGGCGACGCTGACCGACGGGGTGCTCAACCGGGTCGAAGCCGGGATCCGGGCCTACGATCCGTGCCTGTCGTGTTCGACCCACGCGATGGGACAGATGCCGATGGTCCTGCAACTCATCGCACCGGACGGTGACGTGGTCTGTGAGCGGCGCCGCGAGTGACCGACGGCGCCGTTCACCACGCGGATCCTGACGACCGGGACGCCCGTGCCCCGGTGCTGGTGGTCGGCGTCGGCAGTGAACTGCGCCGCGACGACGCGGCGGGGCGCCGGGTCGCCGAGGCGATCGCCGAACTGGAGCTACCCGCGGTGCAGTGCCTGTCGGTCCACCAGCTGACCCCGGAGCTGGCGATGCAGATCGCGGGCCGGCGCCTGGTGATCGTCGTCGATGCGTCGATGCCGGGGCGCGGGGAGCCGGCCGTGCGGGTCGGCGGGCAGGACCCGGGTCCGCCGTCCCACGATGCGGTCGTCGTCAGCACCGTGGTGGCGGCCGACGCCGCCGGGGCGATGAGCCACCACCTCGATGTCCAGGGGTTGCTGGGGCTGGCCGGGATGGTCGCGTCGGCTCCGCAGGAGGTCCGGACCGTCGCGGTACCGGCCCACGACCTCGGCATCGGGACCGAGCTGTCGAAGGCAACGGCCACGCACGTCCGGGAGGCTGTCCGCCGCGTCACGGCCCTGTGTCACGAGGTCGGACGGGGCTGATCACCCGGGCGGGTCCGGGACCCTTGCCGTCGCGGGTCGGCAGGGCGATACTCCCGGTCCAGCGAGGGAGACACGCCATGGGCCGGTGCCTGATCGTCGCCAACCAGACGCTCGGGGGTGAACTGCTCGACCGCGAGGTACGGCAACGCATCGAGCGCGGCTGCGACTTCTTCATCGTGGTGCCGACGACCGCGCCCGAGCACGAGACCGCCGCCTGGGCACTGGGGTTCCCGGTGGACGGCGGGCTGCTCGCCTACACGACCAGCGAGGTCTTCGAGGAGGACGAGCGTCGTCGGCAGGCGGCCGTGGTCGAGGCCCGCCAGCGTGCGGAGCGCCGCCTCGACAAGATGATCGACAAGGTGCGCCTCCACGGCGGCGACGCGCACGGTGTGGTCGGCAACGCCGATCCGACGGTCGCGGTCCAGGAGGCCCTGGACCACGGGCCGTTCGACGAGATCATCGTCTCCACCCTGCCGTCGGGCCTGTCGCGGTGGCTGCGCATGGACCTGCCGAGCCGGATCGTCCGTGCCACCGACATCCCCGTCACGACGGTCGAGGCCGAGCCGGACGACCGCGACCCGCCACGCGACCGACCCGACCCGTCCGGTGGGCGGTGATCAGGACACGTACTCGCTGGCGTACTTCGTGAGCGTCTCCAGGTAGTTGGCCCGTTCGAACGCCGCCGGGTCGCTGACCGATCGCTGGCTGACCGACCCGGTCAGCTGCTCGACCGATGCGTAGTCGCGGGCCTCCATCCAGTCGCGGACGCCATCCACCAACGTGGTGACGTGGCCGGGGCCGTGCCGCAGGACCGCCGAGGTGGTCATCGCCACGTTCGCTCCCGCCAGCAGCGCCTTGACGACGTCGGCGGGCTCGTGGATCCCGGTGGTGGCCGCCAGCGACGCGTCGATGCGTCCGTGCAGCAGCGCCATCCACCGCAGTGGCAGCCGCAGCTCCTCCGAGGTGGACAGCACCAGCCGGGGTCCGACGGCGAGCGTCTCCAGGTCGATGTCGGGCTGGTAGAAGCGGTTGAACAGCACCAGCCCGGCGGCCCCTTCCCCGACCAGGCGTTGCGCGAACCCACCGAGCGCCGACCAGTACGGCGACAGCTTCACCGCCACGGGCACGTCGCAGGCACCGACGACGTCGCGCACGACGTCGAGCGTCTCTGCCTCGACGTCCCGGCCGGAGCGGTCCGGATCGGCGGCCACCTGGTAGATGTTGAGTTCGATGGCATCGGCGCCGGCGTTGGCGAGCATCTTCGCGTACTCGGTCCAGCCACCCGTGGTCGAGCCGTTGAGGCTGGCGATCACAGGAACGTCGAGTTCGGCCTTGGCCTCGCGGATCAGCGTGAGGTAGTGCACCGACCCACGGTTGTAGTCCTCGAACACCGGGGCGTAGCCGTAGGTCGCCTCCGGGTTGACGTCGGCCGACAGCCCGAGGAAGCGATCGACCTCATGGGCCTCGTGCTCGAGCTGCTCTTCGAACAGGCTCGGCAGCACCACCGCACCCACCCCCGCCGCATCCAGGGCCTGCAGCGAGGCGATCCGCCCGGTCAGGGGACCCGACGAGGCCACCACCGGGGACCGCAGCTGCATGCCGAGGTAGGTCGCGGTCAGGTCGATCTCACCCTGCGCGCCGGGACCGCTCGGCACGATACGCCCGGCACCGCTGAGCTCATCGTCCTCCAGGTCCGTGAAGGAGTACGTGGGTCGTGGACCCGCACCGTTGCCCGCCGTCATGAGGACACCTCCGTGTCGTCGGTGAGTTGCCGTTCGACGCCGGCGAGCTGCTCGTAGTAGCTCCAGCGTTCCTTGACGTCACTGGCCGCGAGGCCGCGCAGGTACGCAGCCCGTTCCGGATCGCTGCGTTCGAGCACCGCGAAGCGACCCTCCGTGGTCAGGAAATCATCGACCGGCTGTGAGGGCGCCTTCGAGTCCAGCTTGAACGGACGGGTGCCCTCCTCCGCCGCCGGGTGGAAGCGGAACAGCGGCCAGTAGCCGGTCTTGACGGCCAGGTCCATACGGTCCATCGAGTGGCGCATGTCGACCCCGTGGGCGATGCAGGTCGAGTACGCCAGCAGCAGCGACGGTCCCGACCACTCCTCGGCCTCACGGAACGCCTTGATGGTCTGCCGTTCGTTCGACCCCATCGCGACCTGCGCGACGTAGACCGAGCCGTACTGCATGGCCAGGAGCCCCAGGTCCTTCTTCGGGGTCGGCTTGCCGGAGGTCGCGAACCGTGCCACGGCACCCCGGGAGGTCGCCTTTGAGGCCTGGCCGCCGGTGTTGGAGTACACCTCGGTGTCCAGGACCAGCACGTTGACGTCGGCGCCGGATGCGAAGAGGTGATCGAGGCCACCGAACCCGATGTCGTAGGCCCAGCCGTCCCCGCCGACGATCCAGACATCGCGACGGACCAGCACCCCGGACAGGGCCTCGAGCTGCCGGGCCGACGCGGCGAGGTCGCCGTCCACGTCGGCGAGGCGGCGGCGCAGCTCATCGACGCGGCCGCGCTGGTCGGCGAGGCCCTGCTCGTCACCGGCACCGGCGCCGGCCAACAGGCCCTCGACCAGATCGTCGCCGAGCTGACCGGCCAGCAGGCCGAGCAGGTGTTCGGCGATCGCCCGCTGTTCGTCGATCCCCATCCGGATCCCGAGCCCGAACTCCGCGTTGTCCTCGAACAGCGAGTTCGACCAGGCCGGGCCCCGCCCAGCGGCGTTCGTGCCGTAGGGCGTGGTCGGCAGGTTCCCCCCGTAGATCGAGGAACAGCCGGTGGCGTTCGCGATGACGGTCCGGTCACCGAACAGCTGGGTCATCAGCTTGAGGTAGGGCGTCTCACCGCAGCCGGCGCAGGCGCCCGAGAACTCGAACAGCGGCTGCAGGGTCTGGGTGTGCTTGGTCGTGTCCATCTTGATGGTCGTGCGATCCGGGTAGGGGATCGTCTCGAAGAAGCGGAAGTTGTCGCGTTCGCGGTCACGGTGCTCGTCCGCGGGCTCCATGTCGATCGCCTGGTGGCCGACCGACTCCTTGGACACCGCCGGGCACGCCTCGACACAGACCCCACAACCGGTGCAGTCATCGGGTGCCACCTGGACCGTCAGCAGGTGGTCGCTCAGGTCACGGTCCTTGAAGGGCTTGCATAGGAAGCTGTCGGGGGCATCGTCGAGCGCATCACCCTCGAACACCTTGATCTGGATCGCGGCGTGCGGGCAGACGATCGCGCACTTCCCGCAGTCGATGCACAGGTCCGGGTCCCAGATCGGGATCTCCGCGGCCAGGGAGCGCTTCTCCCAGCGGCTCGTCCCCGTCTCGAAGGTGCCGTCCACCGGCAGGGCGGACACGGGCAGTAGGTCGCCCTCCCCTTCGATGATGCGGGCGGTGACCCGTTCGAACAGCTCCGTGACGTCGTCCGAGGTGACGGCGCGGAGCTCGAGCGCCCGGTCGATGGCGCCCGGGCGGTGCCAGCTGGAGGTCACCGCGTCCGGGATCTCGATCCGGTGGACGGCATCGGCGGCCGCCCGGATCGCCTCGATGTTGCGGTTGACGACCAGGGGGCCGTGGGCCGCGTAGGTCTTCTCCGCCGCGGATTCGATCGCCTCGAGCGCCTCGTCCATCGGCAGCAGGCCGGACGCGACGAAGAAGGCGACCTGCATCACGGTGGAGATGCGCCCACCGAGCCCGGCCGCGCGCGCCGTCCCGAACCCGTCGATGGCGAACAGCTGCAGGTCGCGCTCGACGAGCAGTTCCTGGACATCGGCCGGCAGGCGGTCCCAGACCTCATCGGCGGGGAACGGCGCGTTCAACAGCACCGTGCCGCCGGGGCGGACCACCGACAGCATCTCGAGCTTCTCCAGCAGCCCGAACTGGTGGCAGGCGACGACATCCGCCTGGTCGACGAGGTAGGTGGAGTGGATCGGCTCCGGCGAGAACCGCAGGTGCGACACCGTGGTCGCACCCGACTTCTTCGAGTCGTACACGAAGTAGGCCTGGACGTGCTGGCCCGTGCCCTCCGCCATGATCTTGGCGGTGTTCTTGTTCGCTCCGACGGTGCCGTCCGACCCCATGCCGAAGAACACCGCGGACAGCTCGCCCTCGGGTCGAGGCAGCTCGAAGTCCGACAGCGTGGGCAGGGACAGGTCCGTCACGTCGTCGATGATCCCGACCGTGAACCGCCGCTTCGGCGCGTCGTCCGCGAGCTCCGCGAAGACGGCGGCGACCATCGAGGGGGTGAACTCCTTGCTGGACAACCCGTAGCGACCGCCGATCACATCGGGGAGCTCGGCGAGGTCGCCCGCCATCACCGCGGTCGCGAGCGTCTGCACGACGTCCTCGTGGAGCGGCTCGCCCGGTGCGCCCGGCTCCTTGGTCCGGTCGAGGACGGCGATCCGCGTGGCGCTCGCCGGCAGCGCGTCCAGGAACTCCGCGGTCGGGAACGGGCGGAACAGCCGGACCACGAGCATCCCGACCTTCTCGCCGGAGGCGACCAGGTGATCCACCACCTCACGGACCGCTTCGCTGCCCGACCCCATCAACACGACGACCCGTTCGGCGTCAGCAGCACCGTGGTAATCGACCAGGTTGTACTGCCGGCCGGTCCGTTCGGCCAGGCGGTCCATCGCCCCCTGCACCGCCGCGGGCACCGCGTCGTAGAAGGGGTTGCAGGCCTCCCGCGCCTGGAAGAACACGTCGGGGTTCTGCGCGGTGCCGCGCAGGGACGGGTGCTCGGGATCCATCGACCGGCGACGGTGCGCGATGATGTCGTCGTTGGAGATCATCGACTGCAGATCGTCATCGGTGAGTGGCTCGACGATGTTGATCTCGTGCGAGGTGCGGAACCCATCGAAGAAGTGCAGCACCGGCAGCCGGGTCGACAGGGTCGCCGCGTGGGCGACGGCGGCCAGGTCGTGCGCCTCCTGCGGCGTCGAGGACGCCAGCATCGTCCACCCGGTGGTGCGGGCGGCCATGACGTCGGAGTGGTCACCGAAGATCGACAGTGCGTGCGTCGCGATCGTCCGGGCGGCGACGTGGATGACCGCCGGGGTCAGCTCACCCGCGATCTTGAACATGTTGGGCAGCATCAGCAGCAGGCCCTGCGATGCGGTGAACGTCGTGCCGAGCGAACCGGACTGCACGGCGCCGTGCAGTGCCCCCGCGGCGCCGGCCTCCGACTGCATCTCCAGGACCCCCGGCACCGCGCCCCACAGGTTCGGTCGCTCGGCGGCCGCCCAGGTATCGGCGTACTCACCCATCGGCGATGCCGGGGTGATCGGGTAGATCGCCACGGCCTCGCTCAGCGCGTAGGCGACACGGGCGACGGCTTCGTTCCCATCGATGCAGAGGGGTGGCACGCGGGACCTCCAGGTGTCGGGATGTCGTCACTCTGCCAGCAACGAACACACGCTGCGGCGCAGAAGTCGGGCGGCCGGACCGCCGTGACGTCGTGCATCCGACGCTACGGACACCACCAGCGCGATGTAGCGGCCACAGGTCCCGGGTCTCCGGGACCATCTGCCCGGGTCGCCGGCGGGGCTTGCAACCTCGCCGAGAGACCTGCAAGGTGCGGCGAGGGGTCACCTGGATGAAGGACCTTGTGCCCTGCAGCGGACGCTCCCGGTCGACCACGGTGGGGGGCAGGGTTCGATACAACGACAAGGAGAACCACGGAATGAACTTCTCTCGGAAGATCACCTCGATCGCCGCGATCCTGCTCGGTGCGGTGCTGATCGTCGGAAGCATCGGCACCTGGGTCATGGTCAGCACCATGCTCGGGGAGCAGAACATCACGACCCCTGACGATGCCTGCCTGTCAGAACGTGAGGTTCGAGGACCGTTCACGGCCTACTGCCAGGCCGACATCATCAACCAGCACGCCCTGGATTCCACCGGCGGGCTGACCTACGCCGAACTCGATCGTGATGACCCGCTGCGGGACGTCGCGATGAACGCCTCGTTCCTGCAGGCATCGCTGTTCACCTCGGTGCTCGCCTTCGGGGTCGCGGCCATGGCGTTCGGGATGGGTGTGCTGTTCATCCTGCTCGGGCTGGGCATCCGCGACGTCAACGCCCGCCTCGACGAACTCTCCGGCCAGGCTGCGGGGCGCTGACCTGGCACGACCGCACGGCAGCGGCCCCGCCACCCGATCGGGTGGCGGGGCCGCGGCCGTGGTGGCCGTCGACCGGACCGGTCAGGCGGTCGCGTCCGGTCCTTCGACCTCGAGTGCCGCGTGAGCGGCCGCCAGGCGCGCGACCTTCAGGCGCGACGCCGAGCAGGACACGTGAGTCAACCCGAGCCGGTGCGCCAGCGCGATCGAGTCCGGGTCACCGCCGTGTTCCCCACAGATGCCGGTCACCAGCTCCGGGAAGGTCTCGCGACCTTCCTTGACCGCCAGTTCGACCAGGCGCCCGACCCCGTCGGGATCCAACGTGCGGAACGGGTCGACCGGGAGCAGCTTGAGCTCCAGCGCCCGCGGGGTGTAGGTCGCCTCGACGTCGTCGCGCGACAGCCCGAACGTCAGCTGGGTCAGGTCGTTCGTGCCGAACGAGAACGCGTCCACGTACTGCGCCAGCGCGCCCGACCGCAACGCCGCACGCGGCGTCTCGATCATCGTCGCGACCGTGTAGACGACCTCCTCGGCGCCTGCGTCCCGCAGCTCGGCGGCGACCTCGTGGATCAGGTTGACCCCCCATTCGAGCTCCTGCGAGGTCCCGATCAGCGGCAGCATGATCTCCGGCAGCGGGTTGCCACCGGCAGCGGTGCGGGCCGCGGCCGCCTCGAGGATGGCGCGGACCTGCGCCCGGTAGACCTCCGGGCGGAGGACCCCGAGACGGATGCCGCGCACGCCCAGCATCGGGTCGTGCTCACGCAGCTGCTCGGCGGCCTCCATGAGGTCACGTTCGTGGTCGGACAGGCCCTCGGTCGCCGCCTTGACGTGCAGTTCCTCCACATCCGGCAGGAACTCGTGCAACGGCGGGTCCAGCAACCGGATCACGACCCGCTTGCCGTCCATCGCCTCGAACAGCGCCTCGAAGTCCTCGCGCTGCTGGCGCTCGAGCTCCACCAGCGCGTCGCGCTCCTCGTCCGGCGACCGCGACAGGATCACCTTCTGGATCAGCGGGAGCCGGCTGCCCAGGAACTGGTGCTCCGTGCGGCACAGGCCGATGCCCTCCGCGCCGGACTCCAACGCCCGGCGGGCATCGTCCGCGGTGTCGGCGTTCGCGAAGACGTGCAGGCTGCGTCGCTCGTCGGCCCAGTCCAGTAGGCGTTCCAGGCGGGGGTCGGCGCCCGGGACCTCCAGGTCCACCTCCCCTACGGCGACCTGCCCGTTGGTCCCGTCGATCGAGATCACATCACCCGCGTGCAGCACCGTGTCACCGACGGTGACGGTGCCGGCCTTGGCGTCGATGCGCAGCTCGCTGGCGCCACAGACCGCCGGCTTGCCGAACCCACGCGCGACCACGGCCGCGTGGCTGACGAGCCCGCCGCGCGAGGTCAGCAGACCGACGGAGGCGACCATGCCCTCCAGGTCCTCCGGCGAGGTCTCGGGCCGCACCAGGATGACGTCCTCGCCGGCGATGCCACGCTCCTTGGCCTCATCCGACGACAGGCAGATCGCACCGACCGCCGCACCTGGGGATGCGGCCAGGCCCGTCGTGAGCGGCTCCGGTGCATCCGGTCCGAACTGGGGGTGGAGCAGTTGCTCGAGCTGCTTCGGACGGACCCGCGTCACCGCCTCGTCGATGTCGATCAGGCCTTCGTCGACCATGTCGACCGCCATGCGCAGTGCCGCCGCGGCGGAGCGCTTGCCCACCCGGGTCTGCAGCATCCACAGCGTGTCGCTCTCGATCGTGAACTCGACGTCGCACATGTCGGAGTAGTGGGCCTCCAGGGTGTCGAGGTTGGCCAGCAGCTCCTCGTGTTGGGTGGGGAACTCGTCCGCGAGGTCGGCCAGCGGATGGACGTGCCGGGTTCCCGCGACCACGTCCTCACCCTGGGCACCGATCAGGAAGTCGCCGTAGGAGACGTTCTCGCCCGTCGCCGGGTCGCGGGTGAAGGCGACACCGGTCGCGGACCGGTCACCGAGGTTGCCGAAGACCATCATCTGCACGTTGACCGCGGTCCCGAGGTCGTCCGGGATGCCCTCGACCCGACGGTAGGCCTTGGCCCGGTCACCGTTCCAGGACCGGAACACGGCCTCGATCGCCAGGTGCAGTTGTTCGTGCGGCTCCTCGGGCAGGACCTGACCCGCGTCCTTGATGCTCCCCCGATGCGCGTCGGCCACCTCCGCGAGTTGCTCGGCGCTCAGACCGCGTTCATCGGCGACCCCGGCCGCGGCGATGGCTGCCTCGAGGTTGTGGTTGAAGGCCTCCTCGGGGACCCCGAGCACCACCCGACCGTACATCTCGAGGAAGCGTCGGGTCGCGTCCCAGGCGAAGCGCTCGTCACCCAGTTCGGCCAGACCCGACGCGGTCTCCGGGGTCGCGCCGAGGTCGAGCACGGTGTCCATCATGCCCGGCATGGAGAAGGGGGCGCCGGAGCGCACCGACAGCAGCAGGGGCGCCGACGGGTCGCCCAGGCGTCGCCCGGTCCCGGCCTCCAGGTCCTTCAACGCCGCCTCGACCTGATCGAACAGGCCGGATGGCACCTGGCCTTCGGCCAGGTAGCTACGGCAGGCCTCGGTCGTCACCACGAACCCGGGGGGCACGGGCAGACCGATGTGGGTCATCTCGGCGAGGTTCGCCCCCTTCCCACCCAGCAGGAGCTTGTCCGTGGCACGGCCCTCGTCGAACGGAACCACCCACCTGTCAGCGCTTGAACCACTCACGATCTTCCCCTCATCACGTCGGGATCAGCAGGCGTCACGGCTCGGACGCTCATCGCCTCCAGTCCACCTGAACCGCCCCCGGGTGGGCAGAGCAGCATGGCCCCGTTCGATGGGACCAACCGTCCTACGGTCCCAAGGGCCCACGGACCGGTGACGGGGTGCCCTGCCCGTCCCGGGGTCCCGACCGTACGGTGGAACGAACCGGTGCGCGACGTGTGTCCCCACGTCTCGGACCGTCGCGGTGCCACCACAGATCACGAACGGATGGGTCCCATGACCGGTTCGACCGCCTGGCATGCCCGTGAGGTGCGCGACGCCGCGGACGAGCTCGACACCGACCTCGAGGTCGGGCTCACGACCACAGAGGCGACGGCCCGCCTGGAGCGGTACGGGCCGAACGCGTTGGGCCGCGACGAGCCGCTCAGCGACCTGCAGATCCTGCTCCACCAGTTCGTCAGCCCCCTGATCTACATCCTGCTGGTCGCGTTCGTCGTCACGATCCTGATCGATGAGTACACCGACGCCGCGGTGATCGCCGCGGTGTTGGCCATCAACGCGGTCATCGGGTTCGTGCAGGAGCGCAAGGCCGACCGGTCGGTCCACGCGCTGATGAAGATGGCCGCCCCGACCTCGATGGTCGTCCGTGACGGCAGGCGATCGGAGATCGATGGCGTCGACCTCGTCCCCGGGGACATCGTGTTCCTGACCTCCGGGACCCGGGTGCCGGCCGATCTCCGGTTGGTACGCACCACCTCCCTGCAGGTCGATGAATCCCTGCTGACCGGGGAGAGCAAGCCGGCGGTGAAGGCAACCGACGCCGTGGACGAGGACGCGCTCGTCGGCGACCGCAGCAGCATGGTGTTCATGGGCAGCGCGGTGACCAGCGGCCGGGCTCGCGGCGTGGTCGTGGCGACCGCGGCGACCACCCAACTGGGTGAGATCGCCGAGTCGATCCGGCAGCAGGAGAAGCCCGAGACCCCGCTGCAGCAGCGGATGGACCGCTTCGCCAACGTCATCGCCGTCGCCGTGTTGAGCTCCACCGTGGTGGCCTTCCTCCTGGGCCTCGCGCTCGGTGGCGAGGTGGAGGAGATGTTCCTGACCGCGGTCGCCCTGGCGGTGGCGGTGGTACCCGAGGGGCTGCCGGTGGCGTTCACCGTGGCGATGGCCCTGGGTGTGCGGCGGATGGCGCAGCGCAACGCGATCATCCGCTCCCTGCCGGCGGTCGAGACGCTCGGCAGTACCAACACGATCGGATCCGACAAGACCGGCACGCTCACCGCCAACCGGATGACCCTGGTGCGTGGCTGGACCCCCGACGGCTGGGTGAGCTTCCAGCCGGCCGACGACGACACCCCGGCGATGGCTGCAGCCGCCGACCACCTGGAGCGGCATCCCGGTGGCGCCCTGGACAGCAGCGTGCGCACGGCCGTGGTCACCAGCGAGGCCGAGCTCGTCGTCGAGGACGGCGAGGTGGTCGGTCACCGCGGCGATCCGACCGAGATCGCCCTGCTCGCGGCTGCACGGGCGGTCGGCAAGGACCCGCGTCACCTCCGGGAGCAGGCCGAGGTGCTGGCCCACGTCCCGTTCGAGTCCGACCTCCGCTACTCGTTCGTGGTCGTGGACGAGGACGGGCCGATGCTCCGGCTCAAGGGCGCGCCCGAGCGGGTGCTCGAGCTGTGCTCCGAGGTGCGCGACGGCGACACCACCATCCCGCTGGATACGGACGCGGTCCTGAGCATCGCCGAGGAGATGGCGGCGCAGGGCCTGCGCGTGTTGGCCCTGGCCGAGCGACGGCTCGATGACGCCACCCCAGCGGACATCGACGAGCAGCATCCCCCGATCCCGGACGAACTGGTCCTGACCGGGCTGGTGGGGATGCAGGATCCGCCACGCCACGGGGTCAGGGAGGCGATCGCCCGTGTCCGTCAGGCCGACATCCGCGTGATCATGATCACCGGGGACCACGCGGTGACCGCGAGCGCGATCGCCGACCAACTGGCCATCAGCGAACGACCGGCGACGCTCACGGGCGCGGATGTCGAGCGCATGTCCGACGCGGAGTTGGCCGACGCCGTCCTGACCGTGGACGTGTTCGCCCGCGTCGCACCGGACCACAAGCTGCGTATCGTCCGCGCGCTACGGTCCCACGAGCAGGTCGTGGCGGTCACCGGTGACGGGGTCAACGACGGGCCGGCGTTGAAGGCCGCCGACATCGGGGTCGCCATGGGACGCGATGGGACCGACGTCGCCCGCGAAGCCAGTGACATGGTCCTCACCGACGATGACTTCGTCTCCATCGCCAGCGCGGTGGAGGAGGGCCGGGTCGTCTTCGAGAACGTCAGGAAGGTGACCTACTTCCTGCTGTCGACCGGCGCCGCGGCGATCGTCGCGATCCTGACCTCGATCGCGGCCGGGATGCCGCTGCCCTACGTCCCGGCGGCGCTGCTGTGGCTGAACGTGGTCACCAACGGACTCCAGGACGTGGCACTGGCCTTCGAGAAGGGCGAGCCGGACGTGCTCGACCGGCCGCCCAGACGTCGCGAGGACCCCATCGTCAACGGTGTCCTGTGGGAGCGGACCGCGCTGACGGGTGTCACCATGGCGCTCGGGAGCCTGTGGGTGTTCGCCTGGGCCATCGACGTCGGGCTCTCCGACGCCCAGCAGCGGGGCGCTGCGCTGACCACCCTGGTCGTCGCGATGGCGGCCCACGTCTACAACGCACGATCCGAGCGGCGATCCATCGTCGTGACCAACGTGGTCGGCAATCCCTTCCTGCTCATCGCCTCACTGGCCGCGCTGACCATCCACGTGTCCGCGAGCTACTGGGCACCCACGCAGGTGGTCCTGCAGATCGAACCGGTGACGGGCGCGGGCTGGGCCCGCATCCTGGTCGTCGCCCTGGCCGTGATCGGTGTCAGCGAACTCCACAAGGTGGTGCGGTCGCGGCAGGGCGCACCGGCCCGCCGCCGGTCCCCGTCCGCTGACACCGTACGATCGGCGGAGGACGACGGTGCGGCACGGGGAGTGCGTTGGTGAGCCGAACACACGGAGCAACCTCACCCAGCGCCACGCCACCACGGGGAACCGAGCCGGCGCCCGCTACGGACCGGCACGAACCCGACGGTGACCAACCGCTGCTGGAGCGGATCGAACCGCTGCTCTTCCCTTCGTGCCTGGGCCTGGTGATCGCCGGCGGCGTGGCGTGGCTGCTGGGCGCGGAGACCGCGATGGTGGCCGCGTTCGCCGCGTCGACCGTCGTCGCGCTGGTCCCGGCGACCATCGTCAGCGTCCGGCAACTGATCCGCCGGGACGCCACGGCGGACGTCGTCGCGGTGCTGGCCATGCTCGGCGCTCTGCTGCTCGGCGAATGGCTGGCCGGTGCCATCATCGCGGTGATGCTCACGGGCGGCGAGGCCCTGGAGGCCCGGGCCGTGGGGCGTGCCCGCGCGGAGCTCACCAGCCTGCTGACCCGCGCGCCGCGCACCGCACATCGCCGCACCGCGGACCAGGGGCTCGTCGACGTGGCGGTCGAGGACGTCGAGGTCGGCGACGAGCTGACCGTCAAGGTCGGCGAGGTCGTGCCCGTCGACGGGATGCTGCGCTCGGCCCATGCGGTGCTGGACACCGCGGCGTTGACGGGCGAGACGCGGCCGGTCGAGGTGCAGGCCGGTCAGATCGTGCAGAGCGGCGTGGTCAACGCCGGTGGTCCGATGGATCTGCGGGCGACCGCCTCGGCGGAGGCGTCGACCTACGCCGGCATCGTGCGGCTCGTCGAGCAGGCCTCGACCGAGCGGGGCTCGTTCGTCCGGGTCGCGGATCGGTTCGCCGGGGGCTTCCTGCTCGTGACCCTGGTGCTGGCCGGTGCGGCCTGGGCCATCTCCGGCGATCCGGTCCGGGCGCTCGCGGTCCTGGTGGTCGCCACGCCTTGTCCGCTGATCCTCGCTGCGCCCGCGGCGATGGTCGGCGGGGTCTCCGCGGCAGCCAGGCGGGGGATCATCGTCAAGGGCGGGCTGGCGCTGGAGTCGCTCGCCGACGGCGAGGTGGTCCTGCTCGACAAGACCGGCACGATCACCAGCGGTCGCCCGCGTGTAGCCGCCGTCCATCCGATGCCGGACACCGACGCCGCGCACCTGCTGCACCTCGCGGGATCGCTCGACCAGGTCTCGGTGCATCCGTTCGCGCCGGCGATCGTGCAGGCGGCCCACGCCCGCAACGACGATCTGGTGCTGCCCACCGACGTGGTCGAGGACATCGGCCAGGGGATCCGTGGCCGGGTCGGGAAGGCCCAGGTCCGTGTCGGGCAGATGGCCTATGCCGCGGACGGCACCGAGCTGCCGGCCGCGTTGCGGCGGGTCCGGCGGCGCGGGGCCATCGAGGGTCGATCGATCGTCTACGTGGCGGCGGACGGCCACCTGGTCGGTGCCCTGTCGTTGCACGACCCGATCCGGCCCGACGCGCCGCGATCGATCCAGGCGGTCCGCGACGCCGGTATCCGTGAGGTCCTGATGGTCACCGGTGACCGCTCGGAGATCGCTGACCTGGTCGGAGACAGCGTCGGCGTCGACCGGGTCCTGGCCGAACGCAGCCCCCAGGAGAAGGTCGACGCCGTACGCGAGGCATCGGCGCTCGGCACCACGATCATGGTCGGCGACGGCGTCAACGACGCGCCCGCCCTGGCCCTGGCGAACACCGGTGTCGCGATGGGAGCCCGCGGGGCGACCGCCGCGTCCGAAGCTGCGGACGTGGTGCTGACCTCGGACCGGCTGGACGGCCTGGCGACCGCGGTCACCATCGCCCGACGGACCCGTCGGATCGCCTGGCAGAGCGCGGTCACCGGCATCGGCCTGTCGGCCGTCGCGATGGTGTTCGCCGCGCTCGGCTACCTCACCCCGGTCGCCGGAGCGGTCGTGCAGGAGGTCATCGACCTGGGGGTCCTGGCGAACGCACTGCGGGCGCTCCGGGTCCCCGGGAACGGGCTGCGGTCCCTGCGCTCGGTCCCGGCCCCGCCCGACCACGTGCACGTGGACCACCACGAGCTCAACGTCGGCGTCGAGGAACTCGGGATCATCGCCGATCAACTCGACGAACTGCCGCCCGACGACGCACTCGCTGCGCTCCGGCGGGTCCGCGACTTCCTCGTCGATGAGCTCATGCCCCACGAGATCGAGGAGGAACAGACCGTCTACCCGGCCCTGCGGGCGGTCTTCGAGGACGAGGACCCGACCCGACCACTCATCCGGACGCACCGCGAACTGGCCCGACGCGTGCGTCTGTTCGATCGCCTCGTGGACGACGTGGGTGCGGATGGCCCGGAGCGCGACGAGGTCCTCGACCTGCAACGCAGCCTGTTCGGCCTGCAGGCCGTCCTGGAGTTCCACCTCGCGCTCGAGGACGAGCTGTACACACACCTGCCGGATGCCCAGCACTGAGGTGGTGGCGGGCGGCGAGGTGTCCGGCCGCGACGGGATCAGGAACCCCGAGGCGGCGCTGCGGCGTCCGGTTCGGTCCGCCGCAGGCGACGCGAGCGTTCCCGCAGCAGGTACGACGCGGCGATCACCGCGGCCAGGCCCAGGATCGAACCGGGCTGGGCGCCCAACGCGATGGCGACGCCCAACCCGACGATCAGGGCCAGGCCACCGCCGAGTGCCGACGCGGTGCTGGTGGTCTCGGGCACCTTCCGGGTCCGCCGGGTCTCGAAGGCGACGACGGCCACCATCACGGGCGCGACGACCACCGCGCACAGGACCAGCCACCACAGGCGGCCGAGCCAGAAGCCCGGTTCACCCGGCACGCCCGCATCGATCGGTGCGCCCAGGCGCTCCCCCAACCAGGCAGCGGGCAGCTCCGCGAGCTTGTGCCAGAGGTACAGCGGCATCCCGAGCGCTCCCAGGATGATGACCACCCGCTCGACCGACCGGTCCCGTAGGGCCCAGCGGGCCAGCGGTTCGAGGCTGAGCACGAGCCCGACCTGCACCCACATCACCCCGACCAGCGCCAGGGTCGGTGGCAGCACGTTGCTGTTGCCGGCCAGGTCGCCACCGACCATCGCGGTCGGATAGCCCGACCCCACGGCTGCGCCCAACCAGACCAGGCCGAACGCCAGGAACCCGATCCCTTGGCGCCATCCGCCGATGCGGCCCTGCTTCCACGCGACCCCCAGCTGCTGGGGTAGCAACCAGACGCTCAGGTAGTTGATCCACCCGATCCCGCCCCCCGTCGAGGTCACGAGGGCGCCCAGCTCCCACAGCTGCCCGGGCGAGGTGACCCGGGCACGGATCACGTCGGCGGCCAGCGTCGCGGCCAGCAGCAGAGCGACGGTCTTCAGGCCGTACCGACGGTCGGCGCGGACGCTCCACGGCAGGAGCGCCTGGACGGCCAGGAGCATCACGAGGAACCACAGGTGGACGGTCAACGACTGGTCGAGTGGTCCGAGCAGTCGGCCGCCGCTGTAGCGGGCGATCACGGCCATGACCGCCAGGACCGCGAGGTAGGTGACGGTCGGCCGCGCCATCCCGAGCGCCCGGGCGGTCCACCAGCGCAGCTGCCGATCGGCCTCATCGATCCGGCGCCCGACGCCGTCAGCGGTCACCGCCGCGGAGACGAACACGAACAGCGGGACGACCTGCAGCACCCAGGTCAACAGGCCCGCGCCCGGCCAGACCGTCAGCAGGTGCTCGGTCGCGACCATACGCCCGTCCTCGAGGCGTGGGAGGGTGGCCGCCCAGTGCCCGAGGACCACGACCAGCAGGGCTCCGGCCCGCAGCGCGTCCGGGTAGCGGTCGCGCTCCGGTGACCCGGCCACCTCAGACCGCCGTGCGGGGCAGGGTGATGGCCAACAGTGCGCCGCCGTCCTCGCGGTTGGTGGCGACCGCCCGGCCGCCGTGCAGCGCTGCGAACTGCGCGACCAGGGTCAAGCCGATCCCGAGCCCCGGCGAGGCGCGCGACGCGGCGTCATCGTGCTGGACGAACGGATCGAACAGCGCCCCGAGCAGCGGCTCCGGGAAGCCTGGCCCATCATCCTGCACACGGATGTCGACGTGATCGTCATCGCCGGAGACCGACACCAGCACCTCGGCCGCACCCCCGGCGTGCTGCACGGCGTTGTGCAGGGCGTGTTGGAGCATCCGCTCGACCTTCGCCGCATCGATGTCCGCCCGCTCCGTCGTCCCCACCACCTCGATCCGACACGCCCCCGGATCGGTCATCGCCACGATCCGGTGGGCCAGTTCGGTCACATCCGTGGCGTGACGGTTGACCGCACCGATCCCCTGCAGGAGGCGATCGACCTCCAGCAGGTCGATCACCATCGCCTGGAGGCGCTCCGCGTTGACGATCAGGCGGCCGGACACCTCCTCGATCAGCGCGCTCGTCATCCGATCGGCGTCGCGGTGGATCGTCTGGCTGTAGCCCACGATCGCGGTCAGTGGGGTGCGGAGTTCGTGGGACACGCCCGTGAGGAACGCGCTACGCAGATCCTCGGCCCGGCGCATGCGATCCGCCGCCTCACGTTCCGCGGCCGTGGCCCGGCGCAGCCTGAACGACCAGCGGCGCAGCGACCGATGCAGGACCGCGGCGGTGACGAGCACGAAGCCGAGTCCTTTGACGACCTCCAGGGTCACGAGCGACACCGTCGTGCGCTCCGCCAGCGTGGTCGCCAGCACGCCACTGCCGAGGATCCAGACCGCCGCCACCACGAGGTAGATCAGTGCGACTCGCTCGATGCCACGGACCGCGGCGTCCGCCCCGTCCGACCCGCTCGCCCGGTCCACCGGGCGCTGCTCACCCGCCACGACTGACCCTCCACCTCGGGGGTCCGCATCGACGCCGACCGCGCGGCGTCCGGACCGCACCGGTCGGAACGATACTGGGCTGCGGTCCTGGCCGGCGGGAACCCGGGTGGTCAGGCGACCCCCAGGACGAACGTCGAGGTGTGCCGGTAGACCGCGCCGGGCTCGAGGAGCACCGACGGGAACCCGGGCTGGTTGATCGCATCCGGGTGGTGCTGCGGCTCCAGGCACAACGCGCCGTGCCGCGGGTAGACCTTCCCCTGTTTCCCCGTCTGTCCCCGCAGGTTGTTCCCGGAGTAGACCTGCACCCCCGGCTGATCGGTGTGCAGGTCCACCCGGCGCCCGGTCGAGGGGTCGTGCAGGCTGGCTGCAGGACGCAGCACACCCGGCGAGCCGTCGATCACGAGGTTGTGGTCGTACCCCCCGGCCGGCGTCGCCTCGAGCTCGCCGAGCCGCTGGCCGACCGGCGTCGGGCGGCGCAGATCGAGCGGCGTGCCGTCCACCGGCGCGATCTCACCGGTCGGGATCAGCGTGTGATCGGTCGGGGTGTAGTGGGATGCGGACACCTGCAGGTCGTGGTCGAGGATCGTGCCGTTGCCGGCACCCCGCAGGTTCCAGTACGTGTGGTTGGTGAGGTTGACGGGCGTTGCGGCGTCCGTCGTCGCCTCGTAGGTCAGCGCCAACCGTCCCTCGTCCAGACGGTAGCTCGCACGCACCTCCAGCCGGCCGGGATAGCCCTCCTCGCCGTCGGGGGAGACGTAGCGCAGGTCGAGCTGCCGCTCGTCGACCGCGATGAGCTCCCAGAGCACCTTGGACAGGCCCCGCGTCGGACCGCCATGCAGGTGGTTCGGCGCCTGGTTGGCCGCCAGGTCGTAGCGGCGGCCCCCCACGGCGAACGACGCGTCCGCGATCCGGTTGGCGACGCGCCCAACCGTCGCACCGAAGTACATGTTGTCCGGTGACTGGTAGCCCGCGACCCCATCGAAGCCGAGCACCACATCCTCGAGGTTGCCGTCCCGATCGGGCAGGTGCAGTTCGACCAGGGTGGCCCCGAAGTCACTGACCCGCGCGATCGGTCCGTTCGGGCCGCCGAGCGTGAACAACCGGGCCACGGAACCGTCGGTGAACTGGCCGAAGGCCCGGCCCTCCGGCGCGTCGGTGTCGATCGCCATGGTGGGCTCCTCGAGGTCGGCGCCCGGATCAGGCGCAGCGGGTCCCGACCGTAGCCGCGGCCGGTCGTCGCGACCTCGAGGATCCGTTGGTCGACAGCTAGTGGATGACCATGCCACCATCGATCATCAGCAGCTGCCCGGTCATGTAGTCGCTCTCCGGGCTCGCGAGGAACGACGCCGTCCCGACGATGTCCTCCGGGTAGGAGTAGCGCTTCATCAGGATCATGTTCTCGGCCAGGCTGTCCATCGACTCGCCCGGCTTGTCGAACTTGCCGATCTCGACGAGGTCGCGGTCGAGCTGCTCCCACATCTCGGTGCGCACCACTCCTGGCGCGTAGCCGTTGACGGTGATGTTGTGCTCCATCAACGACTTCGCGCCCCCCTTGATCAGCGCGAGCACCGCGTGCTGGCTCATGCCGTAGACCACCACGTCGTCGAAGGTGTCACGCGACAGGATCGAACCCACGTTGATGATCTTGTAGGGCGCATCCTGCGGCCCCTGTGCCTTCATCTGGCGGGCGGCCGCCTGCATGACGTTGAGCTTGCCCCAGGCGTTGACCTCCATGATCTTCTGGTAGTTCTCCCGGGTGATATCGAGGAAGAACAGTGGCTTGTTGATACCGGCGTTGTTCAGCAGCACGTTGATGCTGCCGAACGCCTCGACGGTGTGGGCCACCGCCGCCTGTGCATCATCCTGATCGGTGACGTCGATCTTGACGTGCGTCGCCTCGCCCCCGTCCTGCTCGATCTCCTTGGCCACCTGTGCCACGCCGTCGACGTTGATGTCGCCGAGGCAGACCCTGGCGCCCTGGGCCGCGTAGTGCCTGGCCACCGCGGCGCCCATGCCCTGGGCGGCACCGGTGATCAGGACGTGCTTGCCGGCCAACCGTGTCGTATCCATCGTCTGTTTGCCTCCCTGGGCCGCCTTCGCCGACGGCGTCGTCGTGTCCTATCGCATCCCTGCCGCATGTGTTCGGACGCCGAGGTCCCGGGTCGCGTTGCGCGTCCCGGGACCTCTGACGTCACGTGCCGAGCCGGTCTACCACTCGGGCGCCACATCCGGATCCGTCGCGTTCTCCGCGGTCACCTTGACCGACGGCATGAAGCGGACGATCCGCTCGCCCGGGTCCTCCGTCAGCACCTCGTGGGCGGTGGTGATGGCGTTCTCACCGTCCCAGGAGGACGACTGGAACACCGTGCCGTCAAGCGACCCGTCCACGACCAGCGGGTTGCCCAGTTCCGTGTTGCCGATCGAGGTGATGATCAGGTCGTTCGGATCGATGTCGCGACCGCGTAGCGCGTCGATCGCGCCGGCGACCATGGTGTCGTCCGCCGCGTAGAGACCCTGGACGTTGTCCGGTCCCACCGCGGTCAGCATCTCCGAGGTGGCGATCTGCGAGTCGTCCGCGTTCCAGTCACCCGGCTGATCGGCCAGGATGGTGACGTTCGGGCAGTTCTCCTCGATGGTGTCGACGAAACCTTCACGTCGATCGATCGCGGTGGAGTTCCCGGTCAGTCCGTTGACCATGAGGATGCCGATCTCGGCACCGTCCGCGGCCTCGCACATCAGCTCGGCCGACGCGACGCCCTGTCCGTAGGTGTCGGGCCCGGAGTAGCCGGCGGTCAGGTCCTGGTCCTCGGGGTTGACGTCCGAGTTGGTGACCGTGACAGGGATGCCGGCGGAGTTCGCCGCCTCCAGACAGGGTCGGACGGTGTCACCGACCGCGGGCCACAGGATGATCAGGTCGGGCTCGGAGGCGACCGCCACCTCGCACTCACTGGCCTGGGTGTCCGCGTCGTACTGTGAGTTGGTGATCGTCAGGCTCATCCCCAACTCCTCCGCCATGGCTTCCATCGGCGGGAGGTAGGTGCTGCCGTACGGCTGGTCGTTGCCCTGGGGAAGCAGGGCGAAGACCTCGAAGTCCCCATCCGGGTCGCCGGCCTCTTCAGCGTCGTCCGGTGCGTCAGCAGCAGCGTCGTCCGAGCCTGCATCGTCCGCGCCGGCGTCGTCGCCACCACCGCAGGCGCTGAGGATGAGTGCGCCCACCGCAAGCAGTCCGAGCAGTCTGAAGCGTCTGGTTCTCATGCGTGGTTTCTCCCTGTTGTCGGTCCTGGGTCGTGCAGATCTGGGTGCAACGGACAACCCACCGCGGCGCAGCGGGCGATGAACTCAGCCCGCGGGCTGAGGCTTGGATCGCTCGGTGAAGAACGTGCGTGCCTTGCCGAAGACCAGCCGAACCGTCGCCGGATCGCTGATCACGGCCAGGAGCAGCACCGAGCCGATCACGATGTTCTGCACGTCCACCTGTACCCCGGAGAGGGTCAGGGAGACCTGCAGCATGCCGAGGGTCGCCGCGCCGAGCAGCGCGCCGAAGATCGAACCGCGCCCGCCGTTCAGCAGCACCCCGCCGATGATGGCGGCCGCGAAGCTGGCGAGCAGGACGGTCGAACCTGCCGTGGGGTCGGCGGCCGTGCGCTCCAGGGTGTTGATCACCCCGGCCAGAGCCGACACGAACCCGGAGATCATGAAGCCGGTGAACACCCGGCGGACGACCGGGATACCGGCGTCACGGGCGGCCTCGCGGTTGCCACCGACGGCGTAGAACTCCCGGCCCGCCCGCACGCGGGTCACGAAGATGTGCAGGGCGATGAAGGTCAGGATGAACAGCAGGATGCGTGGCGTGAGCGGACCCAGGAGCGGCCGGCCGAACGCGATCCCCGCATCGGGGTCGGCGATGCGGACCGGTTGCTCGTTGGACAGCACGAAGGCCGCCCCGCGCAGGAAGAACAACATCCCGAGCGTCGCGATGAACGAGTTGATGCCGACGACGATCACGAAGAACGCGTTCACGACACCGATGAGCAGACCGGCGACGAGTGCCGCGATGATGCCGACGGCCAGGTTGTCGAAGCTCGCGGTGATGACGCCGGCGACGGCCAGCGTGCTGGCGACGCCGAGGTCGAGCTCGCCCATCAGGATGACCGCGGTCAGGCCGAGGGCGACGAGCCCGACGAGCGCGATCCGCCCGAGCGTCACCTGGTAGGACGTCAACGCGCGCGGCTCGAAGATCAACGTGCCGACGACCACGATGACGAACAGCGCCAGAGCGCGCCCCTCGGTGCGTCTCCCCGCGATCGCGCGGAGGCGGCCCATCAGGTCGGTGGCACCCGAGCCCAGGTCGAGGCCCTTCGAGTCGGAGCCAGGGGTCTCAGTCTGCGTCATCGTGGGGCCGCCTTTCGTGCCAGCGCGTCGACAGACACGGCGACGACGATCAAGAGCCCGATCGCCATCTGCTGGTAGCCGAAGCCGAGTCCGGAGAGCACCATGATGTTGGTCAGCACACTGACGAACACCACGCCCAGCAGCGTCCGCAGGACACTCCCCCGTCCGCCGAAGACACTGGTCCCGCCGACGATGATCGCGGCCAGGGCCCGGAAGTCGAAGCCGTCCGACATCGAGGACACCGCGGTGTTGGAGAACGCGGCCAGGACGAACCCGCCGACCATCGCGGCCAGGGCCGTGATGATGAAGGCGCCGATCACCACCATGGAGGTGTTGACCCCCGCCAGCCGCGTGGCCTCACGGTTCGACCCGTAGGACTTGACCATGAACCCGAAGTTGGTCCGGGTGAGGACGAAGGACAGCAACAGGGTCATGACGACCAGCACGATCATGGACAGGGGGATCGGTCCCAGCCGGGTGCTCCCGAAGGCGCGGATAGGGCCGTCGGGCGGACCGAAGTAGATGCTGCCGCCGCTGAACCAGCGCAGGAGTCCAAGTCCGATGAAGGTGGTCGCGAGCGTGACGATCACGGCGTTGGCCTTGAAGATGCCCACCGCCACCCCGTTGACGATGCCGTAGGCCAGCGCGATCACGATGGCCAGGGCGAAGGCCAGCAGGAAGCCGTGCTCGTTGCTGATGGCGATGAGCACGACGGCGGACGTGGCGACCTGGGCCACGACCGACAGATCGAGGTAATTCGCGCTGATCACCACGAACGTCATCCCGACGGCCACGATCCCGATCGCTGCCGCACGGTTGAAGACGTCGGTGATGTTGGTCAGCGACGCGAACCCGTCGATGAACACCGCAGCCGTCAGGATCAAGAGCCCGGTGAAGATGAAGATGCCACGGGTGGACATCCAGTCCAACAGACTGAACGCCCGCTCTTCGATCCCGGGTTCGGCCGCGAGCGGCTCGGTGGTCTTGGTTGCCTCCACGGGCTTCTCCGTCTTCATGCTCCCGCCCCCGTGGTCTGCCCGGAGGCCAGTGCCATCACCGCGGCCTCATCGGCCTCATCGCGCATGAGCGTCCCGGTGATCCGACCGTCCCGGACCACGTGGATGATGTCCGACAGTTCGAGCAGTTCCGGCAGATCGGAACTGACTACGAGCACGGCCTTGCCGTCGTCGGCCAGTTCACGGACCAGTCGGTGGATCTCGGCCTTGGCACCGACATCCACCCCCCGGGTCGGTTCATCGAGGACGATGGCGGTCGGCTCGCGGCCCAGCCACTTGGCGATGACCACCTTCTGCTGGTTGCCGCCGCTGAACTGGCCCGCCTCATGTTCGATCTTCGGGGGACGCAGCCCCACCGTGTCGGCGAGCTGCTTGGCGAACCGGGCGATCTTGCCACGCTCCAGCACGCTGCCGGTCGACAGGTGTTCACGGTTGGGCAGCGCGATGTTGTCGGACACCGTCATCGTCAGCGCCAGGCCGTCGGTGCGACGTTCTTCGGGGATGTAGCCGAAGCCGTTCGCGATCGCGGCCCCGTACCCGTTGATGCTGTGGGTCTTGCCATCGAGGGTGATGGTGACATCGCCGGCGGTCCGCGGATCGGCGCCCAGGATGGCGCGGACCAACTCGGTCCGGCCGGCGCCGACCAGGCCGCCGAGCCCCACGATCTGTCCCGCCCGCAGTTCGAGGTCGATCCCGTTGACACCCGGTGCCCGGATGCCCTTGGCGGACACGATCACCTCTCCGGGCTTCGCGTCGCGGTGTTCCCCGAGAACAGCCTCGAGTTCGCGGCCGACCATCATCTGCACGACCGTGTCGGGTTCCGCGTCCGCCGTCGCGACGGTGTCCACGTGTTGGCCGTCCCGGAGCACCGTGATCCGGTCACAGATACGGAAGATCTCCGGGATCCGGTGCGAGATGTAGAGGATGGCCAGACCACGACCAGCCAGACGCTGCAGCATGTCGAGCAGGTAGTCGGTCTCTGCGGGCGTGAGCGTCGCGGTCGGCTCGTCCAGGATCAGGACCTGTGGCTTGCGGGCGATGGCGCGGGCGATCTCGACGAACTGGCGCAACGCCATCGACAACCGCGAGATGTGCTCGTCGAGGTCGACGGTGACGCCGATCTCCTCCAGGGCCGCCGCGGCGATACGGCGCTGTTCACTGCCCCGGATGAAGCCGCCACGGCTGGGCGTCGAGCCGAGCAGGATGTTCTCGGCCACGGTCATCTCCGGCACGAGGCTCAGTTCCTGGTGCACGAGCGAGATCCCGGCTTCGAGTGCGGCACGGGGATCTCCGGCATCCAACCGCTCCCCACCGACGAATACGCCCCCGGTGTCCGGCTTGATGATGCCGGACAGCACGCGCATGAGCGTCGACTTGCCGGCGCCGTTCTCACCCACCACCGCGTGGATCTCCCCGGGTGGGACGGCCAGACTGACGTCGTCGACGGCCTGCACCCCACCGAAGGCCTTCGAGATGTTGCGGGCCTCGACGATCGGCGCGGTCGCGATGGCAGGGCCGTCACCGTTGACCGAGCTGGCCATGGTGTTGTCGGTCATGACGCTGTGACCCTTCGCTCCCGGTGGATCCTCGCTCCCGACGGACCAGGGCGGCGGAGCCACGGTCCGATGTGTATTTCGGACCTGCTCCCCAGACCTCTCCCACCGGGGGTGCAACCGTTGTCTCCAGGGTGCCCTCTCCAGCACCGCAATCGATTGCGACGATTTGCACTCTACGCACCTGGTCGGAGGCTGTCAAGGCCGGATGTCGCGCTGCCAGCATCCCGGACCACGTCGGGGAATGGCCAGAAGACAGGCCGTCTGGACCCAACATCGACGGATGGCCTAACGCACGGATCCTGCCCATCCCGCTGCACGGATGCGCTAGCGTTTGTCGGATATTGCACATCCGGAGCCGACGCGAGGGAGCGACGTGGCGAAGGTCACGCTCAGGGATGTCGCGGACCGGGCCGGTGTCCACCCCTCCACGGTGTCGCGGGCGCTCGACCCGCAGAAGGGCTCGCTCGTCAACGAGGAGACCCGGACGCGGATCCGTGTCGCGGCCGAGGAACTGGGCTACCAGGGCAACGCCGTGGCCAGCGGTCTGCGCCGGGGCCGCACCGGCACCCTGGGGGTCATCGTCCCCGACCTCGGCAACCCGTTCTTCGCCCCCCTGCTGCGAGGTGTCGAGAACCACCTCGAGGGTCGCGGGCTGATGGCGCTCATCGCGGAGACCCAGGACGACAACGGTCGGCTGAGCCGGGTCCTCGACAACCTGCTCGCCAGGCGGGTCGACGCCATCATCGTCACGAGCGCCCGCAGTGGCGACGAGCGCGTCCTGCGTCGGTCGCAGCAGCAGATCCCCGTCGTCCTGGCGGTCCGTGACCTTCCCGGATCCGGGATCCCGGCGATCACCCACGACGACGAACGCGGCGGCCGACTCGCGGCACAGCACCTGCTCGAGCACGGCCACCGCCGTGTCGCACAGTTGCGCGGACCCCGGGATGTCTCCTCCTTCCGAGGACGGGGTGCCGGGTTCCTGAGCCGCATGAACGAGAGCGATGTCATCGTGGTCGAACCGGATGACACCGCGACCTACCCACGCCTCGCCGAGGGTCGCCGGCTGATGGAACGCCTGCTCGCGCAGGGCGATGCGCTGCCCACCGCGATCTTCGCGCACAACGACCTGATGGCCTTCGGGGCCCTGGAGGCGCTGGCGAGCCAGGGCGTCTCCTGCCCGCGGGATGTGGCCATCGTCGGCTACAACGACACGCCGATGACCGCGTTCACGGCCCCGCCGATCACCACGGTCAGGCTCCCCGGCTACGAACTGGGACGCATGGCCGCGGACACCGCCGTGAGCCTGATCGAGAACGGCGAGCAACCGGCCACATCGCTGTCCCTGCCGCCGGTCCTGGTCCCCCGGGCGTCGACGCTCGGGTGGCAGCGCAGGCCCTGACTCAGGACTGCACGACCTTCTGCGCCGCCGCCACGATGCGTTCCACCGACGGCAGGAACTCGTCCTCCAACGCATCCGAACTCGGCAGGGGGATGTGCGGCGTCGTGACCCGGGTCAAGGGACCATCGAGGTGCCAGAAGCACTCCTCGCCGACGATGGAGACGATCTCCGCTCCCCACCCGCACAACCGTGGGTTCTCCTCGACGGTGATCAGACGGCTGGTGTGCTTCACCGACTCGACGACGGTCTGCGTGTCCAGCGGCACCAGCGAGCGCAGGTCGATGACCTCGGCCGAGATGCCGAGGCCGTCGAGTTCCTCGGCGGCCGACACCGCGCGCGGGACCATGGAGGCGAGCGCGACGATCGTGACGTCGCTGCCCTGCCGGATCGTCGTTGCGACCCCAAGTTCGTCGACGATCTCGCCGTCGGGGACCTCGCCCTTGGTCGGGTACAGCGACTTCTGTTCGAAGAACACCACCGGGTCAGGGTCGCGGATCGCCGCGGCCAAGAGCCCGATCACGTCTTTGGGGTTGGAGGGCGCGACGACCTTCAGCCCGGGGATCGCCATCGCCCAGTTCTCGACCGCCTGGGAGTGCTGCGCACCGAACCGCAGGCCACCGCCGTTCGCGGTGCGGATGACCAGCGGCATCGTGACCTGGCCGTCGGTCATGTAGCGGGCCTTGGGGATCTCGACCGCGACCAGGTCCCAGCAGGTGGCCAGGAAGTCGGAGAACATGATCTCGGCCACCGGCCGCAGCCCGGTCATCGCCGCGCCCATGGCCGCGCCGAGGATCGCCTCCTCGGAGATGGGCGTGTCGCGGACCCGTTCCGGGCCGAACTCATCGAACAGTCCCTTGGTGGCCTTGAACACGCCACCGGCCGCGGCGATGTCCTCGCCGAGGAAGTGGACCGACGGATCGCGACGCATCTCCTGCGCGAGTCCGCGCGCAACCGCATCGCGGTAGGTGATCAGTTCCGCCATGACGCACCCCCGTTCGCCCAGAGGTTGGTATAGGCCGCCTGGATGTCGGGTGGTGGTGCCGCCTTCGCATCCTCGGTGGCGGCGTCGACGTCGGCCTGCGCATCGTCCTCGATCGCCGTCAGCTCAGCCTCGTCGATACCGTCGTCCACCAGCAGCGCCCGGTAGGTGGGGACCGGGTCACGTTCGAGCCAGGCGGCGACCTCGTCGTCCGGTCGATAGGTGCCGGGGTCCGCACGGGAGTGACCACCGTGCCGGTAGGTCTTGGCCTCGATGAGCGACGGACCCTCGCCGGCCCGGGCACGATCGATAGCTGCCGACGCGACCTCGTAGACCGCATCCGGGTCGTTGCCGTCGACGATGATGGACTCCATGCCGTAGGCCACTGCGCGGTCGGCCGCCGGGTGCTCGACCGCCGTGACGTCACCGATGGCGGTGTACTCCATGTACAGGTTGTTCTCACACACGAACACGACCGGCAGGTTCCAGACCTTGGCGAAGTTCAGCGCCTCGTGGAACGCCCCGATGTTGGTGGTGCCGTCCCCGAAGAAGCAGACCGCCACCTGCCCGCTGCCGCGCACCTGGGCGGACCAGGCCGCACCGTTGGCGATCGGCAGGTGGGCGCCGATGATCGCGTAGGAACCCATGACGCCATGCTCGACGCTGGTCAGGTGCATCGAGCCACCCTTGCCGCCGCAGACGCCACTGGCCCGACCGAGCAGTTCGCCCATGACGCCGGCCATCTCGGTGCCGCGCGCCAGGGTGTGCGCGTGCCCGCGGTAGGTGCAGAAGGTGTAGTCGTCGTCACGCATCGCCTCACCGAAGCCGGCGGCGATCGCCTCCTGACCGAGCGACAGGTGTGAGGTGCCCTTCACCAGGCCGTCCATGAACAGCCGGTAGGCGCGCTCCTCGAAGCGCCGCAGGCGCACGATCTGGCGGTAGAGACCGAGTCGCGTGTCGCGATCGACATCGCGGTCAGCCCCGGTGGCCGTGTCGGATGGGGGTGTCTGTGTGAGGGTCATGGTGCTCGCTTCAGTATGCGTTGGTGACGACGAGTTCCTCGGCGGGGAACAGCGTCAACAGCTCGCTGCCCTCCGCGGTCACGACGACCTCTTCCTCGATGCGGGCGGCCGAGTGGCCGTCGTCCGCCGGCCAGAAGGTCTCGAGGGCGAAGACCATGCCCTCCTGGATCTCCACGGGGTGCTCGAGGGAGTTGAGCTTGGAGATGACGGGACGTTCGTGCAGCCCGAGTCCCAGGCCGTGGCCGAACTGCAGGCCGAACGCCTCCATCTCGGAGGAGAACCCGAACTCGCCGGCGTCGGGCCAGACCCGGGCGATCTCATCGGTGCCGACACCCGGCTTGACCAGTTCGATCGCGGCGTCGATGAGCTCCCGCGCCTGCTTGTAGGCGTCGCGGTGGGCCTGGGTCGCGCGGCCGACCGCGAAGGTCCGGTAGTAGCAGGTCTTGTAGCCGTTGAAGGCGTGGATGATGTCGAAGTAGGCCTGGTCCCCCGGGCGGATGAGCCGGTCGGAGAACACGTGGGGATGCGGGCTGCACCGCTCCCCCGCGATCGAGTTGATCGCCTCGACCTGTTCCGATCCCATCTCGAACAGGCGCTTGGTGGCCAGCGCCACGATGTCGCTCTCGCGTACCCCGGGCTTCAGGGCCTCGTAGATGTCGTGGTAGACGCCGTCCACCATCGACGCGGCCTGGGACAGCAGCAGGATCTCGTCGAGGTTCTTGATCTCTCGTGCGTCGAGCATCACCTGCTGCCCGTCGCGCACGTCCAACCCGGCGCCCTCGAGCGCGCGGAGGAACGGGATCTCGGCGACGTCGACACCGACCGGCAGGTCGGCGACCCCTTCGTCGCGCAGCACCTCGGCGATCTCCTGTGCTGCAGCGGTCGGCAGGCCGCCGACCGGTGAGATCGCCCCCTGGAGCCCGGCGTTGCCGCCACGGGAGTGGTCGCTGCGCAGCCAGGGTGAGTGCAGGCGATGGTTCACCGCCGCGGAACCGAAGTCCCAGATCCAGGGCTCCCCGGTCCGGGTCAGCAGGGCCCATCGTTCGGTCTTGTTGTAGCCCCACGTGCCGATGTGTGTACTGGTGAGGTAGCGGATGTTGCTGCTCTCGAACACCAACAGGGCACCGAGGTCGCTGGCCTCGAGCGCCTGGCGGGCCCGCGCCACCCGGTGGTCACGCAGACGCTGGAAGTCGACGCGCTGCTCCCAGTCGACGCTCTGGATCCCCGGGGCCGCGATCGCGCTCTGCGCGAACTCTGTGCTGGTCGCTGTCACGGAGGCCTCCCGATCCGCCTGTGCATGGACGTTCCGCCGGTGTGGGCGTCCTCGCGCGCCCCGGGCCCGGCCCGGCCCGCGTGCTGTCGATCACCGGCTGCGACGCCTGCAATCGATTGTTCCCGATTGCACACTACGACCCACGTCCGCCCGTGTCAAGCGTGACCGCAGCGCCCCGCCGAGCGGTCGGTAGCGTGGCGTCGACGACGACGATGGGTCGCACACGTGGACGTCCTCGGTGCGGAGGGCTACGGGTTGGCCCGCGAACTGCTCCAGCGCGGGATCGGCGGGCTGTACGTCCTCGCCTTCGTGGCGGTCGTCCACCAGTGGCGCCCCCTGCTCGGTGAGCACGGCCTGACACCGACCCCCCGGTTCCTGGAGCGGATGACCTTCCGTCGCGTGCCGAGCCTGTTCCACTGGCGGTACTCCGACCGGCTGGCGGTGGGGCTCGGCTGGGTGGGGATCGTGCTCGCCCTGGCCGTGGTCGTCGGCATCCCGCAGCGCGCCGGCACGCCCGCGACCGTCGCGGTCTTCGCCACCCTGTGGCTGCTCTACCTGTCGTACGTCAACATCGGCCAGGTCTGGTACGCGTTCGGCTGGGAGTCGATCCTGCTCGAGGCCGGGTTCCTGGCCATGCTGCTCGGGGGCTCCGACGTCGCGGTCCCGTGGCCGACGCTGGTGCTGCTGCGCTGGCTGCTGTTCCGGGTCGAGTTCGGGGCGGGGCTCATCAAGCTGCGCGGTGACCGCTGCTGGCGCGACCTGACCTGCCTCGACCATCACCACGAGACCCAGCCGCTCCCGGGGCCGCTGAGTGCGTCCTTCCACCACCTCCCGGCGTGGCTCCACCGCATCGAGGTGGCCGCGAACCACGTGACGCAACTGATCGTGCCGTTCCTGCTCTTCCTTCCGCAGCCGGCCGCAGGCGGCGCCGGGGTCGCCATCATCGCGACCCAGGGGTGGCTGCTGCTCAGCGGCAACTTCGCCTGGCTGAACGCGGTCACGATCGTGCTCGCCACGTCTGCCCTGCCGGACGCGTGGTTCGGCCGGGTCGGCGAGGTGGCTGCGGCTGCATCCCTCGCCGGTGTCCCGGTGTGGTTCGGTGCCCTCGTGCTCGTCGTCGCCGTCGGGCAGGTGGTGATGAGCTGGTGGCCGGTGACCAACATGCTCTCACCACGCCAGCGGATGAACGCCTCGTTCAACCCCCTGCACCTCGTCGGGACCTACGGAGCGTTCGGCAGCATCACCCGTCATCGCTTCGAGCTGGTCATCGAGGCCACCTGCGACCCGACCCCCGGCCCCGACAGCGCCTGGTCGGCCTACGGCTTCGTGGCGAAACCCGGCGATCCGAACCGCCGTCCACCGCAGGTCGCGCCCTACCACCTGCGGCTCGACTGGTTGCTGTGGTTCGCCGCGATGTCCTCCGCGCCGACGCGGCAGCATCCATGGTTCTCCGCGCTGCTGCGCCAGCTGCTCGACGGCGACCCGCTGATCCGACGGTTGGTCCGTCACGATCCGTTCGACGGCCAGCCGCCGACGGCGGTCCGGGTCCGCCGCTACCGCTACCACCTGCGATCGCGCCGCGAACGTGCCGCCGACGGTCGGTGGTGGGCACGCGAACCCGTGGGCCTGGCGACGGGCATCATCCCGCGGTGAGCATCCGACCGCCTGGTCAGTGGATCAGGAACGCCGCGAGTTCCGCAGCGACCGTCGCCGGTGCATCGATGGGGAGCAGATGGCCGGCATCCGGGACCACGGCCAACGAACTCCCCGGGATCAGCGCGTGCAGTTCGTGGGCCTGTCCGACCGGCAGCCACGCGTCCTCGGCACCCCACAGGATGTGCACGGGCAGGTCGAGCTCGCCGTACCGCGGTTGGATGTCGTCGGTCCACCGTTGGTCGTTCTGGGCGATCTGTCGGTACAGCGCCGCCCTGCCGCGCGCACCCGCCCACGGAGCTGCCAACCGGTCGACCACCGCATCCGGCAGGCGGTGCTTCGCGGCCCAGCCGATGTAGCCGCGGACCAGCCCGTCATGAACGGGATCGGGCAGCGCGCTCAGCACCTCGGCGTGCTGTTTCGCGAGCTGGAAGAACCCCGTCCCCCACGGTGCGACGGAGACGGCGTCCAGGAGCGCCAACCGCCGGTAGCGGCAGCCCTCCATGAGCAACCCACGGAGCGCGATCGTGCCACCGAAGTCGTGACCGACGACATCGGGTTCCTCGAGGTCCCAGTGGTCGAGCAACGCCGCGAGGATCCGCGCCTGCGCCGCCAACGACACGTCCTGTCCCGCCGCCTGCTCACTGACGCCGTACCCGGCGAGGTCCCAGAGGTACACCTCGAAGCGGGGGGCCAGCGCCGCGGCAACCTCATGCCAGATGATCGACGAGAACGGCGTGCCGTGCAGGAGCACCACCGGGGGTCCCGCACCGATCGTGTCCCACCGGATCGTTCCTTGGTCGCTGTCGAAGCTCTGGGACAGCTGGGTCATGCCCGTCTCCTTGCCGCCGCGTCCGGTGTCCGACCCACGGGTTGAGCGGTGCAGCACAACCTACGCCAGGCGGCACCGTCGATGTCGATGTCGATGTCGGTGTCGTTGCGTCCGTCCGGGAACCCGTCCCCCTCCCTGCCATCACCCAGGGCGGCTGCCGGGACGGCATGGCGTCGAGGCGCCGTAGGCTGCAGGTCCGATCCTGGCGCTCCGTCGAGGAAGGTGCGATCCTGGCCGAGGTGCTCCGCCCCGATGCTGCGGGTATCGCGGCCGCGGTGCGCATCCTGCGTCGCGGCGGTGTCGTCGGCATGCCGACCGAGACGGTGTACGGCTTGGCGGCCGACGCGCTCGATCCCGCCGCGGTCGGCCGGATCTTCGCGATCAAGGGCCGGCCCGCCGACAACCCGGTGATCGTGCACCTGCACACGGCCGGGCAACTGGGGCAGGTCGTTGCGGCGACGACGCCGCTCGCCGAACGGCTCGCGAGGAGCATGTGGCCCGGACCGTTGACCATGGTGCTCGACGTCGGTGATGCGGTGCCGCAGGTCACGACCGGCGGGCTGCGCACCGTCGCGGTCCGGGTTCCCGACCATCCGGTCGCCGCGGAGCTGCTCGCCGCCGTCGGTCGACCCCTCGCCGCGCCATCCGCGAACCGGTCGGGGCGGCCGTCACCGACGACGGCCCAGCACGTGGTTGCGGACCTCGGCGACGACCTCGGGGTGGTGCTCGACGGAGGCCCGTGCCCCGTCGGTGTCGAGTCGACGGTCGTCGACGCCAGAGGCGATGAACCCATCGTGCTGCGTGAGGGGTCGATCGGTCGCGAGGAGCTGCGGTCGATCGCCGGCTGCGCTGCGACGACGGCCCTTGCCCCGGGAGCGGTCGACCTGGAGGCGTCCCCCGGGACCCGCTACCGACACTACGCCCCGACATGCGCGCTGGAGATCGTCGAGGCTGCGGACGCCGCCGCACGCGCGGGCGAACTGTCCGGGACCGGCCTGCGCGTCGGGCTGGTGGCCTCCTCCCCCGCCCCCGCCGGAGTTCACGGCATCGCCCACTTCGCGGACGCTCCCGACCTGGCGCGGCAGCTCTACGCCGCGCTCCGTGACGCAGAGCTGGCCGGGGTCGACATCCTCGTCGTGGAAGCGGTCCCCGAGGCCGGTGTTGGCCGCGCCGTCATGGACCGACTGCGCCGCGCCGCGGACTGACCGATCCGCGTCCGCCGCCCGACCCCGCACGCATCACGACCTCTGCTGACGCTGGATCGCCTCCAGGACGAAGATGGCACCGGTGGAACCGGGCACCAACCACTGGGCGACACGCAGGCGCCGTTGGGCGGCCGCGACGTCGGGGGGCGTGGCCGCGATGGGGATGGTCGCGGTGGCAACGGGGACGTCGCCGCCGCGCATGACACGTTGCCCGGAGATGCCGGATTCGGCGGTCGCGAGCATCGCGACGGCGGTCACCACGGTGCGCAACCAGCGGACGCCGGTGGATCCCTGGCCGCGACCAGCCGGGGTGGGGACGAGCCGACCGAGCACGAGGGCGCTGCCAACGTGCGTCAGCAGCGCCGTCCCGGCGATGGGCGCCCACCGGAACCACCCGGCGTTGGCGACCCGGGTGCGTTGCGTGTGATCGTCGACCTCGATGGTGGCGCCATTGAGTCCGACGGCCCCCATCAAGGCGCCGCCGAACCATGTGGCCAGTGCGATGTCGTGGAGCACGGTCAGGGTGGTTGTACGGTTCATGGTGAGTCTCCCACCCGAGCGAGGCAGCGCATGGCGGCAGCCGGCCGCTCGATCCAGCCAGTCGGCACGGTACGCCGTGTCACCCACTGGTGTACGGACATGGTGCTCACCACCGGCCGCTACGCGGTGCAACGCATCCCGACCTACCGCCGCAACCGACAGCAGGATCCGGGAGAAGCACCCGACTTCGAACGCGACCTACCCGGTGATCCGGCCACGTTGCAGCGCCCCACGGACGGCATCGGCCCGCTGTACCACCGCAGCTACTGGATCTTCGTCACCGATGAGACACTGAGCCGTGAGGAGCTGATCAGCCACATCCTGCACGAACCCAACCAGGTCGTGCCTACCGAGATGGCGAGTTTCGAGACCATGGACGGGGAACCGGCCCGCGACCTGCAGGTCGGCGACGAACTCATCGTCCGCCTGCCCGGCCCCTGGGACGGCCCGGTCCGGGTGATCGCACGGACCCCGACCTCGTTCCGGCTCGCGACCCTGCGGGGGCATATGGAAGCGGGCGAGATCGAGTTCCGGACCAGCACGGACGCTCGCGGCTTCCTCGAGTTCCGCATCGAGTCGTGGGCACGGAGCGGTGATCCCCTGTTCCACCTGCTGTACGGGCGGTTCGTGATCGGCCGCGAGATGCAGCAGCACATGTGGGCGCAGTTCTGTCGGCGCGTGGCCCTGGCCAGCGGTGGCGTCCGGATGAGCAACCCGGCCTCAACCACCCGCTGGTCCGGATGGGACACGTGAGCGACGCTCGGCGGATCGTCCAGACCGCGCCCGTCCCCGCCTGGGCCCGACGTGCGTTCGACGACCTCCACAGCCGGGACATCAACTTCGCACCGGTCAACTGGGAGGATGCCGTCGCCGACCCTGCATGGCAGGTGGACCGCCACCACACCGTCCTGCCGTCGGAGGCACCTGGCCCACCACGGCCCGACGGTCCGTTCGAGGTGGCTCGCGGGTTGCTCCAGCGCTACGAGGTCGCCGACCCCGCCGTGGTCCGGGCCGTCTACGACGCAGCGGCACCCTTCGACGGACGCGACATGCTGCTCGTCGGGCGCTTCTACGGGCTGCGCTTCCCGATGGGGGTGCGTGTCGGCGGCGTGGTCGACGGCCCAGACGGACGCGACAGCGCTCCCGTGCACCGGTTCGCGTGGCACTACCGCACCCTGGAGGGCCACCTGGAGCGGGGACAGATGGACTACGAGGTGGTGAAGTTCCTGGAGGACGGGCGGATCGAGTTCCGGATCGCGGCGTACTCGCAGCGCGCACAGATCGGGAACCCGATCGTGCGCACCGGCTTCGCGCTCTTCGGACGAGCCACCCAGGCACGCTTCTACACCCGCGCCTTACAGCGCATGCGGACCCTGACCGCCGACGGGGCCGTTGGCACGCCGCCACCCTGACCGGTGTGCCATCATCTGCGCGATACCGGGCGGACGGAGATGAGGTGGGTGAGCAACGCTGGGACGCCGACGGCTACGACCGCTCGTTCGGCTTCATCAGCGGGTACGGCCGTGCGCTGCTGACCCTGCTGGATCCGGCACCTGGGGAGCGGGTGCTGGACCTCGGGTGCGGCACCGGCGAGCTCGCTGCAGAACTCGCTGCACTCGGCATCCAGGTGCGCGGGATCGACGCCGACGCGGCGATGATCGCCCAGGCACGGACCAAGCACCCGGAGGTCGAGTTCGAGCAGGCCGATGGTCACGACTTCACCGTGGCGCACCCCGTCGATGCGGTGCTGTCGAACGCTGCCCTGCACTGGATGCTCGATCCCGCGGCCGTGGTCGCCCGTGTCGAGGCAGCGCTCCGACCCGGGGGACGGTTCGTCGCCGAGTTCGGTGGGCAGGGCAACGTCGCCCTCATCCGGTCGGCCGTTCGCGAGGCCGCAGCAGCCGCTGGCATCGATCCGACGCGGCTGCGCTCCCCCTGGTACTTCCCCAGCCCCGCCGAGTATGCGACGTTGCTCGAAGCGGGCGGGTTCCGGGTTCGCCGCATGGAGCACTTCGACCGGCTCACGGCCCTGGCTGACGGTCCCGACGGGATCGTGGACTGGCTGCGCATGTTCGGATCCGAACTGCTCGCCGGCGTCCCGACCGACCTGCGCGACCAGGTCATGCACGCAGCGGCCGAGCGTTGCCGCCCGGCGCTCTTCCTCGATGGCCGTTGGCATGCGGACTACGTCCGGCTGCGGGTCTGGGCTGAGCGACATGACCGCCGGTAGCCGTTGCGGTCCCCGTCGCTCCGCGCAACCAGTCAGCCTGACGCCGGGTCATCCGGGGCGTCCACCTCGTGGATCCGGTGACCCGCAGCGTCGAGCGCTGCGCAGGCGTCCCCCACCCGGTCATGCCCGACGAGCAGCCAATCGGTGTCATGGGTCGACAGCGCGAAGATCGGAACCCCCGCCGCGGCCAGGGGCGCGGCCAACGACGCCAGGATCCCGGTCAGGTGGAACGGCAGGGGGCCACGCACCGACAGCGCCCGCCACCCGCGTTCCGCCGGTACGCCGGCCGGCACCGCCACCTGGGGGAGCACGACCGACACTTCGTCGGCCGTGCGGGTGATGGACACCAACGGTGGGACCACCTGATCGGCCCACCTGGGGACGGCAGCCTCGGGCGGGAGCCGGCAGATCGCGAGCAGCGTCGCGTGCAGATCGAGTTCCACGGTCCCTCCTGCGGTCGGCGACGAACGCTACGTCACCGGGTCGACCGCCTGCCCAACGGTGGCCGCTGTGACCCTGCCCTCGGCTGCTCCCGCCGCGTCAGCGCGATGACGAGATCAGGACCTTCTTGAGGGTCTCGAACTCCTCGAGACACTTCCCGGAGCCGATCGCGACGCAGGTCAGAGGATCCGACGCGATGTGGATGGGCATGCCGGTCTCATGGGCGAGACGTTCGTCCAGTCCCTGCAGCAGGGCGCCGCCCCCGGTCAGCACGATCCCGTTGTCCATGACGTCGGCGGCCAACTCCGGCGGCGCCTTGTCGAGCGTGTTCTTCACGGCGCTGACCGTGGCGTTGACCGGTTCCTCGATGGCCTGACGGATCTCCTCGGCGGACACGATGATCGTCTTCGGCAGCCCAGAGACCAGGTCGCGACCTCGCACCTCGGCGTTGGGCTCATCCGGTAGGGGGAACGCCGACCCGATGGCGATCTTGATCTCCTCGGCGGTGCGCTCACCCAGCATCAGCGAGTACTCACGCTTGACGTAGGTGATGATCGCCTGGTCGATGCCGTCGCCACCGACCCGAACCGATTGCGACGTCACGATCCCGCCGAGCGAGATGACCGCGACCTCGGTGGTCCCACCGCCGATGTCGACGACCATGCTGCCCGCCGGTTCATGCACGGGCAGTCCCGCACCGATGGCCGCCGCGACGGGTTCCTCGATGATGTAGGCGGACCGGGCGCCCGCCTGGAGCGTGGCTTCCTCGACCGCGCGTTTCTCCACGCCGGTGATCCCCGACGGGACACAGACCACGACCCGCGGCTTGGTCAGCAACCGACGCCGGTGGACCGCCTGGATGAAGTAGCGCAGCATCTTCTCCGTGACGTCGAAATCCGCGATGACCCCGTCCTTGAGCGGCCGCGTCGCGATGATGTGGCCGGGGGTACGTCCGATCATGCGCTTGGCCTCGGACCCCACGGCCAGGACCGCACCCGTGCGGGTGTTCATGGCCACCACCGACGGCTCGTCGAGCACGATGCCCCGACCCCGCACGTCGACGAGTGTGTTCGCCGTGCCGAGGTCCACGGCCATGTCACGACCGAAGAGCTGGAACCTGGCTCGCTTGCTGCTCGACACGGTTGACCTGCGGGAGCGGGGACACGGGAACGGCACTGCCCGACCGTGTGGCGCGGGCGCACCGGTGACGGCGCGCCGCGGGCGTGGAGGTCCGGCAGTTGCTCGGTGAGTCTCGCAAGCTGGAGCAGCCGCGGACACCAACAGCGTGACCGTTCGGCCGTGGGCCGTCGGCACCGGCGCATGCCCGTGCCGGCGGGAACCGGGACGCACGGCGGCTGTGTCGACGGCGCGCCGGCGTCCTGGCGATGGACACCACCCTCACGGCGAGGGGTGCTCGAACTGGTTGGGGTCCCAGGAACGCCGGACGAGTTCCTCGAGCACGTCACGGTCGACGTGCTCGAGCCGCTTGACGTACAGGCAGCCCTTCCCCGTCGTGTGCTTCCCGAGACGCTCCAACAGATCCGCGTTGCTGCCGTCGCAGGTCAGCCCGGACAGCGTGAGCGCGGCCTTGCGGGGCGACAGACCGATCGCGAAGAGATCATGCTCCTCGCCATCCGCTGTGCTGCATCCGCTGTGCTGTACGGCCGGTGCCCGAACCCGACGATCGAACCGCCCCACAGCTGCGGTTCGACGCCCGTTACCCGGCGCAGCAGGTCGAGCACCTCCCAGGCATCCGCCCGGCGACGCTCGTCGGTGACCCCGTCGAGGAACGCACTGACGTCCGCGTCCGTCAGCCGCGCCTGGCGGTCTTCCCGATCGGCCATGTCGCCCCCTGAGCGTGCGACGTCGAGCCTCTCGCGGCCTCGATGATGTCGTGGGCCATCGTCCGCCGCAAGGCGGTCGCGTCACTACGCTCCCCTCCAGGCGATGGGGGTCGAGGTGGCAGAGCTCTACTGGGGACCGACGAGCACGTTCGTTGAGCACACCAAGCACAACGAGATCGCGGACCGTCTGCGCTCCGCGTTCTTCGACCACTACGGGTGGAACCCGCCCGAGAGCGAAGTCCGCTCGTGGCGCAACTCGCTGCGGGCGCTGTCGAACGCGATCGAACTCGGCGGCCTCCTCGATCACGGGGTGCTGCTCGAGTACCAGCTGCCGCTGACCTCCAAGCGCCTGGACGCGATGATCACCGGCCACGATCGCGACGGGCGTGCGGCTGCGGTGATCGTCGAGCTCAAGCAGTGGAGCGACGACGTCCAACCATCACGCGTCGAGGACATGGTCACCGTCCGCTACGGCCACGGGCTCAAGGAGACCCTGCACCCCTCCGCGCAGGTCGGGCAGTACCAGCAGTACCTCGCCGACGCGCACGAGACGTTCCACGAGGGCGAGGTACTGCTGCGCGCGTGTTCGTACCTGCACGACTTCCGGCACGACGAACAGTCCGAGCTGCTTGCGGCACGGCACGCGAACACCCTGGGCATCTACCCGCTGTTCGCCGGCGACCGCGTCACCGAGCTCGTGCAGTTCCTCGACGACCACCTCGGTGACGGCCGCGGGCTCGGCGTGCTGCGCAGCGTCCGCGAAGGGAGGTACCGCCCGCACAAGAAGCTGCTCGATCACACCGCGGCGATGATCCGGGGCGAGCCCGCCTACGTGCTCCTCGACGAGCAGCAGGTGGTGTTCAAGTCGATCCTCGCCAAGGTCGCCGAGGCACGCGACCTCGTCACCAAGGCGGTGTTCGTCATCCGCGGCGGACCCGGCACGGGCAAGTCCGTCATCGCGCTGAACCTGGTCGCCGAACTCGCGGCCAACGGCTACGCCGTCCACCACGCGACCGGGTCGTCGGCCTTCACCAACACCGTGCGCAAACGGGTCGGGACCCGCGCGGCCGGCATGTTCACGTTCTTCAACTCCTACCTCAACGCCGAGGACGACACGCTCGACGTGCTGGTCTGCGACGAAGCACACCGGATCCGCAGGTTCTCCTGGGACCGGTTCCGCAAGAAGAACGCCATCGACCCCGACCGCCCCCAGATCGACGAGCTGCTGTCGGTCGCGCGGGTCGGCGTGTTCTTCATCGATGACATGCAGGCCGTGAAGCGCGACGAGATCGGCAACAGCGACGACATCGAGCGGCTCGCCGCCCACCACGACATCGAGGTACACGAGTTCGAGCTCGAGGCGCAGTTCCGCTGCGGTGGGTCCGACGGCTACGTTCGGTGGATCGAGTCGACGCTCGGGATCCGTCGCACCGCGAACGCGCTGTGGACCGGCGATGACAACTTCGATTTCGACATCGTCGACTCCGCCGAGGAGTTGGACGCGCTGATCCGGATGCGTGCCGACGAGGGGCACAGCGCGCGACTGGTCGCCGGCTACTGCTGGCCGTGGTCAGAGCCGCGCGACGACGGCACGCTCACCCCCGATGTCCAGGTCGACGGCTGGAGCCGGCCCTGGAACGCACGACCGAACGCGACCGGCCTGGCCGAGGGCATCCCGAAGTCGTACTTCTGGGCCAGCGAGCCCGGTGGGATCGACCAGGTCGGCTGCATCTACACCGCCCAAGGATTCGAGTTCGACTACGCCGGCGTCATCTTCGGTGACGACCTCGTCTACCGCCCCCGGGAAGGCTGGGTCGGTCGCAAGGGGTTCTCCCACGATGGCGGTCTCAAACGCGGGACCAGCGACGAGGACTTCACCCGGCTCGTCAAGAACACCTACCGGGTGCTGCTCAGTCGGGGCCTGAAGGGCTGCTACGTCCACTTCACCGACGACCGGACCCGTGACTTCTTCGAGAGCCGCATCGACCATCTCGCCCTGCAGGTCGCCGCTGAGGACACCGACGACTACGACAGCGCGCGAGCATGAGCCACGATCCGGTCGATCAGCTGCGCGACCAGCTGCGGGCGTTCGCCCGCGAACGCGACTGGGAGCAGTTCCACACCTCGAAGAACCTGGCGATGGCCCTCGCCGGCGAGGTCGGCGAACTGCTGGAGATCTTCCAGTGGCTCACGCCCGAGGACGCGCAGGCGGTGATGGAGTCGGCCCGCGCCGATGACGTCGAGGACGAGCTCGCCGACGTGATGATCTACCTCGTCCGGCTCGCGGACGTCCTCGGTGTCGATCTGCTGGCGGCCGCGGACACCAAGCTGCGACGCAACCGGGACCGGTTCCCACCCGACGAGGTCCAGGGCCGCGCCGACGCGCCTCCAACACGGCCGTGACACCAGGCTCGAAGCGACGCACGGACAGATGGCTGGCGTCGACGAGGTGTTGCCGTCGGCCCAACCCCGACGACATGACCGCGCTGCTCGAGCGCGCCGGCGCCATAACGTCGGTGGTCACCGCCTGATCGGATCCCCGCCAGCGATCGCTCACCGGCGTCCGTGGCAACGGATCGGGGAAACGATCAGTCGCGCACCAGCTCGGCGACGAGGTCGTCCAGGAGCTGCTCCTCGTGCACCGCGCGATCGCGGGTAACGATGGCGGGGGTGAGTTCGGGATCCCAGCTCGCGTCGGGCGGAGTGACTCCCAGCTGTCGGCCGGTGCTCGCGGCCGCCGCCTCGTAGTCGACCCGGCCCATCCGCCACGGCGTGGCTCCGAACCGGTCGATGAGGAGGTTGCCGATGCGGATCCCACCGCCGTCGAAGTCGACGTGGAAGTCCAGTGCCACGCCGGCCTCAGCGAGCTGGCGGAGCAGGGTCTGCGCCGCCCCCGAGGGCTGTCCGTCGGTGCAGACCAGTGGCGGCGTTGCTGATCCGCACTGGTCGGTCACCGACGCGATGACGGTCGGGTTCTCGAACACCAGCACCTGCCGACCCGGTAGGGACGCCCAGTCGGCCGGATGTCGCACCAGCGTTCGCAGCGTGATGCGCAAGGGCTCGCCGAGGTCGGCGTGGGCCCGCAGGGTCGTCGCCAGCAGCCCATCGCCGCTGGGACGCAAGCCCGCGACGAGCACCGGCGCGGACAGCTCGTCGAGGAGCACGCCGACCCGGGCCCACAGCGCGCGTCGCTCGTCAGCGCTGCGATCACGCCGCGGCAGACCGGTCATCGCCTCGATGCCGCCCAGCACCAGGGTCGACAGGGTCCGGTCGTCGTCCAACGCGTGGCTGTCACCCAGGGTCGTGGCAGCCAGCTGGGTCAGCGGTACCGCATCGGCGGGCAGCCGACGCAACACCGCCAGGGCCTGGTCGCTCAGTTCAGCGGCCGTGTCGGCATCGCCGGCGAGCCGGCGCAGCAGACCGGTGGCCACCAACCCGTCCGTCCAGACGGCCAGCGACGCGTGCACCCGCTGTGCATCTGTTCGCACTTGGTCGTGCATCGCTGCCCACCGCCCCTGCTCTGCCGCCGTCACCGCGGCGCGGTCGACCACGGGACCCCGCAGCACCTCGATCAGCGCCCCGAGGTCGTCCGCGATCCCGGCACGATGCAGGATGCGCTCCAGTTCGGCCACCTCGACGCTGATGGAGTTGGCGGTCGTGGGACGCCGACCGGTGAGGCGCTCCAGCGCGTCGCGTTGCGCGTCGGTCGGAGCGTCCAGACGCAGCCGGCCCGGCAGCGCCCGTCCACGTTCGAGCCGGGCCTGCACCCGATCGACGATCCAGGCCAGGTCGTCACCGAAGAGCATCTCCGCCCGTTCCCGATCGACGGTCACGAGGACGACCCCTGGCCGTCGGCGTCCACCACCTCGAGTCGGTCGCGACCGTTCCACACCCAGCGGTGCACGCCGATCGCGTCGATGCCTGGCCGCGTGGACAGCTGGTGGATCGCGATCGCGGGGACCGTCGGGTAGCAGGCCCACTCGCGTTCACTGGTCATGGCGACGTCGAGGTCGAAGCGCACCAGCAGGTCCATGCACTTGGCCCGCATGTCACCGTCGATGCCGACGAAGGCCTCGTCGAGGGCGATCAGGCGGGGCGCGTGCTCATCGGCGCTGCGGTAATGGGCGGCGACCGCAGCGAACTGCGGGACGGTCAGGGCCAGCGCCTTCTCCCCGCCCGAGCCGGTGCCGTGGGTGCGGCGGGTCAGGCGGACCCAGGTGCCTTCCTGCTCACGCTCGACGGCGAACAGGTGCCAGCGACGGTAGTCGAGCGCCCGGGTGAGGTGTTCCTGCCAGGTCGCGGTGTCGTCATCGTCGCGGACCTCGCGGATGCGGGCCTGCAGGAAGGCGCCAAGCGCGCCACGGTCCTCGGCGGACCAGACGTGATCCGCGGCCAGCAACCGCCGGCGCGCGTCAGCCAACGCCTCGGGACCGTCGGGGCGAGGCTTCCAGCTGAAGCGCAGGCGCATACCCGTGCTGGTGGGTCGCGCCGCGAGTTCGGCGTTCATCGCGGCGACCATCGACTCACCGGCCCGGATCAGTTCGTGGAGCTGCGTGGCGACCTCACCCACGAGGTGGTTCTCGAGCACCTCACGTTCGCGTGCGTCCAGCAGGCTCTGACGGTGGGTGACCTCGTCGCCGAGCTGATCCTCGAGCTCCGGCATGGAGGCGGTACGTCCCTGGAACGAAGTGGCGACCACGAACAGGTCGTCGTCGAAGGTGCCGGTGGGCTGCAACGCGTGGGGCAGCAGGGCCTGTTCCAGGGTCGTGTAGTGGCCGTGGAGCCCGGCCTGGACACGCTCCCAGTCAGCCTCGTCAGCGGCCACATCGTCCAGCACGTCGTTGACCCGACGGGCGGTGCGCACCGCGGGGTCGGGGGCCCAGGGTTCATCGCCATCGGGGGCGTCCGCGTCGACCTCGACACCAGCGACGACGAGGAATCCCCCGCGGACCAGGCGCCGGAAGTGTTCGACGGCGGTGACGCGGACCGCTTCCTGCTCGGCCAGCGTTCCAGTGAGCTGCTCCGCCTGGGTCGCCGCGCCGGTACGTGCGACGAGCTGTTGCTCCCGCTGGTCGCCCACCTCCTCGCCCTGGTCGGCGAGTCGGCGCTGACGTTGTCGCGCCTGCTCGACGCGGGCGATGATCTCTTCGGCGGTGCGGCCAACCGCTTCCTGGAGTGCATCACGTCGGGTCGCCGCGTCGGCGGCGGCGCTGTCAGCCGCCTTCGCCTGCACACGTCGTCGGTCACGTTCGGCCGCGGCGCGGTCACGCTCGACGGTGGTGCGGTCGAGCTGTCGGAGGCTGGCGGCGTGGACCGTCACGGCGGCCCACAGTTCGGTCAGGGTGTCGCGGTAGGTGGCGAGGTCGGCCAGCAGCCCCTGCGGATCGTCGGCCCGTTCGGGGACGCGGAGGTCCGCGGCCGCCTGTGCGCGGGCCGACTCCGCCGCCTGGAGCCGCGTATGGACCTCGGCGACCTCCCACTCGGCGTCCGCGACCCGTTCGCGTTGGTGGGCCACCTCGACCCCCGTGCGGGCGGACCCGTAGATGGCTTCGCGCAGAGCATCCTCACCCGGGGACGCGTCGTGCTCATCCCGCGCGGTGGCGAGCTGTTGCCCGATCCGGTGCCGTTCGACGCCAAGGGCACGATCGCGCTCGTCGAGTTCGGCGAGTTGTGCGTCCAGATCGGCGAGCCGGCGCTGGCGCGCCCGCTCGCGAGCGGCGTGCCCCAGGTGGGCGAGCTCGTCCTTGTGCCAGCGACCATGGAGGGGGCCGAGCCGCCAGCGACCGTCGGGGGCGACCCACACCTCCCCGTCCGCGGTGGCGCCGATACGCGCCAACAGTGCGACGACGTGCTCGGTGGACACCGCAGCGGCCGCGGCATCGTCCGGAGCGACCGCTGGCACCAGCACGGCGGTCAGACCCCCGTCGGCCCGCGTGGGCGTGTCCGATGTGACGAGCACCGTGTCGTCGGCGTCGACCAGCGCTCCATCCGGGGTCACCCACGCATCCAGGAGTCCGGCGGCCTCCAGCGCGGCTTCGTAGCCGACCGCGTCTGCCGTGTCCGCCGCGTCTGCCGTGTCCGCGTCTTCGACCAGATCGACCAGTCGCCACAGGGGCGCGCCAGCACGACCGGTGCGAGTGTCCGGATCCCGGGTGTGGGGGGTGGGCGGCGGCAGCGCGACACCGGCGGCCACCTCGTCACGTTCGGCCGTCAGGATGGCCCGTTCGTCGCTGACCGCACGGACCTGCGCATCGAGGTCGGCGAGCTGCCGGGTGATCCGTTCGCGCACGTCGGTCAGTGCCCGGTCAGCGGCGGCGGTCACGGGCCCCGTGCCCTCGCCATCCCAGACCTCGACGGCGTCCGCGACGCTGTCGGGCTGGACGTCGGTGAGGATCGTCAGCGCGGTGGCCCAGCGGTGGTGGGCAGCGACCAGCGCTGCCCGCGCATCGGCCAGTGCAGCTGCGGCGGCCTCGGCCACGTCACGTGCGTGGTCGAGCTGGGTGGAGCGTTCATCGAGTCGGCTGCGCGCCGTCGCCAGCTCACCGGCCGTGTCCTGGACCTGCCGGTCCATGGCGATGACGTGCTCGGCGGCTCGGCGGGTGCTGGTGATGGACTCGCCCAGCTGCCGTCGCGCGGTTGCGACCGCGTGCTCGTCACGGGCATCGGGGAGCTGGATCGGTGTCGTGGTCCGCCGGTGGACGTCGGCCAGGCCGGCCGCTTCGGCGGAAACGCCCGCCGAGTCTGCGAGCGCGACCACGTCGGTGCGGGAGGCGCCCGCTCGACGGTCCGCCTGTTCGCGTTCCTGTGCCCAGCGGTCCGCGTCCTCGGCAGCTCGAGCGAGGTCGTCGGCGCGGGCCTCTGCGGCGTCGGCGAGCTCCATTGCGCGCGACCGGGCGGCGTCAAGCTCGCGGACCGCCTCCATCTCCTCCGAGGACTCCAGCGTGCGGACCTGCACGCCGGCGGCCCGCTCGGCGGCGGCCAGTTCGTCGCGCTGCGCCTCGAGGCGTGCGACCTCGGCGTCGGCCTCGTCGCGGCGACGTTCGGCGTCACGGAGCTCGCCGCGCAGCCGCTCGTAGCGGGAGTTTGCCTTCGTGACCTTGGTCGCCCGTCGGCGGGCGGCGACCTGCCCGTACCCACGGTAGGTGGCCAGGAACCTCTCCGTCGCGTCGAGCGCAGCCTGGTAACCCTCGAGCTGGTCACGGTCGTCGTCGAGCGCGCGGAACGCGTCGGCGACGTCGGCGATCACGGCCGGCGGCAGCGGTGGCAGCGCCTCCGACAGCGCTTCGGACAGCAGCGACTCATCCAGCTGACGGGACAGCTGCGGGCGCCGCAGCTGCACCAGCAGATCGACCAGCGCCTCGTAGCGGTGCTCGCCGAGGGCGAACAGCTCGCGGTCGAGCACGCGGCGGTAGTCGGTCGCGGTGTCCAGCACCTGGCCGCGGTCACCGATCGCCTCGATGAGCCGGTCCCGGGTCAGCGCGTGACCGGCGTCAGCGATCAGGGACAGGTCCTGGCCCAGCCGCTGGTCGGTGACGAAGAACCAGCGGCGCGGAGCACCCTTGCCGGCGGTGGCGCGCATGCCGCAGCCGATGGTGAGGTAGCGCTCCCCCACCACCTCGCCGTCACTGTTGCCGTTGTCGTCGGCATCGGTCGGGTCCTCGCGGCGGCCGAGCTCCAGCCAGGCATAGCCGAGCCGGTCGTCGTGCTTGCCCAGCAGCAGGTTCCACTCCATGCGCTTGGCGGTGTCGCCGTCGGGCTCGACGCGGTGGGGTTCCATCTGCCCGTCGAAGAGGAACGGCACGGTCAGGGCCAGGACTCGGGACTTGCCGGTGCCGTTGTTGCCTCGGAGCAGGAGCCGCCCGTCCTCGAAGGTGAAGACCTCGTCGTCGAAGCGGTAGAGGTTGACCAGGCCGAGCCGCAGGGGCTGCCAGCGGGTGCGTGCCGGCGCGGGTAGGCGCGGTCGCACCGGCGTGGCAGCGGTGGGAACGGGGAGGGTCTCGGTCACGGCGTGTCCTGGTCGAACAGGTGCAGGCTCGGCGGCACGGTGGGTTCGTCGAGGGCGTAGCGGGCGATCGGTGGGCGGGGGACGACACCGGCGTCGGTCAGGACCACGAGGTCGAGCGCCGCCAGCCGACCGACGGCGTCCGCGGTCAGGGTCGGGGCGTTCGCCGGGTCGGAGGCGTCCTTGCGCCAGTGGGCAGCGTGCCGCGACGCGAGCGCGATCGTGTGCTGCTCCAGTTCCGCGACCGGTACCGGGTGGCCGGGCCGCTCCCGAAGCGCTGCAGCCAGGTGGTCGGCGAGCAGCAGGGCGAGGTGGCCGTCCGTGCCCTCCTCGGGCACGCGCAGGTCGGTGAGCTCGCCCCGCTCGTCGAGCAGCGCGATCCCTTCGGCGCGGACCTCGGGGATCAGCCCGGTGGCCTCGGTGATCGTGGCGAGGATGCGGGCACGTTGGGAGGTGAGGTAGGCGAGCTCGGCCTCGTCGAGTTCGTCGTACGCGAGGACGGCGTCGTCCAGCAGCCGGCGCGTGAGCCGTTGCCGGATGGCCCGGTTGCGCCCGTCCGGGGTGTCGGGAACCGGCTCCTCGGTGATCGCCGTGAGCTGGACGTTGAGGTGGTCCGCATCGACGGTGGTCGGGGGGCGACGGGTGGCCAGCACCGCGGCGAGCGCGGCGCGGTCCACGGCGTACAGCGCGTCGCCGGCACCGGTGACGTAGGCCGCCTCGTCACCGTCGACGCGGCGCAGCACCCGCAACGCGAGCAGGAGCCGGGCGACCGCGACCAGGTCACGACGCTCGTCGCGGGTCTGCAGGGTGAAGCGCACACCGGCGGCGGCCAGCTCCTCGTCCGCGGCGACGCTGCCGACGATCCGCTCCGCCAGCCGGCCCAGCGCGGTCTGGCGCTCCTCCGCCTCCAGGGCGGCCAGCGCGAGGCACAGCAGGACGTAACGACGCCGCGAGAAGGGCGGGTCGCCCGGCCGCGCCCGGGCACCGCGGGCCGTGTCGGTCAACCGGGCCGGGGTCTTGCGCAACCGGGCGTGGGAGCGGCTGACCTGCAGACTCCAACCCGCCTCACGCGACAGCCAGTCCCGCAGCGCCGTGGCATGGCGGCGCACGACCGGGAAGGCGTCGTCGGTGGCGGGCAGCAGCGGCCGCATCAGCATGGCACGCAGCGCCAGGCGGAACTCGTGACGCTCGGCGGCCTCCAGCTGCTCGCGGAGCTCCGAGACGGGCGCACCGGTGGCGGTCATGAGACCGCCCGCACGCTGGACGACTCGCGGATCTCCACCCAGTGGTCGGGGCCGGACAGCACGCCGGTCTCGGTCCGTACCTCGGCCCAGGCGCCGTCACCGGTCGGTTCGAGCGCAACCTCGAGGGACCCGTCGGCGCTGGTCGCGATCGCCAGACCGCGCCGGTCGACGGCCTCGGCCAGCGCCGCACCCAGCAGGTCGAGGAACAACTCGAAGGCAACCGCATCGAGGGAGCTGAGCTCACCCAGACGCACGGGTCCGTCGGTGCACAGCTGACGGCGAGCGGCAGCGGTCTGGGCGGCTTCCTCGGCGGCCAGTCGGGCGAGCAGCTGCTTGTCGTGGGTGCGGTCGATGACGTCGTTGACCCGTCCGCGGCGGGTGGTGCGGCCGGTCCGGCGCAGCCGTGGGCTGATGCGCACCGGTGGGGCGTCGAGCCAGCTGGTCGCGGCCGGAACGGGCGACTGGTCGCGCTCGGCCAGCGTGTCCTGATCGACGGTGAGGTGGCGGGCCGGGGCGAGCGCGAAGGCAGCCCGCCACAGCCGGTGGGCGTCCGCATCGGAGTCGCATGCGGCGAACCAACGGGCCAGGGTGCGCAGGTCGCCGGCGCGGTCCGAGCGTGACAGGCGACGCTCGTTGACCTCCGCGATGGCCTGCAGCAACGCGGGGATCGCGGCGCGGGCCCGGGCGCGCAGCAGCTCGGCCTGGGCGGGGCGCTCGCCGTCGGGCAGGAACCAGCTGACCAGACCGCTCCAGCGGGCCTGCCAGCTCTCACGGGCCGTGGCGCGATCGTCCTCGCCGGGGTTCAGGGCGTCCGCCAGCTCCCGGTCGGCAGCGATGTCCAGCAGCCGCTCGATGCCCGGTCCCTCGAGGTCACGCAGCAGTGCGGCGATGTGGGCCTGGGCGATCACCAACTCGCCGATGAACCGCTCGAGGTAGTCGAGCAGAGCGTCCTTGTACGCCAGCAGGGCGTCGAGGTCGATGGCGTGCAGGTCCACGGTCCGTTGCAGGCTGGCGACGAAGGTCTGTGCGCGGTCGGTGAGCTCGTCGAAGCGGTCCCACAGCGACCGCAGGGTGAGGTGGACCTTGCCGACATCAGGGTCGCCACCGAGGTGATCGCGCAGCTCATGCAGCAGGTCCCGGATGTCACCCAGCGCCGCGGTCTGCAGCTCACCAGACCGTCGCAGGCCCTGCTCGAAGACGTCCAGCGCACGCTCGGCGGCCTCGCCCGCCGTCGTCAGGCGGTACAGGAAACGGGCGCGGTAGAACTCTTCGACCGTGGCCACCTCAGCCGTGTCCGGATCGGCGGAGAGGTTCCCCCACGTCACCAGCTGGCGGAGCGCGGCCTCGACCTCCTCGTTGCCCATGCGGCTTGGAAGGGCCGCCACGACATCGCTCGGCCGCAGGTGCAGCACGAAGCGCGCCTTCGCGTCGGCGAAGACGGTGAGCACCTCGCGGTAGAGGTGACGCTTGTCCGCGGCGAGGTGGGCGAACGTGCCGTAGTCGGTCTGCACCGGTCTCCATCTGCTCCATCGAGCCTTGGGAGATGCTCTTGCTCGGAGGCTAGTGAGCCTGTGTGACGTCGCTGCGGCAGCATCGCCGCCCTGCACCCCTCCTGGGGCCCGATCGACGCGATCGTTCACGAGCTCAGCCACGTCCTCCTCGGGACCACTTCGGTCGGCTGTCGCGGGGTGATGCCATGGTGCTGTCGATCGGCCCCGACCCCGGAGTACGCGGATGGCCACCGCGACACCTGCCCTCGATCGACTGCGACCTCAGGAACGGGTCCGGACACCGTTGCAGAGCATGCGGCGTGGCTGGTTCGCCAAGCCCACGAAGCCGGGATCGAACTCGAACCTGAGGAGGTCGAGGACCGCTGTGAAGACTGGATCCTGCTCCCCGACGGTCTGCGATACACCTGACCTCGGTCACCCGCGGAGCTCGCCGCAAGGTGTGTCGCGGGGGTCGGCGTGCCGGCGTCGGCGATCTGTCGCGCCCAACTGTTGTCATCCGCACCTCACAGGTAACACATGGAGGGCACGTCGTGGCAGAGGGCACCTTCACGTTCCGCCAGGATTCCTCCACGGTGATCTCGGCCATCAGCGACGAGCCCTCCCCAGCGGACGAACGACCTCCCGCATCGTAGGGGCGAGAGAACAGAAGCCTGGTCGCACTCGGTGAGGGCGGTCCATAGCGGCTCGTAGATGTGGTCCCGGCGATCCGGCCGCCAGGTGGCACGGTGGGGCGGCCGTCGAACCCGCGCTGCTCACGGCCGTGCTTCGCGCGCGGTGGCGGCCTCGTCGATGGCGTGGCGTGCGAACGCCACGGCGTCATGGTCCGTCATCGCACGGCCCTGCGTGTAGGTGGACGTGAACGCGGCTGCTCCGAGCCGGCCGGTGAGGTCCTCGGCCAGCTCGGCGAGTCGCTCGGCGTCGTCACCGTAGGGTGGTGGGGCATTGTCGGCCTCACGGACCGCGCCCAGCAGGGTGGTCGCATCCTCGTCGTGACCGAGCCGGGCCAGCACGCTGACGAGCGCGCGCAGCCCGGTCCACAGGTGTGTCCAGTCGCGGCCCTCGTAGAGCCGGTCGATGATGCCGGTGAACGACCCCAAGGCCGTGTGCGGGTCACCGTGTCGGGCGTGCAGGGACCCGAGCGACACGTCGACGACGCCGAGTACGACCCGGTTGTCGACCGCTGCGGCCAGTTCTGCGGCGTGCTGCAGCGGGGACAGGGCGTCCTCCGGGGCGAGCTCGAGCAGCGCTTCGCCCCGGGTGTAGTGGCACAGGGCGCGCATGGATGGGTTGCCGGCGCGGTCGGCGGCTGCCTGGACGGGGTCCATCCAGGCGAGTGCGTCGGCGGCACGGCCGGCATACGTCAGGGCGAGCCCCGGCACATAGTGCGGGACGAGTTCGACCGGATCGTCGGTCACCGCACGTGCTCGTGCAGCGATCTCGAGGCAGCTGTCCAGTTCGCCGCTCCACATCGCGACGTGCACCTGTACCTCGTAGGGGACGAGTGCTCTCGGGTCGTCAGCGTCGGGCAGGCTGTCGAGCCCGTCGCGCGCCCGATCGGCAGCCTGATCGAGGTCGCCGCGCAGCCCCGCTGCCCAACCTGCCATCCCAGCGACCGTGGGGTAGCGCTCGTGCACCCGCGCGCCGGCCAGCGCGGCGGCCTCCCCCGCCCAGCCAAGCACCTCGGCGCGCAGGCGCCACAACGCGTAGCGGAACAGGTTCGCGGACAGCCGCAGGGCCAGGTCGACCTCGCCGTGACGGATGCACCAGCGGTGCGCTGCGCGCAGGTTCTCTAGGGCACGGTCGAGGCGCGCGACGCCGAGTGCCTCGTCCCGGCCGCGGATCTGTCGGGCGGCGTCCTCGACCAACGCCACGTAGTAGGCGGCGTGTCGTCGGCGGGTGGCCGCCTCCTCGCCCCTGTCGCGAAGCCGCTCGCGACCGAAGGTCCGTAGGGTCTCCAGCAACGTGTAGCGGGCAACCCCGCCACCCGGCTCCAGTGTGACGAGGCTGTGGTCGACCAGTCCACTCAACAGGTCGAGCACCTCATCGGCGGCGATCCCGTCGCCCACGACGACCGCCTCAGCGGCCTCGAGGGTGAACGGCCCCGCGAAGACCGACAGTCGGGCGAACATCCGCTGCTCCACCGAGCCGAGCAGGTCGTAGGACCAGGCCAGCGTGGCCCGCAGCGCGCGATGCCGGTCGGTGTCGCGCTGCCGGTCGGTGAGCAGGTCGAGGCGGTCGCCGAGTCGCTGGGCGAGGTCCACCGGATTGAGGGCCCGCAACCGGCTGGCCGCGAGTTCGATCGCCAGCGGCAGCCCGTCGAGGCGCCGGCAGATCTCCACCATCGCGGCACGGTCCGGCGCGGCGGTGACGTCGAGGTCGGGTCGCATGGCTCGCCCACGTTCGACGAACAGCTCGAGCGCTGATCCGTCGTGACCGGACGTGCCGTCAGGGACGTGCAGTGGGCGGAGAGGATGGAGGTGCTCTGGCCCGATGCCCAACGGGCGGCGGCTGGTGGTCAGCACCGACACGGACGGACACCGACGGGCGATCCGCCGTACGAGCGGGGCGACCTGGTCGAGGACGTGCTCGCAGTTGTCGAGCACGAGCAGGGCGTGGCGGTCGGTCAACGACGAGGCGACCGCGTCGGCAGTGGTGGTGTCATCGCCGGGTCGGATCCCCAAGGTGGTCGCGACCGCCTCGGCCACGTCGGCCGGGTCCTCGACCGGGGCGAGTTCGCACCACCACACGCCGTCGGGATGGTGGGGGGCGCGTCGGTGGGCGAGCTCCAGCGCGAGCCGTGATTTGCCCACGCCGCCCGGGCCGACGAGAGAGACGACCGGGGCGCCGGCCAGCGTCTGCTCGAGCATGGCGAGGTCGTCGTCACGGCCGATCAGGCCACCGGCGGCCACCGGGAGGTTGCGCAGGTGCCGATCCGTGGCCTCGCGGGTTCCGGACCGCGGATCGGGGCCGCGTGCGCCGGGCGCCGCGGTCGCGGGCGCCACGGTCGCGGGCGCCGTGGGGGGATCGAGCGACGACGCCTGCTGGAGGATGTCGCGCTGCAGGTTCTGGAGGGATGCGGGGACCTCGAGCCCGAGTTCTGCGTCGAGGTGTCGTCGCAGGTCCTCGTAGGTGGCCAGTGCGTCGGCCTGGCGTCCGCAGCGGTACAGAGCGACCATGAGCTGGCCGCGGGCGCGGTCGCGGAGAGGATCCGCGGCGACGCGGGCCTCGAGCTCCCCGACGACCTCGGCATGGCGGCCCAGCGACAGCAACAGCTCGAAGCGCTCCTCGACCGCCAGGCGACGAGCCTCCTCCAGGCGCAGCGCCTCTGCGCGGGCGAACTCCTCGTCGGCGAACTCCGCGAACGCCGGCCCGCGCCACAACGCCAGCGCCTCATCGACGCGGTTGAGTCGCTCGTGCGGGTCGCTGCGGTCGTCGCGGGCCTGGGCGAGCAACTGCTCGAACCGGCGTGCGTCGATCTGCTCATCTGCCACGTCCAGGACGTAGCCGGGCGGGCGGGTGACAAGCCGTGCGTGGTCATCGCCGAGGCAGGACCGCAACCGGTAGACGTAGGTGCGCAGGCTCGCCAGCGCGGTGGCTGGCGGGGTGTCGCGCCACAGGGCGGCGATGAGCCGGTCCGTGGACACCACCCGGCCGGCGTCGACGGTCAGCGCGACCAGCAGCCGCCGTTGCTTCGCGCTGCCGAGGTCGACGACCGCACCATCGACCGTGACATGCACCGGTCCGAGCACTCCGACCTGCACCGCTACGACCTCGCCACGATGTCTCACTTCGGCCTCGCCGTTCCGCCGGCAGCGTAGGTGAGCTGCGCCCGGCAGGGCGCTCGCGCACGACCCTCGCCTGCGCTGCGAGCTCGGTGCGATCTGGCTGCGATGGCTGCCTGACAGGCTGCTGGCGCATCCCGTCGAGAGCGGAACCGCCGCACTCGCCACGACCCACGACGAAGGAGTACCCGATGGACACCTACCTGATCTTCCGCCGGCACCTGTGTGCCCCCGAGGACCTGCCCGAGGTCGATCGGCGCTCGCAGGCCGAACTCGACGCCCGGTCCGACACCGTGCGCAAGCTCCGCAGCTACGTGTTCGAGGAGGGCGACGGCACCCTGGGCACGATCTGCATCTACGACGCCGTAAGCGAGGAAGCGATCCGCGACCATGGCACCCGTGCCAACGTCTCCGTCAGCGAGGTGGTCCCCGCCACGGCCATCGACGTGCAGCGCCCCGACCCGGAACGGCTCGCTGTCTAGCCATGGACACCGGCCAACACCCGGGCGCTGGTGGGGAAGCTCTGGGCGCTCCGGTGGCCCGGGGCACCGGGACGTTGTGGCCAGCACCGACCTCCGCCGGGCTCGCCCGATGGGTCTCGGAGGTGTTGACATCTTGCTCGACTCTTCCCTCGGGGGAGACGCCACGATGGGTGGGCCAGGGAGGAACCGCATGGTGGGTGGATCGGGCGTCCGGGTACCGCTACTACGGGGCGTCTCAGGCGTGAGGCCGAGGCGATCCGGATCCTACGGATGGTGGACATGTCGCTCGATGAGATCCGCGAGCTGTTGGCCGAGTAGGAACCATCGTGGACTACGACATCACCACCAAACAGACGGCGGACCAGCACGTCGCGGCGTTGCACATGGCCACCCGTCTGGCCGTCATCGGCGAGGACATCGCCACCGGCTTCGCCACCCTCATGGGCGCGCTGTCCCACGCTGAAACCGGCCCGGTCAGGGCACCGTTCATCATCTTCCACGACGTCATCGACGAACAGACCGCCGGCGACATCGAGAACTGCATCCCGGTTCGAGCCACCGTCGAGGCGTCGCACGACGAGGTCGCCTTCAAGACCGTTCCGGGCGGGACGGTGGCCGCGACGACCCATCGCGGTCCCTACGACGAGATCTCGCCTGCGTACCACACGGTGACCGGCTGGATCCAGGACCATGGCCACCGGGTCGCCGGACCACCACGCGAGATCTACCTCAACGACCCCAAGACCGTGCTCCCCGACGACCTGCTGACCGAGATCCAGTTCCCGATCAACGCCACCGCCTGAGCGGCTTCCAAGACAGCGGCGCCGAGGCTCTGGGGAGAGCAGGCGTTACGCGAGGTTTCGAACCATCGTGACCGCACCCTCGGTGGTCGTCAGCGACGCGAAGCCGTGGCGCTCGTACAGCTGCCGAGCCGGGTTGTCGACCTCCACGCTGAGACTGACCTGGCGGGTGCCCTGCAGGCGGAGCTGCACCAGCATCGCGGCGACGAGGCATCCTCCGATCCCGTGACCACGATGAGCCGCATCCACCGCGATGCTCAGCTCCGGCGTGCGTTCGTCGACGTAGCCGTAGCCGTGGTCATCGGCGTGGAAGCGTCGCACCCAGACCGCACCAACCCGGCAGCGATCCACGCGGGCGATCAGACCGCTGTCGCCGGGTCGTCCCCAGTCCCGGACGTACACGGACAGGTCGGGCGAGCGCAGGGCGACCTCGAGCGGTGGCCGATCGACGGCGCTGCGCCAGAAGGCTGCCTCGTAGAGCATCGCACGCAGGAACGCGAGGTCGCTGCCGTCGAGGGGCGTGATCGAGAACGAGGTCATGACGCAGAGTCTGCCAGCAGAACCCCTTGCCTCGCCGGGTACACGCCACCTCATCGACGACCCCGTCGTTCCGCCGACCAACAGGACGCATCGGGCCGTTGCACACGGGTTCTCTGGGCTTCAGCGGGGCTCGGTGTCGTCCGCGTTGCCACGGGGTCGGGTCGCGATGACCCACACGGTCTCATCATCGAGGAGGGTATGCGAGGATCGTGGATCGCTTGTGATGGCCAGGAGGGTCAGCGTGACACGCTCCCGCAGCGAGTACCTGCGCGTCCACCCTGACGCGCCACCGGTCGACGTCGCCTCGGAGCCGGGCATCCGACTCGCCAGCGATGACGATCGTGACGCGCTCGCTGACCTGCTGCTGGATGCCTATCGTGGCACGGTCGATGACGAGGGTGAGGACGTCCCGGCAGCTCGCCAGGCAGCCGATGACTTCCTGGGGCGGCGGATCGCTGCCGGTTCTGTCGTCATCGAGGACGGGGAGCGCATCGTTTCGATGTCGTTCGTCACCATGGTCGACGGCCGGGCCTACATCGACCCCGTTGCGACCGCGTCACGGTGCCAGCGGCAAGGGCTTGGCCGACGTGCCGTGCGTGCTTCGCTGCAGCGGCTCCACGGTGCTGGCGTGCGCGAGGTCGGTGCCACCATCACGGACGGCAATGTCCCTTCCGAGCGACTGTTCGCATCCCTCGGTTTCGTGCGTCTCGGGCCGTGGGAACAGGGGTCCCGGAGCGGGGAGTGACGTTCGCTCGCGAACAGCGGTCCGAGACGCGCACCAGGCGCCCCGACCCTGGCACACCGAGAGGACTGCTGCCACCTGGTCGGCCAGTCCGGAAGGAGGCCATCCCTCGTAGGTCGACTCCCTCCCCGATTGGCCGGGTGCGTCATGAGCGCGGCCGGCCCCG
>JAWLFE010000005.1:82508-93248 GCA_041685735.1 Nitriliruptoraceae bacterium
ACTGCTGCCACCTGGTCGGCCAGTCCGGAAGGAGGCCATCCCTCGTAGGTCGACTCCCTCCCCGATTGGCCGGGTGCGTCATGAGCGCGGCCGGCCCCGTGTACGGACGCACGCGCTCGCCGCGGTGGCATCGTGGATCGCCCTGGTCGGAGGACGTCGAAGCTGGTCCGATCCGGCGATGCATGCCGTATCCAGCGACGACGATCATGTCAGTGTCCTGGCCCATCAGGACAGCAGGGGCCCATCGGCGCGGTGTCTGACCGGCTGCCGTGGGGGCCCGGCCAGCCCCGCTGCCTCCTCGATGGTGCGACGGAGCCCTTCTACGAATCGGGCCGCGGGAGCGCCGTCGATGATGTCGTGGTCGACGCTGATGGTCAGGCTCAGGTGGTCGCGTTCGACGAGGTCGCCGTCGACCAGGACGGGGCGGGGGTGATGGGGATCCCCCACCCGAGGCTGGTGCCGAACATGCCGACCGAGCTGACCGCGATGGTGCCGCCGAACCGTTTCGTGGCCCAGGGGCGGGCCATCATCAGCCGCCACGCCAGTGCCCGCAACGGTGTGGGCAGGCTCACGAACGCCAGTGTCCCACGCAGGCGGCGACGGTCGGCTCGCGTACCAGACTGCGCCTGACGGATCTCGGCGGAGATGTCCTCGACGGTGCGATGGTTGGCGGCTCGCCGGTTGCGGCCCGCTGCCCGATCGCGGCGCGGGCATCGGTGACATCGACCTCGACCAACCCGTGGATGATGTGCCAGCGGCGTCCTTCCCGCAGCACATCGACGTAGGCGCGTCGGATCTTGGGGAACGGCCGGACCTCGAATCCTTTTCGTCAGGGCGGATCATGCCGCGCTCCGATCCCGGGTGGTGCGGTCGAACCAGACGAGCAGCCCGATCACCGGGATGCTCCAGAGCAGGTACCACCATCCGAACGCCACCAGCGCCACGTGAAAGGCGGTCGCACCGGCCACCGCGACCCGGGTGGCACGGCGTCCCCCCGCGGCGAACGCAACACCCAGCCCGAACTCGAACACCGCCAGTGCGCCGGCCAACAGCCGTGCATGCGGGACGAACGCATCTCGCCACGCCTCGCGGACCACCGCGAACGGCGACCCGTCGGCGAACGCCTCGTAGATCTCGGGCATCACCGAGGCGAACACGCCGTGCCCGACCGCACCAGCGATGAACATCCCCGCGAACGCACGACGCGTCCACCGCACCCCCCCGGGGCTCGGTCGCCGCCCCGTGATGCGGCACGTGACCGACCGTCGTGGACATGGCCGACAACCTCCCGCCACCGACGTGACCCCTTCAGGGTCCCGACGTGCCGCCGGTTCTTCAAGGTCCAACGGTCCCACGATCGCGGGGCGACCGTCCCACAACAGCTCAGATCCGACGCTCTTCGTTTCCGCCGGAAGCGCGTGGCCCGCGACGGGCGTTCACCCGGAAGCGACCGCGCGTGGCAGGCCGACGACGGCGCGGGGGCGGCCGACCTGCGGCCGACCTGCGGCCGCGATCGTGACCGACAACGCCGGGTGTCAGGGTCCATCGACCCTGCCCAACCGATCCAACCAGCAGGACAATCGTGGGGTCCCGACGGGTCCCGTCACCGCCGGGGGGAGCACCACCGTGACTGCGCTTCGTCCCGACACCAGTACTCCGCTGGAACAGGGCCGGGGTCGGACCCGACGGCGGCCTCGTGTCCGACGTGCCAGCCTGTGGACGCTTGGTGGTCTGCTGTCGGTGGCAGTGCTCGCCCTGGCTGGCTCGACGCTGCTCGAAGCACGTGACCAGCGCCGGCCGCCGGGCGAGCTGGTCGAACTGCCCGACGGTCGGATGCTGCACCTGCAGATCGCGGGTGGCGAACACACCGGCCCGACCATCGTCCTGGACGCCGGACAGGGGATGTTCAGCCCGGCATTCGCCTGGCTGCAGGACGCGCTCGCGCTGCATGCGACGGTGGTCGCCTACGACCGGCCCGGCGACGGATGGAGCACGCCGGCTGATCGTCCGGTCGACGCCGCCGCGACGGCCGACGACCTCCACAACGCCCTCACGTCACACGGTCTGGACGGCCCGTATCTGCTCGTCGGGCACAGTCTGGGAGCCTTCTACGCGCACACCTTCGCGGCCCGCCAGATCATCACCGTCGCGGCGGCAGCACGCTACTGGCAGGCCGCGGGTGCCGAGATCGACGCGTTCAGCACCCTGGCAGCTGCACCCCCTGACGGGTTCGGCGATGTGCCGGTGATGGTCATCGGCGCCGAGCGTGACGTCCCAGACGGTCCGAAGGTGCGCGCGGTCTTGGACGAGCTCAACCGCGAGCTGGTCTCGCGTGTCCCCCGGTCGACCCACCACGTCATCGAGGGCGCCGACCACCTCACCCTGCTGACCGTCGAAGCGCACGCACGGGAGGTCAGCGAACTCATCGTCACGCTGCTGCCAGCGAACGACGTCCCCTGAACCCCGACCGAACGGATGAGCGATGCCCTCGGATCACATGGACGATCGACAACGGTTGCCGACCGGCTGGGCGATCCCCACCGGTGTCGTCACCGGTGCCGCGATCGGGATGCTGTTCGGGATCATGCTGCAGGAGCTCGTGCTCGGCCTGATCGTCGGAGCCGCGGTCGGGCTCCTCGCCGGCGCATCGGGGACCGCAGCCACGGCCACGCCGGCGGATCGTCGCGGGGCCGTGCTCGCGGTCGCGATCGGGCTGCTCACCGCCGGCTTCGCGATCGTGCTGCTGATCGTGCTGCGATGACGGGTTCGGGGGAGCGGGACGGACACGGCGACAGGCAGCCGTCGGTTCGAAGGGTCGACATGGCGGTTCACCACCAGGTCAGGGTGGCTGACGACGTCAGCCTGGAGGTGGCAACCGCCGGGCCGCCCGACGCGCCACCGGTGATGTTCGTGCACGGCAACGGACCCAACGGTCGGCAGTTCGCGCCGAAGTTCACGAGTCTCGCCGACCGGGACCGCCTGCTCGCGCCCTCGCTCCGAGGTCACGGCCGCTCGGAGGTGCCTGCCAACACGACGGTCCGCGACGTCACGAACCTCGAACAGCCCCGCGCGTTCGATGACGCGCTGCAGCGTTTCATCGACCACCACGTGACCGCGGCGGGGGTTCGAACATGAACAGCAGCATCCGCGACCGGATCCGGCATCACCTCGAGGTGCTGGTCGACGACATCGGTGCGCGCCCGCCGGGCTCCCCGACGAATCGGCGCGCCACGGACCACGTGCACACGACCCTCACGGCTGCCGACAAGCCGGTGACGACGCTGCCGTTCACCACACGGTGGTGGGAGCCTGGAGCTGGCCGGCTGGAGGTGGACGGTGTCCGGGTCGAGGTGGATCCGGACCCCTACAGCCCCGCGGCCGACGTCCACGGCCGAGCGGTGCGGGTGGGCCGGCTCTCGGCGCTCGAGGAGCTCGGTCCGGACGCGGACATGATCCTTGTGCTGACCGACGAACTGGCCCGCGAACAGGTGCTGCCGGCGACCTTCCCGTTCCTGTCGCTGCCGGAGCACGAGCGGATCCGCACCGCCCTGCACCGCCTTGCCCCGGTGGCGGTCGTCGCCGTGTCCGATCACTGGGAACCGATCCTCGAGGACCCCGACCTCGGGTTCCCGTCGACCACGGTGCCCACCGCCGTCGGGAAGACCATCGGCGACAGCGATGCGCTCCGGCTGGCCGTGGGCGGTGCCGTCCACACCGGCACCGGCGTCAACCTGTCCACCCGGCTCGGGCAGGAGCAGCCTCGACTGGTCCTGTGCGCACATCTGGACAGCAAGGCGACCACCCCCGGCGCCTTCGACAACGCGGCCAGCGTCGCGACGCTGCTCGCCCTGACCGAGCTGGGCCACCTCGACGCGCTGCCGCTGGAACTCGTGCTGTTCAACGGCGAGGACCACATCGACAGCTGCGGCCAGGTCGCCTGGCTCGCCGCCACCGACCTGGAGGAGATCGCCGGGGTCGTCAACGTCGACGGTGCGGGTCTCGACGGTCAGGGGCTCTCACTGGCCACCCTGAGCTGCCCGCCGTCGCTGGAGGCGCAGCTGACCACCTGGGGGGAGGACCATCCCGGCTGGGTCCCGGCCGAGCCATGGTTCGAGAGCGACCACGCCATCTTCGCGATGCGCGGCATCCCGGCCGCGGCCATCACGAGCGAAGATGTGCACGCCCTGATGGGTGGGCTCGCGCAGACGCCTGCCGACACCCTGGACGTGCTCGACCTCGACGTGCTCGAGCGGCTGGCCGTCGACCTCCCCGAACTCCTCACCCTGATCACCGGAGAGCTCTGCTGAGCACCGTCAGGCCGCGTCGTCCGCACGTCGTTACAGGCGATCCACGCGGGCGGGAGGCGGGCCGACCGGTTCGTGCCCGCGAGGCGGGAGCCGATCTGCATGTCAGCGGTTGGCCAGGTCCATGCGGAGGAACTCGGTGATGCGTAGCACCTTCGGTGGGCGTGCCACCTCAGCGGGGAGCGCATCGAACGCTTCGTCCTGCCCGAACAGGCGCGGGGTGGTGAGGTCCCGGTCCTCGCCGTCGATCCGGAGCTGGGCGTGGCCGGCGGCGAGCACGTTCTGGACCCAGTCCGACCCCGATCCGTAGACCAGGACGAACAGGTAGCCGCCGTCGACGGGGTGGGCGTCCATCGGGGTCTGGTAGGTCGTGCCCGAGCTGCGACCGATGTGGGTCAGTACCGGCCACTTGCCCCCGGCGATGGCGCGTGGGTTGAACACCCGCTTGTTGATGTGCCCCCACCATCTCGGCATCGGCATGCGCGTCTCCTTGGGCCGCCAGGTGCTGGTGGGGCGAGCCGTCGAACGGCATGCCACCCACCGATCGGCTTACATACGTAAGGTTGTCAAGCGTGTGCACGTCGTCCTCGGAGCCGCCATGCCGCCACCCCCGCCCACCAAGCGAGAACCCCTCAGTACGGACCGCGTGCTCGACGCCGCGATCCGCCTGGCCGATCGCGGCGGTGCGCAGGCCATCACGATGCGGCGCGTCGCGCAGGAGTTGGGCGTGGAGGCGATGTCGCTCTACCACCACGTGCCGAACAAGGACGCGATCCTCGACACCCTCGAGACGCGACGGGAGTAGCCCCCACCCGCACGCCAATGACGCGCGCCGCCGGCGCGAGGGCAACTCGTTCCAGAACGGTTGTCGTTCGGTCGGCCGAGGGACGGGTCGGGCGGTGACCCTTGCCTCTGGTGCAGGGAAGCCGGCCTGAGGATGCTGGGGGTTCACCTCCGGTGAAAGCGGTCACATGTCGTCTCGCACAGATCCGATCCGGACCGTGTCGGTGATCACGACCGGACATGGCGAGGTCCACCACGAGCACATCTTCGGCACCCGCAAGCCCGAGCTGGTGTGGATCCTCTTCGGCCACCGGTGGGTGCGTCTCCCGATCAACGTCTACGTCATCGACCACGCCGACGGGCTGGTGCTGTTCGACACCGGCCAGGACCGGGCCGTGGTCACCGATCCCGACTACTGGCCCGACCGGATCACCGCGTTCGTCTACCGCCACATCTTCCGTCACATCCGCATCGGGCCCGGCGACACCCTGCCGGTCCAGCTCGAGCGTGCCGGCTATCCGGCGACCCAGGTGGAGAAGGCCGTGATCTCCCACCTGCACGCCGACCATGTCGGTGGGATCGCCGACATCCCCCAGGCACAGCTGTACGCCGGCGAGGAAGGCTTCGCCTACATGCGTGGGCCCGACCATCCGGAGCGTGCCACGGTCTTCCGGAACCGCATCGAGATCCCCGGCGCGAGATGGAACAGCATCGCCTTCGAGCCCACCGACGATCCGTCGGTCGCGCCGTTCACCGAGGCGTTCGACCTCATGGGGGACGGGTCGATGCTCGTCCTGCCCACCCCCGGTCATCTGCCGGGCTCGGTCTCGATGCTCGTGCGACGTACCGCCGCGCCACCGCTGTTGCTGGTCGGCGACCTCACCTACGACGAACAGCTTCTGGCCCGCGATCAGGTCCCGGGCGTCTGCGACGACCCTGCGCAGCTACTCGCCAGCTACGCGAAGGTGCGCGCCCTCAAGGACCACACCCCCGACCTCCTCGTCCTGCCCGCTCACGACCCGCATGCCGCACAGAAGCTGGGTATCGCCTCGCCGATGCACGCATGACGGATGACTCCCCCACCGGAGATCTCCGGCGAGGGCCCGTCACGGCCGCTCTGGGAGAAGCGGGCGCCGGCACAGCCAGCCCGGTGTCACAGCTCGCGCCGGTCGAGCTGCCAGGCAGCCGTGGCCAGCAGCGCCGGGATCGCCGCGAGCGTGACCGCTGTGGCGCGGAGGAGATCGGTCGCCGGCGCTCCGTCGATCAAGGTCACGATCGCGGTGACGAGGTGGCTGGGAAGCCACGGCTGGACCGTGGGGATGATGCCGATCAGCGGCAGGGTGAGCAGGATCCCGAGGCCGATGAGCACGGCGGGCAGCATCCCCCTGGCCAGTGCACCTGCGGCAGCGAGCACGGCGACGGCGAAGCAGAGGTACAGCGCGCCGAAGAGGGTGCCGAGCACCATGGGACCGGCAGGGAGGGGCCCGAGCAGGATGCCGGTCAGGGCCCAGGCGGTACCGGTCCCGACGAGCAACGCGAGGACGGCGGTCATCGCGACGATGGCGTACCGGGGCCACAGCAGCTGGCCGGCGTGCCGGACCCGTGTCCGGAGGAAGGCGGCGACCTCGACGCGTGCGTCGATCGTCAGGGCGCTGGCAGCCACGACAACGACCGCCAGCAGGCCGATCTGGGTCGTGTTCGAGATGAACTGCAGGATGCCGTCGACCGGGCGGGGGTCGGGGACCTCGATGGTGATCTCGCCCGCGAAGCTGCTGACGATGTCGCCGAGGTAGCGACCGGTCACCGGGCCGAGGACGCCGAAGGTCAGGTACACGCCGACCAGGATGAGCCACCGGTGGGTGCGGACCATGCGCAGGAGTTCCAGTCGCCACAGATTCATCGTGTCAGCTCCAGGAACGCGGTCTCCAGGTCGGTGGCCGGGTTGAACGACACCAGCGACAGCTGCTGCTCGGCGACCATCCGGGGGAGGTCGTGTTCAGCCCGCGACGCATCGTCGGTGACCACACGGAGACGACCCGGGCCCAGCAGTTCGACGCGGGTGACCCAGGACTCGCCGCGTAGTCGATCGCCGAGGACTGCCGCGTCGCCACGAACGTGCAGGCTGTAGGCGGACGAGGTGCGTGCCAGCAGGTCGGCGATGGGCCCCTGGTAGCGGAGCCGTCCCTGATCGATGACGCCGACGACGTCACAGACCTGTTGGACATCCGCGAGGATGTGCGTCGACAGGACGATCGTGGTCCTCCCGGCGAGCCGTCCGATGAGGTCAAGGACCTCGCGGCGCCCGCCGGGATCCAGGGCGGACGAGGGTTCGTCGAGCATCAGGACATCCGGGTTGCCCACCAGACAGGTCGCGATCCCGAGTCGTTGGAGCATCCCCCGGGAGAAACCTCCGGATCGACGGTCGGCCGCCTCGGTCAGCCCGACCTCGGTCAGCGCGGCCGCGACGCTGTCGCCTCCGAGGTCGGGAGCCACGAGGTTGCGGGCGAGGTCGAGGATCTCTCGCGCGGTCAGCCAGGGTTCGAACAGCGGGGTGTCAACCAGAACGGCGACACGACGCCGATCCACACCGAGGTGGATCTCCCCGGAACTCGGGTGTCTGAGCCCGGCCAGGATCGACAGCATCGTGGTCTTGCCCGCGCCGTTGGGGCCGATCAGGCCGTAGGTCGCCCCGCGTGGAACGGCGAGGTCGACCCGGTCGAGCGCGACGGTGTCGCCGTAGACCTTGGATAGCTGTGCGGTGGCGACCACCGCCTCGGCCGGGCGGCCGGCGTCGTGCACGGACCTGTCAGGGACCTCGGCAACCGGCGGCACAAGCCCATCGACGGCCGGCGCGGGTCCCGCGGGTTGCTCACGCGGTTCGAGCGGTGTGGCGTGGGCGGGAGGTGGGGGAAGGACGCGGTCTCGTCGTTCGGCTGTCGGGACACGTCCGACGACGACGTAGATGATCTCGCCGATGGGGAACGAGACCAGCAGGATGATCAGTGCCCACGCCCAACGCGGAAGATGGCGGACCTCCGTGCGTCTCAGATCGAGGAGGAGCACGATGTCGACGATCAGCACCAGGGCCCCGACACCGATCAGCACCCACAGCAACGGCCCCTGCGGCCACCCTCCCATCAGCCCTACCTTCGCCAGGATCGAGCGCCCTCGAGCGCCATCGAGCGCCATCGAGCGCCATCGAGCGCCATCGAGCGCCATGATCGACACCGTTGATCATGCCGTGTCGGAGGCGCGAACGTCATGGCCGGCAGACACGACCTGACGGGTCCATCGGCCCTGTGCCCGTGACCGTGCGAGGCGCCACGAACCTCGTCAACCGAGCGCTGCTCGACGGGGACCGGCCGGCCCACACTCTTGGCGGGCATCAGCCTTGGTGGCTGGGTGGCGAACCTCCATCGTGCCTTCTGCAACACCGCGACCCTGTACGTCCCGATGCTGGCCGGCGCGCACCTGGGCCGCCAGCTGGTGGACTCGTCCTACCGTCGGATGGTCAGCCGTCAGGCGCTCGCCCATGCCGATGCGTTGCGGCGACACCTGGACTTCGACGAGGAGTTCGGTGCGGTGACCGATGGCAACGTCGTGGCACTCCTGGCTCGTCACGATCAGTTCGCCCGGATCGAACATCAGGCCGACGACTACGGTCGGGCACCGATCCGCGTGCTCGACACCGGTCACGTCGGCGCTGCACTCGCCGGACCGGCGTTGCGCCGCCACGTGCTGCAGGGGCTCGACCGCTTGCAGGGCTCCACGGTCTAGCCCCACGTTCCGGATCGACGCATCGCGGCCGGCGGGGGTCTAACGGAACGGTCGCTCCCCTCGATCAGGCCGCAGGAGTTGCAGCAGCACCCGCAGCATCAGCACGGTGCTCGCGAACAGGCCAAGCCAGCCGAGCACCTCCGGCAGCTGCACGGAGGTGCCGGCCAGCTCCGGGCCGGCGTCGATGCTGAGCATGAGCACGGAGATCAGGCCGATGCCGAGTGCCAGCACGGTCAGCACGGCACGGTTGAGCAGCCGCTCGGCGACGGCGACATCGGTCGGGTCGGACAGCCAGCGGATGCGTGCCGTGAGCGCGCCGTGCTCAGCCAGGGTCGCGATCCGGTCGAGGTGGCGTGGTGCCCGGCGGACGAGGGGGCCGAGCTGTGCCCACTCGCTCTGGACCAGCTCCGCCAGGGATCCGGGTGAGGTGCGTTCCTTGAGCTCGGCGCCGCCGAGCGCGGCGACCCGGTCGATCAGGGGGTAGCCGGCGGAGAGCTGTTCGAGCGTTCCCGCCAGCGTGGCCAGCGCCCGGAACATCGTGGAGGTCTGGGGCGGCAGGCGGATCCCGAGTTCGGCGGTCAGTCGGAGCAGTTCGGTGAGCGCATCAGCTGGTGGGAGCCCCGGACCCAGATGGGCGGCCATGAACCTGGCCAGATCCCGTTCGATGGCGTCGGGTTCCCGGGTCGGCGGGATCGCCCCGACCGCGACCAGCGACTCGTACAGCAGGGTTGGCTCACCGAGCTTGATGGCGACCAGCATCTGGAACACCGACGAGCGTTCGTAGCTGTCCAGCCGACCGGTGACACCGAAGTCGATCAGCCCGAGGGTGCCGTCGTCGAGCAGCAGGACGTTGCCCGGGTGGGGGTCGCCGTGGAAACGTTCGCCACGCAGCATCGCCTCGATCTGCGCGGTGCACAGGCGGTCGGCCAGCGTCATCGCCTCATCGGGCGGGGTCTGGCCCCGCGGGATCGCCGACAGGGGCGTGCCGATCAGCTCGTCCATGACCATCAACCGTTCGGTGGTGAGTTCCTCGACGATGCCGGGGACGATGACGCCGTCCTGGCGGTCGGCTGCGCGTGCCATCTCGATCGCGTGGCGTCCCTCGACACGCAGGTCCAGTTCCGCACGGAGGTTGTCGGCGAAGTCCTCGGCGAGGACACCGACCTCGTAGCTGCGTCCCCAGGCGGTCCGCCGTTGCGCGATGCGTGCGAGCCCCACGGCGATGGCCAGGTCACGTTCGACGGCCTCGAGCAGCCCGGGACGTCGGACCTTGATGACGACCTTCCGGCCGTCGTGCAGGCTCGCGGTGTGGACCTGCGCGATCGACGCCGATCCCAGGGGGTTCCAGTCGATCGTGGCGAACACCTCGCCGAGTGGCCGGGAGAGTTCGTCGGTGATCGCCTGTTCCACCTCGGCCCGGCCGAGTGGTCTGGCGGAAGCGTGGAGGCGTCCGAGCTCGTCCATCGCGGCCGGCGGGAGCAGGTCCGGGCGTGTGGCCAGGAGCTGTCCAAGCTTGACGAACATCCCGCCGGCGTCCTCCAGCGCGGTGCGGGCACGGCGTGCGAGCTCTTCGGGGGTGCGCGTCGCCACCTCGCCGCGCTGCAGGCCGATCGCGGGTGCGAGGCCGTGCCGGAGGATGATCCGGAGGACCGACACGGCTCGCGCGGTGATGCCGAGTCTGCGACGGACCGCACGCAGTGGCCGCACCGGGCGCAGGCCACGGCGCCGGGCGGGCCGTGCGAACAGCACCTCGAGCACGACGACACTCGCCATCGTTGCCAGGACCTGGAACGGCAGCGCCAGCGTGGCCAGCTCACCTCGCCGTCGTTCGAACTGGTCGATCTGCTGGTCGACCGGCGCCGTCAGATCGATCAGC
>JAWLFE010000005.1:93348-95166 GCA_041685735.1 Nitriliruptoraceae bacterium
GCCAGGACCTGGAACGGCAGCGCCAGCGTGGCCAGCTCACCTCGCCGTCGTTCGAACTGGTCGATCTGCTGGTCGACCGGCGCCGTCAGATCGATCAGCGCGAGACCGGCGATCAGCGCGCCGATCACCGTGCCGGCGAAGACGGCGGCGATCAGTCGCAGCCAGGTGACCTCGCGGGTGCCGAGCAGTGCGCGGACCACCCAGGCGAACACCAGCACCAGCGCGACGTTGCCGAGCAGCCCCATCACGATGTCTCCTCTCTGTTTGTCAGTCGTGTCGCAGGGCTTCGGCGACCGGGATCCGGCTCGCCCGTCGTGCTGGGATCACGGCCGCCGCCATGGCCACCGCCAGGATCGCCGGGAGGATCAGCAGCAGTTCGCCCACCGCGACCCGTGCGGTCAGCGGCCCGAACCCGAGCTGTCGGGAGAGCACGTCCAGCAGGACGTTCGTGCCAAGCAGGCCGACCGGGAGTGCGGCGAGGTAGGCGACGCTCGCAACGATGGCGACGCCCGTGAGGACGGACGCCACGACCTGCCTGCCGCTCATCCCGACGGCCTTGAGCAGGGCGGTGTCGCGTCGGCGCTCCTGGACCCCCATCCAGACGGTGGAGGACACGCCGATGGCGGCGATGGCGGCCAGGGCCAGCGCGAGCCCGGCAACGATCGTCGGCAGGGTGTCGAGGATGCCCAGATCACCCTCGGCGACCACCACCGGGCTGAGCGCCTCGTCGGTGAGCTCACGCAACCGATCCGCGACGGCGGTCGCCTCCGCGTCGGGGGCAAGCAGCAGGTGGTACTGCAGCGGTTGGAGGTCGCTGCCCACGCCATCGAGGATCGCCACGTCCCCCATCAGGAGCTGTCCGAGGTTGCTGGCTTCCCGGTAGATCCCGACGACGGTCACCTCAACGTCCACCCCGTCGATGACCAGGGTGGTGGCGGCGCCCGGTGCCAGGTCCTGATCGCGGGCGAGCGCATACCCGGCGACGACCTCGCCCGGCTGCGAGAAGCGGCGCCCGTCGATGACCGCGACCTCGAAGTCATCCGGGTCGGTGATGAGACGGATCTGCCGTTGGTCCTCACCGTCGGAGAAGCGGAACGGCGCCCAGGTGTCACTGGCCACACCGACGATCTGCGGCTCTGTCGCCAGCGCCTCGCGGACGTCTGTGTCCGTCCACAGCGGCGGCCGGATCACCGTGAGCTCCGCTGCGGGACGGAAGCCGGCCGCGGGGTCGTCACTGAACCACCGCAACGTCGTCATCGTGGTGGACGCGAACACGAGAGTGACAACGGCGACACCGACCGTGAGGGTGGTGACCACGGTCCGGGCCGGTCGGGAACGCAGATCCGCCAGTCCGGTGGCCACCGCGGGCGGAACACCCGGCCGGAGCCGGGCGGAGCGACGTGGCCGCGCGGCGGCTCCCGTGCGGATGGCGGTGATGGTGTCGGTCCGTGCAGCCCGACGGACCGGCAGGATCGTGAAGGCAGCCGTGACCGCGAGCACCAGCGCCGGCACCGCCACATAGACCCAGCCCGGCACCTGCAGACCCGCTTCGCCGTACTGCATCGCCACCTCACGCAGGCTGGCCCTGGCCACCACCGTCCCGACACCCAGCCCGATGGACGCGGCGAGGACCGCGAGCCCCAACTGTTCGACGAGGTAGATCCGCGCGACCTGGCGGCGGGTGAAGCCGACCGCCTTCAACAGGCCGATCCGGCGGGTCTGTGATCGCACGGCTTCGCCGATGGCGTTCGCGATCAGGGCACCGGCAGCCAACGTTGCCACGAGCCCGAAGGACAGGAGGAACACCGATTGGATCTG
>JAWLFE010000005.1:95266-106829 GCA_041685735.1 Nitriliruptoraceae bacterium
CCACCGACCCGGTCGCCGGCCGGGATCCACTCCCGAACATGGACCGTCGTGCGCCCCTCATCGAACCGGAGATCGGCGCCACGGATCGTCGGTCGCAGCGACGTCGCGTCGATCACACCCGGCTGGTCCAGCAGGCGAGCGCGGGCGTCGTCAGCGTCGGCGACAGCCGGATCGAGCTCCATCCAGAGGTGTGCACCATCGGTGCGATCGAAGAGCCGCTCGTAGGCGCCCCCGGTCGCGTCCATCGTTGCGAACGCCACCGTCAGCAGGGTGGCCGCTGCGGCCACGATCACGACCAGGAGGGCTGCCTGGGCCCGGCCCCGCCGCAGGTTCGCCCGGGCCTGACGGGCGACGGCGCTCATGGCACGACGGCAGCGCGCTGCACCTCGGCGAGGTGCTCAGCGATCCGCTGGGCATCCTCCATCCCGGTCGATGCGAGTTCGCTGGCCAGACGTCCGTCGCGCAGGAAGACCACCCGCTGGGCATGGGCGGCCACGACCGGGTCGTGGGTGACCATCACGATGGTCTGCCCGGCCTGGTTCACGCTGTCGAGCAGTGCGAGGACCTCACCACCGGATCGTGAGTCGAGGTTGCCCGTCGGCTCGTCAGCGAGCAGGACGGCCGGCTCGTTGATCAGCGCCCGAGCGATGGCGGCGCGTTGCTGTTGGCCACCCGACAGCTCCGTCGGCAGCGCATCGGGCCGGTCGGCCAGGCCCAGTCGCGCCAGCAGGGTGTCACGTCGCCGGGCGACGGCGGGCTGGCTACGGTTCGCCAGCCGACCGGGCAGATCGATGTTGTCGCGGACGGAGAGGTTCGGGATCAGGTTGTAGGCCTGGAACACCACCCCGATCGTGGTCCGACGCAGGATGGCCCGCTGTGACTCGTCGAGAGCCGTGAGTTCGTGGCCGTCCACGACGACACTGCCATCCGTGGCGTCATCCAATCCTCCGAGCAGGTGGAGCAGCGTCGACTTCCCGCACCCGGACGGGCCCATGAGCGCGAGGTAGCCACCGCGTTCGATGACGAGGTCGATCCCATCGACGGCCGGCACGGCCGCATCCCCCTGCCCGTAGATCTTGCAGAGTCCACGCGTCTCGATCAGTGCCACGGCCCCCTCCGATCCACGACCTGCTCGATCGTGCTGGCTGACCGGCTTGTCGAGCAGAGCCAACGGACCCTTCCTCGAAGGACCCTCGCCGTTGACCCAGACGGGAGCCCTGATGGACGTCGTGCTGGCGGACCTCGTGCGGTCGCTCCACACCTCCCACCTCGAACGCAGTGGCCCCGACCAGGGAACAATGGCATGCCATCTCGAGACGTCCTCCACTACAAGGCTCCGCCAGAGCCCTGCATGATCGTGGTCGCTGTTGATCGATCGTGCGGGGTGAGGGGCGATGCAGACACCGGTCGAGGAATCGGTCCAGCCGTCCGGCACGCTCGAGGCCCCGGCGACCAGCTGGTCTGCCCGCACGGCACCCGGGTCGCGAGCCGGTAGCGGGATGCGCCGGGGCACGGGCAGGGGTTCGTCTCACGGTCGGTTCGTTGCGCTCGTGGTCCTGCTGCTGCTCGGTGGTGGTCTCGCCGGCTACTTCGCCGGCTCGTCCGTCGTGCAGGTCCAGATCGATGGCGAGGTGGTCACCGCCCGGACCTTGGCCACCGACGTCGGGGGGCTGCTCGATCGCCTGGAGGTCGAGGTGGGCGCCGCTGATCGGGTCGAACCGCCGCTTCACACACCGATCGAGGACGGGTTGCGTGTCGTGGTCCATCGTGCGACGTCGGTGGAGGTCGTCGTCGATGCCGACCCGCCCCTGACGGTGGTCACGATCGTGGTGGACGGTGAGGTCGTCGAGATCGAGACCGACGCCGGCACCGTCGCCGGGGCACTGGAGGCAGCCGGGGTGCAGATCGGTGCCCACGACCTGGTGGACCCGCCCGGCGATCACCCACTCGACACGGCGACCGAGGTCACCGTCCGCCGCGTCGAGGTCATCGAGGAGGTCGTCGAGGTCGCCATCGAGCACGACGAGGTCCGACGGGACGGCACCGGCCTCGTGGAGGGCGAGACCCGCGTGCAGACCCCCGGCAGCGACGGGCTCCGACGCGAGACCTACGAGGTCACCCGGGTCGATGGCGAAGCGACCGGACGTGTGCTCATCGCCGAGGCGGTCATCCGGGAACCGATCGATCGGGTCGTGCTCGTCGGGACCGCACCGGGACCGGTACGAGAGGCGCAACGCCTGCTCGCCGACCTCGGCTATCCGGTCGGCCCCGTGGACGGGATCGACGGAGCCCAGACCCGCCGCGGACTGTGCGCCTGGCGGCGCCTCGAAGGGCATGAGGTGAACCGGTCAGCGCTGCGATCCGGCGAACTGGAGGCGATCCGGGCGACCAGTGGGCTGCCCGCCGCGCCAGCCGGGCGCGGGGTCACCGTCGACCGGACCTGCCAGGTGCTCTCCCACCGTCAGGACGGCCAGTGGCAGCATGTGCACGAGGCCTCGACCGGCGCTGACGGACTACCCCGCGAAGGGTCCTACACCATCGGGCGGACCCGTGGCGGCTGGCACACCTCCACGCTGTACCCGGCGGCGGCACCCAACATGTACAACACCCTGTACTTCCACGGTGCGATCGCCATCCACGGCTCCAACCATGTCCCCCCACACCCCGCCAGCGCGGGCTGCGTCCGCGTGACCCCCCACGTCGCCGACCAACTCTTCGCTGACCTGCGCATCGGTGATCCCGTCCGCGTCATCGGTTCGTACTAGCCGGATCTCGTGGCCATGGCCCCTACCCACCTGCCGCGGCCTTCGGGAAGATCGCGGATGAACCCGGGGCACGCCGAGGCACCACGATGAACACCACAGCGATCACCGACCACCATGCCGTGTCGCCGGAGACCGATGAACGTCTCACCGGTCTGCTCGAACGCAGCGCTGAGCGCCGGCGGCAGCACCACCTCAACCTCGCCCTCGTCGGCGGAGACGGACGCCACCGGTCAGGCGCGGCCACGAGCGCCGACCCCGACGGCACGCCGCTACGCCCGGACACGCCGTTCTTCATCGCGAGCGTGACCAAACGCTTCATCATCACGCTGGTCCTGCAGGCGCACGAACGGGGAGAGCTCCACCTCGACGACCCGCTCACGACGCATCTTCCGACGTCGGTCACCGACGGGCTCCACGTGCTCGGCGAGCAGGAACACACGCCGCGCACCACGCTCCGGCACCTCGCCAGCCACACCTCGGGGCTGCCCGACTACTTCGACAAGCCACGCGAGGGACGCAGCCTGTTCCAGGACCTCGGCGCCGGGATCGATCGTGCCTGGACCTTCGAGGATGTCGTGCGGATGGCCAAGGAGGACCACCGGCCACACTTCGCGCCTCAGGACCTCGCGTACCCGACCGCAGCTACGCCCAACTGCTCAGCGATCGGATCATCGCTCCGCTTGGGCTGAGACACACCTGGCTGCCGGGCCAGACGGAACCGATCGCGCCGACGCCGGCGCCACCGGCAGCTGGCACTCGTGCGGTCTGACGGCGAGGCCCACCCCACGTGCCGGTGGCCGCTGCCTTCAATCCCCGGACCCCGGGGACCTTCTCCTCTGCCTCTCACACGCCCTTGATGGCATGATCGGAGCAAGCTTCTCAGCATCAGGATCCTCAGCAGAGGAGTTCTGTCATGTCTGCTCCCATGAACACGCCCCCACAGGTCCAGCAGCCCCGACGGCTGCTCCGCTCACGTGACGACCGTGTGCTCGGCGGTGTCGGTGGCGGCCTGGGCGCCTACCTGGGCATCGACCCCGTGATCGTCCGGCTGGTCTTCGTCGTCCTCGCCCTGGCAGGTGGCGGCGGGATCCTGGCCTACATCATTGCGTGGATCGTGATCCCCGAGGCGCCCGAGGACGGCCTGCCGGCCCCCGAGCACAACGGGTCCAGCACCCCGATGGTGGCTGGGCTGGTGCTGGTCGCGCTCGGCGGACTGCTGCTGGCTGACCAGCTGCTGCCCGCCTTCTCCTGGCGCTACGTCGGCCCCATCCTGCTGATCCTGTTCGGAGGGCTGCTCCTGGCCCGGAAAGCGACCGAGCGATGAGCGCCCCGACGCACCCACCGCGCGCGCAGCCGCCCGTAGGTGCCACCCCGCCACCGCCTCCTCCCGAGGACCGTGAGCCGGTGGAGCGCGCCGGTGGGCAACCGGGTCCGACGGCGCGTCCGATCGGGTGGGCCCTGGCGCTGATCGGCGCCGGGATCCTCTGGCTGCTCGCCCTCGCCGGCGTGCAGATCAACTGGCAGCTGGTCCTACCGATCGCCGTGATCGGCATCGGCATCGTGCTGCTGACCGGAGGCCGCCACGTCGCCCACGGCGGGCTCATCGGATTGGGGATCGTGCTGACGGTGATCGCGCTGGGCCTCTCGGTGACCCCGATGCAGCTCAGCATCAGCGCCGGGGACCGCACCCACACGGTCACCGAGATCGCCGACCTCGAGCCCTCCTACAGCCTGGGAGCCGGCACGCTGACCCTCGACCTGCGTGAGCTGGAGCTCCCCTCTCGCACGACCGAGCTGGACGCGTCGGTCTCCTTCGGCGAGCTGGTCGTCCGTGTCCCCGATGACGTGACCGTGACCGGGACCGGCCGGACGATAGCTGGCGAGGTCGTCAGCTTCGGGCGGACCACCGCCGGCCTCGCTCCGCGCCGTGCGCTGACCGAGCCGGGCATCGAGGACGGACGGATCCTCGACCTGCAGTTGCGCACCGGTTTCGGTCGGATCGAGGTGACGCGATGACCCGCTCCCAGCTCGTGTTCGGCGTCGCGTTGATCGCCGTCGGCGTGCTCCTGCTGTTCGATCACGCCGGTGCGGTCGACGCGTGGGCGTGGTTCGAGGTCGGCTGGCCCGCGTTGCTGCTCCTCGCCGGCGCCGCCCAGCTCCTCACCCGGCCGCGCAACGTGCTCGGCGGCACGGTCCTGGCCGGCCTCGGCATCGCCCTGTTCACCTGGACGCTCGGGTACGTCACCAGCCTCACGGTGCTGTGGCCCCTGTCGCTGATCGCCCTGGGTATCTGGCTCATGGCGGCACGGTGGCCGGTCGCTGCCCGCATCGAGGGGCTCGAGGCCAGCGACACCGACATCGTCGCGGTCTTCGACAACCGCGTCGTGCAGCGCACCGGGCCCTTCGTCGGCGGTAGCACGACCGCGGTCTTCGGCGACGTGCACCTCGACCTGCGCCACGCGTCGCTCGATCCGGCGGGGGCCACCCTGCAGGTCACGACCGTGTTCGGCGACCTCGACCTCGAGGTACCCGAAGGCTGGCGGGTCACCGTGTCAGGACCCGAACTGCTCGGCGACGTGAACCTGCGAGCCGCCCACGACCCACCCGACGACGCACCCGCGCTCCAACTCCGCGTCGTCACGATCTTCGGTGACGTCGACATCCACCCGGTGCCGGTACCCAGCCGGACCGGGTGAGGGTGCCGTTGGCAGCAGTCAGGCTCGCTCGATGACCGGAGGCACCTCATGGCCGACACGGCTGCTCACGTGACACCCGCGGACAATGACGTGTGCCCGTTGTCGCTGCAGGTCGACGAGGTCGCGTCCATGCTGAACTTCGAGCTTGCCGACCATCCGGTGTACGACGGCGGTGAAGTCCAGTGGTTCGACGACGAGACCCACGGCACCGGGATGCTCGTGTTCCTGTCGCGGCACGACAGTGGCCGGATCGACTACTACCTGCAGCCTGGTCTGCGTGTGGAGCGGGCGAGCTACGAGATCGGGGCCGGGATCGGCAGCTGGGCGGAGATCGACTTCGACAGGGCACGACTGATCGTCACCGGCACGGGTGTGGACGCCGAGGTGCGGTTCACCGACATCGACGGGCGCCCGGTCGAGGTTCGCGTGGATGACCGGGACCGGCGGCCACGTCGACCCGCCGGTCTACTGGCGCCGGTCAGCGCCGGCATCCTCCGCCCGGTCAGCCTGCTGCTGGTGTGGATGCCTCGCTTCGACCTCGTCCGAGTCACCGGCACACCACCGGTTGTCCGCATCGGCGGGGTGGACGTCTCGACAGGGAGGCTGCCCGGCGCACGTCTGCACCGCCGGCACCTGATCAAGTACGCGGCGCCGGTGGTGACCGTCGAGCTCAACCGCGGACACGATGGCACGTGGCCCCCCAACGACGCCGGCCACCAGCTGGTGGGCGATCGGGCGGGGGTGCGGGAGGTCGTCGCCGAGCATGCTGAGCACCGGGTGCGGCTGCTGCTGGACCCCGCGATGCCCGGCCTGACGGGGCTGGCCGATGCCTCGGGCGCGTCCGGGCGCTGGCACATCGAGGTCGACGAGGTCCGCCTGACGGGTGGGGCATGGTCGATGACACGCACCGGGGGTGAGGTCACGGTCGAGATGGACGTCGACGAGCGTTGGCGGCCGGGCCGTCTCCCCTGGCTGATGCGACTGGTCACCACGGTCGTGCCGGTGTTCCGCCGCTGGCCCACCACCTACCGCTGGTCTGCCACCGCCCAGCTGGGCCAGCCACCCGTCCTGACCGGCCGCTGGGAGCGGACGGGCACCGAGCGCGGGCACGGCTACCGCCGCGCCACCCGTTCCTGACAGGACCTCCCGACCCGATCAGGCACGGTGATCGTTGCGGTTGCCAGGGCGGTGGGTCCTGAGCTCGGGGGCGCACAGGGCACGCGCGATCCGTCCGGACCTCGGTATGAGACCTTGGCCCCTACCCGGGGCGTCGCGGGCAGAGGATGCTGGGATGTCCTGGTGTCGCGCGTGCTGCTGTCGCGCCGCAGCTCTGCCTGGGGGGTGCGTCGTGGATGTGATCGAGGTCCGAGACCTGACCAAGCGCTACGGCGACAACGCTGCCGTGCGGGGGCTGAGCTTCTCGGTCGAGGAGGGGGAGGTGTTCGCTGTGATCGGCCCCAACGGGGCCGGCAAGACCACGACGGTCGAGATCCTGGAGGGCCATCGGCAGCGTACGAGCGGCCGGGTCGAGGTGCTCGGGTTCGACCCGGCGACCGGTGGTCGTGCCTTCCGCCAGCGGATCGGGATCGTGCTCCAGGAGGCGGGGATGGATGAGCGGTTCAGCGCCCGCGAACTCGTGTCGCTCTACGCTGGGTTCTACCCGAAGCCCCGCGACGTCGATGAGGTGCTCGATCTCGTCGGGTTGACCGACAAGGCCGATGAGCGGTCCAAGACGCTCTCGGGTGGACAACGACGACGGTTGGATCTCGCGCTCGGGCTGATCGGCGATCCGGACCTGCTGTTCCTCGACGAGCCGACCACCGGGTTCGATCCCTCCGCACGCCGCCAGGCATGGGACGTGGTGGCTGGTCTCTGCCAGATCGGCAAGACGGTCGTGCTGACCACCCACTACATGGAGGAGGCCTACCGGCTGGCCGATCGGGTCGCGGTGGTCGTGGGCGGACGGATGGTGGCGCTGGGGACCCCCGACGAGTTGGTCGATCAGGTTGCGGGCGATCGGGCGGTGATCAGCTTCCGGGTCCCGGCAGACGTTGCGGCAGGGCGTCTCCCCCGGATGACGGGCGAGGTGTCCGTCGATGAAGATGAGGTCGAGATCCACACGCCCGTGCCCACCAGGGATCTCGCGGCCCTGACCCAGTGGGGCGTGGAACACGACGTGGAGTTCGAGGCACTGCGGCTGGTGCGACGCAGCTTCGAGGAGGTCTACCTCGACCTGGTCGGCGCGCCGGGAGGGTCCGGCGATGGGTGAGGTCATCAGCGCTGCTCGGCCCGACACCGCGACCTCCGGAGGTGTCGAGCCCACGATCCGACCTCCGGTACGCCGTTGGTCGGCCTTGCGGCTGGTGTGGGGTCAACTGGTCCATGCGAGCCGCGACACGTGGCGAACCCCGGTGTCGATGCTGATCTCCCTGGCGTTCCCGCTGCTGTTCCTGGCCATCAGCGGGCTGGCAGCCGGCACCATGCCCAGAGGCACCGGCGATGCGACCATCCAACGGCTGGTCCCTGGCGCGGTGGTGTTCGCGATCTCGATGTCGGCCTTCGTGCTGCTGGCCTACTCGGTCGCGTTGGCTGGTGAGAAGGGCGTGCTCAAGCGCCTGCGAGGCACACCACTGCCTCCGCTCGCCTACCTGGCTGGACGGGCCGGTGCCGCAGCCTGGGTCGCGGTCCTCGGCACGGCTCTGATGGTGGCCGTCGGCATGCTGGCCTACGGGCTCCAGGTGACTGCGAGGATGCTGCCTGCCGCGGTCCTGGGGCTGCTCGTCACGATCGCCGTGTTCGCGACGCTGGGGGTCGCGCTCGCCATGCTGGTGCCCAGCGCCCAGGCCGTGATGGGTGTCGCGATGGGCTCGGTCGTGCTGCTCGGGTTCGTCTCGGACATGTACGGCTTCAGCGGCGACATGCCGGCCTGGCTCGCCACGATCGGATGGGCACTTCCGCTGCGGCACGCGGTCGAGGTCCTGGCGCTCCCGCTGCAGGACGGGGTCACCGGAAGCGGGATCGCGACCACCAGCCTGCTCGCGCTGGCGGCCTGGGGTGTGGTCGGCGGGCTGACCGCGACCTGGTCGTTCAGACGGGAGGTACGGGCGACCAGCAACCGCAGGTCCCGACCGTCCGGTGCCCGCGGCGGGAGCTTCGCATCCCGGTCCGACAGCCCTCTCGGGCTGGTGTGGGGGCAGATCCGCTACGCCAACCGCAGCATCTGGCGGGAACCGGTGTTCGCCGGGTTCGCTCTGGTCATGCCGAGCCTGTTCGTGGTGCTCCTCCCCCAGGTCGTCGGCGATCCGGTCATCGAGGGGGTGGCATTCTCGGCATCGATGGTCACCGGCATGACGGTGTTCGGTGCCGCCCTGACCGCCTACGTGGCGCTGCCCGAACTGGTCGCAACCGCACGGGACCGTGGCCTGCTCAAACGGTTGCGTGGCACACCGCTGCCGGCCTGGGCCTACCTCGCGGGCCGCATCCTGTCGGTGTTCTGGATCACCACGATCACGGTCACGATCGTGCTGGTCGCGGGATGGCTGCTCTACGACACCACGCCGGACATGGCCGGCTGGCCGCCACTGATCCTGGTGCTGACGGCAGGGGTCGCCTGCTTCGCCGCGCTCGGCATGGCCGTCGCCGCACTGGTCCCCAACGCCGACACGGTCCCGGCCGTCACCCTGGCCACCTTCCTCCCGCTGGTGTTCCTCTCGGGCATCTTCCCGCTGGGCGACGCCCTGCCCGACCTCATCCCCACCATCACGGCATGGCTACCCGTTGCCCCCATGGTCGACGCTGTCCGAGGGGCGTTCATCAACGGTGACCTGTTGGTCCGCGAACTTGCCATCGTCATCGCCTGGACCATGGGCGGCGCCATCATCGCCCTCACCCGCTTCCGCTGGCAGTAACGGCCGCGACCGGGGCCGGACGCGAGCAGGCTCGAACGAGGCGGCCCACTGAGCCAGATCGGTCTGGGGCCGGTCGGCCCCGATGACCCGGTGGCCGATCCCACGGAGCGTGATACTCACGTCACAGGGCCATGGCACAAGGCGGCACCCATGACCTGCAAGATGACCCCGAAGGGCCTGTTCGTGGGTATCGGGGCAGTAGGAGCGGGTGCAGTGGCAGCGGGGCAGGGTCTGTGCCTGCGGCCTTCGCGTTATGAGCCGCAGTCAGTGCATTTCAGCCCATTTCGCGCGGTGCCTCCCGGTCCCAGACACCCCCTCTGACCAGGCATTATGCGGAATCTCCGTCTCAGCCGTTCCGGGCCATTCCTGTCGCTCTCGGAAGTATGGCACCCATACGGCACCCATAGACCGGCTCTCGACACTGCCTCGGCGAGGTCTCGATGCTTGCGATCGGCCGCCTGCCGGCACCTGCATCGACATCGATGTGGAGCCCCGGGGGGCGAGCCTGCGAACCCTCCGGCACCACGATGGGCTTGCGCATACCTCACTGTTACCGGATACTTCACACATGACTGAGGTATATGTCTGAGCTGAGGTATCTGATGCCGTCGACCGCGAAGAGAGCGTCCTCGTCTGTGCCGCCTGCGCTACGGACCGTACTCGACGTTCTGCCCCGCACCGCGGACGCCGAGCCACTCGGGGACGACCGCAGCGTCGAGCTGGTCGTGGGTGGCCAGCGGCTGCGGATCGGCTGGGCCGGTGACGGCAACCTCCGCGACGTTCGAGAGCTGCTCGCGAAACACGATGCGGGCCTGGACGTCGTGGCGGCCCGCCGGATGTCACCTGCTGCACGCGAGCTTCTGGCTGATGCTGGCATCGGTTGGGCGGACCAGTCGGGTGCAGCGGAGATCGCTGTCGGTGGCATCGTGGTGTCCCGTGAGGGGCGACCTCCGGATCCAGCGCAGCGAAGGAACTGGACGCCGGCCGTCATGGCTGTTGCCGAGGCGCTGCTGTGCGGGACGGACGCGACCGTCGCGGCCACCGAGGAGGTCACCGGCCTGTCCACCGGAAGCTGCACGAACGCACTGCGGTTCCTGACCGACCGGGGACTGCTCTCTGCCGATGCGAAGCGTGGACGCGGCTCGGCACGTCGGGTCGATGATCCCGACCGGCTCCTCGACGCGTACGCCGCCGCCGCCGAGGCAGCCAAGCCAACACCGAAGCTGCAGGTCGGCCTGCAGGGTCGCGACCTGCTCGAGGCGTTGGGCGAGGTCGGCGAGGCCTGGGACTCGCGAGGTGTGGCATGGGCTGCCACGGGCGTGGCGGCTGCTGCCGTCCTTGCGCCGCTACTCACGTCAGTCTCCAGCATCGAGGTGTTCATCGACGCCAACTCCCCCGCAGGCCTCGAGGCCCGTGCCGCCGAAGCTGGACTCCGTCCGATCGAGGGCGGCCGGCTCACGCTTCACCCGTTCCCCTCGGTGAGTGTGTCGCGACTGGCTGAACGACACGACGCGCTCCGCCTCGCACCATGGCCGCGTGTCTACGCCGACCTGCGTCAGTCCGGAGTGCGCGGGGAGGAAGCGGCTGAGCACCTGCGTGAGGTGATCCGTGGCTGACGAGACGCCCCGCACCCGTGCCGCACGAGAGGAGGCGGAGCGCGCACTCGTCCGGGTTGTCCATCACTACGGCTCCCGGCCCGAGTTCGTGCTGCTGGGAGGCCTGGTACCAGACCTGCTGTGTTCGGCAAGCCCGCAACGCCACGCCGGCACGACCGACGTGGATGTCCAGGTCGATCTGGAGATCGCCAGCGGTGCGATCAACGTGAAGCGTCTTGAGCAGGCGCTTCGCAACGCAGAGTTCGTCCCGGACGGCCCCTCCACGTGGCGGTGGATCACCGCTGGGCAGGTGCCGCGGACGGTGGTCAAGTTCGAACTCCTCGCCGACCTCGACTCCGAACCCACCGAGGCCACGATCAACTTCGACGAGTGCGAGGCTCTCGGCGCGGTGAACCTACGAGGCACGGGCTTCGCGTCGCGGGACGTCGTGATCCGCGAGATACGTACCCGCGTGGGCGGCGTGCCGCAGACCACTGAGATCAACGTCACGGGCCTGGCTGGCTTCCTACTGGCGAAGTGTGCGGCGGCGCGCTCCCGACGCAAGCCCAAGGACTGGTACGACATCGCCTTCGTCCTGC
>JAWLFE010000219.1:0-3316 GCA_041685735.1 Nitriliruptoraceae bacterium
GCACCGGTGGCGGGCAGCACCGGGACGAGCCGCGCCGGGACCTCCGCGACGGCGACCCGTGTCCGGGCCCGAGCGGTGCGCGGCAGCACCGTCCGAAGGGCCGCCGGGCGGCCACCGTGGAACCCCAGCGCCGCGATCGCCGCGTCGAGGTCGGCGTCCTCGAGACCCCACAGCGCGAGGTGGCCCGCCGAGGGGGCGGGCTCACCCGGCCAGAACAGGGCCTGCACGGCGCCGGGCAGGCGTTCGGAGGGCGGGTCGGCTGGACGTGGCATCGGACCAGACCGTAGCGCCACCGCGGGTCCGCCCTCATGCGCAACGCTGCTGCCGAGGCTCATCCAGTGACCGACGCACCTTGCGGCTCCGCGCGGTGTCCGGTGCCTCACAAGCCCCCGACCCGTTTGCGTTCCACCGTCTGGTTCGCCGGCGCACGCCTGCACCCGGCCCACAAGCACACCCACCCGGCGCACGAACTCGTCCCCGGCACCTACATCACCCGGTTCGCACAGCGCAGCTCGTCGCACCTGTACGTGGCGACCACCGAGATAGGGGCGCTGCTCGACTCCGCCCTCCACGATGCCGCCCCAACGTACCCCCGCATCCACGTGCCGACGCTGAGTGCATGGTCCGAGTCGATCGTCGAGCTGCGCCACGACGTCCGGCTGTTCGACCTGCGTGACCCCGAACTGCGGCGTCTCGGTATCGGCCGGGACCAGCTCGTGTCGACCCCGCCGGTCCACTCCGCGTGCACCCGCCGATGGGCGTCCTACCTGGTCGGACGCCCCGTCGGTGAGCAGCAAGCCCACGGCATCGTGTGGCACTCGCGGCAGGCGGAGCTGCACACGCGTGCACAGGCGGACCGGCCAGCGTTCGCCAGGCTGCTCTCAGATCACCCGACAGAGGTGGCGGTGGTCTGGCCGCCACCGGCCCCACGCCTCCACCTCAAGCACATAGCCGGTGCGGGGCTGGGGCGACTGGACGAGGGTGACGCCACCCGCACGTCTGGTCACCATGCCGCCGCGCGATACAACCCGAAGGGACGCAGTCAACCGGTAACCCTGCACTCTCGCGGAGTGTCGCCACCGTGCTTCCTCTGGAGCCCCACCACACCGTCGAGCTGCGGCCGTGCAGCACAGGAGTAGCCTCCGCGACGACGCGGGGAGGGGCGGCGTGCCGGATCGAGTGCTGTGGCTGATGAAAGGGCTCGGCCTCGGTGGCGCGGAACGCTTGCTCGCGCTCATGGCCCCCAAGCTGGATCCTGAGCGCTTCGAGGTGGAGGTCGCCTACCTGCTGCCATGGAAGGACGCATTCGTCCCCGACCTCGAGCGCGCCGGCATCCGGGTCACCTGCTTGGAGGCCCGTCGCACGGTCGATCCCCGTTGGGTCGCGCGCCTGCGGCACCTACTCGCCGAGCGCCGGATCGACCTGGTGCACACCCACAGCCCGGTGCCCGCGGCCGCGGCCCGGCTGCTGGTGGGCGACGAGGTCCGCATCCTGCACACCGAGCACAACGTGTGGGACCGCTACCGCTGGCCCACCTACGCGGCCAACGCCGTGACCTACGGCCGCAACAATGCGGTCCTCGCCGTCTCTGACGGAGTGGCCGACTCGGTGCGCCGACCGCGCTGGCTACCGTGGGCCAGCTATCCGCCGGTGGAGACCCTGCTGCACGGCGTGGACGTCGACGACGCCAGGCGCGGCCCGGAAGCCAGACTCGCGGCGCGGGAACGCCTCGGGCTGCCCGCCGACGTGCCCGTGATCGGCAACGTCGCGAACCTGACACCCAAGAAGGACCACGCGAGCCTGCTGGAGGCACTCGCGCGGCTGCGTTCGAACCATCCCGAAGTGGTCACGGTGCTGATCGGTACAGGTCCGCTGGAGGCCGAACTGCGCCAGCGGGTGGCAGACCTCGACCTCGAGGAGCACGTCCGCTTCCTTGGGATGCGCGATGACGTGCTGGGCCTGCTCCCCGGTCTGGACGTGTTCGTGCTCAGTTCGCGGTACGAGGGGCTGCCCATCTCCATGCTCGAAGCGATGGCCGCCGAGGTGGCCTGCGTGCTCACCCGAGTAGGGGGGATCGCCGAGGCCGTCAACGACGGACAGGAGGGCCTGCTGGTGCCCGCCGCTGCTCCGGAGGCGCTCGCCGGGGCTCTCAGCCAGGTGCTTATGGACCCCGACCTGCGCAGTCGCCTCGGCGCCGCCGCTCGGGAGCGCGTCCAGCGCGACTTCTCGATCGACCGGGCGGTACTGACCCTGGAGGAGCGTTACACGAGCCTGCTGACGCGCTCCGGCACGGGCTCCTCGGCCAGCTGACGTCGCCGGCGACGCCGAGAGACCACCGCACCTGGTGGGTCCCACCCCGGTCGGTGATCGTCGACCAGTTCGCGGACCTCGAGGCCGGCCACGGGCTGCTGCGCGAGTGCAGCCAGTTCGGCACCGGCCTGCCCAGTGCGAGCCTGCCGTGGCGATCGGGCCGCGACCACAAGCTCTTGATGGGGCGCGGCGCGAACGCCGTACCGGCGCGCAGGTTGGTCCGCGATCGGGGCGCTAGCCAGGTCACCATCGACGATGACGCCGAGGTGGTGGTCACCTACCGACTGGACGACGAGTTGGATCGGCGGCTACTCCATCGCTTCGTGGACATCATCGCCCAGCTCCAGCGGGCTCGGGGGCCACGGTGATCGTCCACCTCTCCCCCGCCGGGCACCTCTGGCGGCACGGTGATGACCTCGAGGCGTTCGTCCAGTAGGTCCGATCGGAGCTGCTCGGGGCCGGGGGTCGACCGCTGTTCAGCGCCCACCAGATGGGCAGTACCCGCATGGGCACCGACCCGGCTACCAGCGTGGTTGACCCGCATGGCCAGCTGCACCACGTCGCTCGGTCCTCCATCGGCGACACCAGCGCGTTCCCGACCGCGGTCGGCCCGAACCCGATACTGACCTGCATGGCGCTGGCGCGTCGGACCGCACACGAGATCTTCGCGGCGACGCCGGCCGCCTCCAGCGCTCGGGCGGGCACGTCGGCCGCAGCCGCTGGCGCCGCCTTTGTCGGCGGCTCCGATCGAACCACTGCGGCAAGCTCAGGCACGGCATGAGTGAGGTTGATCGTCGGTGGTGAGCGGTTCGGCTCATCCACCAGCCCCAACCGACGACCGTCGCGTGGCTGGCCGACGGAGCGCGGCGTCACCGATCACACGAGGGCGGCCAGCGGGTCGACGCCGGTGAGCTCGACCGACACGTCCCAGAAGCGGCGCTGCAGGTCCTCGTCGTTGGCCGTGACGCTGCTCCCGGCGGGGCCAGCCGGACCGGACATCTCACCG
>JAWLFE010000220.1:0-3311 GCA_041685735.1 Nitriliruptoraceae bacterium
GGTCCTGCCCGACCCGGCCACGGGCGACGAACTGCCCCTGGGGACCATGCTGATGGGGCTGCTCGGTGGGCTGGCCCTGTTCCTGTACGGCATGGACGGGGTCACCCGCGGACTGAAGGGACTGGCGGGGACCTCGCTGTCGAGCATCCTCGCCCGGCTGTCGGCGAACCGCTTCTCCGGCGTGGCCACGGGCGTGCTCGTGACCGCCATGATCCAGTCGTCCAGCGTGACGGTGGTGCTGGTCATCGGGTTCGTCTCGGCCGGACTGCTGTCGCTGACGGCCTCGGTCGGGGTGATCATCGGCGCCAACGTCGGGACGACCATCACCGCGCAGATCGTGGCCTTCGACGTGGTCGGCTCGGCACTGTGGATGGTCGCCGCCGGGGTCTTCGGCCGGTACCTGCTGCCGCGCGGCACGCTCCGGCTGGGCGCGAGCGCGCTGATCGGCCTCGGGCTGCTCTTCCTCGGCATGGGCGTGATGGAGTCGGGGATGGCCCCGTTGCGCGGCTACGAGCCGTTCCTGGAGCTCATGGCGGCCGACCGGGGCCCGCTGCCCGGCGTGCTGATCGGTGCCGCCCTGACCGCGCTGGTGCAGTCGTCCTCGGCGACGATCGGCATCGTGATCGTGATGGCCTCCCAGGGCCTGATCCCGCTGGAGACCGGCATCGCGCTGGCGCTCGGTGCCTCGCTCGGGACGCCGGTGACCGCGCTGCTGGCCACGATCGGCCGTCCTCGGGTCGCGCTGCGCGCGGCGCTGGTCCACGTCCTGTTCAACGCGATCGGTGTCACCCTCATGGTGCTGCTGATCCCCTGGCTCGCCGAGCTGTCCCGCGCGATCTCCCCGGCCACGCCGGGCCTGACCGGTGCGGATGCCCTGGCCGCCGACGCGCCCCGGCAGATCGCCAACGCCTACACCCTGGCCAAGACCGGCATGCTGGTGTTGTTCCTGCCCTTCACCACCCAGCTCGCCCGGTTCAGCGAGCGGCTGGTGCCGGTCCGCGACTCCGAGCGGCGACGTGTCCCCCGCTACCTCGACGAGGAGCTGCTGGCCACCCCCGGCGCAGCGCTCGAGCTCGCCAGCCGCGAGGTGGAGCGGATGGCCCGCAAGACCCTGGCGATGGTGGATGCCGTGCTGGTACCGCTCGTTGAGGGACGGGCGCAGGAGCTGGCCGACGTCGCCGAGGCCGACGAGGAGCTCGACGACCTGCACGACGCGATCATCGACTACCTGCGGCGCATCGACGGCGACGGGCTGTCGGATCATGAGCGCGACCGGATGCTGGCGCTCACCAACGTCACCACCTACCTGGAGCTGGTCGGCGACATCGTCCAGCACGACCTGGTGCGCATCGGACTCAGCCGCATCGACGAGCACGTCCCGTTGAGCGAAGACACGCGGCAGGTGATCTCCGACATGCACCGCACGATGCGGGACCTGCTCGCCGACGCGATCACCGCGTTCACCACCGGCGACGCCGACCTGGCCGCCCAGGTGCTCGACGCCAAGCCGGAGGTCAACGAGCGCCTGCATGACGCGGTCGCGCAGCGCACCGACCGGCTCGGCGCCGACGCCCCGGCGCGGGTCGCGGCCTTCACCCGCGGGACCGAGATCCTCGAGCACCTGCGCCGGCTCTACACCTTCGCCAAACGCATCGCCCGCCAGGTCGACCCGGGCTGAACCCCCGAGGACACGTTAGGCACGGCCGGTGTCAACTCACCCCGAGTCCTGGGCGCGACGGGTCTGCGCCGACCAGCGCAGAGCCTCGTGGTAGGCGCGTGCCAGCTGCGGTGGGTCCAGCCCGAGCCCGTACCCGAGCGCGACCAGCCGTTCCCAGTCGGCTCGCTCGGCGCTCAAGGCGATGTCGAGCAGGTCCCGTAGCTCCCCCGGCTGGCCGACCAGCGCGGACCGGACCTCGTCGGTCACCGGGACGTCCCGCAGGACGATCTCGTCGACCACCCCGTCGATCCCCAGCACGGAGAACATGCCGAGCGAGAACGGCTCCAGGCCTCCGGGGCGGCCACGCGTGTGCTGGAGCTCCTCGCAGTAGCGCGCCCGGGCGCTGGCGGTCGTCAGCAGCTCGGCCGGCCGGTCCTGCTGGACCGATGCGAGCACCAGCAGCGAGACCCAGCGGTGCAGCCGTCGCGTGCCCATCAGCACCAGCCCGTGCCGGACGGACTCGACCTCACGCCAGCCCGACAGCAGGTCCACGGTCCGAAGGAACCGGTCGGTGAGGGTCAGGTCGCTGCGGACCAGCTCCTCGACGACCGCGAGGTCCACCTCGTCGGCCGCCAGCTCGCGCAGCAGACGCAGGTGGCCGGCGGGTAGCCCGAGGGGCCGTCGGGCCCGGACCACGCGCGGTCGGGTGAAGAAGAAGCCCTGGAAGTACCGGGCACCCGCCCCGACGAAGCGGTCGAAGGTCGCCGGTTCCTCGACCTGCAGGGCGACCACCGGCACGTCGTCGCGGGCGAGCTCCCGGACCAGGCCGAGCGCGTCGGGCTCGCCGAGCTGCGCGGTGTCCACCTTGACCAGGTCGATCTGCGGCAGCAGCGGCCAGCGGTCGTCACCCGGTTCGAGCGCATCGAGCAGCAACCGGAAGCCCGCGCTGCGGTGCCGCTCCAGCGCCGCCTGGAGGGCCGGGGTCGGTTGCGCACCGCGTGGGATCTGCAGCACCAGCCCCTCCGGAGGGAGGTCCAGCAGCATCCCGGCCTCGAGCAGTTCGACCGGGACCTCCATGTAGGCATCGTCACCGTCGGTGGTGATCTCCCGTCCGAGCGCCAGCACCCCGTCGATCAGCACGGTGGCCGCGGCCCGCAGATCCCCGTCGGCGACGGCGGGGCTACCGGCGGCGAGGTGGTCGTCGAACAGCAGCTCGTAGCCCACCACGAGCAGATCGGCGTCGACGATCGGCTGTCGCGCCACCAGGATCTCACCGAGGAGCACGTCGTTGCTCGTCACCGTCGCTCCAACCGTCGCACCCGCGGACACCGGGCCGTGACCGTCCCTGCCGTCAAGCATCGGCAGCCCGACGGCCGGACCCAAGACCCATCTCGCCCACGGGGCGCTCGGATCGGTGTCCCGGCGCCGCAGTAGCCTGCCCGGCCGGACCGGGCCCATCCGAGCAGGCCCTCCGAAGGACCTCGCGATGCCCACCCGCACCGACCGGGTACCCGACCTGCTCGCACAGGTCGAGACGTGGGAGCCCACCACGGTCGCGGTGGGCGTGACCGACGCCTCCGACACCCTCGCGACGCACGGTCCGACCCAGGCGGTGCTGTGGTTCGCGTCGGTCAGCAAACCGGTCACGGCATAC
>JAWLFE010000221.1:0-3289 GCA_041685735.1 Nitriliruptoraceae bacterium
ATGACCTGCCGGTAGCGCTCGACCGCGAACAGCAGGGTGACGTTGACGCTGATGCCGGCGGCGATGGTGGCCCGGATCGCGGGCAGCCCCGCGGCGGTGCCCGGGATCTTGATGAGCAGGTTCGGCCGGTCCACCTCCGCCCACAGCTCGGCGGCCTGGGCGACGGTGGCGTCGGTGTCGTGCGCGAGCCGGGGGTCGACCTCGATGGAGACCCGGCCGTCACGGCCCTCGGTCGCCTCCCACACCGGGAGGAACAGGTCGCAGGCCCGACGCACGTCGGCGGTGGTCAGCGACCGGACGATCCCCTCGGTGTCGACCCCCACGTCCTGCAGCCGCGCGATGTCGGCGGCGTAGTCATCGGAGCCGGTGATCGCCGCCTGGAAGATGGACGGGTTCGTGGTCACCCCGACCACGTCACGGTCGTCCATCATCGACGCGAGCGTCCCGGTGTCGAGCCGGGCGCGGGACAGGTCGTCCAGCCAGATCGCCACCCCGTGGGCGGACAGGGCCTTGGTCGCAGCAGTCATGACAGCACCTCCGGGTGCGGAACGCTCTCAGGTCAGGACACGAGCTGACGGATGGTCGCGACGAGGTCGTCGACCGTGAGCCCGTGCTCGGTGAACAGCCGTGCGGGGTCGGCGGACGCACCGTAGGTCTCGACGCCGAGGTGCACACCCCGGTCGCCGATCAGGTGCCGCCACGACATCCCGATCCCGGCCTCGACCGAGACCCGGGCGGTGACCGCCGGGGGCAGGATCTGGTCGCGGTAGACCTGGTCCTGCGCGGCGAACCACTCCTGCGACGGCATCGACACGACCCGAACCGCGACCTCCCCGGCGAGCTGCTCGTGCGCGGCCAGGGCGAGCTGGACCTCCGACCCGGACGCCAGCACGACCACCTCCGGGTCACCGTCACGGTCCGCCAGGATGTAGCCGCCGCGGGCCACCCCCTCGGCCGAGGTACCCGGCAGCACCGGGACCCCCTGCCGGGTCAGCGCCAGTGCCGCCGGCTTGCCGGGCAGCGAGGACCGCCGCTGCACCTCGGCCCAGGCGTAGGCGGTCTCGTTGGCGTCCGCCGGCCGGATCACCTCCAGGTTGGGGATGGCACGCAGCGCCGTGAGGTGCTCCACGGGCTGGTGGGTCGGGCCGTCCTCGCCCAGCCCGATCGAGTCATGGGTCCACACGTAGGTGACCGGCAACCCCATCAGGGCCGCCAGACGCACCGCGGGCCGCATGTAGTCGGAGAAGACCAGGAACGTGCCCCCGTAGGGTCGGGTCAGCCCGTGCAGGGCGATCCCGTTCAGGATCGATCCCATCGCGTGCTCACGGATCCCGAAGTGCAGCACACGGCCGCTCTCGTCGCCGGCGAAGTCGTCCGTGGACCGGTGCGCCGGCACGAAGGAGGGCTGCCCCTTCGGGGTCGTGTTGTTCGACCCGGCGAGGTCCGACGACCCACCCCACAGTTCCGGCAGCGCCTCGGCCAGGGCGGTCAGCACGTTGCCGGACGCGGCCCGGGTCGCGACGGAGGTCCCCACCTCGAAGGTGGGCAGGCCTTCGTCCCAGCCCTCGGGGAGCTCCCGAGCCTGCAGCCTCGCCAGCAGGCCGGCCCGCTGAGGGTCGGCCTGCTGCCACGCCTCGAAGCGCTCCTGCCACGCCGCTCGGGCGCGTGCGCCACGATCCCCGACCTCGCGGGCGTGGGCGACGATCTCCTGCGGCACGACGAACGGCTCGTGCTCCCACCCGAGGGCGATGCGGGTGGCCGCGACCTCCTCAGCTCCGAGCTTCGACCCGTGGATCGGTCCCGTGTCCTGCTTGGTGGGCGCCGGCCAGCCGATGATGGTGCGCAACCGGATGAACGACGGCCGGGAGGACTCCGCCCGGGCCGCCGTCAGCGCCGCGTCCAGCGCCGCCACGTCCTCGTGGTAGGTGCCGCCGGCGGTCCAGTCCACCTCCTGCACGTGCCAGCCGTAGGCCGCGTAGCGCGCGACCACGTCCTCGGTGAACGCGATGTCGGTACGTCCCTCGATCGAGATGCGGTTGTCGTCCCACACCAGCGTGAGGTTGCCGAGCTCCTGGGTTCCCGCCAGGGAGCACGCCTCCCCCGACACGCCCTCCTGCAGGTCGCCATCGGAGGCGACCACGTACACGTGATGGTCGAAGAGGCTCGCGCCGGGAGCCGCGTCCGGCTCCAGCATCGCCCGCGTCCGCCGCGCCGCCATCGCCATCCCGACCGCGTTGCCGACCCCCTGCCCGAGCGGTCCGGTGGTCGTCTCCACCCCGGCGGTGTGCCCCCACTCCGGATGTCCCGGCGTGGCCGACCCGAAGGTCCGCAGTGCCGCCAGGTCGTCGAGCTCGAGCCCATAGCCCGACAGGTACAGCTGGGCGTACAGCGTCATGCTGGAGTGGCCCGCCGACAGCACGAACCGGTCCCGGCCCAGCCACGCCGGATCCGTCGGGTCGTGGACCAGGTGCCGCTGGAACAGCAGGTAGGCCGCCGGTGCCAGGCTCATCGCCGTGCCGGGATGCCCGTGACCCGCACGCTCCACCGCATCCATCGCCAGGACCCGGGCCGCATCCACGGCCTGCCGGTCCAGCTCGGTCCACTCCAGGTTCGAGGTCATACGTGTCTCCGCTGGTCATCGTCTCCGCCCGACCGCGAGCCTACGCTGGAGCGAGCAGCCCCGGCCGATCGGGAGGCGAGCGATGTCCGAGCTTGCCCTGGCGGTGGGGCTCGGTGCGCTCAGCGCCGTCTCGCTGCCGCTCGGGGCGATCACGGCCCGGTTCTGGCAGCCGGCCGACCGGATGCTCGGGATCCTGACCGCCTTCGGTGCCGGCGCGCTGCTGGCGGCCGTGACCATCGGCATCGTCGCGCCGATGCGCGACATCGGACAGACCGGGCCGCTGACCGCGGGTGCGGTGGTCGGGGGCCTGGCGTTCGTGACCCTCAACCGTGCGATCAACGCCCGGGGCGGGTTCCTCCGCAAGGCCTCGACCACCCTGGTCTACGCCGAGCAGCGGGAACGACGTCGCCGCCGGCAGCTCCTCGACCAGCTCGAACGCGTCGAGGTCTTCGATGGGCTCCCCGACCGTGAGCTCGATCTGCTGGCCGCCGCCGGGCGGATCGTCGAGTACCCCGACCAGCGCCTGATCTACGGGCGCGACGACCCGGCCGAGCGTCTCCACGTCATCGTGCGCGGCAACGTCACCCTGGACCACCTCGACGGCAGCCGTCAGCTGTCCGAGCACGCCGCCTTCGGCTTCCGGTCGTTCCTGGCCGGGGCGCCGCACCG
>JAWLFE010000071.1:0-13599 GCA_041685735.1 Nitriliruptoraceae bacterium
CGGCTCGCGATCCCGGCCTTCATCATCATCGCGTTCACGGCGGTGACCCTCGGGGTGTACTCCGCCGTCAAGCAGTACTCGAAACTCGATTACGTCGTGACGGGATTCTCCTTCCTGGGGATCTCTCTGCCCACGTTCGTGTTCGGGTTACTGCTCCAGGTCTTCTTCGGGATCTGGTTCTTCGACTGGTTCGGGTTCAGACCCTTCTTCGTGCAGGGCATGCGGACGGTGTCGTCCCACGGGTTCGTCCCGATGCTCCAGTCCCACGTCCTGCCCATCATCACCCTGTGGCTGGTGATCACGGCCTCTGAATCGAGGTTCCAGCGTGCCGCTATGCTGGAGGTCATCAACTCGGACTACATCCGCACGGCCCGCGCGAAGGGCCTGCCCCGCCGTACGGTCATCCTCAAGCACGGCCTGCGCAACGCGTTGATCCCGCTCGTGACCATCTGGGCGATCGACTTCGCGTTGCTGCTCGGTGGGGCGGTCGTGACCGAGACGATCTTCGCCTGGCCGGGGCTCGGTCGCCTGCTGCTGGCCGGCATCTTCCAGCAGGACCTGAACCTCACGATGGGGGTGGTGGTCTTCATCGCCGCGCTCGTGGTCGTCTTCAACCTCGTCGCCGACCTGCTCTACGGTGTCCTCGACCCTCGGATCCGCTATGAGTGAGACCCGTCCCCCCGCAGACCGCGATGCCGCCACCGTGCCGCTGTCCGCCGGCGCGCTGGGCAACGAGGTGCCCGAGGAGGCCCACCTGATCGACGAACGCGAGGGGATCGGCGCCTCGCGCAGCTTCGGCCGCCAGACCTGGGACCGCTTCCGCCGCCACCGCTTGGCGTTGTTCGCCGCGATCATCCTGTCCCTGCTCGCCCTCGCCTTCATCATCGGGCCGATCGTGTCGCCCCACGGGTTCGCAGACCAGAACTTCATGGCGCTCAACTCGGGTCCGACCTTGGAACACCCCTTCGGGACCGACACCATCGGCCGCGACATCATGGTGCGGACGTTCCAGGGCGGGCGGTTCTCGCTGCGTATCGCGCTGTTCGTGGCCCTGCTGACGACCGCGATCGGCACGGTTGTCGGTGCGATCGCCGGCTACTTCGGTGGCGTCATCGACACGCTGCTCAACCAGCTGATCAACCTGTTCCTGATCGTGCCGACCCTGGTGATCCTGCTGGTGGTGGGTGTCCGCTACGGCGCGACCCCCAACGGGATCGCCCTGATGCTCGCGCTGCTGCTATGGCCGGCCATCGCCAGGATCGTGCGGGGACTGTTCATGCAGTACAAGGAGCAGGAGTTCGTGCTGGCTGCCAAGGCGGCCGGCGCCCGCGCGCCCAGGATCATGTTCCGGCACATCCTGCCCAACACCTTCGGCCCGATCGTGGTGAACGCCACGCTGCTGGTCGGTGTCGCGATCATCCTCGAGTCGACCCTGTCGTTCCTCAGTGTCGGCGTGCAGGACCCGACCCCGACGCTCGGCAACCTGATCGAGAAGGCGAAGGGACAGATGGACAGCAAGCCATCCGCCGTCCTGATCCCCGGGGGCTTCATCACGGCCATCACGCTGTGCGTGAACTTCCTCGGTGACGGGCTGCGCGATGCGCTGGATCCGACGGCGCGGAAGGGCTGATCGATGGCGAGCACCCCACTGCTCAGCGTGCGCGACCTGTCCGTCGGCTTCAAGACCGACGATGGGCTGGTCAAGGCGGTCACCGGGATCAGCTTCGAGGTCGTGCCCGGCGAGACGTTGGCGGTCGTCGGCGAATCGGGATCGGGCAAGTCGGTCTCTGCCATGGCGATCATGCGCCTGCTCCCGAGTTACGCGCAGATCACCGGCGCCATCGAGTTCGACGGTCGGGACCTGCTCGCCCTGTCGGTGGCCCAGATGCGCAAACTGCAGGGCAACGAGATCGCGATGATCTTCCAGGACCCGATGACCGCACTCAATCCCGTGTTCACGATCGCGAACCAGTTGGTCGAGGGCATCCGCATCCACAACCCCACGGTCTCCAAGAAGGCCGCCCGTGATCGGGCAGTCGATCTGCTCGCGCTCGTCGGTATCCCGGAACCACGGCAGCGCGTGGACAACTATCCCCACGAGTTCTCGGGTGGGATGCGTCAGCGCGCCATGATCGCGATGGCGATCGCCAACGAGCCGAAGCTGTTGATCGCCGACGAACCGACCACCGCCCTGGATGTCACGATCCAGGCTCAGGTGCTCGAGGTCATGAAGAAGGCGCAGGAGGCAACGGGCGCCGCGATGATGCTGATCACCCACGACCTCGGACTGGTCGCCGGCGTGGCCGATCGCGTGCAGGTGATGTACGGCGGTCGGCTGTTCGAAACCGGCGACACCGACACGATCTTCTACCGGTCGCGCAACCCCTACACCCGCGGGCTGATGACCTCGATCCCGACCGCGGCGGCACGGACCGATGCGCGACTGCAGCCGATCCCGGGTGCCCCACCCTCAGCGATCCAACAGCCCAAGGGTTGTGTGTTCCGTCCGCGGTGCCCGGATGCCGAGGACGACTGTTTCGAGGAGCCGGAGCTGCTGCCACTGGGCGGGGACGGAACCCATCAGAGCCGGTGCCACTTCGCGACGACCCTGCCGGAGCTGGACATCGACGACCCGGCGGAGAGGTCAGCATGAGCGAGGCAACCCAGGAGCGGACACCCGGGACGGGTGAACCGGTGCTCGAGGTCACCGACCTCGTGAAGCACTTCCCGATCCGCGCCGGCCTCCTGCGTCGCGAGGTCGGGCGGGTGCACGCGGTCGATGGGGTCACCCTCCAGGTCGCAGAGCGGGAGACGCTCGGCATCGTGGGGGAGTCCGGCTGCGGCAAGACGACGCTCGGGCGCGCCATCCTGCGCCTGCACGAACCGACCTCCGGCACGGTGCGCTACCGGGGGGAGGACGTGACGGCGGCATCCGCTCCCCGCATGCGCGAACTCCGTCGCAACCTGCAGATGGTGTTCCAGGACCCGTTCGCCTCACTCAACCCACGCCTGCCGGTCCGCGACACCGTGTCGGAGCCGCTGATCATCCACGGCACCGACCGCAAGGAGGCGCACGACCGCGTCGCCGGGCTGCTCGATGCCGTCGGGCTCTCGCCCGAGCACGGCAACCGCTATCCGCACGAGTTCTCCGGGGGACAGCGGCAGCGGATCGGGATCGCGCGTGCCCTGGCCCTCAGCCCGGATGTGATCATCCTCGATGAACCGGTGTCGGCGTTGGACGTGTCGGTCCAGGCGCAGGTGATCAACCTCCTGGAGGATCTGCAGGAGGAGTTCAACCTGACCTACCTGTTCATCGCGCACGATCTGTCGGTCGTCCGGCACATCTCCGACCGTGTCGCCGTGATGTACCTCGGCCACGTCGCCGAGATCGCGGAGAGCGACGAACTCTACGACGCGCCGGCGCATCCCTACTCGCACGCACTGCTCTCTGCGGTGCCGGTGGCCGACCCACATCGTGAGAAGGCCCGTCAGCGCATCATCCTGCAGGGTGATCTGCCCTCACCGTCGAACCCTCCCTCGGGATGTCGCTTCCACACGCGGTGTCCGATCGCGCAGGATCGCTGCCGCACCGAGGTCCCGGAGCTCAGGGAGTTGGCTCCCGGGCACTTCGGCGCGTGCCACTACGCCCTGGAACCGGGCGAGAGCCTGCTCGAGCGGGTTAAGGGTCTGGGACGTCACGTGCAGATCGCAGGCGACGTCGACCACGTGGAGCTGCCGTCGCTCTGATCGCTGCCTCGTGCACGCTTGGCGGGGTGTCACCGGTCACGTCGTCGTCGGTACAGGTGCGTTGGAGGAGCGTCGGCATGGGGTCGTGGCGCACGCAACGGCACCGGGATGTCGAGCCGGTCGAGGAGTCGGGCGAGCTCGTCGTGCTCGGCACGGCTCTCGAGGTTGTCCGTCAACAGCCACCGCCTGCGCCCCGGTCCCCGCGCGATCAGTCCGCCGGAGACCTGTCGGGCCTCCCGGTCGCGTTCTGCGAGGTTGCGCACGAGCGTCATCGTGTTCGGCCGGGTGCGCTCGATGGCGACGAGCCGGGTCCACGGCAATCGGTGCGTCCGTAGGAGGCAGACGCGAACGACGCCGTCCCGCGTGAAGCGTGTGTGACGCGGCAGATCGGTGACGACGACGATCGCCAGCACCGCCCCGATCAGCAGCAGCACGAGTGGCACCGGTCTGAAGCCAACGCCACCCGCCGCTGCCCCTCCGAGCAGGAGCAACGCCACCGGGCTGATCGCAGCGCTGAACCAGCCACGCAGGGAGGAGTGGATCACCAACTCGTCGTCGCTCATGTCCGGCAGGGTAGGTCAGCCACGGACGGCGAACGGTTGCGGTCGGCGGACGTCGGAGACGAACCCCCGGACAGATCCCACCCGACCGGTGATCGGCCGTGTACGCTGCATCCAAGGAGTGGGTCGAGGGGGACCTGCAGACGGGAGGATGACGGATGACACGGCGCAACGAACCTCTGGAGGCCCTCCTCGGTCCTCTGGAGCAGGATGTGATGGACGTGATGTGGCGGTTGGGTGACGCGACCGTTCGAGATGTCCATGGCGAACTCGTCCGTGCGCGCACCATCGCGTACACCACCGTCATGACCACGATGGGTCGGCTCGCGTCCAAGGGCCTCCTGCAGCGGGACACCGCCGGGCTCGCCCACCGCTACCGGCCGGCTGTCAGTCGGGAGCGCTACGCCACGTCCGCCGTCGGTGACGTACTGACCTGGCTGCTGGACCGGTACCCGGAACCCGCAGCCGCCTACCTCGCCGAGGTCGTCGACGATGTCGACGCCGTGTCGCTCGAAGCTCTGAAGGAAGCCGTCGTCCGACGTCGCCAACAGGAGCAGTGACCCGGTGGATCTCGGCGTTCTGCTGAGTTTGCCCGTGGAGTCGATCGCCATCAGGGTGATCCTCGCCACGGTCCTCTGTGTCTGCCTGGCCCGCCTGATCCTGCGGCTCGGGGTCCGGTCTCCGACCGTCCGCGTGGTGGTGGCGCTCGCGCCCGCTGCGGTCCTGCTCGTGGTGGCGGTCGCGGCGTCGACACAGTTGCGGCTCCCGCAACTGTTCGTACCCGTCGACGGGGTCGGGGTCCTGCCGATCCGCGTCGCGGACGGCTACCAGAACTTCTCGCCCCTGGAGGTTCCCCTCCTGATCGGGGCCTGGGCCGGGTTCGTCGGGTTCCGGCTCGTCCGACGGGGGATGGCGCTGCGCGCGGCTCATCGCTCCGCGCAGCGCGCCATCGTGGTCGGCCAGATGCCCGGCAACGTGCGCGATCTGGCCCTGCGCGTGGCAGCCGACCTGCAGGTCCCGCCCCCGACGGTCACCGTCGTGCCCTCGTGCCCGGGCGGTGCGTACGTCGTGGGTTCGCGTGAGCCCATCATCGTGTTGGACCGCGACCTCGTCGCACGACTGGACCCCCACGAACTCGAAGGTGTCATCGCACACGAACTCGCGCACATCCGGCGTCGCGACAACGGTGTTGCGACGCTGGTCGGCATCATCCGCGATGTGGCGTTCTTCGTCCCCGGGATCGGCTGGGCGGCCCGCCAGCTGCACCGGGAGCGTGAACTGGCTGCTGATCAGGTCGCCGTGGGAGCCACCGGCAAGCCGGGAGCGCTCGCCGGCGGGCTGCTGAAGGTCCTGGAGGTCGGACCGGGCTCGCGGTCACCCTGCGCCGCCTTCGCGCCGCACGGGTCGCTCGTCGATCGCGTCACGGTCCTGGTCGATGATCGACCACCTCCCTCTGGGACGCGACGACGGCTGGAGGTCGGTGCCGCCGCGGTGATCGCGTCCCTCTCGGTCATCATCGCCATGATCGTGCCGACCGTCCTGGCGGGACCTGATCGGGAACGAGACGCGGTCGCACTGGTCTGGTCCACGACCACGTCGGCCGAGGCCGACCAGGTCGGGTTCGCGGCGGATGCCCGCGCGTTCGACGTCTACCGCCGGTCGACCATCGACGCGATCGAACGCGAAGCTCCTGTCACCGTTCCCGTCGACGAGCACGCGACCAGTTTCCGGCGCAGCACCCTGCATGCCTGTGACACGGAGGGTGCCATCTGCCCGGCCCCTGAGCGCACCCCCGGGTTGGGGATGCGGCCACAGCCTGTGATCACCGTCGACGACGCGTTGACGGGTCAGTGGCGATCTCGCCCGGTGGTCAACGGCGACGGTGAGGTCCGGTCCGACGGCTTCCGGTTGTACTGGCTGGCACTGCGCAACTGACCCGACGTCGCGGTGGACTCGTGACGATCGTGCACGCCCGGGCGAGGGCTCGCTGATAACCTGTCCGTTTGGACCGGTGCTCGCGACGCGATGGCGATGGCGATGCGGTCCCGCGCTGGTCGATCGACCGGCGTCCCCGACTCGTGAACCGATGATCTGAGGTTGGCCGTGGTCCCCGTGCTGATCGCCCTGCATGTCATTCTCTCCCTGATCCTGATCATGCTCGTGCTGTTGCACCGCGGTCAGGGCGGCGGTCTGTCCGACATGTTCGGGGGCGGTGGCGGTGGTCCGATGCAGGGCTCCGCGGTCGTTGAACGCAACCTCGACCGGTTCACCGTGATCGCGACCATCTCGTTCGGTGTGACCAACTGTCTGCTCGTCGTCTTCCTCTGATCCTTCGGCGCCACCGTGGCCTGTCCGGCCTCCTGGCGCTGTGCGCGGTGCTCGTCGGTGCCTGCACCACCACACCGCCGCCATCGGGCGGTGAACCACCGCCGGAACCCACGATCGCTCCCCAGCCCCAGGACCCCTCCGGGGACGTCCGTGCCGGGGGCACGCTCCGGATCGGTGTGGCGCAGGAGCCCGGGTCGATCGACCCCCGCTTCGTGGTCGATCCTGACGGTGAACGGATCGTCGGACAGCTGTTCGACCCGCTCGTGCGCCTCGACGAGCAGGGCCGGGTCGTTCCGGGAGCCGCGGAACGCTGGGAGGTGCTGGATGGAGGCGCCCGGTTCCGGTTCCACCTTCGCACCGCAGACTTCCATGATGGTGAACCGGTCACGGCGAGCTCGTTCCAACGCAGCTTCGACGCGATCGCCGACGGGACGGCGTCACCGGCGTCCTTCCTGTCCTACCTGCTCCAGCCCATCGCCGGCTCTGGCGCGGCTGGTTCGACCGGAGCGGCCCTCGCTGGCCTGGAGGTCGAGGACGAGCGGACCCTGGTGATCTCACTCCAGGAGCCGGCACCGGGCTACCTCGTGACGCTCGCGCACCCGACCCTGGTACCCCTCCCGGAGGTCGCCTTCTCGGACCCGCAGGGGTTCGCGGAGCAACCGGTGGGCAACGGTCCGTTCGCGATGAGCGAACCCCGCGAGCCGGGCTCGTTCCTGCGACTGACGGCCTTCGCCGACCACCACGCACCACCGCTCCTCGATGAGGTGGTCGTGCAGATCTACGCGGACGATCCGGGTCGCCAGAGGCAGTGGGATGATCTGACCGCAGGTCTGCTGCAGGTCGGGGAGCTGCTCCCGGAGCAACTCGCCGAAGCCGCCGCCACCTTCGGTGTGTCCGCAGACGGCTACCGGGGCCCAGGACTGCTCACCGGCGGATCGTCGACGATCTACCTCTACGGTTTCGACACGACCCAGTCACCGTACGACGACCCCCACATCCGACGTGCGCTGTCGCTGGCGATCGACCGCGATCGGCTGGCAGACGACGTGATGCAGGGGACGCGACGGGCTGCGGACTCACTCGTTCCGCCCTCGATACCCGGGAGCCAGGAGGGAGCCTGCACGCACTGTCGCCATGACCCGGTCGAAGCCAGGTCACAGCTCGCCGCGGCCTCGACGGAGCTGACATCGGTCACGCTCACCCATGTGCGCGGAGCCAGCCATGCCGCGATCGCACAGAGCATGGCCGCCGACATCGAAGACGCCCTGGGGATCGATGTCGACCTCCAGGCACGGGATCTGCGACCGTTCGTGCGGAGCGTCCGGGCCGGTGAGGTGCCGATGTTCTGGTTGGGATGGGAGGCCAGTGAGCCCGACCCGAGCTCCTACCTGTACCCGTTGTTCCATGGTTCGCAGATCGGGCAGGACAACGTCAGCCGGTACCGCGATCCCGACGTCGACCGGCTGCTCGAGACGGCGCGCGCCGCGCCGACCAGGGCGATCGCGACCCCCTTCCACCAGGGTGCTGAGCGTCGGATCCTCGAGGATGCTCCGGTGCTGCCGCTGCTCTGGCACCGCCACGCGGTTCTGGTGACCGGTGATGTCCGTGACCTGTACTGGTCGCCACTGGGTCGGGTCGACCTGTCGGTCGTCTGGTTGGCGGATCGTTCCTGATGCCACCCGGTGGCGCGTTGGCGACCCCTCCCAGCGACGGCTAGGCTCCGCTGTCCGCAGGTTCCTGCGGGCTCCACGCGCGAGTGGCGGAAATGGCAGACGCGCACGGTTGAGGGCCGTGTGTCCTAACGGACATGGGGGTTCAAGTCCCCCCTCGCGCACCACCTCCTAGAGGGGTCTAGCACCCCGAATTCGACAGAATCGTTGAAGCGCCCCGGCTGCCCGGCGGGGGCGTTTCAGCGTGCGTGACACCCTTTTGACACCAGTAGGGGGCGTGACACCGTGTGGTCTGGGGTGTCGCCCGGTGTCGGTCGGTGTTCACGGGTCACCGAAGATGGCTGTGGCGGTCGTCTCGGCGGCGGTGGCATCGTCGCCTTCGAGGGCGTGGGCGTAGACCTGCATGGTCACGGCGGGATCGGCGTGACCGATGCGTTCCGAGACGACCTTGATGGGCACCGGCGCGCAAACCGCGAGGGTGGCCCAGGTGTGACGCAGCCCGTGAACGCCGATGCGGGGTAGTCCGGCGGCGTCCACCTGGCGGGCGAACATCTGCGACGCCCGTTTCGGTGGGATGGCGATGCCGTCGGGACGGGTGAACACCAGGTCGTGGTCCTGCGGCTGGGTCGACCAGGCGGGGCCGGCGGCGAGCCGCTCCTCGGCCTGGCGCCTGCGGTGGCCGATGAGAACGGTGACGGTGCGGGTGTCGAGCACGACGGTGCGTTCGCTGTCGTCGCTCTTGGCGTTGCGCTGCCAGACGATGACACCGTTGGCCACGGTGACGGTCTGGCGGATCGTGAGCCGTTGGAGGTCGAGCTCGAGATCGGTCCATCTCAGTGCGAGTGCTTCGGCGCGCCGCAGGCCGGTGGTGGCGATGAGGAACCACAGCGGATGGAGCCGGTCGCCATGATCGCGGCTGTGGTCGAGGAAGATGATGAGCTGTTCTCGGGTCCAGCAGTGGTCGCGGGCGTTGCGGGATCGGGCGCGTCTGGCCTTGGGCGGGTTGGCGAGGTCCGCGACGTTGCGAGGCAGGTAGCCGCGGGCGACGGCGGCTTCGAGGGCGACGTGGAGACAGCCGTGGACGTTGCGGACGCTCTTGGCGCTCGACCCGTCGTGCAGGTCAGGGGTGCAGCCGTCGACCGGGGAGGTCCGTCCGTCGCTGCGGCATGGTCCGCGGCGTTGGCCGTTGGCCTCGAGGGCGCGGTAGATCCGGTCGAGACGTTCGGGGGTGATCTGGTCGAGGCGGATCCCGCCGATGCGGGGTCCGATGTAGCACTCGATGGACTGGCGGTAGTCGGCTCGGCTGGTGGGCTTGACCGACAGCCCGTCGAGCCAGGCCCGCAGGTTGTCGCCCAGGCGTTGACGTCCCTGGGCCGGGTCGCGACCGAGCCCCTGTTCGTGGCGGGCGAGCGCGTCACGGCGGAACCGGTTGGCGTCCTTCACGGTGACGAACCCGCGCTTGGTGGTCCGGCGCCGCTCGGGCTATCGCTCCGGCGAGGGCCGAGACGGTGGTTTCCAGCCGGATGTGCGGTCCATCCCCCGTGTCGTGAGCCGTGCAGGGATCAGGCGAACCGCGGTGTCGCGGATCGAAGCCCGAACTGGGCCGCCGTGCTGGGTCAGCCGTCCGATCTGTGCGGACAGGCGACTCACGGCTGCCACCCGCTCTCGTCGTGCCGCGCTGTAGCGAGCGAGTGCGTGGTCGACCGGGACGTCGTCGCGGAGGACGTGGGCGAGCACGACTGCATCCTCGAGTGCCAGGCAGGCGCCCTGGCCCAGGTTCGGTTCCATGGCATGAGCGGCGTCACCGATCAGCACGGTCGTTCCGTGATGCAGCTGTCGTGGCACGTGGGGCAACGCGTGGACGTCGTGTCGCATGACGGCATCGGGTTCCACCGCATCGAGCAGCGCTGGGATCGGATCGTGCCACCTGCCGAACCGACTCCGGAGATCGTTCAGCTCACCCACCGGGTCCTCGGCGTGCTGCCCGGCCCCGACCGTGGCGGTGGCGAAGAGGTAGACGCGCCCGCTCCCGACCGGGACCATCCCGAAGCGCTCGCGGTGGCCCCACGTCTCCGATACGGCGGGCGTCACTGCGTCGGCCGCCACCACGGCGCGCCAAACCGTGTAGCCCGCGTAGGCGGGCTGGGCGTGTCCACGCCATCCCGCAGCGCGCATACGTGATCGGATGCCATCGGCGGCGACGACCATGTCGTGCCCTGTCGTGAGGGCCTCGGTGTCACGAACCTCCGAGCCGAAGCGAACGACGTCTGGTCCGACGGCGGCGGCAAGGATGGCCTGGAGGCTGGACCGCTCGATGCCGAGCAGCGGAGCACCATGACGGGCCGCGAGCCCGGGATCGTCGTTGCGCGCGAGCCAGCGCCCGTCTGGGCGTCGCAGCGTCGAGCCGCCGAGTTCCGCCGCCTGCTCGCGGACGGCAGCACCCACGCCGAGGGCGTCGAGGGTGTGCACGGCGTTGGGCCACAGGACCAGCCCGGCGCCGAGCGATTCAAAGGCGCCTGCTCGCTCGTGGACGTTCACGCACCATCCGATACGACGCAGCGCCAGGGCCGCAGCGAGGCCGGCGATGCCGGCGCCTACCACGCTGGCAGAACGACGAGGTCCGGACGGTTCGTTCGTAGGATCCATTACCTGACTCTACATCTGTAGAGGGCCGACGGCAATCCCACGCAGGTAGCGTCACGCCGATGGAGACCGACCGCCGCCGTCAGATCGCCCGCGCCGCGCTCGAGGTACTGGCCACCACCGGGGCCCGTGGCCTCACCCACCGTGCGGTCGACCGGGCAGCGGACCTCCCGGACGGGTCGACGTCGTACTACTACCGGTCGCGTGCGGCCCTTCTGGAAGCCTGCCTCCTCGATCTTGTTCGGCAGGACGAAGCCGAGCTGCACGCTTTGGCCCCGGTCCTGCGGGCCGGGGACGAAGCCGCCTTCGCTGATGCCATGACCGACGTGCTGTACCGCTGGGCGACCACCGAGCGCACGCGCCAGCTCGGACGCTACGAGCTCTGCCTCGAGGCGCTGCGACGACCCGAGCTCGCCACGGCCCTCCACGAAGGGGGGATGGTGATCCGCAAGGCCGTCGGAGACGTCCTGGCCGATCTCGGCGCCCCGAACCCGCAAGTTCGCGCCGCTTGGCTGGTCGCTGCCGTCGACGGTGTGCTCTTCGAACGGATCGCGGGTGCCGGTGCAACCCAGCCCGTGGACCGTGCGGCGCTCGCCGGGGTCGCACAATGGCTCACCCGCGCTGCCCTCAGGTGACTGGCCCGCTGTCGGGGGGGAGAGACCGCTGGCGCCATTCGGTCGGTGGGTTCCGCCCCTGTGCTTGCTGTCTTCGTAGCCCTCGCCCCGACCGGCCCACGACCGGCCCACGACCGGGCCGTGCCAACCATGCCTCGATCGCCGTTGAGTCGCCCGCACCCGGGTCGCTGCAACGGGCGTTGGTGCCCGGTGTTGTTCGACTGGGTCGGTGCTCAGTCGGGAGTGATGGGGAGGCTGTGGAGCCTGATGCGCTCTGGCGTGACACTGGCGATGGCACCGCCTTCGAGCTCATCCCCGACGCGGGTCATCACGGTCACGATCAGCTGAGCCTGTTCGTCGGGTGTCAGGTGGTCCGACGAACGGAGCATCACCACCGACGGCAACGAGGTCCCGCCAGCTGCCAGCAGTGCACCGAAGTCGGTATCGGCGGTCACGATGACGCGAGCATCATCTGCAGCCGCGCCCAGGATCACCGGGTCGTCGGTGTTACCCAATCCGACCTCGACGACATGGGCCGCGTCATGGCCGGCCTCGCGAAGCAACCTCGCCACCCGGGGTGAGAGGTTCTCGTCGATCAGCAGCCTCATCCCGCAGCGGTCAGCGGGATCTCACGATCGCGGGTCGCAGCAGCGGCGTACTCGAGGGCACCCAACACGTCCGCCCGCTCGAGCTGGGGATAGTCCTCGATGATGTCATCGATCGAGCGGCCAGCAGCGAGCTGCCCCAACACTGCGCTCACGGTCACACGCGTTCCCCGGATGCACGGCAACCCCTGCATCCGGTCCGGGTCGATGGAGATCCGCTCGAAACTCATGAAGCAAGCGTACGCGACGGGTCTCCCCAGCGAACAGGCCATCCACAATCCGGAGCCTCAACTGCCATCGGCGCTTCCGCGGAATCACGCATGAGAACCGTTTCCGAACATCGCTGCAACCGCCGCAAGGCGAGTGAAACACACGGGCGTTCTTGCTCAGTCAGTCGCCCTGTCCCGCGCGTCCCGCCCTGACCCGTGAATCGTCCTGTTCGGTCTTCCTGCTGCGGCGCCCTCCGGGCGGCGCTCGATTCGGGACGGGGAGGGGGTTGCAGCCGCCGGATAGTACGGCGAGGGCGCCCCGGTCAGTGACCAGGGCGCCCGATGCAGCCAACTTGACGGCTAGCGTCCTCCGTGCCGGCAGGTGAGGGGCTCGCCGGGGGCGTTCGGGCCGAAGATGTCGACGACACCGTTCCCGTGAGCACGAAGCCTCTCGCAGGCCGTGACCAGACCTCCATCATGAGAGGGGCTCTGCAGGTATGCGCCTGTTGGGCCTCCTGGGATCAGGCCGTTGCCCTCCGCAGCCTCTGGAAGTTCTCCTCCGCCGACCCAGCCGACCTTGGGGTCCCCGTCACCGCCTGGTGAGTCCACGACCAGGACGTGTGCGGCCGCCGGCAACGCCATCATCGCCATCATGCTCAGTACCACCGTCAGGAGTGTGATGCTTCTCCGCATGGATCTGCCCCTTTATGTGATGGTGCCGGTTAGGCTCCGGCACTCATCAAGGACTTTTGGACCAGCCGGCACCCTCTGACAAGGCCCCTTACGCTCCGGAAGTGTCCGATTACTTTCCGATCGATTTCGGCCGGATGGGTCAAGCGAACTCCCTCGTCCCGGCACGACCGCGCCGCATGCGAAGTTTCTCCTCTTCCTCCAGGTCGTCGACGAGCTGGCGGTGCCCCTCGACAAGCTCCTCGAACCAGGGCCGTGGTTTGCTCTAGTGGGTTGAGGGCCGCGCCGCCCGTTGTCGTTCACGGCAGATCCCTCACCGGGGATCACCCCGGCTCCGAGAACTGGGCCAGTGAGCGGACTGGGCCGCTCGAGAGGGGGGTCGTTCAAGTACGCCTCGGGATACTTGATCTGCCCCTCGGCGGCTTCTGTCTGCTGCGCACCTGCTCAAGCTGCCTTCATGAGGATCTCTGCTACCCGGACCAGCACACGCAGTCGCTCGTTCGCCTACGGAGTCTGGACCGCGGGCATCAGCG
>JAWLFE010000222.1:0-3255 GCA_041685735.1 Nitriliruptoraceae bacterium
GGACCGAGAGCCCGATCGCGAACTGAGGCAGCACGGCCCGCGCGGCCTCGAGCTCCGTCGGCTCGTTGGACGCGTGGCCAAGCCTATGCCGCTGCGGGGACGATCCGCAGCAACCGATCCGGCCCGAGCCCGCGCCGGGAGGTGGCTCGACCAGGCAGCGTCGCGAGCGGGGCCCGCTGCTGGCGGGCTCTCACCCGAGGGGCAGGGCGAACTCCCCCCCGGCGACCACATGGGTCGCCCCGGCCGCAACGACGAGCAGGTGGAACACCTCGTGGAAGCCGAAGGTGCGCGGCCAGGGGTCCGGGTGGCGACGTGCGTAGATGATGCCCCCCACGAAGTAGAGCAGTGAGCTCGCCGCGATGAGCGCGATCCCGGTCGGCGGGACCACCCGCGCGATGCGCAGGAGCGGGACGACCGCCAGGGACGCGAAGGCGGTGTAGCCGAGCACACCGAGCCAGCGGGCGGCCTTGATCGGCGAGGCGGCGACGATGGCACCGATGACCGCGATGCTCCACGCGATCACCAGGCTCCAGAGACGCCACGCACCGCTCAGCGCGTGCACCGCGAAGGGCGTGAAGGACGCGGCGATGAACAGTTGGATCATCGCGACGTCCGCGCGGGACAGCCAGTGGCGCACGCGTGCGGGCCAGTTGGGGACGTGGTAGGCACCCGAGGTCGCGAACAACCCCACGAGCGCGACGCCGAACACGAGCACGCTCAGTCGCGGCAGACCCGGAGCAGCCGCCCGCCAGAGCAGGATGGCGACGACGATCGCCAACGGTGTCGCGGCCGCATGCAGCCAGCCCCGCAGCAGGGGGCGGTCCACGGGCTCGACGACCGGTTGCAACTGCCTGCGACTCACCTGCGGGGTCCCTCCTGTGCCTCGGGCGATGGCTCGCGAACCGGCACACGGTACCGGTGCGGCCTGGTCGATCGGGCGGGGGCTGGACCCAGTCTCCAGCGTATCGGTCCATCGACCGGACCGGTGGACGAGCGGCCGCCACCCCTGTGGAGCATCAGCACCCTCAGGTGAGTGCCGGGTTGTCCGCGGGCAGCACGCGTTCGTCGTCGCGGACCGGTCCCGGCGGGGTGCCGTCGCCGAAGGGGCGTCCCCCGAGTTCCTCCCGGAAGTGGGGTGAGGCCCAGTTGGCGAGGTCCGGACCCTTCGGCACGATCCCCGTCGGATTGATGTCGCGGTGGACCTCGTAGTAGTGGCGCTTGATGTCGGTGAAGTCGATCGTGTCGCCGAAGCCGGGCGTCTGGAACAGGTCACGGGCGTAGGCCCACAGCACGGGCATCTCGGCCAGCTTGGACCGGTTGCACTTGAAGTGGTTGTGGTAGACGGCGTCGAAGCGGGCGAGGGTCGTGAACAGGCGGACGTCCGCTTCGGTGATGGTGTCGCCCACGAGGTAGCGCGTCGTCGCCAGGCGGTCCTCCAACCGGTCCAACCGGTCGAACAGCGCGTCGTAGGCCTTCTCATAGGATGCGGCCCTGCCGGCGAAACCACACTTGTAGACGCCGTTGTTCACGTCGTGGTAGATGGGTTCAGCGACCTCCAGGATCTCGTCCCGGTGTTCCTCGGGGAAGAGGTCGGGGGCCCCGTCACGATGGTGCGCCGTCCATTCCGTGGACAGATCCAGCGTCATCTGCGGGAAGTCGTTGGTCACCACCTTGCCGGAGTCGATCTCCACGATCGCCGGGACGGTGATGCCCTTGGGGTAGCCCGGGAACCGGACCTCGTAGGCATCCTTCAGGCGTGGGATCCCGAGCACGGGATCGACCTCGCCCGGGTCCTTGTCGAAGGTCCAGGAGTCGGCATCGTGGGTCGGGCCGGCCACGGCCATCGACAGCGCGTCCTCGAGGCCGAGCAGCCGTCGGACGATGATCGCACGGTTCGCCCAGGGACAGGCGCGGGCGACCGCCAGGCGGTAGCGGCCCGCTTCGACGGACCAGCCGTCGCGACCATCGGCGGTGATGCGGTCCTCGATGTAGTCGGTGTCGCGAGTGAACTCGCTCTCGACGTAGGACCCGGTCGTGTGTGCAGCAGATGAAGTCATGCGTGCATCGTACTGGTTGCGGGGTCAACCGCTCATCGGCCGGCGTGCCCGCTGGTCCGTCGCACCGCCGTCGAGGGTCAGGCCGGATCGATCCGCTGCACCTCGCCCCCGAGGTTGAGGAGGTAGAGCTCGCCATCGGCGTCCTGCGCGAACGACACGACCTGACTGCCCCGGATGCCGAGGTCGCCCTGATCGACGACGCTGCCGTCCTCGACCACGATGGCGCGGACCGACGCGTTACAGAAGTCGCTGTACAGGTACGCACCCTGCAGCTCGGGGATCGCCGCGCCGCGGTAGACGAAGCCACCGGTGATCGAGCAGCCCTCGTCGCCGCCGGTGGTGTACTCGTAGACCGGCGGGACGTGATCGGCCGGCTCGGTCGCACCCTGGTACGGCAGGGTTCCCTCCATGCGGTTCCACCCGAGGTTGGCACCCGCCCCGGTGCCGGCGGGCAGGTGGTTGATCTCCTCCCGGGAGCTCTGCCCCACGTCGGCGATGTAGAGGTCGCCGGTGTCGCGGTCGAACGAGAACCGCCACGGGTTGCGCAGTCCGTAGGCGAAGATCTCCTCGACGGCGCCACGCTGCCCGACGAACGGGTTGTCCGGCGGGATGGCGTAGGGCGCGGCGCCCTGCGGGTCGATCCGGAGCATCGCCCCGAGCGGCGTGGAGAGGTCCTGTCCGTTGCCGAACGGGTCACCGCCACCACCCCCGTCACCGAGACCGATGTAGAGCAGACCATCCGGTCCGATGTGGATGTCCCCGCCGTTGTGGTTGGTGGCGGGCTGTGCCGTCGAGTACACCGCACGCCGGTCGTCGGCGACGATCCGTCCATCGGCGACCGCGACCGCATCGATCGCGGTGTCGCCATCCCGATCGGTGTAGGACAGGTACAGCTCCGTGCCGTCCGCAGCGAACGCCAGGCCGAGCAGGCCCCCCTCACCGCTGGCCGTGACCTGACCGGAGATGTCCACGACCGGGCTCCCGGCGCCGGTCGAGGTCAGGGGTCGGACCGTTCCGCCCCGCTCGGCGATGTAGAGCGTCCCGTCGGGGCCGACGGCCGCGGCGGTCGCCGACGCGACCGAGGCCACCTCGGTCAGGCGGAGGGCGACGTCGAGGTCCGGGGGCTGCACGGGATCGGGTTGTGGCAGCAGATCGGCATCGGCCAGTCCGCCCATCGCCCCGGCGAACAGGGTCGCGA
>JAWLFE010000223.1:0-3249 GCA_041685735.1 Nitriliruptoraceae bacterium
GGGCGCGGTCGCCACCGTCATCGACAGCCTCGACGAGCTCGTCGCCCACCTGTACTACCCGCGGGCGCACTGGCCCCGGATCCGCCACACCAACCTGATATCGGTTAACCGGCCAGTGGGCCGGGGGCCGGTGGAGGTTGCGCCGGGTCGCGAGAGGGCGGGTGCACACTCGCTCGAGACGGCGGAGGTCGGGCCTGATGGCAGCGTTGTCGGTGGTGAAGTCGGACGGCGGTTGGCGGCTTGAGGGTGACTGGGCCGATGCCGGCGAGGTGAACCGGTTCTTGACGCATCTGGAGGCCCGGAACTTCGCGGCGGCGACGGTGCGGGCCTACGCCTACGACACGCTGAACTTCGCCCGGTTCTGTGTCGATCGCGGGGTCGGGCTCGACGCGGTGAGCGCCACAGAGATCTTCGACTGGGTGGACTGGCAGTCCGCCGCGGGTCGACCACGATCGGGCAACGTCGTCCGGCTGGCACGGTTCGCCGGGGCGGCACCGGCGACGGTCAATCGTCGGGTCGCGGCCGTGAGGGCGCTGTTCGAGCATCAGGTCGTGCTCGGTGTCCGCGCTGACAATCCCGTGCCGGCACCGCGACGTGGGCAGGGGCTGCGCCCGAAGGCGCGAGGGATGCTGGGCCATCTGGGTCCGGGCCGGCCACGTCAGGGTGGACGGCTGGTCCGCCAGCCACAACGTCTGCCCGAGGCGCTGGATCCCGACGATGTGGCGGCGTTCCTCGCGGATCTGAACACCCATCGTGACCGCGCGATCGCGCTGGTGATGCTCCTCGGCGGTCTGCGGGCCGGGGAGGTCCGAGGGTTGCGGCTGGCGGATGTGGACCAGGGTCGCCGGACCGTTCGTGTGGTCGGCAAGGGCAACCGGGAGCGGACCGTGCCGGTCGACCAGGCGTTCTTCGCCGAGCTTGCCGCCTACCTGCGCAAGGAGCGTCCCGTGGGGTTGACCACCCCGGAGTGCTTCGTGGTGTTGCGCGGGCCGACGGCAGGCGCGGCGATGACCGAAGCGGGGTTGCGCAGCGTCTTCCGACATCACCGGCAGACCTCGGGAGCGACCCGTGTGCGTCCCCACAGGCTTCGGCACACCTACGGGACCGAGCTCGCGGCGGCCGGGATCGACCTGCTGGTGTTGCGGCAGTTGATGGGGCACGCCTCGCCGGAGACCACCGCCGGCTACATCCACCTATCGGTCGAGCAGCTCGCGGCGGACTACGCCGCCGCGCGGGCGGTCATGGAGCGATGACCGCCCCGGTCGCCCGTCACGCCACCGAACATGATCACGGGATGCTTGACGGCTACATCGATTTCTGCCGTCTGCTGCAGGTCTCTGACCGGGCGCTGCGGGACCGGCTCCGGGCCGCACGCACCTTCTTGGCTGACTACCCCGATCTTCAGTGGTGGATGGGCCGTCCCGTGCAGTGCCGGATGTCCGATCTTCGCCGCACCAGCGCGTGGCCGCTGGTCGGCTGGGCGATCCTGACCGGACGGGTCACCTCCGATCTGGACCTGCTGCTCGTCAAGGAGTTTGGCACGCTCGGCGCCTCTGCCGAGCTGCTGTTCGATGCGGACTTCGTCGACGCCCACGCGGCGGCTGGACGTCTGGGATGGTCACCGACCTGGGCGCGATCGATCGTGCGTGAAGCGCTGGTCCTGACGATCGCTGCCACCGGTCGCACGATGCGGGAACTGACCCACCAGGATCTCGACCGGCTCCGCTGTCGGATCGACGCATCGCCGTTGATCACCGAGGCTTCCCGCCAGCGTCACAAGGCCCAGCTGTTCGGACTCGCGCAGCTGCTGTTCGAAGCGGACGTGATCGACTCGCCACCGCGTCGGCACTACCCGGCCGCAGCCACCATCGAGCAGCGGTTCGCCGGCGCGCTGCCCGACACGGCGATCCGGACGGCGATGACCCGCTACGTCACCGCCCGCAAGACGGTGCTCTCTCCAAGCTCGGTCGACGGGTTGGTGAACGACCTGATCCCGTTCGGGGTCTTCCTCGCCGAGCATCATCCCGACATCGTCGCGCTTCGCCAGCTCGACCGCAGCCACATCGAGGGCTTCCTCATCTTCAACCGGACCCGAACCTGGCGCGGCCGCAAGGCCCGCAGCCAGCAGGTCTCGGTGACCGTCGTGCACGCCGCGGTGCTGTCCTTGCGCAACTTCCTCGACGACATCACCCTGTGGGGCTGGGCAGACCGTCCACCACGCCAGCTAGTGTTCGCCACCGACGTGCCTCGCCTGCCACGGCCGCTGCCGCGCGCCCTGCCATCCGGCGACGACCACGCGCTGATCGCCGCCATCGACGATCTTGATGACCCGTTCGCGCGCTGCGGACTGCTCGTGCTTCGCTACGCCGGGCTCCGCCTCGGAGAGTTGCTCGACCTCGAGCTCGATGCCGTCGTGGACTACGGCGCTGCGGGCAGCTGGCTCCGTGTCCCGTTGGGCAAACTCAGGACCGAACGGTCCGTCCCGCTCGACGCGACCACCCTCGCGGCGCTTGACGCCTGGACCGCCGTCCGCGGACGCCAACGTGCACTTCCGGACCCGATCACCGGCAAACCCACCGACTTCCTGTTCATCGACCAGGGTCACCGGATCGGCCCCTGGCGGATCCGCTCAGGGCTCGAGACCGCGGCCGAGCAGGCCGGCCTGCTCGTGCCTCCCGGCAGCCCGGGGCGGATCACCCCGCACAGGCTCCGGCACACCTACGCGACCACGCTCGCGAACGCCGGCATGTCACTGCAGGCGCTGATGGCGCTGCTCGGACACGTGACCCCGGAGATGACGCTGCGCTACGCGACGCTGGCCTCGCCGACCCTGCGCGCTTCCTACGACGAAGCGATGGGCAAGGCTCGACGTCGTCTCCCCCTGGTCACCGCCGGACGCGCCACCCCGCCATCCAAGGTCGAGTGGCTGCAGTCGGAGTTCCTCAAGACCCGTGTCGCGCACGGCTACTGCTCGCGGCACCTGGCCGCTGAAGCGTGTCCCTACGCCAACATCTGCGAGCAGTGCGACAACTTCGTCCCCGCACCCGAGAACACCGAGGTCCTCGCCGGCCAGCTCGCCGACGTCCGTGTCCTGCACGCCGACGCGACCAGCCGCGGCTGGGACAGCGAAGTCGCACGTCACGCCCGGGTCATCGGCAAGCTCCAAGGCCACCTCGCGACCATCCAGCCTCCCCGAGCTGACCGCGACAGCCACACTTGACCCACACCGCATGGCCGGTTAATCGAGCG
>JAWLFE010000224.1:0-3235 GCA_041685735.1 Nitriliruptoraceae bacterium
GTAGGCCGCCAGCGCCTCGTCACCGTGCTCGGTGTCCGCATCGATGAACGCCGCGACCAACTGCTCGGCCTCCGATCCGACGTCCCCCCGCACCCGGTCAGTGGCCATGCCCTGGGCGGTCGCCAACGCAGCGAGGTCCTGGCCGACGGTCTGCACGAACGAGTCGACCGCATCGTCAAGCAGCGCACTCACGACAGCTCCCGGATCGTCGACATCTGACGGATCGACGATAGCTACCCGCTTGCTCGCTAGGGGCCGGTGCCGTCGATGTAGCCGTCGATGTCGGCGTTGTAGACGACGTCCTCGGTGGTCAGCAACGCCCACGGCGCACCGTCGTCCTCCCAGGTGACCGTGGTCTCGATCGGCAGCAACCGGCCGTCGAGGTCATCCCACATGACGGCTTCGTTGAGCCACAGCGTCCGCTCGGACGCCTCCTCGCCCTTGAACCGCATCGATTCGAACAGGGTGAGCAGACCGGTCTCCGGGGAGAACCGGGCGACGAAGACCTCCTCACCATCCGGCCCCGGGCCATCCTGTCCTGGGACGTACAGCAGTGCGGTGTGCTCGTCGACGGGCTCCCAGCGCACGCGCGGGTCGGTGACCCAGACGGCCGGCATCCAGATCGCCTCAGCCCACAGGGCGAGGTTGGCGCCCTGATCGACCGCGGGACCCTCGGACACCCCGAAGGGCAGCTCCAGTCGGGCGGTTCCGTCGAGGAAGGTCTCGTGGACGGTGAGCACCCGTGCGCCGAACCACGTGGCCTCGATGTGGTGGCGGTAGTCCCGTCCGGCCGCGTGGATGAAGCGCCAGCGCACCGGGAGCGTCAGACCGTTGACCCGCATCGTGCCACGGCCGGAGATGATCGCGCTGTCGATGACGGGGATCTCGTCACCGTAGACCTCGCGGTAGAAGCGCTCCACCGGAGCGGGGAGTCCATCGGGGACCGCGATCGTTCGCGGCTCGGTCGGACCCCGTGGGGCCTCGGCCAGTGAGCGCGGTGGCACACGCAGTCCGCTCCATCCGAGGAGCAGGAGGAACAACAACCCGACGAGTGCGATCCTGAACACCTTCATGCGGCGCTGTTCCTCTCGGGGTCTCGACCGGCGATGATCACGATCGTCCCCTGGAGTCACTGAGCGGGTAAGGGGCCGAGGTCCCATCAGCCCGGCCGATGTCCCCTGCGCGGCGGGCCACGCGAGGTCGACGCCCGAGAGCAGCCTCCCGGTGCGTCGGCCGTGTCGCCTTCGCGTGACGGTCAGGGGAGCGGGACGGCGGTGCCGGACACCCCGATGCCGGCCGTGCCTGGCGGGATGTCGACCTGGAGGTTCGATGGCCGACCCATGTCCGTCCCCTGCTCGATCTGGATCGATGCCGGTGGGGACACATCGCCGCGGCTGCGGAGATAGGCGCCGAAGGCTGCTGCAGCCGCACCGGTCGCGGGGTCCTCGATGACCCCGCCGGGTGGGAAGAGGTTGCGCGCGTGGAAGCGGGTGGCCTGCTCGCGGAAGAGGAGTGCCGTGGTGGTCAGCTCGTGGTCGGCCATCGCGGCCCGAAGGCGCGGGAAGTCGTAGTCGACCGCGGCCAGGATCTCCCGCGTCGCGACCATCAGCACCAGGTGCCGGGCTCCGGCGTCGGCGACCGCCGGGGCGAAGGCCGCGTCCAACTGCGTGCGCGACCATCCGAGCGCGCCGAGCGCTTCGGTGACCAGGTCGTCCGGTGCGTCATCGACGCGGGGTTCGACCGATCTCAGGGTCGCTGACAGCAGACCTGCTCTCGCACGCACCTCGGTGCTGACGGGGCCCTGCGCCGTCTCGAAGACGTAGGTGCCGGGCCCGATCGTGCTCCCGAGCAGGACCGCGCTGGCGATCGTCGCATGCCCACAGAAGCTGACCTCGGCTGCCGGTGCGAAGTAGCGGGTTGCGTACCGGCGGTCCCCCGGATCGCCCTGGGGAACCAGGAACGCGGTCTCCGAGTAGCCGACCTCGGCGGCGATCTGCAACATGGCCGACGCGGGCAACGCCTCGTCGCTCACCACCACACCAGCCGGATTGCCGCCATCCGGCTGGTCGGTGAACGCCGTGAGCCGATGGACCGTCGGCCGACCGACCGGCCGCTGCTGACCTGCGGTGACGGCGGTCATGGGACGTCCTCCTCGACGGTCGTGCAGCCGGCCGGTCAGTGATGCGATGGACGGGTCCATGCACCACCGACCACCGTGCGCGGACGCGACCAGGTCAGGAGCGGAGCACGCGGCGCCGTTCCTCGAACTCGGTGGCATCGATCTCGCCGCGTGCGAACCGCTCTTCGAGCGTCTGCAGTGCACCGGCCCTGCCCTCGCCCTGCTTGGAACGGGCCCGACCCTGAAGTCCGCGCACGAGCAGGATGATGCTGGCCACGACCACGACGATGAGCAGCAGCCACACCAGCAGCATCCCGAGCGGCATGGTCGACCACATCTGGTGCATCGGCATCGCGCACTCTCCTCCGCGTCCATCGGAGCGGTGAGCATCCGGGCAGCCATCGTACTGCGCACCGGTTCGTCATCCGTCCTGCGACGCTGATCCTGAGCGTTCGAGAGCGGTCAGATGGCCGACGATCAGCGTGCACAGGCCCACCACCAGGCCGGTGACCCGGAGTGTCATGTTCGGGTCGTCCGGGATGATCAGGCCCGCGATCGAGTAGCCAAGGGGGGGATACCCGTCTTCCGTCGGTAGGCGTCAGGGCCCGTTCCACCTGCTCGCGTGCGTCGATCGCAACCTCGGTGCGGGCGTTGCTGGCGGGCCAACGTCCCTGACCCAGCCGTGCCAGGGGGCATGCCATCCCCGAGGCCTCGACCGAGGCCCTGTATGGAGTGGCTCCGTGATCAGGATGACGCCGACCGCGAACCGGTTCTACCAGTAGCGTGACCCTCCGGGTCGCCGTCGTGGCCGGCATCGCGATGCGGTGGCGCGAGTGGGTTGACCCCGACGGCGTCAAGGTGAGTCTGGAACACTTCGGAGCGAGTGCCGCCGGCGAGGTGCTCTTCGAACGGTTCGGCCTGACTGCCGAGGCCGTCGCTGACGCTGCCCGGAACGTCCGGGCCCGTGCCGAGACATGACCGTCGCCATGATCCGCATTCCGTTCGACCGATCCGCCCCTAGCGTCAGGAGCGCGCCATGACTGCAAGCAGTGCCCAACCGCTCGCCGCCCTCTCGGCGGCGGGGGTCTCCATCTGGCTGGATGACCTCAGCCGTGA
>JAWLFE010000022.1:0-46572 GCA_041685735.1 Nitriliruptoraceae bacterium
GGAGGGCGACGTCGAGGTCCGGGGGCTGCACGGGATCGGGTTGTGGCAGCAGATCGGCATCGGCCAGTCCGCCCATCGCCCCGGCGAACAGGGTCGCGACCTGGCCGCGCGTGATCGATGTGCGCGGCCGGAAGGTGCCGTCGGGGAACCCGCCGATGACCGCCACCTCGTTGAGCCGCGAGATGGCGGGTTCGTGCACGCTGTCGGCTACATCCTCGAAGCGTGGTTGGCCCGGCGGCAACGGGTCGAGGCCGTCACGCTGCATCGCCACCTCATCGAGCAGCCGCACCAGGATCGACGAGAACTGACCCCGGGTGACCGCACCCCCTGGATCGAAGGTGTCCCCGTCGCGCCCGTCCACGATCGGCGGGTCGAACGCCGCGAGGGTCTCGATCGCCACCTGGTGGGCGGTGCCGTCGACGTCCTGGAACGCACCGGTCACCGGCGCGGGCACCTCGATGTCGGTGAGCCGGTCGAGGAGGTTGACCGCCATCGTGGCGGTCTGACCCCGGCTGACCGGTGCGCCGGGTTCGAAGGTCGTCGGCGCCGTCCCGCGGACGATCCCGTACCAGGCGAGGCACCGGATCGCATCGCCGTGGGTCGCCCCCGCATCGGTGAAGCGACCCTGCGGCACCGTGTCGGCGGGGCAGGCGATCGCGGCATCGAAGGACCGCTGGCCGAACGCGCCGGCCGTCGCGACGGGCAGCAACAGGGCGGCGACCACGACGCCCACGAACAGCGATGCGTGGCGGTGGATGGTGGACCCGATGACCGACATCTGTGCTCCTTCGACGTGTGCGGTCATCGCCGGTGGCGGCCGGGGACGACCCTGCGGGAGGGTGCGGCTGCCCCGGACGTGGCGACCCCTCCCGCCAGCCACGCGCGGACCCGTGCGACGTCGGCCACCCACAGGTACACCACGCCCCGCTCGGCGACCTCCAGCGCCAGTATCCCGTCGACCGCTGCCCGCCGGGTCGCGTGCCACGCGATGTCGGTCACGGCGCCGAGTTCGACATCCACGCGCCGGCGGGTCCACCACCCACCTCGCGGTGCCTGGAGGTGCAGGTCCGGCCCGAACTCCAGGCCGAGTTGCGCGATCGCGACGGCGTCCAGTTCGTCGTCGAGGTCGCGGATCGCGGCTGCCTCGTCGAGGTCGGCGCGGACCGGTCGGAACCGGAGCACCTCACCGTCGAGGCAGACGTGTCCCGCCACCCCGTCGATCCGCCACACCCAGCGCCCCAGCGATCCGTGTCCGCGGCCACCGGGGCAGTACACGGCCGGGACCGATGTGGGGGCCGGGTCGACGCCGGCCGGCGCCGGCGGTTCGGCGACGCGCTGCCGTGCCCATGGCGGGAAGACCCAGCGGGGAGCGAACAGGGTCAGCGCCACCCACGGGATCAGGTAGACCGCGAGGTAGAGCAACCCCGCCGTGATGCTCCCCTCGGCACCAGCCACCCCGGCGGTCCGAGCGACGAACCAGGCAACGGCGGCCAGCAGGGGCGCCACCAGGCTGACCAGCGGCAGCGGCCACACCCCGACCGTCCACCCAACCGGTCGTCCGAACCAGTCCGTCCACCGGCCCGTCCAGACGAGCGCCACGACACCCACCAGCAGCACGACGGCGGCCAGCGCGACGGGGGTGGCGAGGATGAGGGTCAGCACCGTGCTCCCGGCGCAGCGGAGATGGACCCCACGACGGTACCCGGCGGACCACCCGTCGATGGGCCCGACCGATGCAGCACCAGGGGGCCGGCATCCACCGTGGGGGTAGGGTGCGCGCGCAGACCACCCAGCAGCCGTCACGGGGCCCACCTGATGCAGCAACGTCGGTTCGGCGGCGGTGACGGTGGCGCCAGCATCGAGGTGGGAGCCATCGGGCTCGGATGTGTCGGCATGTCCGCCGAGTACGACCCGGGCCAGCAGGACGACGCCCGGTCGCTGCAGGTCCTCGCCCGGGCCGTCGACCTCGGTGTGACGCTGTTCGACACCGCCGACGTCTACGGGCCCTTCACCAACGAGCGCCTGGTCGGGCGGGGGCTGCGGGCCCACCGGGACCGGGTCGTGCTCGCCACGAAGTGTGGGCTGGTGATGGATCCACACACCGGCCGCGAACACCGTGATGGCCGCCCCGAACACATCCAGGCCGCCTGCGAGGCCTCGCTGGGACGGCTCGGGGTCGACGGAATCGATCTGTACCACCTGCACCGCATCGATCCTGCCGTCCCGTTCGAGGAGACCTGGGGGGCCATGGCCGGGCTCGTCGAGCGCGGGCTCGTTCGCGCCCTCGGGCTGTCCGAGGTGGAGCTCACCACCGACCTGCTCGACCGTGCCCATGCGATCCACCCGGTGGCGAGCGTGCAATCGGAGTTGTCGCTGTGGACCCGCGGCCCGCTGCGAGAGGTCGTGCCGTGGTGCGAGGCTCACGACGCGGCGTTCCTGCCGTACGCACCCCTCGGACGCGGCTTCCTCACCGGCACGATCACCGGAGCGGACTTCGAAGCGGACGACATCCGGACGGACAACCCGCGGTTCTCCCCAGCCGCCATCAGCCACAACCAGCGGATCGTCGACGAGGTCCGTGCCGTCGGCGTCGAGCTCGACGCGACCCCGGCACAGGTCGCCCTGGCGTGGCTCCTGGCCCGGTCAGAGCGCATCGTGCCGATCCCGGGCACCAAACGGCTCGCGACCCTCGAGGAGAACTGCGCCGCCGCGGCGCTCACGCTGCCCCCCGACGCGCTCACCCGGCTCGATGCCCTGCCCGAACCGGTGGGCGACCGGTACTGACCACGCGCGACCATGTCCGATCGACGCGGTCAGGGCCTCAGGTGTTGTCGGGCGGATCCTGATCACCGCGCCGCAGTTGTTCCTCGACGTGCCGCAGGAACTCCGGGTCGTCGTCCGGACCCTTCGGCGGGGTCCGGGGACCCGACGGGGGCTGTCCCCAGCTCGAGGTCGTCGGCGGCGTTCCCCGCGGGGACGCACCCGATCCCCCCCGACCACCGCCGGGTGACCGCCCGACGTTCTCCGGTCGTCCGCCCAGCAACCACGCGATGCTGCCGACGACCGGCAGGAAGATCACGACCACCAGCCAGGCGGGCTTGGGCAGGTTGCGGACGTCGCCCGCCGGGGTGAGCGTCACGTCCAGGACGCAGTAGAGGATGAACGCGAGGGTGAGCGCGATCACGAGTGGCAACAGAGATCCTCGACGCCGTGGTGAACATGATCAGGGTACGGGGCCACGGCCACCTCGGGATGCCATGGTCGTCCGGTCGGCTGTGGCCGTCCGTCAGCGCCTACCCCGGCGGCTGCGAGGCCAGGAAGAGCACATCGGTCTCCGCCTCGCTGTCCGGTGGCACCGTGGCGGTGTCGCGACGTCGATGCCACCGCTCCCACAACACCAGGAGCGAGGGCAGGACCATGATTGCCCCGAACAGCGAGAGCAGGATCGCGTAGGCGGTGACCTGGCCCATCTGCTGGAACGGCACCAACGTCGAGGTGATGAGGATCCCGAACCCGGCAGCGGTCGTGAACGCCGAACCGGCCAGCGCACCGCCGGTGTTGCGGGTCGTCTCCCGGATCGCCTCGTTGAGGTCGGCGTACCGCTTGCGGTCCTCGTCGAAGCGGCGGGCCATGTGGATCGTGTAGGGCACGCCGATGCCGACCGCCAGACCGGTCAGGGTGGCGGTGACCGGCCCGAACGGGATGCCGCTGAGGTACATCAGGCCGAAGGTCCACAGCACGACGAGCGCGACGGGGATCATCGTGAGCACCCCGAGCATCGGCCGACGGTTCTCGATGGCGAAGGTCACCATCAGCACCAGGGTCGCCGCGATCAGCGTGATGATCAGTGAGGTCACCTGGGATGACGACAGGGAGGTGACGATCGCGCCCGTGATGATGTCCTGCGAGGTGATGACCACGTCGAAGCCGGCCGACTCGACCGGCGCGAGGTCGTCGGTGAGCGCATCCCGCAACTCGATGGCACCGTCCTCGCCGGCGCGGGTGCTGATCTCCAGGACCGCCGCGTCCGACGTGCCATCGAGGTCGGCCAGCACGGCGTCGACACGGTCGGGGACGCGGTCGCGGGCGGCATCGAAGATCGCCGCGGTGTCGGCGTCGGCGTCCATGCGTCCGGCTTCCGGATCGAACCCGCTGGCCACGGCCAGTTCGGCGAACCCGGGATCGGCCGGAGAGCCGTCAGGACCTGGTGCGAACAGCTCCCGGACAACCGCGACCGGCGAGTCGACCTGCGCGACCTCGCCATCCGGAGTGGAGACCGTCAGGACGTCGGGGGTGTCGCCCATCCGGTCCACCGCGTCCGCGATCGCGTTGAAGGCGGCCGGGGAGTCCAGATCGTCACCCTCGATGAGCACCTGGGTGGTCTCACCGAACCCCCCGCCGAAGTCCTCCTCGATGATGTCGAGGGTCTGGACGACCGGGGCGTCCTCGGGCAGGAAGTCGGTGAACGAGAACTCCGTCGAGATGTTGGCCAGACCGACGTAGCCGGCCCCGCCGAGCACCACGGCGATCAGCAGGGTCGGGATCGGCATCTTCTCCGCGAGCCACGCACTCCGGGCCACGATGTCCGGCAGCAGCCGGTCACGGGTCGCCCCCATCCCGTCGGTCGGCAGTCGGCCGCCCCGTTCAGCACGGCGGTCGAGCACCGTGCGCAGCGCCGGGACGAAGGTCAGCATCAGCGTGAAGGCGACGACGATGCCGACCGCCGCCAGGATCCCGAAGTCCCGGAGCGCCGGGATCGGGTTGACGATGTTGGTCAGGAAGCCGATGGCCGTGGTCACCGTCGCCAGCACGAGTGCGATCCCGACGGTCCCGATCGCGGTGGTCATGCTGCCGTCGACAGGTTGCCCGAGTCCCACCTCGTCGCGGTAGCGGGAGGTCAGGTGGATCCCGTAGTCCACGCCCAGCCCGATCAGCAGGATCGGGACGATCTGGGCGACCTCGGTCAAGGGCCCGAGGATGTCCGCCTGCTGGAGCAACGCCCCGATCCCGTTCATCCACAACACGACCAGCACGATCGTGAACATGGTCACCGAGGTGTCGGCGATCGTGCGGCGCATCGAGGCGAGCCGGCTGGTGTTCCCGCGTGGCTTCAGCCAGTAGACGAACAGCAGCACCCCGATGATGATCAGGAAGGCCTGGACGAACAATCGTCCGATCTCCCCGAAGATGTCGTCGTCGTCCTCGAAGAGCAACGAGAAGCTGAACGGCCGCAGTTCGAGGCCATCGGCGACGTCGACCGAACGGACCACATCCGCGACGGCCGCCTCCCGGTCGATCTGGCCATCCACATCGGCGGGTGCGTCGATGAACACCAGGATCAACGACGTGTCGGGCTCGTCGCCCGCGTCCTCGGGCACGAGTTGCGTCGCGAAACCCAGCTCCGGGCCGGCCTGGGCGACCGCGTCGTCGTAGAGCTGCTTGACCGCATCGTCGTCCAGCGTGGAGGGGTCGATCTGCTGCTCGGCGAGCGCTTGCTGGACCGGCAGCAGGTAGCTCACGATCCCGGGCTGCTGCGGGTCCTCGGAGATGAACTCGGAGACGTCGCTGCTCTCGAGCGCCTCGGTGAGATCGTTCGAAGCAGCCAGCCCATCAGCGGTCAGCACGTCGCCGTCCGACGACCGGACCACGACCTGCATCACCGTCTGGGTGGCCTCCTCGCCGAACAGCTCGCTGATGCGCTCACTGGCGAGGATCTCCTCGGACTCGGGCGAGAACCCCTCCTGCCCGGTGGCGTCCTCGAGCGTGGTGGCCAGTCCACCGAAGACGAGGGTGAGCACCAGGGTCGCCGCCAGGACCAGCCACGGCACCCGTGACACGAGCGACGCCAGGATCCGGATCAGGATGCGCACAGCGGGACCTCAGCGGGAGTCGGACAGGCGGGAACGGTGGGGGGTCGCGACAACGCGCGACGTCGTGACGTCGGGTCACGCCGAACCGGCCCGGCAGAGATCCGGACCGTCGTCTGACCGTGGATCCCCCGGAGCCGGCCACCGTGCACCAGCCGGACGTGTGACCGAGAGCGTACGCCGTTCGCACCACGGACCCACATCGCAGCGGTCCGGACGGCGGTGACCGCACGCTGGCTCGTTCGCCGTCATCCTCCGGTTGTCTGTAGGGTCGCGCGACCCGCGCGCCACCTCCGGCCCGGCGGGTGACCGGGCGATCGACGGTACTTCGCCGCCACCTCGACGCCCCTGAGCCACGAAAGAGCCACGACGTGTTCCTCCGGATGTCCACCCTGTTCGTGCGCACCCTGCGCGACGACCCCGCCGACGCCGAACTCCCGGGCCACGCCGCACTGGTGCGCGCCGGCTACATCCGCCGGGCCGGCTCGGGCCTGCACTCGTGGCTGCCGCTCGGCCACCGCGTCTACCGCAAGGTCGAACGCGTCGTGCAGGAGGAGATGGACCGCATGGGCGCCCAGCAGGTGCACTTCCCCGCGCTGTTGCCCAAGGACCCCTACGTCGCCTCTGGACGCTGGGATGACTACGGCGACACCCTGTTCCGCCTGACCGACCGACGCGGCAACGAGCACCTGCTCGCACCGACCCACGAGGAGATGTTCACGCTCCTGGTCAAGGACCTGTACTCGTCGTACAAGGACCTGCCACTCAGCATCTACCAGATCCAGATCAAGTACCGCGATGAGGCGCGACCACGGGCTGGGCTGCTGCGGGGCCGCGAGTTCGTGATGAAGGACTCGTACTCCTTCGACGTCGACGACGCAGGACTCGAGGCATCGTACGAGCGCCACCGCGAGGCCTACATCGCCACGTTCGACCGGCTCGGCCTGGACTACGTGATCGTGTCAGCGATGTCGGGCGCGATGGGCGGCTCGCGCAGTGAGGAGTTCCTCTGCCCCACCCCGGTGGGCGAGGACACGTTCGTGCGCAACGACGCCGGCTACGCCGCCAACGTCGAGGCGGTCACCACCCCGCCGCCCGCACCGATCCCGTACGACGACGCGCCGGCCGCCCACGTCGAGGACACCCCGGACACGCCGACGATCGACACCCTGGTCGCCCACGCCAACGCCCACCTGCCCCGTGATGACCGCCCGTGGGAGGCCGCCGACACCCTCAAGAACGTGATCGTCACCCTGGTCGCGCGTGACGGCACCCGCGAACCGCTGGTCATCGGGGTCCCGGGAGACCGCGACGTCGACGAGAAGCGACTGGCCGCACAGGTCGAACCGGCCGCGGTCGAACCGTTCACCGACGAGGACTTCGCCCGACACCCGGCACTGGTCAAGGGCTATGTCGGCCCGGCCGCGCTCGGGGCGGACTCCCCCAGCGGCATCCGCTACCTCGTCGACCCCAGGATCGTCGAGGGGACCCGCTGGATCACCGGTGCGAACCAACCCGGCCACCACGTGTTCGACCTGGTGTGCGGGCGCGACTTCACGCCCGACGGCACGATCGAGGCCGCCGAGGTCCGGGCCGGGGATGCGGCTCCCGACGGATCGGGCCCGGTCGAGATCGCCCGCGGCATCGAGATCGGGCACATCTTCCAACTCGGACGCAAGTACGCGGACGCGTTGGGTCTGCAGGTCCTCGATGAGAACGGCAAGCTCGTCACCGTCACGATGGGGTCCTACGGCATCGGGGTGTCACGCGCGGTGGCCGCGATCGCCGAGACCACGGTCGATGACCTCGGGCTGTGCTGGCCCCGCCAGGTCGCACCCGCCGACGTCCACATCGTGGTCGCCGGCAAGGACCAGGCCATGTTGGCCGCGGCCGAGGAGCTGGCCGCCGCCCTCGACGATGCGGGCCTGGAGGTCCTCGTGGATGACCGCCGCAAGGAGAGCCCGGGTGTGAAGTTCAAGGATGCCGAACTGATGGGGATCCCCACGATCGTCGTGGTGGGCAAACGGTTGACCGACGGCATCATCGAGGTCAAGGACCGCCGGACCGGCGAGCGTGAGGAGATCGCGGCCGACCGGGCGGCGGCGCACCTGATCGGTCTCTGCCAGGCCTGAACCGCCCACGCCGGTCCCCGCCCCGCGGGATGAGGGGCGTGGCCGGGCGGCGGGTTCAGAGCAGACCGAGCCGGTCGGAGCAGTGCGGCCACGCGCCCCAACCCTGAGATGCCTGGACACGCTCGCCGACCTCGATCTGCTGTTCCCGGGTCGCGTCACCGGCGACCGCCGGCATGTCGGGGTCGCGGTAGGCATCCCAGGTGGTGGGATGGAACTGCAGGCCGCCGTCGTAGATCCCCGACGACCAGGAGGGCCGTTCGTCCTTCTCCGGATCCGTGGCGCCGACGTGCCACCTCGCGGTGCCCGGCACGACCTCACCGTCGATCCGGTCACCGGTCTCGCAGTCGGCGAGCGCATCCCAGATGGTGTCGCGCTCGGCCTCCGCCTGACGTTGCTCCTCGGCCAGCCGTTGCTCCTCGGCCAGCCGTTCCTCTTCACGCTGCCGTTCGAGTTCGGCGTCGATCTCGGCCTGCTCCGCACGCCGCTCCTCCAGTGGCGGCAGCGAGACCGGCTCGACCAGCTGCATGGCCCGGGCGAGGAACAGGGCGGCCTGCCAGCGCAGCACCGGCTCGTTGGGACAGAAGTCGGTCAGGGAGTCGCTGCACCCGGCGGCGATGCCGGCGTTGGCGAGCCGGTTGACCGCAGCGGCGTGCACCCCACCGACGTCGTCGAAGAAGACGGTGTCGGTCTCCGGCGGCTCGAACCCGCGGACCAGGAGCGACGACAGCTGCCCGCGCGTGATGTCATCGCCCGGACAGAACTCGGTGGGCGTGCAGCCGAGGGTCACCCCGGAGGCGGCCAGGGTGCTGATCCCGTCCCGGTGGACGTTGCCGTCGATGTCGGTGAAGACCCAGGTGCCGACGTCGGGCAGGTCCAGTGCGCCGGCCAGGACCGTGGCCATCTGTCCCCGCGTCAGCACGTCGTCGGGGCAGAACCGGTCCTCGGTACAGCCCTGCACGATGCCGGCCTGATAGAGCGCCTCGACGGCGGGCCCGTAGCTCTCGCTGTCGACGTCCTCGAAGGACGGAGCGGCAGCCGCGGACCCGGTCGCGATGATCGCCGTCCCGAGCACCAGGGCGACGGTGAGCGAGCCGATCGTGGTCAGGGAACGCGCGGCGGTGATGACGGACTCCGGTACGGCGGGGGGCGTGGCCGGGGCGGGTGGGGCGGGGGCGTGGCCCAGGGCGGGTGGGGCGGGGGCGTGGCCAGGGCGGGTGGGACGACGATGCGGGGTACAGGATGGCGCAACGGGCGCCGGATGGCCAGCCTCGCCTAGCGGTAGCCGAGCTTCAGGGAACACGCAGGCCAGGCACCCCAGCCCTGGATCGCCAGCAGTTTCTCGGCCCGGTGGATCTGCTCCGCACGCGAGTTGTGGTGCGGGTAGCCGGTGCCCCCGACCGCCCGCCACGATGACAGTGCGAACTGCAGGCCCCCGTAGTAGCCGTTGCCGGTGTTGATCGACCAGTTACCACCGGACTCACACTGCGCGAGGTCGTCCCAGATGCGGTCTCGCACGGCGCGTTCCTGGGCGAGCCGCTCCTCCTCCAGGCGCTGCTCCTCCTCCAGGCGACGCTCCTCCTCCAGGCGGCGCTGTTCCTCCTCCAGGCGGCGCTGCTCCTCGGCTTCGATCTCGGCCTGCTCGACACGGCGCTCCTCGAGCGACGCGAGCTCGACGCGGTCGATCAGGTCCATGGACCGCGCCATGAACAGGGCCGCCTCCCAGCGCAGGACGGGGTCGTCGGTGCAGAACAGGGTCAGCGAGTCGCTGCAACCAGCCGCGATCCCGGCCGCGGCCAGCGCGTTGATCGATCCCTCGTGCACGCCGCCGATGTCATCGAAGGCAACCTCGTCGGAAGCCTCCGGTTCGAACCCGCGGAACACCAGCGAGGCCAGCTGGCCCCGGGTGACCGGGTCGTCGGGACAGAAATCGATGGCGGAACAACCGCGGGTCAGTCCGGCTGCGGCCAACGAATTGATGCCACGGGCGTGGGTCGTGTCATCGACGTCAGCGAACCACCCGCTGCCCTCGTAGGGCAGGGACAGGGCTTCGGCGAGCAGCGTGGCCATCTGGCCACGCGTGAGCTCCTCGTCCGGGCAGAACGCACCGTCTCCACACCCGGCGACGACACCCTCGTCGACCAACGCGTCGATGGCCGGGCCGTACCCCGCGCTCGTGACGTCGTCGAAGGTCTCCGAGGCGGCCGCCGATGAGGGGGTCAGCACGGCGGCGCCGACGAAGGCCACGGCGGCGAGGGAGAACAGGGCGGGCGCATAGCGGCGCAGGGGGCGCATCACGAGGGGGGTCTCCGAGGGTTCGGGAAGGTCGAGCGCGATCGGCTCGAGCGAAGGCGGCCTCGCCCGGTCGTGTCGAGGCCGGGCGGCTGCGGCCGGGTACCGTGACCGGTTGGTCAGGTGGGCGCAACCCGGAGTCTGCCCGTCCGGCCACCGACCGACCCATGGGCCGATGTCAGCAGCACGCGGCTGAAAGGCTCGGACGAGCGCATACGCGACCATCCAGGGAGGCCAGTCCCGGCCCCGAATGGCGAGCGCCTGGCGCACGTATCGTGCTCCGAGTGTGCCTCGGCCCGGGTCCGGGCGCCCCGCCGGTGTCGCGTACGCTCCCGGCTCACCGACCGAGGAACGGCGCCACCGTGGCCGACACCATCGTCGGCCCGGCCCGGCAACTCGGGCGGGTCGAGTTCATCGCGCTGCTGGCGATGTCGATGTCACTGGCCGCACTCGGTATCGATCTGATGCTGCCGGCCTTCGAGCAGATGCGCAGTGACCTGGGGCTCGAACCCGGCGCGACCGAGATCGCCGGCACCGTCACCGCCTACTTCATCGGGCTGGCGGTGGGACAGTTGCTCTACGGACCGTTGGCGGATCGCTTCGGGCGACGTCCAGCGCTGTACCTCGGCTACGTGACCTACGGCGTCGGCGCGCTGCTCGCGGCCGCGTCGCCCACGCTGGAGATCCTGCTGATCAGCCGGGTGCTGTGGGGGCTCGGTGCGGCCGGCCCCGCGGTGGTGACCCGGGCGGTGATCCGGGACACCTTCGAGGGTGACCAGATGTCCCGGGCGATGTCGATGATCGTGGCGGTGTTCATCCTGGTCCCCGTGATCGCACCATCGATCGGGGCAGCCGCCATCACCATCATGTCGTGGCGCTGGCTGTTCGTCGGGTGCGTCGGCGCCGCGGCGGTCATGGCGCTGTGGGCACGGCGACTCCCGGAGACCCTGCGACCCGCCGATCGTCTGCCGCTGCGCCTCGGCCGGGTCGCCCGCGCGGCCGGCTCGGTGGTGACCAACCGGCAGGCACTGCTCTACACCCTGGCGCTGACGGCCCTCTACAGCGTCTTCACGTCCTACATCGCCAGCTCGGAGAACATCTTCGTCGGCGTCTTCGACCAGGAGCGGCTGTATCCGGTCATCTTCGGTGGGCTCGCGGGAGCCATCGGGTTGTCGATGCTTCTCAACGCGCGGATCGTCCGCACCGTCGGCACCCTGCGTCTCGCCCACCGCGTCCTCTTCGGCTACCTCGTCATGGGCGCCGGACTCGTGACCCTGGCCGTTGTGACCGACGGTCGACCACCCCTCGGGCTGTTCCTGATCGGGATGGCGGCGATGCTCTCGGCACATGCCCTGCTGATCCCGAACTTCACCACCATCGCCCTGGCCCCGCTCGGTCACATCGCGGGGACCGCCTCGTCGGTCGTCGGCGGGATCCAGTTGGGGGTCGGCGCATCCCTCGGCCTGCTCCTGGATCGGACCTTCGACGGCAGCGTGCTGCCGCTGTCGCTGGGCTTCCTCGGGTACGGGGTTGTCGCCTTCGGTCTGGTGATGGTCGCCGAGCGCGGCAAACTCTTCGGCCAACTCGCCGGCCGGGAGGCGCTCGTCGCCCCCGCGCAACTGCCCCCGCCCCCGCTCCCGCAGGTCGAACCCGGCAGCTCGCACGACCGCTGACCGTCCGTCGGCGTGCTCGGCCGGACGATCTACGAGTCGCAGGGACGTCCGCTCCTGGTCGCCGGGACCCCCGCTCACCGAACGCTACATCCGTTCGCTCCAGGCGCGTGGGTACCGCTCGGTCTACATCCGGGACGGTCTGGCCGATGACATCGTCCCCAACGAGTTCATCAGCGACCGGGTGCGCTCGACCATCAGTGACCACGTGGCCACGACGTTCTCCCAGATCACCATGCCCGCCACCGAACGTGGGCTGGGTGACGGCGGTGTCGACAGCGCGACCACTCGACTGGGAGACCAGCCGTTCGAACTGACCGACGACGGTGACGACCTTGTCGGCCGGCTCTACGCCGACGTCGAGGCGTTGATCACCGAACTCCTCGAGACCGACACCGTCGCGGGCCTCGACAAGCCCGGGCGGCTCACGACCGAGCAGTTCGACGCGATCAGACAACATCCCCGCATGGGGTTCGAACTGAGCCGTCGCCTGCCGATCGCGAGCCTGCTCCCCGCGCACGTCGCCTACCAGCACCACGAGCGGCAGAGCGGCGGCTACCCACAGGGACTGATCGGGGGCACCAGCGCCATCGCGCGCATCAGCCACGAGCAGGTCGGCGCCGGTGCTGTTGATCGCGGAGATCGGTGCTGTCGCCGACGTATACAGCGCGTTGAGTTCCGAGCGTCCGTACCGCGCCGACCTGACTCCCGATGTGACCATCAGCACGCTGCGGGACATGGCCGGACCGCATCTGCACCCGGAGATCGGCGAGGCGCTCGGACGTCTGGTGCCGAGCTACCCCGTCGGCCACTGGGTCGAGGTGGCAGGTGGGGCGTGGGCCGGATGGCGCGGCGTGGTGACCGGGTTGCCCTACCGCGAACTGCACTGCCTGGTGCCCGATCACGATCCCACCGAGCGTCGGGCCGGCGCCTCGACCGATCGCGTCACCTCGGTCGCCTGACGCGGCCGGTCGCCTTGCCCGGCCGGGAGCCGCCCTGGAAGACCGGCCACCGCCGCACGTCGGCACGCCTGCGACCGGCGCAGCCAGCGGTGCGGTAGGCTCTGCACACGCGTCGGAGCGATCCGGCGCGGAACACGTCCGCCGCGCTCATCGGTGCCCGTGGGCCAGATGATCTGGCCCCGTCCCCCGCAGGGCCGCGGCGATCGATCCCGACCGACCATCCGTCGGTCCGTCGCACGCGTGTTCACCGCACGCGACCTCCGCGACCTGGCCCCCACCGGGGCCATCCCTGCTGCCGCGTGCCCGCGGCCGGATCCTCCGGCCCGCACCACGACACCCCGACCCGCCGGACCGGCGGGCATCTGGAGCACCACGTGACCACCTCCTTCGCCGACCTCGGCGTTCCGAACGACCTGACCACAGAACTCCACACCCTCGGACTGGATGCGCCCTTCGCGATCCAGACCCTGTCCCTGGCCGATGCGCTGCAGGGACGCGACATCTGCGGCAAGGCCCCGACCGGCTCGGGCAAGACCCTGGCCTTCGCGATCCCACTGGCTGCGCTGACGGAGCGCGCCAAGCCCGGACGCCCACGTGCGCTCGTGCTCGTCCCGACGCGTGAACTGGCGGCGCAGGTCCGCGAGGTCGTCGAACCCCTCGCCCGGGTCCGCGGTCGCCGCGTCGCGACCGTCTACGGCGGCACGAACATCCGTCGTGACCAGGACCGCCTGCGCCGCGGCATCGACATCCTCGTCGCCACGCCCGGTCGTCTGGCCGACCTGGTCCAACGGCGCGACTGCGACCTGCAGGACGTCGACCTCGTCGTCCTCGACGAAGCCGACCGCATGGCCGACATGGGCTTCCTGCCCGAGGTCAAGCGACTGCTCGACGCGACGTCCTCGGAGCGCCAGACCCTGCTGTTCTCCGCCACGCTGGACGGCGACGTCGACACGCTGATCCGGCGCTACCAGCACGACCCGGTCCACCACGCGGTGGCGGAGAGCGAGGACGCCCACATCGACGTGCGCCACGTCTTCTGGCCCGCCGAACGCGAGCAGCGGCGTCGCCTCACCGGCGACATCGTGCGCCGGATGGGCTCGGCGATCGTGTTCACCCGCACCAAGCACGGCGCGGACCGGCTCGCCAAGCAGCTCAAGACCGACGGCATCTCCACGGCCGCGATCCACGGCAACCGCAGTCAGAACCAGCGGGAACGTGCCCTGGCGCAGTTCAGCGACGGCCACGTCTCGACGTTGGTCGCCACCGACGTCGCCGCCCGCGGGATCCACATCGATGACGTCGACGTGGTCGTGCACTACGACCTACCAGGCTCCGACAAGGACTACGTGCACCGTTCCGGGCGTACCGGTCGCGCCGGCGCACTCGGGCTGGTCGTCTCGCTGGTCGACGCGACCCAGGGCAAGGAGACCGCGGACATCCAGCGGTCGCTGAAACTCCCCGAGGGGCTGCACCATATCGACCTCGACCAGCTGACGGCGGGCGCCTTCCCGGAACCGTCCATCACCCTCGATACCCGCCCGGTCAAGAAGGCCAAGGGCGGAGGGAAGGGCGGCGGCAACGGCGGCGGGGCGCCGCGCGCGAGCCGCGGCGGCTCCGGTCGCCCGAACGGGTCGAACGGCTCCAACCGTTCGAAGGGCTCCAGCGCGGGACGCGGGAGCGGCTCCGGCGGTCCGAAGGGTGGTGCGCGCAGCAGCGCGAAGCGCAACTCGTCCGGATCCGCCGGCCGCGCCCGTCGCCGATAGAAACCGTCGCCGCGAGAACCCGACGCGCTAGGAACCAGCCGTCCGACGCAGGACCGCCCGCGCTTCGTGGCGGTCCTCGTCGGTCCATACCTCGTCGAGCTCGAGCACCTCGATGTCGTCGAGGGTGGCCACCAGTTCTGCCATCTGGCCCTCGTCGAGCAACCAGGGCCGACCTGGCCGGTCCCGGCGTTCGAGGGTGCGTACGGTCGGCTGGCACAGCAGGGCGATGCCGCCGACGTCCAGCAGCCCGACGGCTTCACGCCACACCTCGACATCGAGGTAGGCGTGGGACAGCACGAGGGCGAAGAGACCCGCCGGTAACGGCTCGACACCGAGCTCGACCCGCCGGACATCCAACGCCACACCCGCCGCATCCGCCCGCTCCCGCGCCAACGCGCAGGCAACGTCCGAGATGTCGGCGAGGGTGACGTCGAAGCCGCGGCGGGCGAGCCAGATCGCATGCCGCCCGCCGCCACCGGCCAGATCCAGGGCTCGACCGCCGGCCGGGAGCAGCGCCGCGCGGTCGGTGAGGAACACCGACGGCTCGCTCGGGGGCGGACGCCGCCCGTAGCGCTGGTTCCACCGCTCCCGCGTGTCGTCGACGACCACCTCGATGCTGTTGGTGACCGGACGGTAGTCGTCGACGGGCGCCGTGACCGGGCGCGTCGTCCGCGGCCCCGACCGACGGGCGGGGTGGTCCACGCCACGATCCGCGCGAGACCTGCGAGCATGTCACCACACGACCGAGGAGCTCCACGCATGTCGACGACCACCTCTGCCGGCGGCACGCCCACCGGGTCCGGCACCAGCGGCACCGATCGGATCGCTGCGGTCCTGAGCGAGGTCGCGGAGCGGTGTCGCCCAGCGGCCAGAGATGGCAAGGTGGCGGACTACATCCCGGCGCTCGCGGGTGCCGATCCGGACCGTTTCGCGATCGCCATGGTCGACCTCGACGGCACGGAGCACCTGCACGGCGACGTCGACGAGGCGTTCCCGATCCAGAGCATCTCCAAGGTGTTCTCGCTCGTCCTCGCGATGCAGAAGGCGAACGCCTCGTCGAGCGTGCGCGACGAGCTGTGGTCACGCGTCGGACGCGAACCGTCGGGCGATCCGTTCAACTCACTCGTACAGCTCGAACGCGAGCAGGGCATCCCCCGCAACCCGATGATCAACGCCGGCGCGCTCGTGATCGACGACGTGCTCCTCGACCACTGCGAGGATTCGAAGCGTTCGACGATGGAGCTGCTGGAGACGCTGACGGGCGAGCCCCTGTCGGTCGACCAGGACGTCTACGACTCGGAACAGGGTTCCTCCACCCGCAACCGCGCGATGGCCAACCTGATGGCCTCCTTCGGCAACCTGCACCACGCGGTCGATGAGGTCATCGACCCCTACACCTACGCGTGCGCGATCTCGATGAGCGCGCGACAACTGGCCCGCGCGGTCCGGTTCCTGGCCAACGACGGCGTCGATCCGGACTCGGGCGAGCGGATCCTCTCCCCCCGCCACGCGAAGCGGGTCGCGGCGATCATGTTGACCTGCGGGACCTACGACGCGTCCGGGGAGTTCGCCTACAGCGTCGGGCTGCCCTGCAAGAGCGGGGTCGCCGGCGGGATCATCGGCGTGGTTCCGGGTCGGATGGGCATCTGCGTCTGGTCCCCGCCCCTGGACCCCTCCGGGAACTCGCTCGCCGGACGACTGGCGCTCCACGAGCTCGCCGAGCACCTGGACCTGTCCGTCGTCTGAGCCGGTTCGTCCGGTGCGGGCGTCGACGTGCCGCCGTGGACGTGCCGCCGTCGAGGTTCAGGCGTCACGGTCCGGACGCACCGTGGTCTTCCGGCCCCGGATCGTGGTCCCGCGCAGCACGCGGATGACCTCATCAGATGAGGACCGTGGCACCTCCACCAACGAGAAGTTCGGCGTGATCTCGATGTTGCCGATATCGCGACCACCCAGGCCGGACTCGTTGGCGATCGCTCCGACCAGGTCCTTCGGGCGGATGCCCTGGCTGCGACCCACCCCGATGTAGATGCGTGCCATGTCCGGTGCCGGGCCGGGACGCGCACCGTGCGACGATCCGCTGGCCGGGCCTCGCTTGCCGCCGCCGGCGCCCTTGCCGCCCCCGGAGCCCTTGCCGTCCTTGCCGCCGCCCTTCCGGCCGCCTTCGTGGAGCCGTACCTCGGGGAGCTCCGCATCGTCATCGTCGCTGCCACCGACCGCATCGTGCGCGATCGAGATGGCGGCGAGGGTCAGCTCCATCAGGTCGAACTCGTCGCTCAGGGACTCGACGACCCCACGGAAGCGGTCGAGATCCGCGTCGTCGACCATGCGCTCGTGGAGGGCCTCACGGGTCAGCTCCAGTCGCCGGGCGCGTAGATCGGCCACCGACGGCACCGATTCGACCTCCATGCGCTGACGTGTGTGCTGCTCGATCGCCCGGAGCAGCCGCGTCTGCCGCGGCTCGACCAGCGTGATCGCGACCCCTTCACGGCCGGCGCGCCCGACACGGCCGATGCGGTGCACGTACGACTCGGGGGCCGACGGCACGTCGTAGTTGATGACGTGGGTCAGATGGTCGATGTCCAGGCCGCGCGCAGCGACGTCCGTCGCGACCAGGAGGTCCGCCGTCTCACTGCGGAGACGCTCCATCACCCGGTCACGCTGTTCCTGGGTCATCCCGCCGTGGAGCGCCTCGGCGCGGTAGCCGCGACCGTTCATGACCTGGGTCAGCTGATCGACCTCGTTGCGCGTGCCGCAGAACACGAGCGCGGCCGCCGGGGCCTCCATGTCCAGGATCCGACCGAGCGCGGCCGGCTTGTGGGACCGCGCGACGACGTAGGCGCTCTGTCGGATCAGCGGCGTGTCGCTGGCGTCGGTCGCCTGCCGACCGATCGTGATGCGTACCGGCTCGTGCAGGTAGCGCCGCGCCAGACCGTCGATGCGCGGCGGCAGGGTGGCGGAGAACAGCATCGTCTGGTGATAGTCCGGGGTCCGCGCCATGATGGCGTCGAGGTCCTCGGAGAAGCCCATGTCGAGCATCTCGTCGGCCTCGTCGAGCACCACCACCTCGAGGTGGTCGAGCACCAGGGTGCCGCGGTTGATGTGGTCAACGGCCCGCCCCGGTGTCGCGACGACCACGTCAACCCCCCGGTTGAGCTCCTTGAGTTGGCGCCAGATGGGCTGACCGCCGTAGACCGGCAGCACACGCGCACGCAGCCGCTGCCCGTAGGTGTGGATCGCCTGCGAGACCTGCATCGCCAGTTCACGCGTCGGCACCAGGACCAGCGCGATCGGGTGCCGCCCACGTTCCCCCTCGGTCAGTCGTTCAAGGATCGGCAGCGCGAACGCCGCGGTCTTGCCCGTGCCGGTCGCCGCCTGCCCCAGCAGGTCACGGGCGTCGAGCAGCGGGGGGATCGCCGCACGCTGGATGGGCGTCGGCTCCTCGTACCCGAGCTCATCCAGCGCCTGGAGCAGCTCGGGACGCAACGCGAGCGCATCGAAGCCCATCGCCTCGGTGGATGCGTCATCGGTGGACGCGTCGTCGGTGGTGCTGGTCATGGTGGCTCCTTCGAGCGGGCAGTATGCCTCGCGACGGGCAGGTGACGGACGACGAGCCGGAACCCGGACCGGGTCGGGACGATGGCCCGGCCGGAAGGAGCCCTTGTCCTCTGGGCACCGACGGTCGTCACGAGCACCCTTGGAGGCACGAGGGGCCGCCCCTTCAGCCCCGCGACGGATGGAGGAGTGCGATGCGCGCCCTGGTGGTCTACGAGTCGATGTTCGGAAGCACCCGCATCGTCGCCGAAGCGATCGCGATCGGGTTGTCGACGCAGGGGATCGACGTCGAGGCCTCCGAGGTGGGAACGACCCAGCTACCGCTCGATGACGACGTCGACCTGCTGGTGGTCGGAGCGCCCACCCACACCTTCAGCCTGAGCCGCCCGGAGACCCGGTCGGCCGCTGCCGAGCAGGCGACGCTTCCGCTGATCTCGTCCGGCATCGGTCTGCGCGAGTGGCTGGACCAGATCCCCCGGGGCGGGGACCTGGCCGTCGCGGCCTTCGATACGCATGCCGACAAGAAGGTCCCGGGTTCTGCGTCACGCGCCGCCCACCGGCGACTCCGCCGCCGCGGGTACCGCGCGATCCTGCCCCCCGAGTGCTTCTACGTCGCCGGCATGCAGGGACCCCTCGTCGACGGGGAGACCGAACGTGCCCGCACCTGGGGCGCGGAGCTGGCGATCGCCCTGCAGCGGTCCCGCGCCGCCCGAGCCACGGGCTGACCCACGCACCACCACCGCAGCGTTACCTTGCTCCGGCGGCCGCGGGTGGCACGACGCACCCCGGGGACGCGACATCCGACGCGCGTCCCCATCCGGCCCGGAGCACCGATGCCCACCTCCACCCAGACGCAGCCTGCGACGGTGCGGACCGGCATCCTGCTGGCCCTGGTCTCCGCCGCGACGTTCGGATCATCCGGACCGATGGCGAAGTCGCTGATCGAGGCCGGCTGGACCTCCGGTGCCGCCGTCCTCGTGCGGCTCGGTGGTGCGGCGGTGCTGCTCAGCATCGCCGCCGCGATCGTGCTGCGTGGCCAACGGTGGCGGCTCCACCGCGGCTCTGCCCGGACCCTGCTGCTCTACGGGTTGATCGCGATGGCCGGCACACAGTTGGCGTTCTTCAACGCGGTGCGCACGTTGGACGTCGGTGTGGCGTTGCTCCTGGAGTTCCTGGCACCGGTCCTGCTGTTGATCTGGACGTCCGTACGCGCACGCACGCTGCCGCGTCCGCCAACCCTCATCGGGGCCGTCCTGACCCTGGTCGGGCTGGTCTTCGTCCTGGATCTGACGGGCGCATCCTCGCTCGACCCCGTCGGGGTGCTGTGGGGCCTGCTCGCGGCCTGCGGGTTGGGTGGTTTCTTCATCCTCTCCGAGCGGCGCGACGACGACCTCCCACCGCTGGTCATGGCGGCCGGTGGGACCGCGGTCGGAGCGGTCGCGATCGCGACCGCCGGCCTCGTCGGCGTGGTGCCCCTGACCTTCACCGCGACCGACACCGTGCTCGCCGGCGGCGCGGTCACCTGGCTGGTCCCGGCAGCCTGGTTGGTCCTGGTCTCGACCGCTGCGGCCTACCTGACCGGCATCGGCGCCATCCTCCGGCTCGGATCACGATCGGCGTCGTTCGTCGCGCTCACCGAGGTCTTGTTCGCGGTGCTCGTCGCCTGGGTCCTGCTCGCGGAACTCCCCGGCCCGCCACAGCTGCTCGGTGGTACGTGCATCATCGGGGGCATCGTGCTGATCCAACGCCACCGCCGCGTCCCGCCGCCACCGACACCCGCCCCCGCGATCGACGCCTGAGTCGGGGCCGGATCGGCGGGGTGCTGTCAGTTCGGCGTGTCGGCTCGGAGCACGTCGAGGTACAGCGCCGTGGTCTCGGTGGACGGGTCGACACCCAGCTCTTCGGTGAGCAGGTCACGGAGTTGCTGGTGGGTGCGTACCGCGCCGGCCCGGTCACCTGCGGCGAGGTGGGCACGCATGAGGTGGCGGTAGCTGACCTCTCGGAACGGTTCGAGGGCGACCAGGTCGCGGCCGACAGCGATCGCCAGGGAGTGCTCACCACGGGCGAGGTACACCTGGACGAGCAGATCAGTCGCACGCACCGTCATGTCGTGTAGGCGCGTGCGCAGGACGCCGACCCACGACTGCTCCTCGCCGGGGAGTAGTGGCCGCCGCACGATCGCGGCGGCGACCGTCGCCTCCGACCAGGTCGTGGCGACCTCCCCGTGTCGCCAGGCGCCTTCGGCGCGGTCGACGGCGTTGGCTGCCACCTCGATGTCCACCCAGGCGTCACCCAGCCGGACGCGGTAGCAGCCGCCTTCGGTGACGATGGTGGTGTCGGGGGTACCGGCCTGGGTGAGCACCGTGCGCAGCTTGCTGATGACCACCCGGAGCGATGGCTCCCAGGTCCGGGGCAGCTCATCACCCCACAGGGCGGTGGCCAGCTCGTCGATCGGCACCGGACGATGGCGTTCGACGAGCAGGTAGACGAGCGCGAGGCGGCCCTGCCGGCCGGGCAGCGCACCCTGATCGAAGGTCTGCGATCCTTCGATCGCGACCCCGCCCGTCAGGTAGAACCGAAGCCCCGGCACCAAGGTCCTGCCAACCTCTCTCCTACATGCTTGCGGCAGTGTCCCATGAGGAGGCCGAACATGAGTGAACCCAAGGTCATCCAGTGCCCATGCGGTTACACGCTGCACGGTGCGGGAGATGCCGAGGTCGTGGTGGCCGCGCAGGAGCACGCGCGCAGCATCCACGATCAGGAGTTGAGCTCGGACCAGGCCCTGGCCATGGCCCGGCCGGCGTAGCCACGCCGCTCGGCGCCCGAACGAAGGGACCCGACATGACACTCGAACTGTGCTGCGGTGACGTCGTCACCGGCTGCGACGGCGTGGTCAAGGGCGGCACACAGCACGAGGTGCTGACCGCCGCTGCCGTCCACGCGGCCGATGCGCACGGCCTGACCGCCATCGACGCGGACACGGAAGCTGCGCTGATCGCCGCGATCCATCCGGCCTGACATCGCCCGATCCAGACGGGTTTCCCGGGCGCGGAGGGCTCCTGGCCGTTCCCGGATGGCCGGATCGACCACGTCCGACTGTTGTTCGACACCACCGATGTCGCGCGACAGATCCTGGCAGCGCCACCTGCCGACGGTCACGACTCGAAGAGTTCGAACCCGACGGCGGCGTCGCAGCCGATGCGTGCCCCCGTCGCGCCCAGCACCCACCGCAGGAACTCCGGGTCCGACATGGGATGGTCACCGAGCCCCTCCAGGTAGGCGCGGTGCTCGGCGAGGGACGCGATGGCGAGGTCGATCGTGTCGCTCACGTCGATCGCGTGGCTTGCCTGCGGCGATCCGGTCACCAGGACCCGCGATGCCTTGTGCGCCCCGGCGCCGTCTCCGGCGTCCGGGAAGATCCACCGGTTGCCAGCGTCCGCGACCGCATCCAGCAGTGCCTCCCCAAGGACACGGTGATCTGCCGAGTTGCGCGACCCTGGCGACCCCCAGCCCTCGCGGTGGTTGATGGTCACCACCGTGTCCGGGCGGTGCCGCCGGATGGCCCCCGCAAGATCACGTCGCAGCTCCAGACCGTAGGTCAGCACCCCGTCCGGGTGGTCGAGGAACTCGACGACCTCGACACCGACGACCGCGGCGCTGCGGACCTGCTCCTCGACACGCAGCGGAGCGCACTCGGCCGGCGGTATCCCATCGATCCCTGCCTCACCACGGGTCGCCAGGACGTAGATCACCTCGTTGCCTGCCGCGGTCCAGCGTGCGACCGCCGCCGCCGCGCCGTACTCCAGGTCGTCGGGATGCGCGACCACGGCCAGCACCCGCCCCACATCACCCTCGAAGACCTCCAGCGCCGTGTCGTGTGTCTGCTCCACGTGGATCCTCCTCGTCGTTGTCGTCCCCGGTCGATCCCGGACCCGGTCAGCTGACCCCGCGCCGCCACGTGGCCGCGTCACCGGCCGTTGTGAACCCCATGCGTTCGAGATAGCGGCGGTGGACGTCGGTATCGGCAGACGCCACGACCTCGGAGATGCCGTCCGCCGCGAACACCGCGCACCCGTCGAACAGGGTGGTCCCGGCCTTGAAGTCCCGGTGCTCTGGCGTGACGTAGTCGAGGTCGATGTGGGCCGTTCCCGACCCGTCGTGGCGGGCGAGCACGAGTCCGACCGGCACGACGTCGCGCAGGACCACCCAGGCGAGGTGATCGTCACGCAGCCCCGCGAAGCGCGGTTGGGAGCGGCGGATGTCCTCGGCGTGGAACGCGAGGAAGCGCGGGAGGTAGACGCCGCTGATCGGCCAGCGGACCACCTCGAAGTAGGAGTCCGCCGAGCGGTCACGCAGGATGCGGCTCAGGTGGTAGCCGTGGACCAGGATGATCGCGACGTTGGTCACGATGACCGGCACCGACCCGATCAGCACGCCGTAGGTCGAGAACACGACCGCGCCCGCGAAGCCGATGATGCGCAGCCGCAACACCGACGCCATCACGAGGCTCAGGACCACCAGCGCCGACGCGAGGTAGCCGACCAGTTCGTAGAGCAGTGCGGTGTCCATGGCTGGCTCGCAGGCGCGTGTGGTGGGGGCGGGACGGCGGACGCGTGCCACTACTGTCGCAGGCGCTCCTGCCCCGCGACGATATCCGAGGTTGCCATGGTCACATCGGCGGGCGCTGCCAGCGGCCGCCGCGCGATGGTGATCGCATCGCTGGTCACCGTGGCCGGCAGCCTCCCGGTGTTCTTCACCGCCGCGATGGCGGTCCAGGTCAGCGGTGACCTGGACTTCGGGACCGTCGGGATCGGATCAGCGGTCGCGATGTTCTTCGGCACGATGGCGCTCACCTCGATGTACCTGGGTCGGGTCGCGGACCGACTCGGCGCCACCCGGTCGTTGCGGATCGCATCGATCGCGGCCGGGGCGTCGGCGCTCGGGATCGCCACCACGGCATCCGCCTGGTGGGTGCTCGCCGGCTGGTTGATCGTGTCCGGCACCGCCGCGTCGCTCGCCCAGCCCGCCGCCAACCGGCTGCTGATCAACCGCATCCGGGGGGCGCGACTCGGTACCGCGTTCGGGCTCAAGCAGTCCGCACCACCGACCGCGTCGATGCTCGCGGGCCTGAGCGTCCCGGTCATCGCCCTGACCGTCGGCTGGCGCTGGTCGTTCGTGGCAGCGGGGGTGGCCGCGTTGGGGGTGGCGATCGCGGTGGGACCACCACCGGCGAGCGCGCCAACACGGATCGCCCGTCGGGAACGACCGAGGTTGGCACGCCTGCGAAACCCCGGCACGCTGCTGGTGCTCGCGGTCGGCTTCGGGCTGGGCTTCGCGAGCAACTCCGCGGTCCTGGCCTTCTTCGTCGACACCGCGACGCGATCCGGCATGTCGTCGTCGGCCGCCGGGCTGGTCTTCGCGGCATCGAGCCTCGCTGCGATCGTCGTACGGGTCGTGGCGGGGGTCGCCTCCGATCGCCTGACGTTCCGTCCGTTGCGTCTGTGCGCCGCCCTCCTGGCCGCCGGAGCGGTCGGGGTCACGCTCCTGGCCACGGGTGGGCCCGGCCTGTTGACGGTCGGCGGGGTGCTGGCGATCGCCGGGACCTGGGGGTTCCCGGGCGTCTTCTGGTTCGCCGTCATCCGCGCCTATCCGCACGCGCCCGGCAGGATCACGGGGGCGATGGCGCCGGCGGCGGTCGGCGGCGTGCTGGGTCCCGTCGGCTTCGGGGTGCTGGCGGCGAACCTCAACGACGAGGTGGCCTGGTGGGCGACGGCGGCCACGGCGCTGCTGGCCGCCCTGGCGATGCTGTTCGGTGCACGCCGACTGGCCAGCGATGCGCAGCGACCCGCGACCTGACCGCGGTCTGCTCGACCCATCGCGGGATGGGATCCCCGCGGCTTGCAGGCGCCTTGCAGGGTTCCTGCAAGGCGCCCATGGGCATCCTGCGCACGGTCGCGGGAGAGGCGACCCGGACCGGCACCGGCCGATCCGCCCGGGTGGCCCATCACGGGCCGTCCAGCCCATCCCGGAGCCCCTCCGGGAGGTGCCAACCTGTCAGGAGACTCGCGTATGGGAATCGTCGTCCTCGTAGGTATCGACGGCAGTGATGCCGGGCGACGGGCGGTGGCCTTCGCCCGGGATCGAGCCAAAGCCCTCAACGGTGAGGTGGTGCTGGCACACATCATCCCCTGGTCGCCGTACTCGTTCACCACCCCGGAGGAGAACGAGGAGCGGCCCAAGCGGCGCGCCGCCGAGCTCGCCGCCGCCGAGGAACAGGTCATGAAGCCGGCGATGGACATCGTCGGTGACGCGGTCAAGTGCACACCGATCGTCAAGCACGGCGACCGTGTCGAGCTGTTGATCCAGCTGGCCCGCGAACACGACGTCAACCACATCCTGGTTGGACGCACCGGTGAGAGCCGGCTGCGCAACGCGTTCTTCGGCAACGTGCCGGCGCACCTGATCCAGGTCGCCGATGTCCCCGTGACGGTGGTCCCATGAGCAGCGCAGGAGCGAACGTGACCGACATGATCCTGGCCCAGAGCATCGACGACCGCATCGGTGACGCGCTGTCGCCGATCTCGGATGCCATCGCGTCCGTCGTCTTCTTCTCCATCCCGGTCGCCGGGGTCGACCTGCCGCTGATCGTGCTGTGGCTCGTGGCCGCCGGTGCGTTCTTCACCTTCTACCTCGGCTTCCTCAACCTGCGTGGTCCGTCGCACGCGATCGACCTCGTCCGGGGTCGCTACACGAGTCCCGACGACGCTGGTGAGGTCACCCACTTCCAGGCGCTGGCCACGGCCGTGTCCGGCACCGTCGGGCTCGGCAACATCGCCGGGGTCGCGGTCGCGATCACGCTCGGCGGGCCGGGCGCGACCGTGTGGATGATCCTCGCGGGGTTCCTGGGCATGTCCGCCAAGATGGCCGAGTGCACGCTGGGCGTGAAGTACCGGCGTGAACGGGCCGACGGCAGCATCTCCGGCGGGCCGATGTACTACCTCGAGAAGGGCGTGGCGGAGGTCACCGGACGTGTCCGGGCCGGCAAGGTGCTCGCGATCCTGTTCTCGATCTCCGCCATCGGCGGCGCGATCGGAGCGGGCAACATGTTCCAGGCCAACCAGGCCACCGCGCAGATCATCGCGGTCACCGGCGGCGCCGACAGCCCCATCGTCAGCCTGCGCTGGATCGTCGGGCTCGTCTTCGCGGTCATCGTCGGGCTCGTCATCATCGGCGGCATCAAGTCGATCGCCAAGGTGACCGAGAAGCTGGTCCCGCTCATGGCGGCGATCTACCTGCTGGCCGGTGTGATCGTCGTCGTGTCCAACCTGCCGGCCGTCCCGGCCGCGTTCGGGGAGATCTTCGCGGGTGCCTTCGGGTTCGACAGCGCGACCGGTGGGCTCATCGGAGCCCTGATCGTCGGCTTCCAGCGGGCGGCGTTCTCCAACGAGGCCGGCATCGGCTCCGCGGCGATCGCGCACGCGCCGGTCAAGACCAACCACCCGTCGTCCGAAGGGCACGTCGCCCTGCTCGAGCCGTTCTTCGACACGATCATCGTCTGCACGATGACCGCGTTGATCATCGTCATCACCGGTGCCTACTCGGACCCGGCGGCGAGCGAACTGGGCGGGGTCGCGCTGACCTCGGCGGCGTTCGCAACGGTCATCCCGTGGTTCCCGAACGTGCTCGCGATCGCCGTGGTCGCGTTCGCGTTCTCCACGATGCTCACGTGGAGTTACTACGGCATGAAGGCGACCGGTTACATCTTCAACGACTCGGAGACCGCCGAGACGGTGTTCAAGGTCATCTTCTGCATCTTCGTCGTGATCGGTGCGTCGCTGTCGCTGGGACCGGTCATCGGCATCTCCGACTCCATGCTGTTCCTGATGGCGATCCCGAACGTGCTCGGGCTCTACATCATGGCGCGGATGATCAAGAAGGAGATCACCGGGTACCGCGCGGATGTGGCGGACGGCACCATCACGAAGGTCGCCCAGCTCTGACCGGGACGGCGATCGGTTGATCGAGGTGGGGGCGCCGCGAGCGGCGCCCCCCCCACGTCAACCCCGGGCGGCCCGGTCCCCGTGCGGGACCGTGGGCGGAACTCAGTACCTGACGCGACCGAAACCGACGACCCCGCGGCGGGTCAAGCCGTCGTGACGGATCCGCACGTTGTTGCCACTGTTGGGTGACTCGACGACCTTGCCGTCGCCGATGTACATCGCCACGTGGCTGATCGGCGAGTGGTAGAAGACCAGGTCACCTGGCTTGAGCTCGCTCCGCGAGATCCGCTCGGTCCCGCTGTACTGCATCCGCGACGAACGGGGCAGGCTGACACCGGCGGCGGCCCAGGCGAACGAGGTCAGACCGGAGCAGTCGAAGCTGTGCGGTCCGCTGCCACCCCAGCGGTAGGGCTTGCCCAGTTGGGCCAGCGCCACCTCGACCGCCTTCGCAGCCGGCTCGTTGGCGGCCGCCTCGGCCTCACGCTTGGCTTCCGCCTCCGCCTGCGCTTCGGCCTCGGCCTGCTCCTTCGCCAGCTGCTCCTCGTACTGCTGCTGGCGCTCGTCGAACGGCGCGAGCTGTTCGCGCTCGACCAGATCGAGAGCCCGGGCGACGAACAACGCCGCATGGATCCGCTGCAGGTTGTCGCGTGCGCAGAAGTTCAGCAGATCACACCCGTTGCTGATCCCGGCCTCGGCAACCGCCGCCACCGCTGGCCCGTGGATGCCGTCGACGTCCGCGAAGTAGGTGACGTCGACCGGGGCGTCAGGCAGCGCGAACCCCGTCTCGAGCATCGAGGCGAGCTGTGCGCGAGTGATCGGATCGTCCGGGCAGTACCGGCCCTCGCCGCAGCCCGACGACAGGCCGACCGCGGCGACGGCATCGATGGCGTCCGCATGCACGTTGCCCTCGGTGTCGCTGAACCGACCGCTCTCGAGCCCCATCGCGGGGGCCAGGTCGAGTGCGTTGGTCAGGATCGTGGCGACCTGCCCACGGGTCAGTTCGTCCGTGGCACAGAACCGGCCATCTTCACAGCCCTGGACGACACCTTCAGCGACCAGGGCCTCGACGGCGTCGTGGCCGGTTCCGTTGACGTCATGGAACGTGTCGTCGGCTGCTGCTCCGGATGCGGTGATGAGCATCAGGAGGAACATCGCGGGCAGGATGAGAAGGACGCGGCGAACGGTCACGGGCACTCCGAAAGGATCATCGACCGGCTCGGGCGGGGGTACGCGAGCGCGGCGGTGCATCGATCAGCTGGGGGTGTGGCTGGGCGCCGGCGGAACGTGCCGATCACCACAGCCGAGGGATCGTTCTCGTCCGTCCGGGAGCCAGGCCTCTGGCTCCCCTCGAACGCGGTGGGGGAAACTAGAGAGGCATCGGCAGCTGGAGGTTGGTTCTGGGGCCGAACGGACAGTGTCCTGCGCCGCGTCGAGGGACTGGGCCATGTCCGAACGGACAGGGTCCAGCTCCGGCGCTGCGTCGCCCTTCTCGCCCATCATGAACAGCCTGTGTCGGGCACACTCCGTCCCCGAGCACGTCGCCCATCCCACGAAGGGCTCGGCACCATGAGCAACGAGATCCACGCCGAACGACGCGATCCCGCCCAGCCTGAGGGTGCCTTCGACCTGCTCGATGCGGCCCGCGGTCTGCTCGATCAGGCCGCAGGGCTCGCTGCCGGGCGAGCCGCTCGGACCCTGACACCGGGCGCTGGCACGCCGCTGAAACAGACCCTGCTCGCCCTGTCTGAGGGGCAGGGACTGGACGAGCACCAGGCGCCCGGACCGGCGACCCTCCAGGTGCTCGTCGGAGAGGTCGTCCTGCGAACCGGGGACACGGCGTTGCCGCTCGGGCCGCACCACTGGACCATCGTCCCCCTGGCCCCGCACGAGCTCCGGGCGACGACCGACGCCGTGGTGCTGCTCACGGTGTCCATGCCGGACCAGCACTGACGGGATGGAACCCGGTCGTGGGCCACGACAGCGCCGTCAGGGGCATGCCCGGAACACCACGCCCGGGGTCGCCTCGACGGCTGCGCAACCGCCCAGGACGCTCAGATCGGCCAACGACAGGTCGTAGCACCCGTCGACCCATTGGGTCGGCTTGAGGGTCCAGGAGCCCTCCAGGCCACTGCTGACCGTGGCAGGTCTCCTCCCGGTGACGAAGCTGCCTTCCAGCCGACCGCGACGGGCGAGCCTGTGTACGTGACCGCTGACGAGGTGCTCGATCGTGGTGCTCGAACGTGCCCGTGCGGCGCTTGCCGAGCTGAGCCGCGCCACCGTCGACAGCCCGCTCAACGAACCGGTCAGCCTCGGTGCTGTCCGGACAGCCCGGTCGGCTGAGCCGCGTCGGCTTCCTGAGCCACGCAGCACGCTCCTGCGGTGTTGACACGCTCGTGACACGGCGATGCGTGAGCCTCCCCCCGCCACGCGCATGACCCGCGTGCCCATCGACCGAGGGGAAGCCCGTATGTCCACCGCACACCAGCAACGGCGAGTTCCGAGACGACGACGCTGGCTGACGCTCACCGCCGCTGCGAGCGCACTCGTGCTCGCCGTGCCCGCCACCGCCGGTGCCTGGCCACAGGCCGGCGCCGACGCCGCGGGCACCCACCAGGCCACCTCGAGTGGCCCGAGCGACCCGGGCCTGAAGTGGATCAGCCAGCTCGAGGAGCTGCCTCCCGCGGCGGACGCGCCCGAGGGTTTCGCGATCAGCCACGACAAGCCCCTGGTGATCGGTGCGGAGGGCACCATCATGCTGCATGCGGGCGCCATCGGTCAGAGCGTGGGCGAGGGCAACCGCCACCTGCTCGGTATCGGTCCGGACGACGGGTCGCTGGCGTGGAACCGGGCCTACCAGGAGACCTCGTGCGTTCCCGCGGTGGACTCGCAGGACCGCGGGTGGGCGCTGGAACAGGATCGTGATCCTGACGGCTTCACCGGCGTCGGTGAGGACATGCTCGTCGCGTTCGACACCGCCACCGGCGAGACGATCCCCGGAGCGACGCTGTTGCCGGTCTCCACCACGGAGTCCGACGACCTCAACTGGTGCCGGAGCATCGCGCTGCACATCGGGGGGGCGGGCAACCTCGAACGGGCGATCCTGTTCGACGGACGACCGCTGCTCAACGAGACCGACTCGCGTCACGGCATCCTGGCCATCGACATCTCCGGCGAGGCCGCGAGCGAGGCGTGGGTGCTCGACCCGGCGGCGAACGACGCACCGTTCGGCGAGGTCGTCCGGGACTCGAACGAGGAGCGGATCGCGGCCTTCACCGACGACTCGCTGCTCGTGACCACGCGGACCGCGGGTCAACTGGAGCTCGTGGAGCTCTCGTTGGCGGACGGATCGGTGACCAACCGCGTCGACCTGCCGGCCTACAACGACGATCTCAGCGCGGCGAGCAACGGCAACGCGGCCACCTCGGCGACCGTGCTGGTCGATGGCGACACCGCCGTCGTCGCGGTCTCGACCAACAGCAACGGCCGCGGTGCGCTGCACGGTGTCGCGTTGAACGGCAGCTGGGATCAGCCGAGCTGGAGCGAACCGTTCGACGACAACCCCAGTGCGCAGCGCGGACCGCGTTCGCTCGCGCTGTCCGGTGGCAACGTCATCAGCGCATCGGGTGCCGCGGTCGACAACCTCTACGCACGCAACACGGCGACCGGTGCAGCGACCTCCTGGTCCGGCAACCGGGACCGGGTCCGTGGCTCCGGGGCCGTCGCCGGCCAGTACATCACCGACGCCAGCGGCACGATCTTCGTCACCGACTACCTGCCTGGCTCCTCGTTCCGCCTCGACAAGGCGTACAGCGCGTACTCGGCCGCAGGTGCACTGCAGTGGCGCTTCACGCGAGCTCAGCTGCTGCAGGAGACCGGACTGTCGGACAACGTGGACGGGTTGAACAACGACTTCAACCTGCGGGCGATCGACGACGGCGTCCTCTACCTGCACACCGAGGAGCAGTTGATCGCGATCGACAACTCGGGTGGCCTGGCGGAGTTGGCGCCACGGTTCAGCGATGTGGCACCGGGCAGCACCCACGCCGAGAACATCGATCGGCTGGTCGGCCTCGGCATCACGCAGGGGACGACGGACACCACCTACGGCCCCGGCCAGCCGGTGACCCGTGCGCAGTTCGCGACCTTCCTGGTCCGATCGCTGGGTGAGGAGGCGTTCCCGACCGACGTCTTCGACGAGGCGGAGGACTACGCGCTGGACACGTTCGGCGATGTCCAGCCGGGCGTCCATACCGCCAACATCGGCGCGGTCGCGCTCGCGGGGATCACGACCGGCGTGACGCCGGACACCTTCGAACCCAACTCGCCGCTGCCGCGGGCGCAGATGGCGTCGTTGTTGGTTCGCGCGTTCGAACTGGGCGAGGGCCAGGAGTTCCCGACCGACATCTTCATCGACGTCGACCAGGGCAACGTCCATGCGCCCAACATCGAGGTGGTCGCCGGGCTCGGCATCACCTCGGGCACGACCGCGACGACCTTCGCGCCGGATCGCACGGTGGACCGCGCACAGATGGCGTCGTTCCTGATCCGCACCCTCGACACGCTCGAGGACTGATCAGCACGGCATGACGACGGGGGCGGGCCGACAGGGCCCGCCCCCCCGTTCCGTGGTCGGCTGCGACGCGTGGTCAGCCGATCGCTACTGCATGCTTCCCGGATCCTCACTGGAAAGTCGCATCCAATCGGACTTCCAAATGGGACTGCTTGGAACTGCAAGCAGCAACCGCTGCCTGCACCCATCTCGACTGCACCGTCACGATCCCGCAACCAGACGTGGCAGACCCCTAGCAAGCCCGCTGCACCGATGTTCGGTTCAGTAGTCGTCCGGGTAGCACCACTCGGCGCTGGTCACCAGATACCCGCCTGCGGGCATCGAGCGGACCGACAGCCGTCCAACGACTTCGCCCTCGTAGAGGATCTGTTGGCCCTCGAAGGTGGCATCGGCGAGAAAGTCATCACCCGTTGCGACGAACGCTTCGATGGCTTCATCGGCAGTGTCCAGCCCAGGTTCGTCCTCAGCCCAGGCCACATCCATGTCCGAGCACAGGCCCGCTAGCGAGTCGGGGTCGGCCGCGGCGTCTGGATAGGTGACGTCGATCGGCTGTTCGGACACGAGGTCGATGAGGGCGCGGCCGTCGAGCGGGTCCTCCAGCGTGACGGCGAGTCCGTCGGAACAGTCGTCAGAGGGGCCGCTGACCACCATCGTGGTCACGATGCGGATGCGGACCTGTTCGTCATCCTCGTCGAGTTCGTCCACGACCGGGTCGCCGTCGCAGGACTGGAGGCCGACCTCGAGTTCGGTCGGGCTGGCCAGCACCACACCGCTCGGCGAGACCGCCCGACGTTCGGTCACCGTCTCGTTCTCTGGCTGCGTGTCGGGCGTGCATCCTGCTAGCAGCATGAATGCTGCTGCTGTTGCAGCTATCGCCCGTGTGTTCATGAGGTTCCCCGTTGCTGATCGTGTCGTAGGACGCCACGAAGGCTGCGTCGGTTCCCGGTCGACCCCGTTCGTTCACGATAGATGGTCGACCGAACGCTTCTATGGTCACCAGCAGCAGCCGGACACCTGAACCGCAGCCTCCCGTCCAGATCAGTAGGGCGGGGCGAGGTCCCTGAACATGGGGAAGTGCTTCACGTTCCGGGTCCACAACCGTGCGTTCTGATCCTGCCTGACGGTGGTGGCGTGGACGGTCGCCGCGATGATGTAGTCCATGGGGTCGATGCCCGTGTGGGACCGGGCGTACTGGTTGGCCAGCATGCCCGCGTCCTCGGCGATGAGGTCGTCGACTGCGATCCAGGCGATGCCGTCCAGCAGCCAACGCGTTGGTTGCTCCTCATGGGGACGCATGCCAGCCAGGACTTCGACCTTGACGATGACCGAGGCGGCCAGGGCACGTCCGGCTCCAACGGCGTCGCGCACGGCGTCGAGCGCAGCGGCGTTCCCCCGCAGCAGGTCGATGACCACGGAGGTGTCGAGCAGGACCGTCACCCGTTGGCGTCCGCGAGGCGCTTGGCCATCCCCGGCCGGATGCGCTCGACGTACGCCGCGCCGTCCCCGTCGTGGGTTTCATCGCCCCAGGCACCGAAGCCCGCCTCGATCGCGGCCAGACGCTCCTCGCGACTCACGGTGCGGTGGCTTATGGTCGTGGAAGGCTACGTCTCGACGGTCCACGCGTCACGGGACGCCATGACGCCTGTGAACACTCGAACCTCGACGTGTGAACGACCTGTTGCCGGGAGGAGCCCGAAGGCCCCTCCCGGCGCTTGCATCAGTTAGCGAACGCGCGGACTCGGTACCAATTGGGCGTCACTTCGATCCCAAAAGGATGAAGCTTCAGTCCCAAAATCGTGTCAATCCGCGGTCCGAAACGGCGTCACTTTCCATCACGAGCAGCCGCTCGTGGTGCCACAGGACTCGCAGACGTGGCAGGCCCCCGATCGGATCATCTTGATGCCGCATTCGAAGCACATCGGTGCGTCGTGATCCACGGGGATCGCCGCGCCACCGACGGCAGCGATCGGTTCCGCCTTGGTCACCGCGTCTGCCGACGGGGCCGTCGGCACCGCAGCCGTCTGGTCACCGTAACCCTGCTCCAGCATCTCCTTGCGCTCGTCGAGCGTGTAGATGCCGAGCCCCTCACGCTTGTCGTAGGGCAGGTACTCGATCGCGATCTTGCGGGCGAGGTAGTCGACGATCGAGGTCGCGAAGCGGATCTCGTCATCGTCGGTCATGCCCGCGGGCTCGAAGCGCATGTTCATGAACTTACTCACGTAGGCCTCGAGCGGCACGCCGTACTGCAACCCGATCGACATGCTGATCGCGAACGCGTCGAGCAACCCCGACAGCGTCGATCCCTGCTTGCCGAGCTTGACGAACAGTTCGCCGATGCCATCCCCGGGGTACTCCCCCGCGGTGATGTAACCCTTCGCATCACCGACCTGGAACGAGATGGTCTGCGACGGCCGAGTCTTGGGCAGCTTGCGGCGCTGCGGCACGTAGGCGACCGGCGCGTCGGCTGCTTCCTCCTCGATCACGGCCTTCTTGGAGACCGACAGCGGCTGGGCCACCTTGCAGTTGTCCCGGTAGATCGCGACCGCCTTGATACCCATCTTCCAGGCATCGAGGTGCAGTTGCTCGACGTCCTCGATCGTCGCCGCCTCGGGGAGGTTGACGGTCTTGGAGATCGCCCCGGAGATGAACGGCTGTGCCGCGGCCATCATGCCGACGTGTCCCATGTAGTGGATCGCGTCGTCACCCATCGCGCACTGGAACACCTTGGTGTGCTCGGCCTTCAGGGCCGGCGCACCGTGGATGTTCTTGTTGTCGGCGATGTAGGCGATGATCGCCTCGACCTGCTCATCCTCGTAGCCGAGGTGGGTCAACGCCGCAGGTACGGACTGGTTGACGATCTCGATCGAGGCGCCACCGACCATCTTCTTCATCTTGACCAGACCGAGGTCGGGCTCGATGCCGGTCGTGTCGCAGTCCATCATCAGCCCGATGGTGCCGGTCGGCGCCAGCACGGTCGCCTGCGCGTTGCGGAAGCCGTGCTCGGTCCCGATCGACAGCGCGTCGTTCCAGGACTGGCGGGCGGCGTCCAACAGATCGTCGGCGACGGGCCGCGGGTCGATCTCATCAACGGCCGCACGGTGCTTGCCGATCACGCGCAGCATCGGCTGGGCGTTCTTGGCGTAGCCGTTGTGCGCACCCTTGACCTTCGCGAGCTCCGCGGAGGTGCGGTAGGCGTGCCCGGTCATCAGCGCCGTCAGGGCGCCACACCACGCGCGACCCTCATCCGAGTCGTAGGGCAGCCCGATCGACATCAGCAGCCCACCGAGGTTGGCGTAGCCGAGCCCGAGCTCCCGGAAGTCCTTGGCGTTCTGCTCGATCGAGGGGGTCGGGTACGACGAGTAACCGACGATGATCTCCTGTGCGGTGAACACGATCTCGACCGCACGCTTGTACGCCTCGACGTCGAACCGATGCGCGTCGTAGTCGTAGAACTTCTTGAGGTTCAACGAGGCGAGGTTGCACGCCGAGTTGTCGAGGTGCATGTACTCGCTGCACGGGTTGGAGCCGTTGATGCGACCCGATTCCGGCGAGGTGTGCCAGTCGTTGATCGTCGTGTCGTACTGCATCCCCGGGTCCGCGCACTCCCAGGCGGCCTGGGAGATCTGGCGCATGACGTCACGCGCGTCCTTCTCCTCGATGACCTCCCCGGTGGTCACCGCACGCACCGGGTAGGTGGTACCGGCTTCGTAGGCCCGCATGAACTCGTCGGTGACGCGCACGGAGTTGTTGGCGTTCTGGTACTGGATCGAGGCGTAGTCCTCACCGTCGAGGTCCATGTCGAACCCGGCCTCGCGCAGCACGCGGATCTTCTTCTCCTCCTTGGCCTTGGTCCACAGGAACTCCTCGATGTCGGGGTGATCGACGTTGAGGATGACCATCTTGGCCGCGCGACGGGTCTTGCCACCGGACTTGATGGTGCCGGCGGACGCATCGGCGCCGCGCATGAAGCTCACCGGACCGGAGGCCTCGCCGCCGCCCTTGAGGATCTCCTTGGAGGAGCGGATCGTGGACAGGTTGATGCCGGCGCCCGACCCGCCCTTGAAGATCGTGCCCTCCTCGACGTACCAGTTGAGGATCGAGCTCATGGTGTCCTCGACCGCGAGGATGAAGCACGCGGAGCACTGCGGGGTCTCCTCGACCCCGACGTTGAACCAGACCGGCGAGTTGAACGCGGCCTTCTGGTTGACCAGCAGGTGCTTGAGCTCCGCGTTGAACACCTCGGCCGAGTCCTCGTCGGCGAAGTAGCCGCCGTCGATCCCCCAGCCGGTGATCGTGTCAGCGACACGGTCGATCATGTGCTTGACCGACGACTCGCGCTCCGGGGTCCCGAGGGTGCCGCGGAAGTACTTCTGCGACACGATCTGGGTCGCCATCATCGACCAGCTCTTGGGGAACTCCACCCCGCGCTGCTCGAACGAGGTCGTGCCATCCCGCCAGTTGGTGAGGATCGCATCACGCAGCTCCCACTCCACCTCGTCGTAGGGGTGGGCACCGGCCGTGGTGAAGAAGCGCCCGAGCTTGACACCCGCGCGGTCGCCGGCCTCGACGACGTGCAACGGGCCGGATGCGGCCACCGCCGCACCGTCGGGCAGATCGGTCGTGACGACCAGGTCGTCCTCTGCGTGCGTCTTGGCCATGGATGGTTCCTTCATCTCGTCTGGGCATCTGGTCTGGGCGTCCCGTCCCGGTCGGGCCACCGCGTCGACGTGGCACCACGCTGGTAACTACACCGGTGGAAGTCGTCGGCCTACTGAACCTCGCGGCGGGCCGGGACGCAAGCACCTTCTCACGCGATGCGGATCCATGAGACACAACCTGTAGGGCGTCCCTACGACGTTACACCACTACATCTTGTGTTTCCACCGGCTGTCCGACCGGAAACCCCCACCTCGTCCCCAGGATCGGCCCGGCTTTTCCACAGCCCCATCCACCGATCGCGGATGCGCGCCGGCGCGCAGGGCGCGCAGGCTGTCCGCGGTGACGGACGCTCGGCGACCAGCCAGAGGCGCGGGGGCGCGGCGCGGCCGGACGCCCGTCGTCTAGCCTCTGCCCGGGTGGCCCCACCAGCCACCAACGGTAGGTCGATGGCAGTGGCGGAGGAGGTCACCGATGGGTAGGCCGGTCGAGGAGCGCCCCGAACCCGGGATCGCCCGTGTGCCCTCCTGGTTGGCCACCGGTGCGGCCTGGACGTGGCGCGTGCTGCTGCTCCTGCTCGGCGCCACCGTCATCCTGACGGTCGTGGTTCGGCTCTACCTGGTGACCCTGCCGGTCATCATCGCCCTGATCCTGGCCACGCTCTGCGTCGGCCCGGCACGCTGGATGGAACGCCACGGCATGCCGCGCATGCTGGCCGCGGTCATCGTGGTGATCGGTGGCCTGGCAGCGATCAGCGGCCTGTTCGCCGCGCTGGCACCGCAGTTCAGCGAGCAGGTGCAGGAACTCGGACCGACGATCCAGGATGCGACCGAGACGCTCCTCGGCTTCCTGGAGACGAACTTCGGCTGGGATCGTGCTGAGGTCATGGACATGCTCAACGACGGTCTGGCGACGTTGTCGGAGCAATCGGGTCAGATCGCGTCCCAGGTGGTCTCGGGTGCCGCGATCGCCGTGCAGGCGCTCACCGCCCTGTCGTTGGCTGTCGTGCTGTTGTTCTTCTTCGTCAAGGATGGGCAGCAGATCGTCGACTGGATGATCCAACGCGTCCCGGCGGCCCACGAAGACACGATGCGGGCGATCGGACGACGGGCCTGGGGCGCACTCGCCGGTTTCGTCCGTGGGACCGCAGCGATCGCCCTGATCGACGCGGTGGGTATCGGTATCGGTCTGGCGATCGTCGGGGTACCGCTCGTCCTGCCCCTGTCGGTGCTGATCTTCATCGGTGCCTTCATCCCGGTCATCGGTGCAGCGGTCACCGGCCTGCTGGCTGTGCTCGTCGGCCTCGCCACGGCCGAGCCCGGCACCGCCGTCCAGACCGCCCTGATCGTGCTCGCCATCATCATCGGGGTCCAGCAGATCGAGTCCAACGTCCTGCAACCGGTCATCATGCGGCGGGCCGTGTCGCTGCATCCGGTCGTCGTGCTCGGTGCCTTGACCGCGGGTGCTGCACTGATCGGCATCATCGGCGCCTTCCTGGCCGTTCCCGTCGCCGCCGTGGCCGCTGCGGTCGGCAACGAGCTCAGACTGCGCCACGAGGCAGCACAAGCGGACAGCGACCCGCCCGACAGCGACCCGCCCGACAGCGGTCCACCCGACAGCGGTCCGCCTGAGGACATCCCGGCCGGGGACCGCTCCAACGCAGGCGCATCCGACCAGCCCGATCCCGGTGGCGACGACGATCCGGTCCCGCCCGATCAGCCATGAACGAGGGCGGGGCGGCCCTTCGTCACACGGTCTCAGTCGGTGGTGACGTTCCAACCGGGAGCGTGGCGCGTCCAGGGAACCATGGCCTCGAGGGCGGCCGCGACCGACAGCACCAGGTCCTCCCGGCCCTGTGGTGCCACGATCTGGACCGACAACGGTCGCCCGCTGTCCTCCCAGAGCGGAACGACCGCGGCCGGCAGGTCGGCCAGGTTCCAGGCACCGAAGAACGGGTAGGCCGACATGTTGGCGGCGACGTTCGCGACCCAGGTCTTGTCGCGCCAGGCGCTGGCCGATGGTTGTGGGCGCGCGAACGCCGGCGTGACCAGCACGTCGTGGTCACGGAAGAACGGCGCGATGCGGGTACGCCAGGCCTCGGCATCATCGGCATCGACCGGTCGCACGCGCGCCAGCTGCTCCCCACGGTTGAGGTGCGAGCGGGTGCGCGCCTGCAACCGGTCACGGTCGAGGTCGAGCAGTTCGACGTCACGCACCGCGCCCTGTGTCCAGCGCGCGATCGTGGCCTGGACACTCGACGGGTCGTACGGCGGATCCTCCCGGGCCACGTCATGGCCCAGGTGGTTGAGCAGCCGTCCCGCCTCCGTCGCTGCTTCCCTCCACGTGGACGAGACGACCACGCCAGGGGCCGGCGGCCGATAGGACACCGCGACCCGCAGGGGTGACGGTGTCGCGATCAGCTCACGCAGGTGCGTCGTGCCGGCGATCACATCCAAGGCGAGGGCCCCATCAGCCACGGTCGTCGTGATCGGGCCGGTCCGCGACATCCCGAACCAGTGGTGTTCGCCGCCCAGCATGACGGGGGCGAGATCCGCGCCCGGCTTGATGCCGAACGCGCCGCAGGCAGCGGCCGGGATGCGCACGGACCCCAGACCATCCGTGGCGAGGGCGATCGGCACGATGCCGGCACTGACCGCGGCACCCGACCCCCCGGACGAGCCACCCGCCGTCCGGGTCGGATCCCAGGGACTGATGGCCGTCCCGGCCTGATCATCCGACGTGCCCCACAGCGACAGCTCCGGGCAGCGGGTCTTGCCGATGACGATCGCACCGGCAGCCCGCAACCTCGCCACGACCGGATCGTCCACGGTGGCCGGCGTGGACGAGGTGGCCGCGGAACCGAACCGCGTGGGCTCGCCGGCGACGTCCATCACATCCTTGATGGCGATCGGCACCCCGGCCAGTGGGAGCGACGCGCGATCATCACGCGCGTCGATCGCCTCCGCATCGTCGAGCGCGGACCGGCGACGCACGGACACGAACGCCTCCAGGCGGTGCTCGACGTCCGCGAGGTGGTCGAGATGCGCACGTACCACCTCGACCGCGGTCACCTCACCTGTCCGGACGGCATGTGCCAGGTCCGTCGCCGGACGTCCCACGAGCCGCATGCAGCTTCTCCTTGCCGTTCGTCGCCGGCCGTCGACGTTCCTCGACGACCGGATCGGTACCACCCGCGGCCGACACGACCGCGATCCCGGCAACCACCGTAGTCCCCCGGCCACCACAACCTCCGTACGGCCGGCCACCCCGTCGGTCCCCGCCGTCTGGCATCCTTGGGTCGGCGAGGCCACGATCGCAGACCTCGCGACCACCGCCGCTCCAGGAGCCGCATGTGACCATCCGACACCCCCGCCCCGAGGTCCACCTGCGTGTACTGGTGGCCGACGATGCCGGATGGGTGGCCGCCACCGACGAAGCAGCGGCGACCGCACTGGCGCGCACGCATGGCTGGGAGCCCGGCAAGCTGGCCGCGGAACTCGACGAGGGCGTGTGGGCGACCGACGACCGGTGGGGCTGGGCGATCATCGTGGCGGGAGAACCCGGCGGGTTCGCACTGGTCCAGGGGCTGACCGATGGCGATGCGAGGATGCGGATCCGCATCCACCCGGGCGTCCGGGGCCGAGGCGTCGGTCGGGAGGTGCTGCGACAGCTCGCCGATCACCACTTCTCCGCCTCGCCGGCCCTCACCCGCCTGACGGGCCGCGCGCACGAACACAACGTGCCGATGCAACGGGTGTTCAACGCCGCTGGCTTCCGCATGGAGGCCCGCTACCGCGACTCGTTCCAGCAGGCCGACGGCAACTACGCCTCGGAGTGGGGGTACGCGCTGACGCGCGCGGACTGGGAAGCCGGGCGGCACCGCGCGGGGGGTCAGGGCTATGACCTGCACGGCCTGGCCTTCGAGGTCGAGGAGACGACCAAGGGACGATCCAGCGGTGGGCTGCTCGTGAAGTTCCTGCAGGAGGGCCGTCGTGCCATCGCCCGCTACGACGCCCATCAGCTGGCCGACGGCGAGCTCGCCGGGGTCCTCATCGGCGATCTGCTGCAGTACCGCTTCGTCCACATCGACGAGTCCGACGACCAGGCCGTCCAGCTGGCCGGCAGCGGGCGGGCCCGGGTGCAGCGCCGTGAGGACGGTCGTCTGGAGATCGTCGACGAATGGTCCGCTGATTCCGGCGCCAACGGGCGCCGGGTCCTCATCGAGCGACGCTGATCGCGGACGGCGCGTCCGCCCACCGGTTCACACCGGTGGGGGAACCGCGACCTGCAACGCCGCCGCCGTGACGTAGGTGACACCGTCCTCGTCCACGACCGCAGAGCGCGCCCGGATCTTGCGACCATCCACCTCGTCCAGGCGCGCGACGATGCGCAGGGCATCCATCACCGGGGCATCCCGGAAGAACCGCAGATGCAGGCCGCCGAGCAGCGGACCGGACAGGCCCATCGCATCGACGTGCTCGATCGCCGCCCACACGGTCGGGCAGTCGAGGACCGCAGACAGCACGATCGGATCGATCGCGCCGGACGCGTCACCGAGGTGCTCATCCGCGACCCAGGGCTGGGTGACCTCACCCGGGCGGTGACGGCGTGGATGGATGCGCTGTCCGTCCGGGTGCGTGGGCTCGGGCCCGCACACCCAGCAGCCGGGGAACCGATACTGCGGCTCCGCCTCGGGGAGCGGCACGGTGCCGAGTTCGACCAGGTCGAAGGCACGGGCGGTGACGTCATGGCCCGCGAGCTCCACCTCGGCGCGGACGAGCAGGGTGTCGCCGTCGCGGGTCTCGACCTCGTACCTGGCCGTCTCGGCGCTGGGACGGACCGCCGCCTGCAACGTCCGACCCAGTGGCGTCGGAGCATGCAGGCGCGCGTCCACGGAGGTCGTGGGCGCACCGAAGCGATCGGCGAGGCGGGCCACCGCCGTGGTGATCCCGACCGCCAGACCGCCCTGCAGGACTCCCGGCGGTCCATCCAGGCCGGACGGCGCGAAGAGGTCACGCACGAGCCACCCGTCCCGGATCGTGGCGTCGGCGCCGAGCAGGAGACCGAGCGACTCGGGACCTGCGGCAACCATCGGTGAGCTCATGCGGACCACGCTACTACCTCGCCGAAGCCGGGCCACGTCGTCGGGCGCGGTCCGGGGTGCTCGTAACGGTGGTGCCGGCGCCCTACCGTCCGCCTCGGGCCCGCTCGCAGGAACCCGGCCAGCGACCCTGCCAGCGACCCTGCCGGCGGTCCGAGCGGCGGTCCGAGCGGCGGTCCAGGTGCGGTGACGGACCTGACCGGTCCGCGCCATCCGATGACATCACGACATCCCGAAGCGAGGTACGCGTGCGGTGCCCCAGCTGCGGCAAGAGCGAGGATCGCGTGGTCGATTCACGACCGAGCGATGGCGGGAGCGCGATCCGTCGCCGGCGCGAATGTGTCGCCTGCGGGGGACGCTTCACGACCTTCGAGCGGGTCGAGCTCCCGGAGTTGCTGGTCCGCAAACGATCCGGGCACGTCCTGCCGTTCTCCCGCGCGAAGGTGCTCGACGGCATGGTCCGTGCGGCGAAGGGGCGCATCGATCCAGAGACCCTCGAGCGCGCGGCGATCGCCGTGGAGAGCGCGGTGCGCGATCAGGGGTACCGGGAGGTCGACTCGGAGCAGGTCGGTCTCGCGGTGCTCGGACAGCTCCGCGACCTCGATGAGGTGACCTACGTGCGCTACGCCTCCGTCTACAAGGACTTCCAGGACACCGACGACTTCATGCAGGAACTCTCGGGGCTCCGCAAGGACGCACCACCCAAGGCGCGCTGACCCGACCGATCGCGTGCCGCAGCACGCCTCCGAGGATCCCGGGGATGGGGGTCCATGGGATGAGGGTCCGTGGGATCACCGTGCCGGCAGCAGGATGACGTTCCAGGCCTGCACCTCGTCGGCCCGGATCCCGTTGAGATCCTCGATCGCCGCCAGGTGCGACCGCGCGTCGGTCCCGTCCGGCGCGGTCACGACCGCGATGTCCCACAGGGTCTGGCCCGGTTCGATGACGACGTGGCCATCGACGCGGTCCGCAAGGTCGGCGGATGCGCCGACCTGTCCGACCACGCTCAGGAGCAGCAGCCCCGCCACCACCAGCCCCGCGACGAAGGTGAGTCGACGCCGCCAGAACGTCGCCGGCGATGGGCGACGTGCGACCAGTCGCAGATCGGGAGCGTCGGCCGGCCCGCCCCGGTCCCCGTCGCCGGTGCCCGTCCCGACACCGACCGGACGTGCGGCGCATCGCCCGCGATCGGGCTGTGCGACGACCGTTCGGCGGATGTCGCGTCGATGCACGTCGGGTCGTGCCGGGGCGATCGGACTGCTCGCGGCGCTGGTCACGTCGGCGCTCCTGTGTGGCCTGGGACCCGCGGTGCGGGCCCGTGTGGGGTCGTGGTGGCGAGTCTGACCGGGGGGTGTGACACGGCCGTGGCGGCTCGTGATCGTGATGGGGTCGTGGTCCGGGTCGCGATCGGGATCGGTCACAAGCTGTGCGCAACCGCCACGGAACCGAACGCGTGTTCTCTACCAGTGAAGCGAACGCGCGTTCGAACGTCAAGGGCGCAAGCGAACGGATGTTCGCGTCGGTGCGTCCCGGTTGCTACGGTCTCCGGACGAACGCAGGTTCGATACCCGTACCGACCGCCGCACCAGCCAGACCAGACCCGGCAGCCACACACGGCAGCCACACACGGCAGCCACACACGGCAGCCACACACGGCAGAGAGGATCACCTGTGAGCCCGATCGACCGCTCCCCCGACCACACCGCCGCCCAGGACGCATCGGGAGCCACCTCGGCGTCCGATCTGACGGAACGCCAACGCACGATCCTGGCGATGATCCATCAGCATGTCGCCGATCACGGCTACCCGCCGTCCGTCCGCGAGATCGGTGACGCCGTGGGCCTGCGTTCGACCTCGTCGGTGCACGCGCAACTCGAGGCCCTCGAGGCGAAGGGCTACCTCAAGCGCGACCCGACGAAGCCTCGTGCGCTCGAGATGGGGCGCGATCCGGAGACCTCGCTCGAGCTGCGGCCGGCCTCGTCACGCAACGTGCCGCTCGTCGGAGAGATCGCGGCCGGGGGTCCGATCCTGGCCGAGGAGCGGGTGGACGCCGTCTACCCGCTGCCGAAGGAACTGGTCGGCGACGGGCAACTGTTCATGCTCAAGGTGCGCGGTGAGTCGATGATCGACGCCGGTGTCCTCGACGGTGACCTCGTGGTCGTGCGCGAGCAGCCGTCGGTCGAGCAGGGCGAGATGTGTGCCGCCCTCATCGAGGGGGAGGCCACGGTCAAGTTCTTCCGGCGCACCCGCGCCGGTGAGGTGTTCCTCGATCCGGCCAACACGTCCTACGAACCGATCCCGGTCACCTCGGAACAGGACGCCGCCATCATGGGCAAGGTCGTGTCGGTGCTCCGCAGCATCCGGTGAACGATGTGCCGTACGATCGCGCCCGGTACCGGTGACGTTCCGGTCCGTCCTGGTCGGTGCAGGCAGGGCATCGCCAGGACAGCTCGCAACCGGCGGAGGCCGCGCACGTGACGTTCGATCGGGTCCTGGCCTACCTCGTCGGGGCACTCAGCGCGGTCCTGGTCGTGGTCCTGCTGACCAGTCAGGCGGCACCGTCCCAGGTCGGCCCAGACCGGACGGCTGCCGCCCACATGCTCACGCAGGTCAACGAGGTGCGCGCCGAGGAGGGCCTGGCTCCCCTCCGTAGCGCCGAGGACGTGACCGAGGTCGCGGAGCGTTGGTCAGCGACCATGGCAGCGGACCAGCACATGCGGCACAACCCGGCGTTCGCCGAGGAGATCTGCTGCTGGCAGCTTGCCACGGAGAACGTCGCCTGGAGCGAGCCGCACCGGCTCTGGCGACCCGGTGATCCGGTCGAACGGATCACCGACGAACTCCACACCGCCCTGTTGAACTCGCCCGGCCACCGCGCCAACCTGCTGGACGCGAACGTCGATGAGATCGGTATCGGGGTGCATGTCGACGCGGATGGCAGCGTGTGGATCACACAGAACTTCCGACGGTTGGCGGCGGACTGAGCGCGCCGTCGGGGATGGTCACCGCCAGCTCCACCAGCAGGCGCAGGACCGGTTCGACGTCGGTCAGCGGCTCACTGAGCGCATCGGCACAGATCTCGACCAGCCACCCGTCCCGACCGATGGACCGACCGGCGGCGATCATCTCGACGTAGCCGGCCGCCGCCAGGAAACCGCGCTCGGCATCGTCACCCGCGATCAGGTTCGCATGGAACGAGCCGCCCAACAGGGCCTCGCGCGTCGCTGGATAGTCGTCCAGCACGAACTGCTCACCCGGTTCGAACCCGTCGGTGTCCGCCCGTGCGTGCCGTGGCCGGTCGAGGTTGCGCACGATGGTGATCGGGCCGCCGGCGACGCTCAGTGACACGGCCCAGGCGGCAGCGTCGGTCAGGTCGAAGACCGCGGTGGAGATCGCACTCAGCCGATCCAGGATCGTCGCCGGTGCGTCCCGGAGGCGCTGGAGCGACTCCTCGACGAGTTCCGCGTGCAGGTCACGTTCCCCTGCGAGCAGGGTCGGGCTCGCGGATGTGCCCCGCCCGTGGCGCTTCATCCGGTACTGGGCGGCGTCGGCCAGTCGCAGCAGGGCCCGGGCGGCCGCGACCGCCGTGGCGGCGCTGCCCGGCCGCTGCGTCGCGATCGCCCAGCCGCAGGCCAGCCCGTCGCCCAGATGCAGTTCGGCGGCATGGTCGCTGAGCCGGGCGGTGATGCGATCGAGGTGCTCGGCATCGATCCCTTCCATCACGAGGCAGAACTCGTCGCCACCGAGGCGCGCCGCCAGAGCGCCGGGCACCGATCCGGCTTCCGCGGACAGCAGCAGCGCGACATCCTGGAGCAGACGATCGCCGGCGTGGTGGCCATGCTCATCGTTGACGGCCTTCAGGCCGTTGACATCGCAGAGCACGACCGCGACCGGCGATCGCAACGGCTCCTGCTCGAAGACGGCCTCCAGGCGATCATCGACCGCCCGCCGGTTGCCGAGGCCGGTCAGGGCATCGCGGTAGGCCAACTCGTGTAGTTCGTTGCGATCCTCGATGCGCCCGAGCATCGCCCCAAACAGGCCACCCAGGGCCTCGCCCAAGGCGAGGTCCTCCGCGTCGAACGGCTCCCGGGTCCGGCCGCGGACCACCGAGAGCATGCCCCACATGGCCCCATCGACGACGAGGGGAACCAGGATCAGGGACCTCTTGCCCAGGGCACGCAGCAGCGCCCCGAGAGGTGTGGGCAGCCCCGGGTCGTCGATCGAGCCGCTCCAGGCCACGGCGCGGCTGGGTGAGGTGGACAGCTGGGGGAAGTCGGTGAGCCGGTAGGTCTCGTCACGCGGAACCTCGTCCTCCCAACTGGCCAGATCACCGACGTTGCGCAGGATGCGCAACAACCCGTGCTCGTGCTCGATCCGTCCGATCGTCGCACTGTCGCCCGACAGGGCTTCGAGCCCGACGTCGACGACGGTCTCGATGGCGTCGTCCCGCGACGACGCGCCCGCGAGCCGGCGCCCGGCATGGGCGAGCGCGGCCAGCCTCCGATAGGAGGTGTGAGCGCTCATGGTCGGCTCTCTGCAGCCGCCCATGCCCCGCGCAACGCCCATCGGATGTCCATACCGGACCATCGGCACATCTGGCGGTTGGCTTCAGTGGTTGACGCGCTCCCACGGTTCCGGCGGCTCGGCGAACGGGTCGTCGCGCAGGTAGTCACGCATCTCGAGCACGACGTCCTCGTCGAGTTCCGCCACCAACCGGGTACCGGTCTCATCGTGTTCCTCGTCGAGGACCTGACCCCGACGGTGCGCCATGGCGACGAGGTCCTGACGGGCGTAGGGGATGTGTGCCTCGACCTGGTAGCGATCGACCGGAAGCCGCTCACCGATGCGTTCGATCAGCGCGTCGACGCCGTCGCCGGTCTGGGCCGACACGCGCACGACGTCGACGTCGAGACCACCCTCCACCCGGCGTACCAGCGCCTCCAACGCGACGGGATCGATCCGATCCGTCTTGTTGAACACCAGTTGCTGGGGCACGTCGTCGGCGCCGATCTCCTCGAGCACCTCCTGCACCGCCGCGATCTGCGCTTCTGCGTCGGGGTGGGCCGCGTCGACCACGTGCAGGAGCAGGTCGGCTTCGGCCGATTGTTCGAGCGTAGAGGTGAAGGCCTCCACCAACCCGTGCGGCAGCTTGCGGACGAAGCCGACCGTGTCGGTCATCACCACGCGCCGGCCATCCGGGAGTGGGAGCCGTCGGACGGTCGCGTCCAGGGTCGCGAACAGCTTGTCCTCGACGAGCACGTCCGAGCCGGTCAGTCGGTTCAACAACGAGGACTTCCCGGCATTGGTGTAGCCGACCAGCGCGACCGTCTGGACGCTCTTGCGGTCGCGTTCCGCCGACTTCGTGCGTCGGATCCGGGCGAACTCCTTGAGGTCACGGCGCAGCTTCGCGACCCGCCGCATGATGCGGCGACGATCGACCTCCAACTGGGTCTCCCCGGGGCCGCGACCACCGATACCCGCACCACCGGCGACCCGTCCACCCGCCTGGCGTGACAGCGCGGTCCCCCAGCCCCGCAGGCGCGGGAGCAGGTAGGTGAGCTGCGCGAGTTCGACCTGCGCCTTGCCCTCCCTGGACGTGGCGTGTTGGGCGAAGATGTCGAGGATCACGATCGTCCGATCGAGGACCTTCTGCCGGATGATCTCCTCCAGCGTGCGCTGTTGGGCCGGTGCGAGGTCATCGTCGAACACCACCGCATCGGCGCCGTGCGCGGCGACGAGGTCCCGGAGTTCATCGACCTTGCCGCGACCGAGGTAGGTGGCCGTGTCGGGTGCGTCACGCCGTTGGATCACCCGATCGACGACCTCGGCACCCGCCGTGTCCAGCAGGCTGGTGAGCTCATCGAGCGACGCCTCGACGTCGGCGGTGGTCCGGCCGGGAAGCTGGACACCGACGATGACCGCCGACTCCACCCGACGGATGATGTCGACACCCTCACGCGGGGCCCCGTCCTCGATGACCTCACGCTGTCGACGTCGTTCCTCGGCA
>JAWLFE010000072.1:0-13426 GCA_041685735.1 Nitriliruptoraceae bacterium
CCAGATCGGCGAAGTTCGTCTGCTCGAGGGAGTCGAGCAGGGCCCCCTGCGCCTGCATCCACGGTTCGTGGACGGCACAGGCTTCCTCCCACCGGCAGGGACCACCGCGCAGGACACAAGCCGTCGAGGTCGGCTCCCCGTCGACCGCGCGCAGGACCTGCAGCATCGTGATCTGCGCCGGCGGCTGTGCCAGGACATAGCCGCCGTCAGGCCCCGCCACCGACCGGGCGATGCCCGCCCGGACCAGCTCCGCCAGGATCTGGGGGACGTAGCTCACAGGGATCGACATCTCATCGGCGATCGCGCGGGCCTTGCGGCGCCCGCCGCTCTCAGCGGCTCGAGCCAGGTCGAGCGTCGCGCGGATGGCGTAGTCGGCCCGCCGGCCAAGTTCGAGTCGCATGACCCTGAGCGTAGGGCTCAACATCACCCGAACGCGAATACGCGGGTGGCCGGCTCCGAGGAGCCGGCCACCCGCACCGCGTGCCGTGCCCGCGACGATCGGCGGCGTGCCGGGACGGCTACTGCACGATCACGGCGGTGACCATCCCGAACATCCCGGTCTCACGCTCGGCGTGGGTCAGGATGTGGCAGTGCAGGACCCAGACCCCGGGGTCCGTCGCCTGGACCAGGACGCTGTAGCGCTCACCGGGCGCCACGTTGACCGTGTCCTCCCATTGCGGCGCATCGAGTGGGAACCCGTCCTTTGCGAACACCAGCTGCGGCATCTGGTGGAGGTGCATCGGGTGGATGCCGTGCCCTTCGTTGTAGTAGTGGATGACGAACCAGTCGCCCTCGTCCACCACGATCGGCTCGGTCGCCGGGAACGACTTGCCGTTGAGCGACAGCCCGATCGACCCGGCATCGTTCAGGATCATGGGGACCTCCTGGACGATGTCGATGTCGTCCGGGACCTCCTTGCCACCGATCGTGCCGGACGGCAGCGGCAGGTCCGCGCCCGTCTCGCCGATGATGAAGGCGCCGAACATGCCGTTCGGCAGCTTCATCTGCCCGTGGTGGTGCGGGTGGTACATCCCGATGGCCGGCTCGTCGGCGACGAACTCGTAGGTGAAGCTCTCGCCCGGCATGATCAGGTCCTGCGTGATGGGCGCGACCCCGTCCTGGTCGTTGGGGACGCGTACCCCGTGCCAGTGGACGTCGGTTCCCATGGGCAGCTCGTTCTCCACGATCACCTGCACGCTGTCGCCGACGTCGACCTGGATCAGCGGACCGGGGATCTGGCCGTTGTAGCCCCACCCGTCGACGAAGTTGCCGGGCTCCAGTTCCCATTCGAACCGCTCGGCCACGAGGCGGAAGACCTTCGTCCCGTCGTCCAGGACCTCTTCGGGATCCAGGGGCTGGTTGCCCAACCCTTCCGTCTCCGCGGGGTACTCCAGGATGGTCTCGGTCATGGCCGCGTCCAACGACGCCCAGTCGGTGTCCTCACCGTGTGCCCCGTCGTCATCCGCATCGGCGACGGTCTCGCCGTTCGCGGCTGCTCCGCCGCCATCACCCACCACCGTGAGCGAGCCGATCATCCCGGCACTCGCGTGGCCGGGAACACTGCAGTGGATCTCGTAGACGCCAGGTGCCAGATCGCCGAGGTCGAGCTCGACGCTCTCACCGGCCGCGAGCATCGGCGACCCGATCCCCGCCCCGATGACCTCGAGGTCGTGCTCCGCCGTGCCGCGGTTGGTGAGCTCCAGCGTCCCGCCAGCCGCCACCTCGATGTCGCTGGGGGTGAAGGCGAACTCGCTCAGCTCGACGGACACCGCCGACGGGGCATCGGCCGCAGCTGACGGGGCCGGCGCGGGCGCTCCCGACGCGCTGGACGCGTTCGCGGCGACGATCAGGGCGCCCCCGGACAGCACCAGTGCGACCGCCGCGATCACGGCGGTCGCGATCGCGCCCATCGTCCGTTCCTCGGTCATCTCCATCTGTGTCGGTCCTCTCTCACGTCGGTTCGGCTGGTGGTGGGCGCCGTTCGGCCCGGTGTCGAGCATCCAAGCCCGACCACGCGCAGGCAGGCAGAGCGCTCGGTCCCGACCTGATGGGACGAGCGGCCCTATGCCGTGGGACCCGGGTCCTGCGGTCAGGCGTCGCGCACCAACCGACGTCCCGAGACCTCGTCGGACACGATGCGGATCCACGTCGCGTCGGTGGGGTCGTCGATCGCCCAGCTCTCGAGTTCGTCGGCGAACCGGGCGATCTCCGTCGGGTCGTCGAGCAGCGTTGCCCGTCCCCGGATCAGCACGCTCCACCCGGTTCCCCGCGCCGGGTCGTGGTCGTCGAGCTGGAAGGCGACCGGTTGGCCCACCACCGCAGCATCGAGCTTCGCGCCACTCAGGCTGCGGAGGATGACCCCGTTGCCCTCGACCAGGTGATTGACCGGCACGATGCTCGGTTGGCCCGCATCGATGTAGGCAAGGCGGCCGAGCGATCGGCTACGGAGCAGGGTCAGGCACTGCGCCAGCGACAGGACCTCCAGTCCGTGACGGTCGGTCGGCGCGGAGGGTTCGTTGGCAGCCATGTTGGTTCCGTCCTCGTCGGGTCCCTCGAGGATGGACCGGATCCACCACGACCGGGCAGGGTCGCTCGGCCCCATCTGGCGGGACCTTCACACCTTCGTGGGTGGCCCGGTCAGCGCTCGTCCTCTTCGTCGTCGTGATCGAGCTGGGTGTAGAACACCGCCGCCTCCGTGCGCCGGTGCATCCCGAGCTTCGCCAGCAGGTTCGACACGTAGTTCTTGACGGTCTTCTCCGCCAGATGCATGCGCTCGGCGATCTGCCGGTTGGTCAACCCCTCGGCGATCAGTTCGAGGATGCGGCGCTCCTGCTCGGAGAGTGACGCCAGCCGCGGGTCCTCCTCGTCGCCCTTGCGCAGGCGTTCCAGGACCCGGCCGGTGACCGACGGATCCAGCAGTGAGTTCCCGGCGGCGACGCTCCGGATCGCGCTGATCAGATCCGTGCCACGGATGTCCTTGAGGATGTAGCCGGCCGCGCCGGCCATGATCGCGTCGAACAATGCCTCGTCATCGCTGAAGGAGGTGAGCATCAGCACCGCGATCTTGGGATCACGGGCCCGGACCTCGCGACAGACCTCGACCCCGTTGCCATCGGGCAGGCGCACGTCCAACACGGCGACGTCCGGGGCCAGCTTCGCGATCCCGGCCAGCGCCATGCCGGCGGAACCGGCTTCGCCGACGACGTCGAGGTCGTCCTCACCGTCGATCAGCTCCTTGAGCCCGCGACGGACGACCTCGTGGTCGTCGAGCAGGAAGACGCGGATGGCCATGTCGGCACCCTTCGGGGTCGGCGGTACCGTGAGGCTAGACTCCCGAGCGCCACCCGTCGTGCAGGGACCACCGTGAAGAGCGAACCGCGCGTGAGTCGGCTCCTCGATTCGGTCCTGCTGGTCACCGGCGACCTCGACCTCGACACGATCCTGCAGCGCATCACCGAGGCAGCGGTCTCCCTGGTCGATGCCCGGTACGGCGCGCTCGGGGTGATCTCGCCGGACGGCGAACTGCTGTCGAACTTCGTGCACCAGGGCATCGACGATGCGACCGCCCGCCGCATCGGCCATCTACCCGAGGGACGTGGGATCCTCGGGGTGCTGATCGACGATCCACAGCCCCTGCGTCTCACGGATCTCCACGATCACCCGGCCTCGTACGGGTTCCCGCCGAACCATCCGCCGATGGGCAGCTTCCTCGGCACCCCGATCCTGGTGCGCGGTGAGGCGTTCGGCAACCTCTACCTGACCGAGAAGATCGGTGCGGATGCGTTCAGCCAGAGCGATGAGGACCTGGTCGTCGGCCTGGCAGCGGTCGCCGGCGCGGCCATCGAGAACGCGCGGCTCTACGACGAACTCCAACTCCGCGACGCCTGGCGCGATGCGGTGCTCAAGCTGTCCACTGCCGCACTCGCGGCCACACCGGCCGACCAACTGCGCGAACTGATCGTTGAGCTCGGTACCGACCTCAGTGACGGGAGCGGTGGCTGCCTCGTCGGACCGGATGCCGACGGACTCTGGGTCCTGGCCACCCGGGGTGACGGGCCCGGCGTCGGCTTCGTGGCGAACCTCGACGGTCCCGTCTGGTCGACGCTGACGACCGGGAGCCCGATCCGCGCCGATGCCGGCCCGCTGTTCGGCAAGGCGTCACTCTGGGCCCCGATCATGGAGCGGGGCGAGGTGATCGCCGCGCTCGGCGTCGGACGGGATCGTCCCTTCACCCGGGCCGAGGAGCACCAGGTGGCCAGCTTCGCCGCCCAGTGCAGTCTGCTGTGGACCTACGAACGGGCGCAGGAACAGCTCCATCGCCTGTCGCTCGTCGAGGACCGCGAGCGGATCGGCCGCGATCTGCACGACACCGTCATCCAGAGGTTGTTCGCCACCGGGCTGTCGCTGCAGGCGACCATCCGGCGGGCGGAGGACCAACCGGAGGTCGTCACGCGCCTGGAACAGGCGGTGGACGACATCGATGCGACCGTCAAGGAGATCCGCTCCACGATCTTCTCCCTCCAGCGATCCGAGGCGGGAGCCACCTCGGTGCGTTCAGAGGTCCTCGACCTGGTGTCGGAGCTGACCCCGATCCTGCCAGCACCGCCCCGCGTCGGCTTCGATGGGGCGCTCGACACGATGGTGCCGCCGCCGGTCGCCGAGCACCTGCTTCACGTGGTTCGGGAGGCGCTCACCAACGTCGCGAAACACGCACAGGCATCCGAGGTGGGCCTGCGCCTGTCCGTGGATCACCAGCACGTGACCCTGGCGATCAGCGACGATGGGACGGGCATCCCCCCAGACCCGAGCGGCGGACGGGGGCTCGAGAACCTCCACCGGCGGGCGGTCGACCTCAGCGGCACGTTCAGCACGTCCTCACGCGCGGACGGACGCGGGACCGTGGTCACGTGGCGCGTTCCGGTGGGGTAAGTCTCCGAGCAGGGTCGCCTCGGCCGACAGCCTGGCGGTGATGTCGCTGACCAGGCGTTGGATCGTGGCGTCCGCGACCCGGTTGAGCGCGACGACGTCGACCGCGGTGCCGACCGCACCACCGGGCGGTTGGTACCGCCCGTCGAAGATCAACGTCACACGGTCGTGCGCTTCGATGTTGAGACCGAGTTCACCGTCCAGGGACGGCAGCAGGCGGTCCATCGCGCGAGCACTCCGGTCCACCGCGGTCGGTTCCCAACTCAGGCTGCGCCACCGGGTCGCGCCCGATCGCCACGGTGAGCCGATGGTGGCAGCCACGTGCTGGTTCATGGCGCCGGCCCGGAGCGTGAGGATGTACTGGTCAGGCCCCGTTCGTCGACTGGCCGGCAGCCAGCGCGCGGGGTCACCCTCGAACGCGCGGGTCAGGGACGCCGGTTCACCGACGACGGGGAGAAAGGTTCGAACGCTGCGGGCCACGTGGCTGCCTCCTGTTCCTGCTCGAAACTACGGACCCACGCGGGCGAGAGGCAGAGCAAGAGGTCCGTGGTGGCATGGGACCCTGTGCCCGTGATCCACAACCGGCGCCCGTGACCCGCCACCCGCGCCCCACGGCGAGGCATCACCCACCCGGGAGCCGAGGTGCCGTGACGTCGAGCCGTGCCTGTTCGGCCGCCGCGCGACCTTCGGACCAGCCCGATGGATGGCTCACCGACGTCGCCTGGCGACGGACGACGGGGAACGCCCGCTGCTGGGCGGCGACCAGACGGTCCGCACGCGCCGCCAGGATCGGCACCAGACGGTCGTCGTCCGCCCGGGTCGCCGCGACCTCCTGCTCGGCGGCCCGCCGCAGACGCTCACCGATCCGGTGACCGAAGCCCAGCAGGAAGGCGCGCCGGAACGATCGGGTACGCGAGCGCCCCGCCGTGTCGCGTCGCGCCCCCTGCCGCGCCATCGCCGCGGTGGCCTGGGCCAGCAACGAGGTGGACAGCAGCTCGACGGCCGCCAGATCATGGTCGTACCCGAACACGGTGACCCACCCGAGGTCCGGGGTGTGGACCACGCGGCAGCGGTTCGCCCGGGCCACCTCGGCGATCAGGTAGGCCTTGGCGGACGCGTAGGGCGCGTCGACCGGTATCCGGCGGACCGACGGCTCGCCGACATCCTCGCTGCGGTCGAGCAACGCCTCGTCGATCGCATGCCGCGCGATGAGCTGCTGCGCCTTCGCGGTCAGGGCTTCGGCCTCCTCGTCGAACGGGGTGGACTCCGCCTTCGCCAGCAGGGCACGGACGCGTTCCAACATCCGTTCGTCGAGCCGGACACCTCGACCGAACCCGCTGCGGGGGTCGCCCGGCGGCGGCACGGTCACCGGGATGTCCGGCAACCGGCTGCCGACCCCCAGCACCTCCAGGAGCGCTCGGATCCGCTCGGTGTCGGCCGGGGGTGCCGGCCGCACCCGCTCGGACCGGAGACGCTCGATCTGTGCTCGCCATGTCGGATGCAGGGCCTGCCCGCGGGCGACACGGGCTTCGGCATCCGCCACGATCCGTTCGGCACCGATGGTCGCGGCCCCCGCTCGGAGCCGTCGCCCCAGGACGTGCAGCAGGTCGGCTGGCGCCCACCCGCGGCCGAACAGGTCCGCCAACAGCTCCGAGAGCATGCGGTCGGCGACCGCCAGCGTGTCATCGGGCCGGGCGCCCAGGTCGACACAGGCCGCGTCGAACGCATCCGGATCCACGTCGAAACGCGCCACGGCGGCCCGGACCAGCGCCTCGATCGACGCGGAGCCGGGACCATCAGAGCGGTGCTGGCGGGAGGATCGCATGGGGCCCAGTCTGACAGACGCCACCCCGGTGGTCCGTCGCGGGATCCCTGGGCTGTGGATGACCCGGCGAGTGGCCGCCGACGGGGAGCGCGGCCAGGGTCTCGGTCGACAGCACACCCTCGGGGCCCAGGATCGAGAACATCCCCGCCGCGAACGCCTCCAGACCGCGGCCGGTCCCGAGGCGGCCCTCCAGGGTCTCGCAGTACCTGGCTCGGACGCTGGCAGCTTGAGCAGCTCCGGGTGGTCGTCGCGCACGATGCTCGACATGATCAGCGGGCGGACCCACCGCTGCAGCGCGCGTTGACCGAGCGCGATCATCCCGTCGCGGACCGAGGACACCGGACCCCACCGGTGGGCGGCGGGTCCCCCGGCGTGACGGCGTCCAGGGCCACCCGGAACCCGACGGGCACGTTGACATGCGCGAGCTCCCCCTCGCCGAGCAACTCGGTCGTCAGGGCGCCCCCGGATCGCGCTGTGTGGGAACCTGTCGCTCGAGCAGACGCGAGAGCACGATGACGGACCGTGTGCGCACGATGAACGGTTCACTGCGGATCCGCTCGAGGGTGGCTTCGAGATGGGCGGTGTCGGCCGCGCGCACGTGGACCAGCGCGTCCGGATCACCGGTGATCGTGTAGGCACCGACGACCTCGAGGTAGCGGGCGAGGGTCGTGCGGATCACGGCCGGCGGGGTGCGTCCCTCGCAGAACAGTTCGATGAACGCCTCGGTGGTCCAGCCCAGCCGGCGCGGATCGACGACGGCGGCGAAGCCCTCGATGACGCCCGCATCCACCAGGCGGTCCACGCGGCGCTTCACCGCCGGGGCCGACAACCCGACCGACGCACCGATCGTCCGGAAACTACTGCGGCCGTCACGGGCCAGATGCGCAACGATGCGATGGTCGATGTCATCCAAACGCAACGGATCGCCTCCCTTCGCGCAACGTTCGCGCCTGTACGCATGTCCGCGTGCAGCGTACGGTGCACACCCGCCATCCCGGGCCCCGTCGACCACTCCGAACGCCGGAGAGCCGGTGACGGCCCCGGATACTGCACACTGGCGCGCCGGCCTGCACCGACCGGCCCGCTGCAGGAGGTCGCCGCATGACCACGGACACACAGACCCCGTCAGCCGCACGCATCGCGACCCTGGAGCGGCACGCCGCGCACAACTACCACCCACTGCCGGTCATCATCGCCGAGGCAGAGGGAGCCTGGGTCACCGATGTCGACGGCCGTCGCTACCTCGATGCGCTCGCGGGCTATTCCGCGCTCAACTTCGGACACCGCCACCCGGCGCTCATCTCTGCGGCCGCGAGCCAACTGCAGCGGGTGACCCTGACGAGCCGCGCGTTCCACCACGACCAGCTCGGGCCCTTCTGCGACGACCTGGCGCGCCTGACCGACATGGACGCGGTCCTGCCGATGAACACCGGCGCGGAGGCGGTGGAGACCGCCATCAAGCTGGCGCGGCGGTGGGGCCACCAGGTCAAGGGCATCGCGCCCGACTCGGCCACGATCATCGTGGCCGCCGACAACTTCCACGGCCGCACCACCACCATCGTGAGCTTCTCCACGGATCCGGACGCACGCGCGGGGTTCGGGCCCTTCTCCCCCGGGTTCCGGGTCGTGCCGTTCGGCGATGCGGCCGCCCTGGAAGCCGCGATCGACGAGACCACCGCAGCGGTGCTGGTCGAGCCGATCCAAGGCGAGGCCGGGATCATCCTGCCGCCACCCGGCTACCTCACCGAGGTGCGGCGCATCACCCGTGAGCACGACGTGCTGTTCATCGCCGATGAGATCCAGTCAGGGCTCGGGCGGACCGGCACGACGTTCGCCTGCGACCTCGAGGGGGTCCGTCCGGACGTCTTCGTGCTCGGCAAGGCCCTGGGTGGTGGTGTCGTTCCGATCTCGGCGATCACGGCGGACCGCGCGGTGATGGACGTGTTCACCCCCGGGTCGCACGGCAGCACCTTCGGTGGGAACCCCCTGGCGTGCGCCGTCGGTCGGGCCGTGATCGAACTGCTGGAGACCGGCGAGTTCCAGCAGCGCAGCCGGGAGCTCGGCGTGCGACTGGACCGCGCTCTGCGCGACCTACCGACCACGGCCGTGCGAGCCGTGCGGTGCGTCGGACTGTGGGCCGGCGTCGATCTGGCTTCGGACCTGCACGCACGAGCGGTCTGCGAGCGGATGATGGAGTTGGGTGTCCTCGCGAAGGACACCCACCAGACCACCGTCCGGCTCGCGCCGCCCCTGGTGATCACCGCCGAGGAGGTCGACCGGTTGGTCGAGGTCCTCGGTCAGGCGATCACCGACGTCGCGGAGGCGTGAGCCCGGACACCGAACTCAGGTGATCGACGCCTGGTAGATGCTGTCGATGGCCGTCGCCAGCGCAGCGTCGAACTCGTCGTCCGACTGTTCAGCGGAGAGGTCCTGCACGAGCGCCCGGGAGAAGCTGGCGATCAGACCCGGATTGCGGCTCAGGCGATCGTTGGCCTCCTCCCGCGCGTAGCCGCCGGACAGGGCGACGACGCGGAGCACGGCCGGGTGATCGATGAGGTCGGTGTAGAAGCCATCGATGGAGGGGATCGACAGCTTCAACATGATCTGCTGATCGTCCGGTAGCTGCTCGAGACCGGCGAGCAGCCCGTCGCGCAGGAGCCCTTCTGCCTCCTCCTTGCTCGGGCTCGTGATGTCGACCTCGGGCTCGAGGATGGGGACGAGTCCCGCCTTCAGGATCTGGCGACCGACCTCGAACTGCTGTTCGACGATCGCGGCGACTCCCGCAGGATCCGCCACGGTGATGACCGAGCGCATCTTGGTCCCGAACACGCCCTTCGAGCGAGCACGTTCCAGCAGGTGGTCCAGCTCCCCCATCGGCTTCATCAACTGCACACCATCGGTCGGGTCCGCGAGGCCCTTGTCGACCTTGACGAACGGCACGACCTGCTTGATCGCCCAGAGGTACTCCGGAGCCGGGACCCCCTCGATGTCGCGATCCATCGTGCCTTCGAACAGGATCGCCCCGATGATCCGGTCCCCCGCGAAGCCGGGACTGGTCATGATCCGTGTCCGCATCTCGTGCACGAGGTCGAACATCTGCTCGTCCGTGTCGTACGCGCTCTCCGGGATCCCGTACTGCGCGAGCGCTTTCGGTGTCGAGCCGCCACTCTGGTCGAGTGCGGCGATGAAGCCCCGACCGTTGGCCATCTGGTTGAACATGTCGGCGTTCACTCGGTTCCCTTCGTCCGGCCTGGTCGCCGTCACCGTCGCTCACCGGCCACCCTGCGGTGGATCGGTTCCGATACGGGACCCTATTCCCGCACAGCTCGCTGGCAAGGGCCGAATGACCCCGGGTGCGGGTTGTCGTCAGCCACGCTGGTTGGCCAGGTGCTGCGCGGCTCGGTAGCCGAAGACGACGGCTGGCCCGAGCGTCGACCCAGGACCAGGGTAGGTCCGTCCCATGACCGAGGCACTGGTGTTGCCGGAGGCGTACAGCCCAGAGATCGGGCGGCCGTCCCCGTCCACGACCCGTGCATCCGCGTCGGTGAGGAGCCCGCCCTTGGTGCCGAGGTCGCCGGGGACCAGCCGCACCGCGGTGAACGGGCCCCGGGTCAACGGGCCGAGGTTCGGGTTGGGGCGCACGAGCGGGTCACCGTAGTAGCGGTCGTAGGCCGAGTTGCCCCTGCCGTGGTCCTGGTCGACGCCGGTACGAGCGAAGCCGTTGAAGCGTCGGATCGTGGTGATCAGCCGGTCCGGCTCGATCCCGATCAGCTCCGCGAGCTCCCGAACGGTGTCGGCGGAGTGGAGCAGGCCCGCAGCCCGCAACGCCGAGACCGCGCCCGGCTCGATCGCGAAGCTGCGCAGGTAGCGGCGGGTGTGCCGAGCGTCGGAGATCATCCAGAACGGCCCGTCCACCCGCTGCCGGTGCTCGAGCATCCAGTGGCCGAGGTCGACGTACGAGGCGGACTCGTTGGCGAACCGGTCCCCCCGGGCATCCACCATGATGGAGAACGGGAAGGACCGCTCACCAACGAGGAACGACGGCTTCGCATCCGGTGACGGGGCAGGGATGGAGGCACCCCACCAGGCGTCGTCCATGAGTGCCACATCGGCACCGGCCCGCTGGCCGAGCTCGATCGCGGAGCCGAGGTCGCCCCTGCTCGCCGAGGAGTCGCCATCGACGCCATGGTGCTGCTTGCGCCACTCGGTGCGATGCGCGAACCCGCCAGCGGCCAGGACCACCCCGCGCTCCACGCGGACACGGACCTCGCCCGTCGGACACTCGATGACCGCACCGAGCACCTCGCCGTCCTCGACGACCAACTCGGTGACCGGGGAGGACAGCCACAGCTCGCTGTCCTGGGCCAGCACGACCTCCAGGAACGAGGCGGTCATGGCCCCACCCATGCCCACCAGCTTCTGGCCGCGGAGAGCGCCGCCCAACGTCCGCCCCACGAACCGGGCTCCACGGACGAACCCGGCCGGTGACGACCAGGCCCGCGACAGCAGCCAGAAGTCGTCGGTCTTGGCCGGCAGCGGCACACCATCCACCGCAGCACGGGCGGAGTCCCACCACGGCCCGATGCGGTTGCGGTCGAAGGGCTCGACCTCGATGGCCCGACCGATCTTCCCGCCCGGCAGTTCCGGGTAGTAGTCCGGGTAGTCACTGGCGCGGGAGAACCCCACGCCGAGCCGCTCAGCCAGCGTCACGAAGGCGCCGATCGAGTCGACGAAGGCCTCCTTGCGTTCGCGGGAGCTCGCCTGACCCTCGTCGCCGACGGTCTCCTCGAGGTAGGTCAGCGCCTCCTCACGACTGTCGCCGGCAGCATCTCGGAGCATCAGCGGGTTGTTGGGCAACCACATGCCCCCGCCGGACATCGAGGTGCTGCCGCCCCACCGGTCCGTGCTCTCCACGACCAGGACCTTGAGCCCCGCGTCACCGGCGCTCATCGCCGTCGCCAGGCCCGCACCTCCCGTGCCGGCCACCAGCACGTCCACCGTCCGGTCCCACGCAGCCATCCGCCTCGCCCTTCAACCATCGCTAACCGGACAGGATCGTCCGGTTAGCTACACTGAAGCATGCCTGCCACCGTCCGTGCAACCAACCGGGGCCCCGCCGCCGCGGCCGACAACCGGCGCGCCCTGCTGGATTCTGCGCGGCGCCTGTTCGCCGAGCGTGGCTACCGGGTCCCGCTGAACGCGATCGCCCGGGATGCCGGCGTCGGACAGGGCAGCCTGTACCGGCACTTCCCGACCCGGCTCGACCTGGCATTCGCGATCTTCGAGGACAACTACGCGGAACTCGAGCGCATCGCGGAAGAGGACACGGGTCCCGGGGCCTTCCTGCGCCTGTGGCGACACCTGATCGAGCTCACGCTCGGATCCACGGCGTTCGTGGAACTGGCGGTCGAAGCCCGACGCGAGTTGGCCGACCCCTCCTACGGGGACCGGCTCCTGCGCATCCTCGAGGGACCGTTGGCCCGGGCGCAGGCTGCTGCAGAGGTGGATGCCGCGCTGACGGTGGAGGACCTCGCCCTGGCGCACCGCATGATCTACGGCGTGATCGTCACCCAACCGGATGCGATCAGCGCCCGCTCCGCGGCCAGCCGAGCGCTACGCCTGATCGGTCGCGGACTGTCCTGGCAGGAGGAGCCCACATGAAGGTCACGAACAAGGTCATCGTCGTCATCGGTGGTGGCAACGGCATCGGACGGCAGGTGGTGCTGGAGTTGCTAGGGCGAGGTGCGCGGGTCGCTGCGGTCGATATCCGCAAGGCCAGCCTGGACGAGACCGTGCAGCTGGCTGACGCCGGCGACCGGATCGCCACCTTCGTCGTCGACATCACCGACCGGGAAGCCGTCGAGGCCCTCCCGTCGATGGTGAGCGACGCACTTGGCGCCGTCGACGGTCTGATCAACGTGGCCGGCATCATCCAGCCGTTCGTCCGCCTGGCCGACCTGGACCACGGCGCCATCGAGCGGGTGATCAACGTCAACCTCTACGGGACGATCCACACGGTCAAGGCCTTCCTGCCGCAGTTGCTCCAGCGCCCGGTCGGGCATGTGGCCAATGTGTCGAGCATGGGCGGCTTCCTGCCTGTCCCCGGCCAGACGATCTACGGTGCGACGAAGGCCGCTGTCCGGCTGCTGACCGAAGGGCTGTACGCGGAACTGCGCGAGACCCGCGTCGGGGTTTCGGTGGTGTTCCCCGGGGCTGTCAGAACCGACATCACGACCAACTCTGGGGTCGCGAGCCCCGGCTCGGCTGCATCCGAGGATGGATCGAGCTTCCCGACGACCTCAGCCGAGGATGCAGCCACGATCATCGTGGACGGCATCGAGGCGGACAGGCTCCACATCTTCGTGGGACGCGACTCCCGCCTGATGAACCTGTTCACGCGCCTCGCCCCACGACGGGCGACCCACCTCATCCAGCGCAAGATGAAGGATCTGCTCGACTAGACATCCAGCCCGGGCATGGCGTCTCCGGCAGGAACGGGTGCCGTTGTGGGACACGCCGCACGGTGGGCCACCATCGGTTTCACGGCCGGGTTCCGCAACCGCGACGCAGGTTCGTCGCAGGCATCGCGGTACGCCTGATCCGGGACGTCGGGGACGATGATCTCCCCCGGGTCGTCGGTGAGACCGCGGTAGTCGGCGAGCATCTCCCTGAACT